>NZ_JXAL01000034.1 GCF_000829465.1 Cohnella kolymensis | reverse complement strand
TTTTCGCCGCCTCCCCCTTTTAATTTCCCTTCTTTTTCCACAACATAATACAAAAAAGAGACAGCCGATAAAACCGACTGTTCTCCGATGCTTTCGGATCTTTCAACTCATAAATGACTTCTCTTGCTCCACGAACCGTCTTCTTACATCTGCTTCTTAATATTTTTAAATTATTCTACAATTTTTTCCTTTTACCTGCTTATCCTTCACTTCTGAGTTCAATTGCAATTTGAAATTTCAATTTTTTTCTGGTGCTTCTTTATGCCCGGTCCACCTCCTATTTTAGGTAATGAAAGAATTCACTCCATTGATCAATCGAGTTTCCAGGCTGTACGCCTGCTGCGTTCCACTTGTCAGCTTCCGGCCGGTAGGCTACAAACTCGATACCTGCTGCTTCGGAAGCCTGCCGGTCGATCCAGGAGTCACCGACAGCAAGCCAATCCTGCACGGCCAGCTCTTCACGAAATTTCTCTGCCACATAAACGAATCCATCTGGTTCAGGTTTCATCCTCCCCATAAATTCCCGCCCGACTACCAGGTCGAAATACGAGCTGATGCCGTTCTCCGATAAGGCGGTTTCAGCGGCTTCCCCTGAATTATTGGTGACGACAACCAGACGCAGCTTGTCCTTTAGAAAATCAAGAAGTTTCCTTGCGCCTGGCTCCAGCTCCGCATTCTTCATCCCGGCTATTTCATATTTTTTGGCTATGTTCCACATCTGTTTCATCGACGCAGCATCCATCCGACCGGACAAAACGGCTTGATCAATGAGCATGGAAGTGGTCAACTTCTGGAGCGGTAACGCCGATGGCGCCACTCCTAACTCGACAAGATACTTGTGGATTTCTGACTTCATCCCATGGAAATCGATGCGGGATTGAAGCAACGTGTTGTCCATATCGAAAATGACGCCTTTAATCCTCATGATACGTTCGGATCCCATTCCCGGTAAAACTGCTCCAAATACGCTTCCATGAAAGCATGCCGCGATTCAGCTAATTCCTTGGCATATGAGGTGTTCATCAAATCCTTCAGTCTAAGCAGTTTGTCATAAAAATGGGCAATCGCCGTCTCTGCCTGATCAGGGTGATGGATTAACCGTCCTTTCCAGCCGGAATATGCGAAGGTTCTCGCGATTCCAATAGCGCCCAGGGCGTCTAGACGATCCGCATCCTGAACGACCTTCCCTTCGAGTGTGCGCATAGGAGGATTTTGACCGCCATTATAGGACATTGTGGAGATGATTTCCATAACATGCTGTCCAATGGCGATATCCACCCGGTTGGCTTCCAGCCAGCCGCTGACCTTGCGAAGACCGCCTTCTTTCGAGGGATTCAGCTTGACGTCCGCCACATCATGCAGCAAAGCGGCCAACTCACACACGAACACATCCGCATTTTCACGTTCCGCGATCTTTACGGCCCATTTTCTTACCCGCTCGATATGCTGCCAATCATGACCGCTTGCGTCAGCTCCAAGCTCTTGCTGCACATACTTCTCCGCTTGGCGGATCCATTCGCTTGTAAAGTCCATTACAGTCTCCTTTTTTTACGCCGTCCGTTTCGATTTCGAATCCGATTTGCTTGCGGAAAATGTACTACTAATAAAATTAACTATGATTCACCCACCTGCCCGCGAGCCTTTTCAAATACACATAGCCCTTTGCAACTAAGTTATTAATTACAAAATTCGATTAGGTGTATTCTTTTCCTTTCGTTCCCTCAGAAAACGACAAAAAAATCACGCATGTCTACGTGACTGTTCAAAACATCGCAAAGCCTTCCTCGGGATATAAACGAAGCTGTCGGAGGACAAGAACATATATCGATAAAAGACAAGTTTGTATACGCATCGCCTTCATCACAAAAAATTATACTCGATCGTATCGCTGTAAAACCTGGCGTTTTGCCACGGTTTTACGGATCCCTCAAAACGATACGATTTCATCCTCGCGAAATAAATAGCGAGCTGTTACCGGGGGCATCGATACGAGGCTGGCCTCTTACTTAAGACATACTTGCCAGATGCTCCTCAAGGCGATCCATGGTCTGTTCGGCACCTGGGACGGCATATGTTTTCACCTTATCGAATACAGCGGCATTTTCTTCAAAAACTGTGCTATAAGTGAGTTTTGTCTTACCATCCAGATCCTCAAAGATTGCTGTCGCCAGAAAATGGGGAAACACAGCATGGTTGATGACAATTCGTTCGGGTTTAACGACCTCGACAAAGACGTTGGTGTTGGGATAATCAACGCCATTCCTATTCTTCTATTTCCGCCAAAAAGTTGAACAGTCTGCCTTATCCAAAATATTAAACTCGATCATTTTCTCAAGTAATGAGAAATCAACCGGACTATCCCACTGGATACGTACCAACTCCTTGCTGTGATCATAGCCAGCGTGCACAATGTCATCAGAAAAATGATTAATCCCTGCCCTTTCAGGGGCAACAGCCAAATGATGTTTGGCTATGCTAAAGCCAATAATAAATGTGCCGTGATCGGTAAACATAGGCTGATTCCACGCAATTTTTGGCATTAAATTTGGAAATTTCTTAATTACCCAAGTCAAAACTTCTTCCGTTCGGGCCCGATGTTGCGGGTCATCAATATGCGCTAAATATTCTGCAAAAACTTCCATGTTGTTCCCTCCTACAATAAAAATTATGTCGTTTAGGGATGTCCCTTAAACCCATTCGTCGTTTATTTGGTCTGTAATAACATCTGTTAAGTTATTTCATTTTAGGGCTCTTTTCTTGATTAGCTTAACGATGACTTAACCCTTATTTCGTCTGGCAGTGCGAATCCGCCGTGATCAACCAAGTAGTCAACGAGCGGGCGTGTAGCGGAGCAGCACTACGCCGGAGCCGAAGGGTTTGGTCCCGGTCAGCAACAGGTTCAGTCGATCACGAACTCCCCCCAACAATTGGGGGCCACGTCCGGCAACGATTGGCTGTACCAGGAAGTGATACTCATCCACCAAGCCGAGTTGTGCCAGAGTGGAACCGAGGCCGGGACCGCCGTTAACAAGTAGGCTCTTCCCTTCTGCCGTAAGCTGTGGCACCTCCTCGGAAACAGGCCCCTTCAACAAGAAAGAGTTCTGCCACGACACGTGATCCAGCGTCCGCGAGACAACGTACTTGGGTTTCCGATCGATCTTGCGTGCGAAGTCGACCATGAATTGAGGTCCGACGCCGCTGCTGGCTATGGCTGGCCAGGCACGCTCCATCAGCTGGTAGATTTCACGTCCAAAAAGCAGACCATCGGACTGGTCCATCAGGTCCACCGTATACTGGTGGACCTCCTCATCCGCAATCATCTGCGTGTGGTCACAGCAACCGTCCAGTGTCACATTCATCATCAGGATTACACGTCCCATATGCAACCTCCTTTGTGTCTACATTTTATCATCCAACAGCAGGCCCGGTTTCTCATAGATTGCTATAAACAAATAACCTATCGTAAGTATTGAATACTCCGGAGCAAATTGAGCCATCGTTCCGGTGAGTGAGAGCCACCTCTCTGGCGTATTTGAGCCACTCTTCCGGTGGTGAGAGCCGCCCGTGTAAACCTCCTGCTAAAATGACTCTATGCGTGTCGGAAGACTAGCGCAAATCATTCGTGAGGTGGTCATACAATGACCCAATATCGTGAAATCCTGCGGCTTCATAGTCAAGGGATCAGTCAGCGTAACATCGCTGCCAGTTGCGCCTGCTCGCGCAACACCGTCTCTAAAATCATTCAACGAGCAGAGGAGCTAGGAATTGCATGGCCGTTAGAGAAAGATCTAACGGATGGCGAGCTGCGCCAACGCCTGTTTGCGGAAGTAGCACAGCCTCAGACTCGCAAGCATCCGGATTACGAGTATATTCACAGGGAGATGGCCAAGAGTGGCGTAACGCTTAGCTTACTTTGGAATGAGTACTGCGAGAACTGCCGGTCGAGCCAAGAGATCCCACTCATATATTCGCAGCTCTGCCACCACTATCAGCAGTACACCTTGAAGTCGAATGCAACGATGCGTATTCAGCGCAAGCCGGGCGAACAAGTTGAAGTGGATTGGGTCGGGAAAACCGCTTCTATTATTGACCGCGAGACTGGCGAGATGGTTACCATGTATGTTTTTGTAGGCGTGCTCGCCTACAGTCAGTATGCGTATGTAGAAGCCTTTGCCTCGCAAGATCAGGAGAGCTGGATTACCGCCCATATCAACATGTATCTTTTCTTTGGCGGGTCCACTCGTGTACTCATACCGGACAACCTGAAGACCGGTTTGGACAAGGCATCGGGGCACGCTCCAGTGATCAACAAAATCTATCATGAGATGGCGGAGCATTACAACACCGCCGTCATTCCTGCACGTGTCCGTAAACCCAAGGACAAGCCTAGTGTTGAGGGAGCCGTTGGTGTGGTCCCCACATGGATTCTAGCCGCGTTCCGGAACCAACAGTGTTTTAGTGCTATTGAATTAAATCGAGCCATGCGGGAGAAGCTTGACGTCTTAAATGCAAAACCCTTTCAGAAAAAAGAAGGGAGCAGGCGCAGTGTGTTTCTGACGGAAGAAAAACCGTTTCTACTCCCATTACCTGCTACCCCATATGAGCTGGCGACCTGGAAGACCGCCACTGTCCAATTCAATTATCATATAAGCGTTGAGAAAATGCACTACTCCATTCCTTACGAATATATCAAGCATCGCGTAGATGTACGAATGACTCGCAACGTTATTGAAATCTTCTTCAACAATAATCGAGTATGCTCCCACCCGCGCCTCCATGGGAAACCGGGGCAGTACAGCACCATAGAAGATCACATGCCGGAGAATCATAAGAAATTCATCCAATGGAACGCGAATCGCTTCATCTCTTGGGCACAAAGTGTTGGCTCGAATACCGCCGCCTCTGTCCAAGCGATTCTCTCTTCCCATAAGGTAGAGCAGCAGGGCTATAGAAGCTGCATGGCGCTCCTCAAGCTTGCCGACAAGTATGGCGTAGTTCGTCTTGAAGCGGCTTGCGCCAGAGCATTATCGTACACGCCAAGGACAAACTTCCAGAGCATCAAAACGATCTTGACTACCGGACAGGATCGACTTGAAGCGCAGCAGGAAACAAAGGAATTATCCCCTTCTTCTGAAAGCCATGGATTCATCCGCGGCGCAGATTATTACGGGAGGGCTTAACGATGGTGCATGAACCGACCTTGCGCAAACTCCAAGAAATGCGCCTCTCCGTCATGGCGGAATCTTATCAAAGTCAATTGTTAGACCCAAACTTTCCAGTTCTATCGTTTGAAGAGCGTTTTGGACTCCTGGTTGACACGGAGTGGTCCCGGCGAAAGAACAACCGACTGTCCTCGTTAAATCCGCAAGGCAGACTTTCAGCAAAGCAACGCCTGCATTGAGGACATTGAATATCACGCTGATCGAAAGCTTGACCGAACACAGGTCCTTCGATTGGCAACGGGCGCTTATATTCAAGACAAGCTCAATATGATCATCATGGGCGCATCAGGCGCAGGAAAAACCTATTTGGCATGCGCTTTCGGTATCGCCGCCTGCAGGAACTTCTACCCGGTCAAATATGTACGTTTACCCGAATTGTTGAATGAACTGGCAGTAGCGCGGGGTGAAGGGATCTTTCAAAGAGTGATGAAGGCCTACAAGAAGATTCCCTTATTAATCCTGGACGAATGGCTGCTTGTCTCACTAAAGGAGAGCGAGGCTAGGGATCTGCTCGAGATCGTGGAGCTCGCCATCAACGAGGGTCTACCATATTCTGCTCACAGTTCGCCCCTGCCGGTTGGCACGGAAAAATCGGTGAAAGTACATTGGCAGATGCTATCCTCGATCGAATCGTGCATTCATCCTACACGATCACAATTGAAGGAATGGACTCCATGCGTAAACGCAAAGGACTCATCAACTAACCATTTATATTGTATATGGGAGCCGCCGCACGCTGGTGGCTCTTACCACCGGAAGGGCGGCTCATTTTTCCCGGAGGACTGGCTCACTTATCACCGGAATGATGGCTCTATCTCATCGAAATATTCAGTAATAACTTTCGATTAGCATTAGTCCTTGGTTTGAGAACAAGTCGCAATTCCATTTCAATGTTGAAAAACATTTTCGAAACTCGTTTTAATATCAGAATCAGGAATATCAGCCGGTATAGACTCTGAAATCACCACTTTGTCCCCTGGAAAGTTTACCCCAAATGGAGCATTGATGCAATAATGTATGGAAATTGTTGGAGCCGGCCGCGACGCGGTTAGGTTCGCAGGGTTGTCCGCCTGAAATGCCTCATTGAAATGCCTCGGGCGGACCGAGTAGCCACCAGGCTGCGATGCGTGAATACGGTGTTATGTGATGTTGGGGCCGTCCCTGTATTACTCACTCATATCTTCAATTTCTTTAAATGTACAAAATTCATCATTCATTTTTATTATTGCAATAATAAATAGTCGTAGAAATATCAAATAATTTTGATTGTGAATCTTTTCATCCTCTCCACTAGTTGGTTGAGTATGACTGTATTTGTTCCTTAAATCTAATCCGTTGTTGAATTGAGATTTGTTAAGTGTATAGTTTATGTATACAAGGAGTCATTAGAAATAAAGTCGACTATGGTTTGTAAGTCCTTAAAAGCAGTGATTGTCCATAATACTTGTTTAGCCATTTATCCATCCTCGCCTTAACTTCCTCGGTCGTCAGTACATTCCCTTCATCTAGATCTTTCAGTCCTTTTTGAATTTTGGAACTTACATACAATGTGTATTGGATGTCCTCAATCGAACAATCTTCAGGCAATTTATCGATCATTAGTTTAATATCGTCTTTAAGCATTTTTATCACCTCATTGTCATTATAACATCCGTTTTGGTTTTCATTCACGCACTTAATTCGCTTCGCTCTTTCAGCTAACGTCTCTCGTATTCACGAACCCGAGAACCTTAAGCCCCAACGGGGCGGCCGCAACGCGGTTAGGTTCGCAGGGTTGTCCGCCTGGATCATCTTCATCGAAATGCCTCCGGCGGACCGAGGGCCGAATGGCCCGATGCCTGAATACGATGTTATCAGAAGTGACTGACATCCTTGAACTACTTACTCTCTATTACAGGACTTTCCCATCCATCATAATTCCCACCAAAATCTATAGTTTTCTTAAGTAATTCTGTAGTGATTTGATAAATCGTTTCAAATTCAACAGTACTTGTGTGTGAAATTATAAGTTGAAGAGGAAATTCGGAATCATCTTGGAGGTTTTTTTCTTCAACAATTCTAAAAATATTTAAATTGAGATTTCTTTTAAAGTCTTCTCTACTCTTATTATCAACAAAATAAAGCCAATGGCTTATTTCACGAGGAATTTGAAGATTATCATTATTCGATTGCAGTTGTTCAACAACTTTCCTATCTATCATCCACTGCTTTTCAAAAGCATCTGGATATAGATTATTTAAATAAAATTCCCATTTTGGATCTTCCGCGATTGAGATCTCACACTCAAGCTTTCTATATTTCGAAAGTATTTTATTAAGCATATTTACTAATATTTTTTCATGCATTGTATAAATATAAAACGACTTGGAATCAGCACATGTGATGGCACCAACTAGAAAATCATGATTTGTCAATTGGCTATCCATTTCATCTTCAGCTGTACCAACCAGCTCAATATCTAACTTCTTTGAGAAAAAGCCCCTTGATATCATATTCACTTTTACTAATGCGTTTGCGCCAGAGATTGGAACATCTTGAATAATACCTAAATCTACTCTTACTATAGTTTTGTTTTTAGATAGATATATATCCCAATGATCTGACATATTAATTCCCCTTGTTTTTTGATAGTTACAGTCATTTCTGATAACGTCTCTCGTATTCACGAACCCGAGAACCTTAAGCCCCAAAGGGGCGGCCGCGACGCGGATAGGTTCGCAGGGTTGTCCGCCTTGATTCGCATCCTCGAAATGCCTCGGGCGGACCGAGAGACGGCGAAAGTCGGCTCGACGCGTGAATACAGTGTTATAAGAAGTTGGCGCCTTCTTTGACTAATCACATATCAGGTTTATTCAAATATTTTATGTCTTTGATCAGGCCTGTAAAGAAACTTACTGGAAGCGCCAATAATGGAATAATAATTGTCGGAATCATCACCCACAAGATTGCACCGCCCATCACAATAATGCTTAAACACAAACCAATATAAATATTAGCTATATAAAATGGATAATTTAGACTCCTCAAAAAAGTAATCTTACGTATATAAATACTTGCTAGCACAATATAACTAATTACGACCGGCAAACAAAGGAGTATGTACTTTATAACTTCTTCTTGTTGCGGCAGTTCGTTCTCATTTAAGAAACCTTTCTTTTCAGCAAACGGTGCAAGAACAAAAATCATGTACAATGCTACGAAAAATGAAATTAGTAAAAAAAATATATTAATCTTCGGGTGTATCATCAAATTTTTTATTCTACTGTATAAGTTGATAAAAGTAACCTCCTATGAATTAACGAACTTGGTTCTCTATTGCGCCAATTTCTTATAACGTCTTTGTATTCACGAACCTGAGAACCTTAAGGTCACGAAGTGACCGGCCGCGATGCGGTTAGGTTCACAGGGTTGTACGCCTGACTCAACTTCCTCGAAATGCCACGGGCGGATCAAGGAGCCCACAGGCTCCGCAGCGTGAATACGATGTTAGATGAAGTTACCGGCATCTTCGGATCTGCTTAACAATCCTTTAATATACTTCCATATTCTTCTAAATTATTCGAAATATCCTCTCCATAAGTACCAGAACAAATTAAATAGTCCTTATATTCATTTTTGATTTTTAAGATATACTCAATTAATTGCATTCCAATTGTCTTTATCTCTTGTCGTGTAAGAATATACTCCTTATTATTTATTCTCCATATTCTTGAATCCTGATCTTTGCTAATTGTGACTTCAGTGCCGCCACATCCAAATGATCCACATGAACAAGTAATTAAAGGGAATACACCTGATTGATTAATAGATCTAAAATACACTTCAATATCAAGAATATTGGAAAGTTGATCTTCTTCTATTGATAGTGTTGAATAAATAGATATTAATTTATTTCCAGCTGGTGATTCTTCATATTTAACTTCAAGAGTATATGGCATTTAAGTTCTCCTCTTTATGCTTTCCGGTAATTTCATCATCTAACGTTGCTTGTATTCACGAACCCGAGAGGCTTAAGGCGACAAAGTGCCGGGTGGCTCCGCCACATAGCCTCGCAGGGTTGTCCGCCTGATGCTGCTTCCTCGAAATGCCTCGGGCGGACAGAGAGACTGCGAAAGCCGGCTCGATGCGTGAATACGGTGTTAGGCGAAGTAATATCTACTTCTCTGAATCACTTTCGCCAACTTTTTCTATATCTTTGTTATCTTTGTGACTAATATGAATAATTGCTATTGGCCAATTAGAGGGCGTGCCCTTTCCACCTTCGAGTATTCTAATTTCTCTGGCCCCAAAGACAAGATAATCGTGTTCTGCTAATTCGTTTATTGTCTTTGTAAATTCATATCCATACCGTACCCATTCGCCTGATCCAAGATCACTGAATAAATCGGCGAAATCTTGAATGGATTGAAAGAATCCAGAGATCAAATCTGCTTCAATACCATTCTGGGGCTCATCATGTTCAAAGTTATATCCCAATGCATTATCGATAATCCTTAATAAGTCTTTAGCATTATGGGGTCCAGCCAACATTTTAACCAAAATATACGCTATGACAATATATGTAAGTAGAAAGCCGAGTTTTCCTACTCTAACGAATCATAGGCTTTTTTAACGTCTAGTTGTTCAAGGGAAATAAAGTTTTAGACTCATGTGCGATAACGTATGCGTAAAAATAGTCCCCCTACTTTAGGAAGAGAGTAAACTAAACATACCCAAGGCAATTTGCTCAATGAGCATGTTGCCTTTTTCATAATTACTTTAATAGACAAATAGACAAACCATATAATTTAAGGTTTGTCTATTTGCATAATCTATGAATTGTTGATTTATCTTCTTCTGCTGTAAAAGAATCCGCCGCCGCCAAGCAATAGTATTAATATAATTACGATTAACCCTGTATCCATTATTAGTAACTCTCCTATATTTTTCTATTACTTAACTTTAAACGTAGTAGATGATATTGAGTTTTTCCGTTGGAATTCAATACTGGGTTTTTGGACAAAAAAAAGAAGCAGTCCACGAGTCGTCTCTCGGAACCTGTGCAACTGTACCCAAACATGATTCAATTCTTTGTTCTAACACGTTCTATTTCTTCAAGATAATCTCAACAATAGTTCCCTTACCCCACGTGCTTGTAACTGATATCGTTCCCTCATGGCTCTCGATAATTTTGTAGCTGACCATTAGGCCTAACCCAATGCCATCTTGTTTTGTCGTATAAAAGGTATCTCCTAGCTTGGCTAGCTTGTCCTCAGGAATACCTGACCCATTATCGCTAAAGCTAATGATTACGGATTCCTCAGCAACGACCTTCAACTTAATAAGCAAATCCCCTCCATTTGGCATCGCCTCAATACCATTCTTGATAATGTTGCTAAATACGATTTTGAGTTGATTGGGAACACAATTGACGAAAGGCACTAGATCGGCAAATTTCGTAATCATCTCCACATTGAAGACAGCAGCCTGCGGTTCAAACATGGAGATTACTTCCTGCAACATCAGTACGACATCGTTTTGTTCAAAACGATGTTTCTGTGGCCGAGCCAGGACTAGCAATTCATCCGTTATCGCTTCGATCTGTCCCAATTCCGAAGTCATGATGTCAAAATAATCATTTTTTTTCTGTACTAGGTCCAATCATTTTCGTGAATCCCTTTAACGTGGTTAATGGATTACGAATCTCCTGTGCGATTCCAGCTGCCAAGAGACCTACGACCGGGAGCATTTCCGAGGTATGCAGCAATTCCAGCCTGTTATTTTGTTCCGTAAAGTCTTCAGACATTCTCGCATGCTTTAATTCAGTAATATCAATTAACGTAATAACGATTCCTTGATACCGAGAATCGAATGCTAGATAAGGCAATATTCTGATACTGAACCACTTACCATTTGAATTCCGGATTTCTTTCTTTACAGATTCTCCCATAAAAAGCACTTTCATTGCATCAGCCATCAATTGGTCATATTGTAAATTGTGTTTGATCTCGCCAATTGAACGACCTATGTCCGTGTCTAGCAAATTAATTTCTTTGCTAAACGCAGGTGTGAATTTGCGTATATTCATCTTTGCATCCAGAAAAATAGTCGCAATATTGGTGCTGTTGAAGAAATTGGACATATCGTTATTTGAATCGGTCAATTCCTGAATTTTAAATTGGTATTCATGATTCACAGCCATTAATTCTTCGTTTCCCGATTGTAGCTCTTCATTCGTGCTTTGCAGTTCCTCATTCGAAACAATCAATGCTTCGTTGGACATTCCCAGCTCTTCGTTAGAGGTTTCTAATTCTTCGTTGTAAATCTCTAATTTACTGTTTGCAGCCTCTAATAATTCCTTCGCTTGAACCAATTCTTGATCCAAGTCTTGGATGTGCTGCTTGATATCCTTCTCCGAATAGCGATGAATCTGAATCAGGTCTTCATCTACTACCTCATTGCTCGGTGCTTCTTTCTGTTCAGCAGCATCTTCAAAGAACAGGATCATCATCTTGTCGTCTCTCGACTCGATTTGAAATGAATTCGCTCTCAAATGAATACAATGTCCCTTATGGCTATCCTTAATCGCTACATCCCGACAAATGATCTCCTTGAGTTCTTTTCTCGCTTTATGAAGTATCGTCCCGATAACAACTCCCAAATATTCCGGAACCAACTTAAACAAATTGAGGGTTGGTTTGCCCTTAGGAAAGACTAAGTATTGATTGGCATTCCCATTGATATGGACAATATCGTTGTTCTCATCAAGTATGATGCAGGCAGTTACATATTCTTCAATCAGCTTTGTATAAATCGTTTCCAATTTAAGAATGCGTTCTGCTTCCTTTAATCTTACAATCACTTTATTCTTATGATTCAGTTTTTTCTCATTTACATATTCGCTAACGCCTAAGGGATCCGCTGCCAACAATGAATTATTTGCCTTGTGATGGTATATATTCCATCTATTATCTAAAGGTAAGAATAGAGTGGTTAGTTTTCCCAATGATTCGCTTGGACCCAGAAAGAGGAAGGCATCTGATTTTAATGAAAAATGAAACAGCGAGATCACTTTTCTCTGCATTTCCAGCTGTAAATAAATTAACAGATTACGGCATAAAACCAGATCGAGCTGGGTAAAAGGAGGATCACTGATCAGATTGTGCTGGGCAAAAATTACCATCTGCCGAATTTCTTTATTGACTTTATATTCATTTCCTTGACGAGTGAAGTAAGCATTTAAGTGCTCCGGTGGCACGTTCTCGGCAATCTTTTCAGGATATATTCCTTTGCTGGCAAATTGAATCGAATCCTTGTCCAAATCGGTGGCAAATATTTTCACGTCGAATGTTTCTTCAATTTCCTCCATATATTTTCTAATCAGAATGGCTAAGGAGTAGACTTCTTCTCCAGTAGAACAGCCAGCGACCCAGACCCGAATTTGTTTCTCCACCCCACGCTGCTCGAAGATCGTAGGCAGAACTTTATCTGAAAGAATGGCAAACGCAGCCGGATCTCGGAAAAATTGCGTCACTCCAATTAATAAATCTTTTTGCAGAGCGGTGACCTCATTGGAATGATTGTATAAATAGTGATTGTATCCCTTGAGGTATTGAAATTGTTGAATACCCATCCGCCTTTGAATACGACGCATAATGCTGGCCTGCTTATAAACAGAGAAGTCCACACCAGAAGCTTGCTTCAGAATCGAAAATAACGTACCTAATTCTTCTTCAATCGATTGTTTCGTCTGATTCATATAGAATTCAATGTATTCAAAAATGTGTTGCGGCATTTCATCAGGAATAACAAAATAATCGGTCCGATCAACTTCGATATCGGTCCCAGTCAAGCGAACAGGCTTTGTTGTATCCTTTTCCTCAACAATGACTAATCCATTTGCTTTTGAAACCCGTTCTATTCCAAGTGTACCGTCCTTGTTCTTACCTGAAAAAAGGATAGCTATCGCATTGCCCCCAAAGCTCTCGATGAGTGAATACATAAATCGATCAGCGGGTAAATCGTTGCCTTTATCAGAGGAATAGTCCGTTAACCCTATTTTCCCTGATCGAAAGCTAATATCATGATGGGGGGGCAGCAAATAAATACAATCCGTATGAATCTCCATTTGATCCACTGCATGAAAAAGCTTCATGTCGGTATGCTTAGAGAGCCGTTCTAATGGAAATAATTCCGACTTAGTCGAACCATGTTGGGCAATGATGAAGGTCAGTCCATGGAGAATATCCACATGATCCAAAAACTGCTCTAGCCCTTCCAACTCTCCAGGTGTTGCTGCAATGCCAACAACGTTAAACTCTTTGATTCTATCATTGGCCGGATTATTCTTATAGTTCGATAATCTATCCATTCGACATCATCATTTTCCTTTCCCTTATATCTATGAATCAAGTTGTTTGATATATGTGATGTTACACTTACACCGCCTTTCTGGCTTCAAAACCATCCATTCCAGCAAATTCTCAACCAAGTATACGTGTTCCGTACCTGTTCGCTTACGGTATCAATCACTTTCGCCGCTAAAGCAGGACTTTTCTTCTTCCAGCAGATCTTCGTATCAAACAGTAAATTAGAATTTTGAACCCGATTCTGCTTGAAGAATCGGGTTCTCTTTTTATAATCCATTATTTATTTGTAAATCCCGCCGCGTGAATCAATCGTCTTTACGTACACAACCTTTTCCGTGTGGTCTATGGCATAAACGATTCGCGTATCTCCAACACGAAGCCGGTAGTCACTTTGACCCTTTCAGCTTTTTTTAATATCTCCATTTATCGGTAATCCACGAATGGCTGTCAGTAAGCGCTGCTGTTCGCTTTTATCTTCAGGGTCTGCAAACCTCCTTGATTTCATAATGACCGCTAAATAATATTAGCGGTCATAAAACATATCTAAAACTAAACCTTGATGTCCGCTAATGTGTCAATTAAGATAAGATTATCATGACCGCTAAGGTAAGTCAACAATTTGGAGGGTCTAGAACGATGAACCATACAATGGGAATTTCAGATCAAGGTGAACAACATATTCATGCTTTCATTCATGTCCTCACGACACAAGAAGATTTAAATCCAAAAACGTTACGCGAATATGCAGGTGATTTAAAACAGTTTATTGGCTGGTTTGAAACCGCGGAGCATCAGGAAGAAGAACTTGTATTTCGGATCGAGGATGTGGCTACCCCGACATTGACTCGGTACCGAGAAGTTATGCAAAAAACAATGGGGTTGAAGCCATCTACAATCAATCGCCGTCTCATCACACTTAAACGTTTTTTTGAATGGGCAAACTCGGAAGGACTCATTCGCCGCAATCCCTCGAAACCAGTCAAATTGGTTCCGGAAGAAAAAACAAGTCCAAGGCAGATGACCGACAAGGAAGAAGCAGCGTTAATCGCTGCAGCTGAACACAAGGGCTCTCTCCGGGATCAGACCATTCTTTATCTCATGCTTCATACCGGATTACGAACGATGGAAGTGTGTGACTTGACTCCTGAGGATATTACACTGGGTAAACGTAGCGGACAGCTTACAGTTCGATCAGGTAAGCGTAACAAACAGCGAGAGGTTCCTTTGAATGCTACCGTTAGAGCTGCACTAGAAAAATATATCCCTTTGTTGCAAACTGACATTCCGATTTTGTTTCCATCGGAGAAGACGGGCGAACGATTAAGCGAGCGCGGATTGCGACATTTTATAAAGAAGTATATGAAGATGGCAAAGCTCGAGGGTTTAAGCGCTCATGATCTGCGGCATCGATTCGGGTATGTGATGGCGGAAAACACCCCATTGCATAGGCTCGCACAAATTATGGGGCACGATAGCCTGGACACGACAATGATTTATGTCCATGCAACCCGCGCGGATTTACAATCGGAAGTAGAAAAAATTGCTTGGCAGTAAGGGGTACGTGATTTTAAAAATTCTAATAGTGGGTGGAGCTCTAACATGATAACTAAAGAAGAACTTAATCATTACCTGAAATTTTACATTGAAACCACTGCTAGAGAATGTTTTGAGATCGAAAAACTTGAGCAAGGATATAGGTTTACGGATATTACTCCATCTATCATGGGGAAAGTTGTATCTGACTATAAATCCATTAAAATCCCTCAAAAAATTGTTGAAAAGGTAAATAAGAACCCGAATTACGAATTTAACGCTGTCGATTCTACTAAAATCCTTCATTTTGAGGGGATTGGGAAGGGGTTCTCATTTGCTTTCTATGAAATCGAAGGACAAGCTACCGTGTCTAAAGGTAGGATTGAAAAACTATTTATCAAACAAAATATCGGCAATCATCTGTTTAATATTCATCTTTTCGAGCCGCCTGGAAGAAAAGTTTCACTGACTACATTATCAAAAAGTTTTAGCATCCATACAGACTCACAAACACTTGAAATACGGCGTACCAATGAATACGATCATTCGATTGAAAAAACCAAAGGATAAACCAAAGTATCCATGTAGATTATGCGGAAAAGACCATCATAACGAGAATTACGGATTTTGCTCGAATGCTTGTCGTAAAGAGCATCCATCATTTTTAGTTACATATGAATTTTCAGAGCTGCAGCTTGCAAGGGAGTTCGTAAAAACGAACGTAAACCTGGCATGCGGTTTATTAAAGGGGACAATAATTTGATTTGGGTTGTAACCGGAGAAAATGCAGAAAAGCTAATAACACAAGGATATATTGAGATCATTTAATCAGATCCATAGAAGCTGGAATCCTTAGAGTAAGGAAATCCAGCTTTTATCTGGTAATTAATGTCATAGCGTATATTTTGGTTAAAATGTTGGCTGGACCCCTATTATGTATTCTATACAGTGCTGCTGGTACATTCTCTTTAATTCTTTTTTAGTTTTTAATGGTTTTTACTTTCCTTGAAATCATCTTTATTTAATCTCTCAGTCACCCATTTCTCGTGATTATTCTTAAGTTGTCTTAGTATGTCTTCTGTGTATGTTTCCTTTTGATCATCAACCATCTTATGATGAACTCGGCAGAGTAGTAATAAGTTCTCATATGAATCGAATTGATCTGTTGGATAATCATTCCTGTGACGCGGTCCATTATCTTTCTCGGATATTATGTGACATTCTTCGCCTATCACTGATGCATCATCCAGGTCTGTTTCATCTAAAACCAATTCTTGTTTGCAGATAGAGCATCGATTTCCAGACCTACCCCACAACATCTTTCTTGTTTTATCTGTTATTGTCACTTTTAGTTTCCTGTCTCTTCAAAATATTATTTCGCCTAACGTTTCCGCATTCACGACGCGACCCGGCCTTAGATAGTCTTATCTTAGGCCGGGTCATGAGTTGTCTGAATATTCTTCTTTGATGATACATCTGACAACCAAGGGGCGTAAGCCCCGCAGCGTGAATGCATTGTTATGTGAACTACAGCCTACTTAGAAACCTCCAGAAGTAAAATATTCTTGTACATCTTTATTCCAAACAAAGAACGATGCTGCTAAGTTACACCACATCTCTCTGTCTATTTCTCCATCTGCTTGAAATATCTTTATTCTTATTCCAGACTTCCCACTATTTCGAACATGTACTAGATGTCTATTTGATATTTCATCTTCAGTATATAAACGTATTGCCCCGTCTACATGTGCAAATCTTGATGTCATCGGATTATAGATACCATGTAAATATCTGCTACCTCTAAATTTAGAGTCAACAACAGTAGGTACTTCTTCACAGACAAAATGAATTCCATCAGAACGTGGATCCCAAGCTACATCTGTAAATTGATTTCCTTCCACACCAAGAGAATCAGGCATCCATCTAGCGTGTCTAACCTCTTTCAAATTAGATATATCGTTCCAATCAAGAGGTGTGCCATAAACACGCATTTTATACGCCACTTCTGTATAACTTACTGCTGGATGAATCATAAAAGGATCAAGTCTAATCTTCACTTCAGCCCTGCTCCCGAGTTTAAAAAGGAATGGGAGTACCCAATACATGGAGTTTTTTTGAGGAAGTGAAGGGAGTATTTGAAATACATGATCTTTACTGCGTATAGTTCCTCCTCGTTCAATGTTAAGCTCTTCTATCCTTACTAATTGGTGTTTATCGTATGTAACGTCCAGGAGATCAGGATGGTTATATGGCTTAGGACGAGCAAACTCATGAGCCCTAGAAAGTAGATCTAATTCTACATAAGATTTCATTTTCAATATTGCGACACGCTATAGCAATTCGAGCATCATTATTAGAATTATATATGTGTTTATTAGTTGGATCTTCTAGAAAACTATCTATAATTCTATTATGAATACTATCCATGTAATGATTAAGTTTGTAATTTAGTGGATGATTTGAATCATCAGCTATATCAAATATCACCCAAGATAAATCTTGATGTTCGGGCATGAAATAACTAACTAAAGACTCAAAAATCTCAGATGGCTTCATGTATTTTCACCTTCTTAATTTGCTGTATTTCACATAACGTCTTTCGTATTCACGAACCCGAGAACCTTAAGGCTCCGGAGGAGCCGTCCGCGACGCGGTTAGGTTCGCAGGGTTGTCCGCTTGAACAGGCTTTCCTCGGAAATGCCTCAGGCGGACCGAGCAGCCACCAGGCTGCGATGCGTGAATACGGTGTTATGTGATGCCAGTGCCTTCCCTGAATATACTTACATGATGTCTTTATATTGATCTTTAATAGCTTTTTTAAATACATTTATTGGTTCATGATAATCAATTGGTTTGTGAATCATTTGATTAAGCCACTTTAGTCGACTTATATTGTCCTGAAAATCATCTTCGACGAAGAAGGTTACCTCTTTCATCGTTCCTAGTACACTTCTATTGTTAGTTCTTGCAATTCTTAATTCTGATCCTTCCTTTAAATATGAAGCAACTAAACCGTCTTCTACCCCTTCACTTCTTAGATAATCCTCAAGAGTAATTAAAAATTTCTCCTTCATCTGAGCTAACTGCCCCGTCCTAATTCCATCTATGATTACACTGAGCCGTGATAAGTCATTAACAAAAACTATGTGTTTGCAATTATTCAATCTATAAATATTAACGTGCCAATTAAACAATGAAGGTACACTGTCTGATTCAATTGGTGTTACTTTCATGTCTTTTAACAGAGCTTTCGTAAGTCTTAAAATTATCAAGTTTTCTCTTTCCTTTCTTCGTCTAGCATTGGTTTCACATAACGTCTCTCGCATCACGAACCCGAGAACCTTAAGGCTCCGGAGGAGCCGGCCGCGGCGCTTTAGGTTCGCAGGGCTGTCCGCCTGATCAACTCCCTCGACTTGCCTCGGGCGGACCAAGGAGCCGTAGGCTCCGTTAGCGTGAAAACGGTGTTAGGTGCTGTTAACGCCTCCCTGAGTTGACCAGAGTTCGTTCCTTATTCTTTATAGGCTCCCAATATGCCTTTTCTGTACTTATTGATTCTAAATTTCTTTGTGTTATCATATTAGATAAGAAGCCGAGTGCGGCAAACACTCGGCGACACAATTGGCTTGGATGGGTTTATCCCTTCTAGGTCGTAGAGGTCAAAACCCACCTTCGGCGTGCAACCTTGGGGTGGGTTTTTACTTTCTCTTATAGTTATTCCCGATGTATGTTAGAAGAGCAATTACAAAAGACGCGAAAAGAATCATGATTGTTATTGCATCTTTTAACTCCATGGCTTCACCTCCTTTCGAAGGGAAACCATGCCCACCCAAGATTCAATTGTAGTTGTATTATACCATTCAATTCCAACCCATGACAGAACATTTGTTTGGTGATCTTTGTTCTTCTCATTTCTAAATATCTGCGTTAATTTCAACTAACGTTCCTCGTATTCACGACCGAGCCGGCCTTAGATAGCTCCTATCTTAGGCCGGCTCGTGTGTCGTCTGAGATTTCTTCCATGATTATACATCTGACGACCAAGGGGCGAAAGCCCCGCAGCGTGAATACGGTGTTATACGATGTTGGGGCCTTCTTCGAATCCTCTCCAAATATTGTTGTTAACCTGGTATATCACCACTTCCAACGCGAAGCATCCCTTATGCGCTTTTGAACTCTTCCTATTTCTTTCATTCTCAATCAATTAGAGTCATGCGATTTTTAATAAATCCTTCTATTTGTTTAAACATATTGTTTTGCTTTACCGTACCTACTAAAGTAGCTACAGCAAATGGAAATGCCACCAATGCCACTGGACTGAATAGTGCAACTAATCCCCCTGCTACTTTGGATGCCCACTTCATTTTACCAATTGATATTTTAACCATATCATCATTTGCATTTTGAATGATCACCGTTACTGCTCGTGATGAAAGACCAAGTGTAATCTTACTACTTTTTCTCATCTGGCATGCCCATCCGTTTTCTGGGTGATCAAACTCTTGAGTTTGTAGATTATTTTGATTACAAAAAAGATCTAAAAATCATTTTTTTAATTCTTTTATCATTTCATCATTTTTTTTTATAATATTTTCCTTCCACCGTTTCCACATCCTCCACTAAAGTAATCAATCGATTTCGTGCATCATTGCTTCATGATAACCATGATTAATCATTTTTTCTGATTGTTTGGATGAAAATCTAGACATGAAATAGAAATGAAAGGAGATAAATTGATAAATTAACCGTTCTTGCCCCAATATCGTATAACGTTCCCGCGTTCACGAACCCTCACCGACTTAAGGACCGAAGGTCCGGGCGCGAGGCGCTTAGTCGGTGCAGGGTTGTCGCCTGAATTCGCTACTATGAAATCCCTCTGGCCCGCAACGTGAATGCATGTTATATGATGCCTACGCCTTCTTTGAATTACATTCACACTTCTTTCTAGAACTCAACATATACTGGCTCTTCAATTGGTTTTAAGCAAACTTCTATTCTCTCCCAAAAATTCATATATGTCACCATGGTCAATGCTTTATCAATTGGGAAAAATCCTGATTCAAGACTCTCTGTTGTAGTTATTGGAGTACCACCAATGTATTTCGCTAGAAATAATGTATTACAAATACTCTCCTTCACATTTTGGAATATCCCACAAAATCTTATGATCTCAATATCCACACCAGCTTCTTCTTTTGTTTCCCTGATTGCTGCTTGAGCCAATGACTCGCCAACTTCAACATGTCCACCTGGCATTTCCCAACCTCTTTGCGGACCTCGAATAAGTAATATTTCATTTTGATCATTCAAAACAATTGCAGCAGCAGAAATAAAATGTTTAGGTGGGTTCATACTATTACTCCTTTGAATTAAATCTTAGTAAGATGTCTGCGTAGGTTTCGTATAACGTTCTGCATATTCACGAACTCGAGAACCTTAAGCCCCAACGGGGCGGCCGCGACGCGGTTAGGTTCGCAGGGTTGTCCGCCTGATTCAGCTTCCTTGAAATGCTCAGGCGGACCGAGCAGCCGTCAGGCTGCGAAGCGTGAAATCGGTGTTATGCGTAGTTACTGCCATCTCGAAATGCCTACAAATCTGCCGTATTCTTACCATCCTTTCCAGAGTATTAATGATTTTATTTGCGCAATATGGTGCCGGTTATGCCAAACAAATCTTTGGAGGGCAATATCAAGTGTGACAGCTCCTAACACTTCAGTCCTTAATTTTCTTTCAAAGTCACTCGGGTTTAAGCCATTAAGCAATATGAAAATCGACTGTGGAGTAATTCTAGAAGTGAAATCGAGGTTTCTATGGGGACATCTTTGTAATCACTTAGTTCTGCCCATAAATCTTCGCGATAAGAGTGGGCAAGGGGGTCGTCTTCGGTTAACGCCCGCTTGAACCGTAAATAAGCATTCATATCATTATCAGCCAAGTGATGTACTATTTGTTGAATTGTCCAAGCATCAGGGCGATAAGGGATTTGAAGTTTATCTGAATCTAATTTCTTTAAAATATTTCTAAGGGACTTTGATAACTCTGGGATCTGAAGAATGAAATTTCTCCGCTCCTCAACAGAAGGATTCGGTATTGGCACAAAATGACCTATAGGGTAACGTACTTTGTCCACTGAGTGATTAACCTCCTTATCCAATCTGCAGAAATTACGCATAACGTCTATTCTCTGTACTTATATAACGTCCTTCATATCCTTTTTATACGAACTCACAATAAATGCTCCATTAGTTGTTATGCGAACAACTCAAAAATTATCTGGTTCGATAATCCGATCTAATGGGCTTTTGATCCTCCTCACATCTTTGACACTCACATGTGTATATATTTCAGTTGTCTTTGAACTGGCATGACCCAATAACTCCTGAATGTAGCGCAGGTCCGTTCCTTCCTCTAAGAGATGTGTTGCAAAAGAATGCCTCAATGTATGCACAGTTGCTTGTTTAACTATGCCGGCGGCTCTCCTGGCTCTTTCGAACACCTGTTGAATCGTTCGGACATGAATGGGTTTGTGTGGTCCCTCCCCACTTGGGAACAGATAATGTTCACTGTGCGAACTTTTCAAATATTGTTCAAGTACCATGTAGGCAGATGACGACAGCACAGTATAACGGTCCTTTTTTCCCTTCGACTGTCGAACATTCAGTAGATAACACGGCAGGCAGCTTTTGTTCTCTCTTCGGCATGATCCAAATCTTCTGAAAACCGACACGGGTCTCCACTTCACATATCCAAAATCTTAAAGCACTTAATGTTTGGCTGATATACGTATTTGAGCGATGTTCTTGAAACAAGGCATCGATGTAACTTTGAACATGACAAGGCTCGACTTGGTTAAATGGAACAACCAATTGACGAAGAAATCGTAAGGCATGGCCTGTATATGCCCTCTCAGTGTTTGAGCTATAACCTTTTCTTTTGATGTGCGATGCTAAACGTTGAAGTGCCTCATGGTCGGACAGTCTTCTTAACTCGACGAACTGCGGGATCTCTGTGATCAGCTCCGGCGACACATGAACCGGAGTCTCTTTGAAAGTCATCGGATTTTTCAATGATTACAGTGTTCATTTTCGCTGCCTCCCCTTTATTTCCTTCTTTTCCACAACATAATACAAAAAGAGACAGCCGATAAAACCGACTGTCTCCGATGCTTGCGGATCTTTCAACCCATATTATCTCTTGCTCCACCAAAGCGTCTTCCAATACCTGCTTGCTAATAGTTTTTACATATATTCGACTTTTTTTTCCTTTTTCCAGCTTGTCCTTCACTTCTGAGTTCCCAATTAAGTTTTTTTGGGTATTAACATTATCGCTTGTCTGCCCAAATCTTTTAGTGGCAAAGCAATGGTCTAACACCTTACATATTTGCGCTTGAAACCATGTTGCCCTCTATCTACTGCCTTTTGAATATTTTCGGAAGCGAGCAGGAACTTGCTTTTTGCCTTGTCCCGGTTGACTTCTACTGGTCCTACTGCCTTTGCGGTCTCGACCGCCTTAACATGAAGCGGCAAATAGGATACCCCCACTGTATAAATAAAATTACTCATAGCATATTTAGTTCGTTCAGGAGAAACGTGAATCGTATTTTTCACAATTTCAAGCATATTGGCAATTTTGCTTTCAGAAAATTCACTGTCCGGCCGATTTCCCAAAAGCCAGCAGTAACAGCTCCAGCCCGCTGACATTCTCAGCTCTTCGCCGCTTGCGATCCATTTATCGGCAACTTCTTGTGCAATATCCGTTTCTGCCAAGGTTACTGCAACCACAAAATCGGACAGCATATAAAAATAAGCCCCATCCATCCAACGCTCGAAATCCGCTTCAGTCATTGATTCTGGGTCTGCAATTACGCCGGCAAAGTACATTGCATCGTAGTTCCCTGTGGTGTAAAGCTGCTCAGCCAAAGGTTGATTTTTTTTAATTTTCTTGGCAATGGGCTTCATATTGCCTGTAGCCACGCCAAAAAGCGGTTCGTGCGCGCCATTGGATCCGTAAATTTTCTTTGTTCGTTCTTTGCCGAGAGCTTCAAGCTCCTGCATAACCATTTCTAAATTCATTGTGTAACACTTCCTTTCAATCGCCTGGTTGTATGGATACTTTGAATTATAATATACGCTCCTTAACCCCTTCTAGTATTTTATGGAACAGTATTTTAGTTCCACGATTTTTGTTGCGATATTTTTGCAAAATTTGTTGTCATGCTCTACAAAAAGCATTGTTGGCGAATGTTGAAGCAGTAGTTCTTCGATTTGCATACGGGAAATGACATCGATAAAATTCAGCGGTTCGTCCCAAATATGCAAATGAACGTTCTCGCAAAGGCTCTTCGCAATCAGTACCTTCTTCTTTTGACCACCACTGAAAGTGGCCATGTCCTTTTCGAACTGAACGCGTGAAAAATCAAGTTTCCTTAAAATCGCTTTAAACAGGCTTTCGTCAATCCCGTTGCTTCCGGCGTAGTCTGACAAATTGCCTCGCAAATGCGAAGTGTCTTGCGAAACGTAGGAGATTTTCAGCTGGCTTCCTTTTCGGAAAGTCCCTGAAAAGGGAATCTCCTCGCCGTAAATCAGCTTGAGAAGGCTTGATTTTCCGGAGCCGTTCGGACCGACAAGCGCAATGCGGTCCCCTTGCTCGACGGTGAAACTGACGTCGCGGCACACCGTCTTCTCGCCGTACTGGATCGAAACGTGATCAACCTCGACCAGTTGGGATTTGTGGTAAGTCAGTTGCGAAATTTTAAGGCTTTCCGAGCTTTCGACATTTTTTAGAAGCTGGGATCTTTCTTCGATCGCGGATTTCTGCCTGTGCTCTATCGACTTGGACCGTTTCATCATTTTCGCAGCCTTGTGACCGATGTACCTTTGTCGATCTTGGATCCGGAATTACGGGTGCCGTTTTTTGTTTTCTCGACTTCGTGCGACCAGTTGCTCGTTCGTTTCGCCGCTTCGTTCAACCGTTTGATGTCTTTACGCAGCTTTTCGTTCTCGGCCATCTCATAGTCGTCCTGCTGTTGTTTATTCTCCCACCAATCAGAAAAATTTCCTTTCTGAATTTCGATAGTGGTCTTGTTAATCGAAAGGATATGATCCACGCAGTTATCAAGAAATGCCCGGTCGTGAGACACCAGAATAAATCCTCTCTTGGCGTGCAGATAGTCGCTGACTAGCTTCCGGGCATGGATGTCTAGATGGTTCGTCGGCTCGTCGATTAGCAGGAAGCTGTTTTCCTTTAGAAACAAAGCCGCAAGCTGTACCTTCGTTTGCTCGCCATTGGACAAGGAATTGTAGGGCCTGTACAAAATGTCCTCCGACACCTTCAGCAATGAAAGCTCGCGCAGGAGCTGCCAGTGCTGATAGTCCGGGCAAATGTCACCGATCACTTCTAGCGTATTGTTTTCCTTCCGTTCGACATGGAAAGGGAAATGTTCAAAGCTGACACTGGCCGAAATGCTTCCGCTGTATTCGTATTTGCCGAGCAACAGGTTGAGAAACGTCGTCTTTCCCCGGCCGTTTCTTCCCGTGAATCCCAATTTCCAGTCGGTGTCGATCTGAAAGCTTACATTCTCGAAGATGTTATCGTAGCTGCCGTCATGGGCAAACGTCAGATTCTTCACCTTGATCAATGACATAATCGGTCCCTCCTGTTAAAAAATAAAAAAAGCTACAAGAAAGTTACCTTTCTTGTAGCTCAAAGAAATACGTCAAATCCATCCATCCCAATGTGGTCGGATAAAGATATATTTTTTGAGTGAAAAGAATAAGTAACTTTCTTGCCGGTAAGAGCAAAACAGAGGTTGTTTTGATCTTTAAACCTTAAGCAAGAAATATTACATTATCCTCTTCATCTCCCATCGTTAAGTGTAGCGAAATTTTAACATACCCATTTTTTCATTGCAACCTATTGCGCAATATCGCTAAATCGCCCTAGAAGACGTTGTTGCAAGCGCTTTTCGTCTTGTTTGAGTTCCTGCATGACAGGAATACTCATGTCGGTGTTGGGGTTGTACTTGAGACCCCAGTGCATAATGGCAAACAACAGGCAACATATCTAACGCTTTTTGCGGTGAGCTCGTGGATCACATTGTCGAAAAACCGTTTGCGATGATGATTCAATTCTTCGAGCCGATCCCGATCCTTCTCGATGATCGCGAACTGTTCCCGAAGCTTCTCAATCATGCTGCTGAAGTTGGCCGCCAGCCTACCGATCTCATCCTTTCGTTTGAAAGCTATGCGAACGAAGAGGTTACCGTCCATCACCTCAGTGGAAGCTTGCGTCAGCTTTACTAGAGGAACGGTGATATGCCGCGAGAGGATGTAAGAGAACAAGAACGCAGCGGCAAAGACCGCCAGTGCAATCGAAAAAATGGGACGCTGCATAACTTGTAAACAAAATGTCTCTAAGACTGAGTTGAATAAAAAGCAGCCACAATCGGCTGCTCTATTTGTGCGTTCATTAGGCTTGATATGGAGGTAGTTCCATGATTTTCAGTTTATCGTCAACTCTTTTAACTGTGTAGGTAAACTTGTCGGTGATCTTGTCGAACTCCTTTGTTTGGAACAAGGTTCCATCTTCCTGCTTAAGCGAAATCACGAACTTATATTCGCCCTTGCTTCCTTCTGATTGACTAATAATCTCCTTAAGAGCAATTTTAGGCATCAGTTTTAGATACTGCTCAAATAATTTGTGCTTGTCACCAGCGTCCGTTTCGGGGAATAGATTGGACAAACCCTTGTAGCTGCCGCCGTATAACTCAACCATTTTTACAGCATCGCGATTGGTGACAGCCTGGATATATTGTTCTAATGTATTTTGCGGGTATTCAACCGAAATTCCACCGGCCAAAGTTAATTTCTTTTTCCAAGTTAAGTCTTTGCCTTGATCATTTTTGAAAATAAAAACAACCTGACCTACCTGGCCTTTCATGGTATCCGGATAGATGAAGCCTGAGTATTGTCCGTTTCCGCTAATGTAGAAACCATCTTCGCCGTTTGCTCCATGTTGAATGGCTTCTGCCGTCGTATTTATAATCTTGCTCTTGTCGGAAATCCACTGCATTTCAGTTAGGGAATATCCTTCCGGGATTTGCTTCACGACAAAATCGAAACTATTTCCCTCACTCGGTTTGGGTGTCTGATCGATCACAATCAATATTTGCTTTATTTCCGAAGGCTGAGTATCTATGGTAGGCGAGATTCCGGATTTTGAAGTTGTGCCGCACGCGCTGGTCAGAATCAGCACGAACAGAGCTGAAACGAGTAAGACGAATTTCATTTTATTCATTGGGTTTTCCTCTGCTTTCATTTAATGTAAAAGAAAATGCAACGCCTTGATTCGTGTTCACCACGCCATACTCGCTTTCATGAAGCTCCAAGATATGCTTGACGATCGCGAGTCCCAGACCGGTCCCTCCGGTTTTACGATCCCGGGAACGTTCCGCCCGGTAGAAGTGATCCCAGATCCGGCTCAGATCCTCCTCGGCAATGGGAGCTCCAACGTTTTCGATTACTGTGGCTACCTTTCCGTTAGAGGCTCGTTGGACGGTAATGGTAATGACACTGTTTTCCACTGCATGGCGAATGGCATTGCTCAATAAATTCATAACGACCTGCTCGATCCGTCTGGGGTCTGCCTTTACGAACAATTCTTCCACTTCACCTATGTTTATCCTGTATTGAAGGTGCTTGCTCTCTAACTGCTGTGAAAACGAATCCGCCGCCTTTTGAACAACGTCTGTGATGCATAGGCTCCTAGGCTGCAGCTGTATAGCTTTGGCTTCGAATTTGGAAAGCTCCAGCATATCCATGATTAATGCATTCATCCGATCCGTTTCATTCACGATTAAAGCAAGGTAACGCTCTTTTTTATCGTCCGCCACCCCGTCCTGCAGTCCTTCCGCGAAACCTTTTACAATCGCCAGAGGGGTTTTCAATTCATGGGAGATGTTGGCGATCAGCTCCTTGCGAAGCTGCTCGGACCGTCGCTTTTCCTCCATATCCTCCAGCAATTTCACATTCACGCCGCTAAGCTCCTTTAAAGCTGCATCCAAATTCCGAGATAACGCAACCATATTGCGTGACAGATCCCCGAATTCGTCCTTCGAATGGATCTCAGGCTGAACGGTAAAGTCTAACTTGGCTAACCGCGTTGCCGTGCGGCTTAACTTAACCAACGGACGGGAGACGATTCTGGAATAGATCAAGGACAGAACGATCACAAGTACAAAAATGATCGGCGCCATATAAACGAAATATTGCTTCAGGATCCCGACTGCTTCCCCGACAGGCTGCAAAGAGGTCATGACGAATAAATAATGATTACCACCGTTACCCTCTGAAAGCGGTCGAATGATTACCGCATATTGAACACCGCTCCATTTGTCGCTCCACTCCACCTGAACAGGCAAACCGTTCCGTAAACGAGACTGATCTTGTTCCGCATGCGGCATCCAGTCCCGAAGCGCATCATGAATTAGGGCATCTTGATAAAGAGGGTTGTATGATCGCCGCTCAGGGAGCATCAAATCCGTTATCTTCCCTTTTACTCGTATCAATCCTTTTTCGAGGTCCTTGTTTTTCTGCTGTATGACCACAGGATTCATGATGGTATCTTCCTGATCCATGAAGATCCCATCTATCACCAGCATATCGCCGATTCCTATCCCTTGCGGTATTTCATCCATTGTCGTTCCATCAGTTGAAATGCGAATTTCAATGGTCTTGCCATTCGCTTGCAGCTCCAGGAAATAAGGATTTAGGCTTGTTCGTTCAAACCGGTTATTTAAGATGGAGGTACTTGCATCATTATCATTCATAAATGCGCCGAGCAGCCCCGATCTCTTCCGCTCATTTGCCGTCTGATTGAATTCATTCGCGAAATGATCCATATTCCGTTCCAGGGCGTTGATCTTCGACGCCCGGTAAAATCGCTCGAAATACAATCCTTCTGCAAACAGCACCAAGGAAAAAACAATCAAAATCAGTATGGAGGTTACCATGAAAAGTTTGAGGACTACACTATGCCTTCTCATGCTTCCATCTCAAATTTATAGCCTGAACGAATGACCGTGCATATAGATCGGCCTTCATCTCCGAGCTTGGCTCTTAATTTTTTTGATATGGGTGTCTACTGTACGCAGATCCCCAAAATAATCGTAGCCCCAGACCGAATCCAGAATATATTCGCGTGATAACACCTTGCCGTAATGTTTAATTAGAAAAACTAGCAGATCGTACTCTTTTGGTGAGAGATTAATAGCAGTACCCGCCACGGATACCGTATGGGCATTCCTATTCAGCGATAGCCCGCCATAGATTAGCAGGTCGCCTTCACGCCCAATCGTCCCTTCGGTTCTCTTCAATAATGCGGTAGCCCGAGCGACCAACACCCTTGGGCTTAAGGGCTTTGTCACGTATTCATCGGCTCCAAGCTCGAACCCCAGAACTTGATCATCGTCATCCGACCTTGCCGTAATGATGATAATCGGTACATCCGACTTCTCGCGAATGCGCCTGCATACCGACCATCCATCCATTTCCGGCATCATAATGTCAAGAACAACCAGGTCAACGGAGGTCTGATCAAAAATATCAAGCGCGATTCTTCCGTTGTCCGCCTCATAGACTTTCCATTGTTCTTTGTTGAAATAATCCGTGATAAATTCACGCATAAGCATATCATCTTCGACCAACAATATACTTCTTTTCAATACAGCACACTCCACACGTATCCACATCTTTTGTACTTGCTTCAAGTTGTGACATGGATTCTCATTTACCCTCATGTTATCACAACTGCGGCCATCTTCCCGCCGATTGATCCGATCCACATTTCACCATCACCTCCGTTTGTTCTTTCAAGACCAAGCATAGAATACTCCTGTGTACATCGTGTGTACGTTGTATGGCCAACAACACAAAAAGCAATAAGCCTAATCCCCCGCGGGACTGCGCTTATTGCTTTTCCATTTATCGACTCTCTACTAAGCTAAAGACTCACGAAGACGCTTGATATCGCTTAGCGGGGGCAGACCAAACATTCGACCGTATTCACGGCTGAACTGCGAAGGACTTTCATAGCCGACTTGGAATCCGGCATTCGCGGCTTCCGGCATATCCTGCAGCAATAGACGTCGAGCTTCTTGCAATCTGACTTGCTTTTGATATTGCAGGGGGCTCATTGCGGTAACCTCTTTGAAATGAAAGTGCAAGGAAGATGGGCTCATGTTTGCCGCTGCTGCCAGGTCATCGATCCGCAGAGGCTTAGCGAAATCGCGGTTGATGAGACTAATCACTTTCGCGATCCGCTGAGCATGACTGCCGGCCACGGCGAACTTTCGAATTGAAGCCCCTCCCTGTTCATCCTGCAAAATCCGGTAAAGAATTTCACGAATGATCAGAGGAGCAAGAACGGGAATATCCCGCTGCGTATCTAGAAGCCGAACTAATCTCAATACTGCGTCAAGAAGAGACGGGCTCGTTTGGCTCACCAACAGGCCGCGCTCCGAGCCATCCTTATGACCCCATTCCGAATGAGACGCTTTGATAATATCTACAATCTGATCCGTACTAAAATTCAGCTGAAGGCTTAAGTAAGGATGCTGCGGAGCAGCTTGAATGATTTGTCCGGTAATCGGCAGATTTACGGAGGCAACCAAGTAGGATGCTGGATTATAGTGATAGTATTCTTCTCCTAACATCACCAATTTCGATCCTTGCGCGACAATGCACAACGCAGGATCATAGACCGAATAGATCGGCTGCGATTCTCCGTCATAACGAAACAACTTTAAAGAAGATATAGGTGTATCATACGTTCCTGCGCTTGGTGTATGGCGATCGATAAGACTTGCCAATTCCTGTTGTTGTCTCGTGATTTCGTCATTCATTTTCATAGTCATCATTATACACTCCTTACATTACCTCCGATAGCTCGTAGCTACATTTTATACGTTTTGGAGGATTGTGCAATAACTCTTCACGAATCGGCTACCGTATCAGCCTCTGTATGCCCCATACTTGGTTCAAGGAGACGATCACAATCTACTGGAAAAAGGAGCAAACCGAGATGGAGCAAACAAACAAGGCAAAACAAACATCTTATGTAGGCATGTGGGTGACTAAGGATGGATATATCCGCCATGAGCTACTGCCTAACGGGCGTTACGATGAGGCGCGCGGTAATCGAAAAAGCGCCTATCAAGGCCGCTATATTCTGAATGGAGATCATATCGACTATGTCGACGATACCGGATTTACGGCTGACGGTGATTTTCGTAATGGCGTTCTCTACCACGCAGGCATGATTTTATATCGAGAAGAATAAAGGAATGGGAAAGGAATTGAACAGCATGTCGAGCACCTTAAAAATCTACACCTTAGCGGTTCTAAGTTTTCTAGTCGGCACATCGGAATATATCATCGCAGGTATTCTAGATAAGATTGCGGAGTCAACGGGAGTCACCTTGGTGACGGCGGGTCAGTTAATTACCATTTTTTCGCTCTCTTATGCTTTCGGCACTCAGATTGTTATGGCTTTAACAGCACGTATGGAACGACGGAAACTGTTGCTTTCTGCTCTAACCATATTTGTAATCAGCAATGTATTCGCCTGTACGTTACCGGGATATGAGCTTCTTATCGCATCTCGGATCCTCATGGGGTTAAGCGCAGGGGTCACGATTGTTGCATCCCTTTCGATCGCGACCAAGGTCGCCCTGCCAGGCAGGCAAGGAAGCGCCATTGCGGCGGTCCTTATGGGCTTCACGGCTTCCTTAATTCTCGGCGTTCCGATTGGGAGAGTGATTTCCTCGGCTTACGAATGGGAGGCCATTTTCGGGGGAATCGCTGTAGTCGGGCTATTAGCCATATTCATTATTGCCCTCACCATTCCGAGAATGGACGGGGAAGAGCCGGTACCCTTCCGTAGTCAGCTCGCATTACTGAAGCAGCCCAAAATGGCGATTGGCTTATCTATATCTTTCTTCTGGATCGCGGGATACTCTATTTTCTACTCCTACATTTCACCGTTCCTTCTTACCGTAACCGGAATGAGCGATAAAATCTTGAGTATCACGTTATTCGCGGTTGGTATCGCAAGCTTGATCGGGTCTAAGTTCGGAGGTTTCAGCACGGACAGATGGGGTATTCACCGTACCCTGATCGGAGGATTATCGCTGAATGTCGCGGCATTACTTCTGATCACGCTCTTCGCCCAATCTCCAGTGATTTTGCTCCCGATGTTGATGCTATGGTCTTGCGCAACGTGGTCTCCGGGTCCTCCGCAGCAATTACACTTAATCACGCTCGCACCTGAATCTTCGGGAATCATGCTTAGCTTGAACAATTCGACCATTCAGCTTGCTATGGCGGCTGGCGCTGCAATCGGCGGCGGCGCCGTAGAGCAAATATCGCTGTCCTCTATTACCTGGGTCGCGGCGGTGGGAACCGCTTTGGCGGTGGGAGCAGTAATCTTATCTCGTCGATATGCGAGGTCTTCTTCCCGCCAAGCGCTGAGTGGACAAGCCATTATAGACGCATAAGAATCTGTAGAAACGAAAAAGCGTCGAAGAACTGGCTGTTCTTCGACGCTTCTTATTATATATTTTGAGCTTACGACATCCAGTGATTTAATAGAAGGTTTAACATTTTGCTGTTTCGCTGCTATGAATTCACGGCGATGATTACATTTCCCTTTTTATGTCCTCTTCTACATATCGATGAGCTTCGGCAATATGTTCAAGCGAATAGCACCTGCATATCATCGCTTTCATGGGTTTCCTCCCATTCTCATGGTCGCCAGCAATCAAGCATCCATACGGATGACGATTTTCCCTTTGGCGCGCCCTTCTCCAAGATACCTGATCGCTTCCGCGGTCTCACCTAACGGGTAACGCCGATCTATGACAGGTGTTACTTTGCCGGCTTTGAAAAGCTCCTTCAGAACATCTTGATCCACACGGTTTGCTTTATGTATGAGGAGCGTTATTTTCTTACTCTTAATCAGGTTAACTAGGCATTTACGGGGGCGGTTGTTAATGAGTTGAACGGCCTGAGCTAGTTCTTCGTCCGTGACGGATGCTAGGTCATGTCTCATTGGAACCGCGCTGCCACGACGAATAAGGATCCGCAAAGTATACCTTTATGCCGAGCAGGTTCTCCACGTCGTTGAAACAAGCAAACTCCTTGCCGCGGTCTACGGTTGCACTTTGAAAGGCTGCATTCGGGTACTGGCTAGCTATGACTCCACATGCAATTTCCATGGAGTGTGCGGTTCGATCCGGGATCTTCAAAGCGATGTACATACGTGACTTGCGTTCGATAAATGTCGCAGCACAAGCCTTGCTTTTCCCGCGACTGGACACTACGGTATCTAACTCCCAATGGCCGAATGTGGTCCGTTTGCGCACGTCTTTAGGCCGCTGGCTGATGGGAGTGCCGACCATGAAGCGCCCACGTGTTTCAACGGGTTTACGGCGTTTGCCCTTGTGCCGCAGAACCTGTACATCTCCAGCAACAAGCAAACCAGCGTAAATCCATCGGTAGATGGTTTTGAAACAAACGAAGGGTTTACCCTCGGTTCTCCGCTTCTCTGCAATTTGCTCGGGAGACCAGGTATGACAGAGCTTCTCCTGAATGGCATTCGCCATTTCCTGCGTGTACTTGCCACGAGATGCGTTTGCCTTTCTGCGGCATTGATACGCCAGCTCAGACGATAATGCTTCGTACCCGTTGCTTGCCTGTCCCCGCTTTATTTCTCGGGAGATGGTTGCGTGATGCCGTCCTAGGTGAAGCGCTATGGCCCTCGCTGACCAGCCTAGCTTGTACAGCATTTCTAGTTGTCCTCGCTCAATTATGCTAAGATGGGAGTAGCTCATGTTGGGTTCTCCTGTGATAAATGGTGTTGTGGTGACTTCCATTTTACACGAAACCAGCATGGGCTTTTTTTGTGTTTCTAGGTGTCGCACTTCATATTACAATCCGTCAAATAGAAAAGAACCGGCTTAAGCTGCCGGTCCGAGTTCAACACTATGTTCGGAGTATCCTTTCAAATTGTCGCAGGTTAGACATTCGTTGTATTTTTATCCAGCCGGGCTTCCAGCCAATCTGCCAATTGGCGGAAACCGTCAATTGAGAATTGAACGATTTGTTTTTCACTGCTTGGCCCTGTAACTTCAATCATCAATTTATTTTCGTTTTCAGTGCAAATCACGATATAGTTTGTAGTCTCGCCGTTTATCTCTTCCTGCCAATTGCATAAGAGGCTGCTGACAAAGGATCTCATTTTTTTGTCTCCCCTTTCAAGTAGGATCGGCTTACTCTCCAATTCTTCTTCCGTCTGCACAAGTTGCACTGTGTCCGGCTCTTGCTCTTCCTCTGCTGTATCCGTTTCTACATGTATTTCTGTATCCGTTTCTAACTCTATTTCTGTATCCGTTTCTGCAACTATTTCGGACTGATTTGATTGAATCTCCTCTGCCGGGTGTTCTTCGGGCTCAGTCGGATTGATATGCGGTTCGGCATATTTTTTGATGATCTCCTCCAACCGCTTCGGGTTGAAAGGCTTCATAATATAACCTTTTGCACCGGCCTCCATGGCGTCGAAGATCATATCCTGCTGATTACTTGCGGAACAGACTAATATGACCGCTTTCGGATGGATTGCGAGTATTTCCTTAATCGCATCGATCCCATTCATTTCCGGCATGGTGAGATCCATGACAACGAAATCAGGCCGCAATTGCTCGTACATTTGAATGGCCTCTCTGCCGTTCGCTGCTTCGCCGGCTACGACATGACCGGATTGATTCAAGCAATCGGCCATCATTTTACGCATGAAATTCGTATCATCCACTACAAGAACTCGATAGGACATAGGGTTTTCTCCTCCTGTTTAGTTGATCGCTTTCAATACTTCTTCTACTGAAGTTACGCCTTCCCGGGCTTTTAACAACCCGTCATACAGAAGAGTTCTATGACCCGTTTCTTCCAAATGTTTCTCAAGCTCTTGTACGGGGCGATCTTGGTAAATCATTTCGCGAAGCTTATCGTCAACAATGAGCACCTCGTGAATTGCCGCATAACCCCGATAACCGGTATTCCCGCATATGGAGCAGCCGTTGCCTTTCGTCAGTGTGATTTTCCCGCTAATATGCGAAGATACGAAGGAACGGAAATTACCCATCATTCCTTTACTGCCTTTATTCTGATCCTCGGATTGCAGCAGTCCATGGTAATCCAACAGTTTGAGCTCTTCCTCGGTTGCCGGCACGGATTGGGTGCAATGGCGGCATATGCGTTGTACCATTCGCTGAGCCACAACACACGAGAGAGATGCAGCGATTAAATAGCGATCCATTCCCATATCCACCAGCCTTCGGATGCCTTTCACCGCACTCTCCTCGTGAATGGCGCCGAGTACAAAAATTCCCGAAACCGATGCCCTGCCCGCTATCTCAGCGGTCTTCAAGTCGTGGATGTCCCCGATCATAACCGCGTTGGGATCCTGACGGAGCACCGTTTGCAGCACGTAAGGAAACGTCAGCCCGTTTCGTTCATTCACTTCAACCTGCACAATACCGGGAATCCTCCGCTCGGCAGGATCTTCTACCGCAATTATCTTTGCATCCTCTTTATTCAGCAACTGGATGACGGAGTAAAGGGTCGATGTTTTGCCGCTATGCGGCGGACCGGAGAAAAGAATCGTTCCCTTCCTCTTCTCGATCACTTCCTGGAGCGTGCTTAAATTTGTTTCGCTCAACCCGAGATCTTCCAATTTGGAGATAGATTCGGACATATCCACTAGTCGCAAAGTAAGACTCTCACCATTCACATTCGGCAATACAGAGACGCGAATATCGAACGTTTTGGAGTTAATTTCAACCTGCATTCGACCGTCCTGGGGCAGCAATTTCTCGTTCGTTCTCAAATTGGATAGCAGTTTAATCCGCTCGATAATGGATGTCTTCAGGTTTTTAGGAATGTTTCTTTCTGTTTTAAGTTGGTTGTTGATGCGGTATTTGATGACTAGTCCATAATCCAAAGGATCGATATGTATGACAGTGGCGTTCAGCTGAACGGCGGATTCCAGAATGGCATTCATCTCTTCAACAGACTCTTCCAACCCGTAACAGTCGATGATTACCTGTTGAATCTCAGTATGAGTGGCTAGAACAGGCTGAACAGTCATTCCTGTTTCCTTCTGGACTTCCATGATCGCTTCGCTATTTAGCGGATCCATCATAGCTACCCTCAATTTTCCGCTTTTACGGTCAACAGGTATGAGTCCATACTTTCTTGCTATGGCTTCGGAGACAAGTTCAACCGTTTCCCGATCGAGAACGGTTTCGTTCATATTCATAACCGGAACTCCAAGCTGGAATTCAAGAGCTTCCACCAGCTGACGCTCAGTTATGAAACCTTGCTCAATCAGGATCTCGCCTATCTTTTTTGGAGTTTCTTTCTGTAGTGCCAATGCTTGATCAAGCTGTTCTTGAGAGAGAAAACCATTCATAATCAGGAGTTCGCCTAATCGCATATATAATCCACCTTTTCCCTCAATAAAAGAGGCAATCTATATTAAGACAGAAAAAGCCAAGCTGCTGAGCAACCCGGCTGTCATACCATCCTGATGGATGGGTTAGACCCGTGGCTTTGCGCCCCCACCTTTCGCGTGGTTTTGCCTTTTTTCGTTCACTTGACCTACTATCTGATAAGATTCTCCGAATTGTGGCAAATCCCTTCGGTCAATTAGCCTTATTTATTCGCCATATTTCTAGCCGTAACAAGCCTTTAGCGTTAGTTCAATAAGCATAAGTAGTTAGGTTTGTGATAGGTCTTTAAACCCAGTGTTCAACTGCGAACAGGCTTCCTTATATACAAACAGCCAAAGCGTGATGCTTTATAACGTTCTCTGTCTTTCATCATCTGGTTTGATTCATAATTTCTTTGTGTTATCATATTAGTTAAGAAGCCGAGTGCTGCGAACACTCGGCGACACAATTGGCTTGGATGGGTTTATCCCTACTAGGTCCTAGACGGCAAAAACCCACCTCGGCGGACAACCTTGGGGTGGGTTTTTACTTTCTCTTGTAGTTATTTCCGATGTACGTTAAAAGAGCAATTACAGGCCAACCCAAGATTCAAATGTATTTTAATTATACCATTCAGTTCCAGTGAAAACTTAAAAAACGTTAGGCAACAACAAATGGTACTTCTACGCTACTGGATTTCCCTTCTTTAGGTGTGAGCCAAATCTCAAGAGTATACTCCCCTTTTTCAAGACCGAGCCCGGTTACATCAATTTCATACGACAGTGATTCACCTTGTTTAACAATTTCCTCCTCCATGACTGTGAGAAAAGAAGTAACAGAAGAGTACAAGTAGACAGTTTCCCCTTTGCTGTTTTTGACTGCAAAATCATAAACGTTGTGAAGAACTGAATACAAGTTTAACTTTCATGTTCTGTCTGATTTTGCACTGAGTAAGTATACTTACCCTTTGACGTTTCAGTTAAGCTTGGCTGCATTTGACCTTCCCATATACCCCGTGGATTATCGGTAAGCGCAATTGTTCGAGTTGAACCTTCCCATGCGACATTTTTGTTGAGTTCCTTCGCTATCAAGCTGAGCGGTACATAAGTTGTGCCTTTGTATTGGAATGTGGTAGGTACATACACCTTACCATTATGATACTGGTCTGCCTGAGAGCCTGACACTATAGACTCACCATTTAACGTAATCGTTAGCGGCTTTGTATAAACGTCGATCTTTTCCCAAAAATCGCTGGCATACCCGACACCCCCCGTTAAGACGCTGCCGAGAATCATTCCGCCAACTAACATTTTTGCCATGTGTTTTTTCATCTGATCTCCTCCATTACCTCTTTTGTCTAATCAGACATTCATCATTAGGAAAATGTTGCAATGGAATAAAAAAAGATGCTATTACAGCATCTCATCGTCGATTTCTTATAACGGTTCCAGTTCACGATGTAATGGTTTGATACACTCTACTCTGTTGCCAAATGGATCTCTGAATTCAAATCTCTCGTATCCTGGAATAGGTACTGATTCAAGTATTTCTATACCATTCTCTATTAGAAGTTTTTGAATGGCTTTTACGTCCGTTACTTCATAAGCTAAGTGTGCTTTAGTTCGTAATCGATCTACTCCATCTTCTGTTCCAATATGTAATTGTTGATTTCCGACTTGAACCCATAAACCGCCTCTGCCGAGCAATGATACTGGTTTGGCAATCTCCGTCAACTGCAAAAGCCCACAATAGAAATCTCGCGCCTCTGCCTCTTTTCCTTTAGGTATAGTGATTTGAGCATGATGAAATCCAATAATCATACCAATTCTCCTTTTCCATTTTATTTCGGTTTTTTTCTTTTTCGTACATATAAGAGTTTTTTTTGAATTACCTGTTTCTCGCTCTTGAATGTCAAATTGTTTCATACTTTTTATAAGAAGTGTCAACTTCTGATATCCATAATTTCTTGAATCGAAATCGGGTTTCTTTTTAATAATTATATTTCCAACTTTTGAAAGAGAGGCCCACCCATTTTCATCAGCATCATCAATAGACGTTGAGATTAAGTTAATAATATCTTTGTTTAGTTTATCTGTTGGTTCCTTCTTCTTTAATATTGGTTGAAGATTCGGCTGGTTATTCTGTTCTTCCTGAGAAGCAGATACATGTAATATTTCGAAGTAAGTGAACTTGTCGCAAGCAGCTATAAAAGGATGAGGAGTCTTCCTTTCACCAAAGCCAAACACTGTCATCCCAGCTTCGCGGAGTCTGGTTGCTAATCTGGTAAAATCACTATCGCTAGATAATAGGCAAAAGCCTTCTACTTTTTGTGAATACAAAATGTCCATCGCATCAATGATCATTGCTGAGTCCGTTGAATTCTTGCCAGCTGTATAACTGTATTGTTGAATTGGTGTAATGGCATTCTTAAGGAGAAGAGACTTCCAGCCTGAAACTGTAGGCTTCGTCCAATCGGCATAAATTCTTTTTATCGTGGGAGTTCCATATTTTGCAATTTCCTCTAATACTCCTTTTATATTTTTGTAAGGAACATTATCTGCGTCTATTAGAACAGCAAGCCTGAGTTCGTTGTTCTCCGACATCCATCTCATCCTCCAAATATAATCCGTGGTGATTATCAAATACAGTAATGGCGCAAAACGTTCATATATTCACGGCGCCCCACCTAAAAACTAATTCAATATCTAAGCTTAATTTCCTTTTCTTGACCTGATGTTAAACTGACAAAGTTCAACAAAAAGGTCGCAATGCATGCGACCATGTGAAATGACGATTTTAATCAGCACTGCAGCAAGTGCTCATAACGTTTTTTTTATTCACGAACCCGAGAACCTTAAGCCCCAACGGTAGGCGCGCCGCGATTAGGTTCGCAGGGCTAGTCCCCGTGGATCAGCAGTTTTGAAATGCCCCGCGCGGACCGAGGGACGGATTGCAAGATGCGTGAAAACGGTGTTATCGGAAGTTCCCACTCCTTACTACCTCAGATCTTTAATCCAATCATTTATAAAGTTCTGGGTACTTGCGATTTCTAGGAAATTACTAATTGAGTATTGTGATCTGTAGCTCACGGACATTTCTTTCTAAGGTTTTTTAGTGACTGCACCTATTGATCCGAATGTCCAAATAAATGCCATTAAAAAAATAATCTTAGGGTCATCATGATATATCATTAATGCTAGGACTAAGACTATTCCTGCAAATACTTGTAGCTCAGATAATATACGTCTTATAATCTAGGAATAAGAAATAGAAGGATGCAAGCTAGAAAAATAAATGGTTCTTCAGCCATAATAACCTTCATGTAATCATCTCTTTAAAAAACACTCGGCAATTTCACCAAACGTTCTGTGTATTCACGAAACCGAAAACCTTAAGCCCCAACAGGCGGCCGAAGCGCGGTTGGGTTCGCAGGGTTGCCGGCCTGCGCTCACTCGTCGCAAATGCTGAGGGCCGAATGGCCCAATGCGTGAATAGGTTGTTAGATGAAGTGACTACCTCTTTGAATTGCTTACAAAATAGGTTCTAGCCGTCTTTCCAATATGAGTAGCCTCCACCTGAGGTGGAGACTACTAAAAATTGTCCTGGTCCTTGAAGTTGCCATCCTTCATACCACGAACTGTCATGAAACAAATCAAGAAACACCTCCCCTTCAAATGCCACAGAAAGATCTGAAATAATGTATTACGTCTTTTATTGTGTTACCGAGTAGAGTCTTTTCAAATTCTAAAAATGCCTTGTCCTTTTTGTCCTCTATTTCTGTTTCTGTTTGTCCGACAATTACTCTATTTGCCTTCCTTAATCTCCAAGGGCACTCAATAGTTAAATGTCTTTCCAAGAATAAGTATTGGATACATTCGATTTATCTCAGTAATTTTCTGTCCAATTATTGGAGAAAAATTTACGCTGCTTGTGCTTCTTTGCATGATGTCACCTTCTCTCTTTCAACATATTCAGCCATCTCATCTAACGTTATGCGAGAATACGATGTTAGATGGAGTCAATGACATCGGTGAACAGCTTACACATATCTTAATACAACTACTGAAAACCTATGTGGTACATTTAATACTTCTTCAAGGTTCTCTAGGCTCTTCATTAGTTCATTAGTGATCTTTATTTTTATATGGTTAGAAGCATTTGTCATCCATGAAACAGATCTAATTTTTCCACACCATTCTTCGTGTGTGAACTGAAGATAATAATCATATTGCCACTCATCTATCACTTGAAATGAATTTTCTTCCCATTCATCAAACCAATTAACGGGAAACCCGTTTCTACGTTCCTTCACCTCAGCATTTGAGCCAGCCGGTTTTAGTTCAATATTATTATCTGTTAACACAGAGAATGTTAGCTGTGCTACTTCAGAATTTGGAATAAATATTGAGTTAATAACAATTAGGTACCCCTTGTGTTCTAAATATTTTTTTAATATTCTGAATTGTTCTGTTTCGTTCAAACCAATGCCAAGATCTCACCGCAGTGAAAACTGGATAAGTGTCGTTCAATGTAAATTCTTCTGCCTTTGCTTGAAAATACTTATTCGAACTGATACCAGATAAATGATCAAGCCTCAGTGCTTCTTTGATTAATTCCGAAGAAGGTTCTATTCCGATAACATTGGCACCCTGTATTGCTAAATCCCTGCTAAATATCCCACTTCCGGAACCAAGATCAATTACATTTAAACCATAAAAATTAATACCCCTATCCTTCAATTGATCAAAAAGTATTACTGGTAAATGATCACGGTACTTTGCATAATCATCGGATACATTCCCAAAATTAATGGTCATTATTATCACCTCTAAAGTGAGATTACAACAATAACCAATTGAGGTAAAAACGAATTTAATTAATCATAAGAATAATGATTTTCTATCTGGCTCTGCATTGATTTCATCTAATGTCTCTTGTATTAAATTTACTATATTGCTGTTCTGAAAACTCATTGAAGATACAATTCTTTATTATTGATGCCAAGCATACGCTATTGTATCTAGCAAAAGGGTGGTGTATGTGTAATGAAGAAAGAACAAAGACTATATGAGCTATTAACAGAAGAAGAGTATAAGGAATATACAGAACTTAGGAGAAAATTAAATAAAGCAAAAAAATAACTTAGAGGCTGATTCCTATTACACACAAGCAAAAGACATATTAAATAATGCGATTCAGCGAAAAAACAAAGAGTCATGATCCTATCTATTTATTTCCACCTCTCTTATGCTATAATACAGGAAACAAAGGATGTGCTTCATGATTGAATTTGCATGGTTGCTACTCTCAATTTTTTTAGGATCGATCGGTGGATATCTAAATATATTATTGAGCAATGAAGGGTATTTAAAACCATACAAATTTAAAGACAAAGACGGTAGAGAAAGAACTTCCCGAGGGTCTCAAAGAGAAATTATTCTCGGTGCAGCGGCTGGTTGTATTTCTTGTGTAATTGCAATATCCACTTCAGAGCCTACTATATGGACCATTATCCTGTATTCCTTACTGGCAGGAATAAGTGGTGGTTCATATCTTAATAAACTGGTTGAGAGAAATACTCAAGCTAGAATCAATGAATATAATAAACAGTTAGATGAAGCAGAAGAAAAAATTAGTGAAAGGGGAAATTAATATGCTTGGAATCGGATTGAAGGAAAAAAGAGAAGCCATTCATATTGAAACTCCAATTACTTTGACCAAGAGTAAAATGAATACCTATCGTGCCTTACGCAAGAAGTTAAATCTTGCAAAGTCAGTTCAAGAGGCAGATGCAATTTATGAAGAAATCAGGAAGCTATTAAAATAAGAGCCAATTGGCTCTTTTTTATTTTTACGGTGTTTTGTCACTGATTGACGGGTCATCTCAAGGTGGTCACAGAGTTCACATAATGCTTTAATATCGGCAGCCTTTATAAGCCTTGGACTATGCCCAATCATCGGTTTTCTCCGTCACATATCATGATCCCAATAGAGGGGACGATCGATGAGTAAAAAGAGCGCTGAATTGAATCATATAGCCGCCGCTCTTGCCTTAATCGGAACAGGTATATTACTATTGGAACTGCTTTCAGGTTTAAGGCCACATCAATTGAGGTCAAAAGGTTTCGGTGATCTCGGTTACTCTTTTATCGTCCCATCCAATTATGTTTAGATAAGCGGTCAGGAAACTTATGATAAAAAACTTGATCAATATGATTTTTTTCATGACGTTCCCCTCCTATCTTTACTTTGAATATTTTAAATAAAAATGACGGCCAATTTGGCCGTCATTTTACTAGCTTGTACCGGTTTAGTCCATGATTGAGCCGCAGGTCAGGTTCGCGATCGTACCGGTCATCGCGCTGGCCCGATCGGAGGCCATGAAGACGGCTGCATTGGCAACCTCATTCAGTGTTGGGAGACGTCCAAGTACGGTGCCGTTTTCCATGAACATCTTCACGGCATCAGCTTCCCCAGCCCACGTCTCCGGAATGGCGTCGGATCGCAGACAGACGACGCGGATCCCCTGCGGACCAAGCTCGCCCGCCAAGCTGCGGGACAGTCCTTCAATGGCCGCGCATGCTGTAGCGAAGCCTCCAGTCAGATGGTATTTGCGATCACGGGACAGTCCGGCCGAGGATGCAGAAAGAGTAAGAATGACGCCAGATCTATGTCGCACCATGTGTCTGGCTGCTGCCGTCGCTGTAAGGAAGTGCGTTGTGACGCCTGCTCCTGCCCCATAGATGACAGCGTTCTTGTCCTTGAGCAGCATATGTACTCCTCCTCCTTCATGTTTGCGCTTTTTTTTCGCTGCTTTTGATTGATAATAACCCTAATATATAGCGTAAAGGTGACGAAACAGCTTTGCGGTAAAGATTCATTCGATCCATTTGCTTGAAAATTTGGCGGCCGGGCATGCCATTGACCTCAATCAGCCACACCTTTCCTCTTGTATCTATACCAATGTCCAGACCCATCTCTACCATTTGACCGCAGTGCTTCTCAATAGTTCGGCCAACCCGATAAGCCAGTTTAAGAAAACGTTGGCGGATACGCTTCGAGCGCTTCTTGCCAAATCTTGAATATAAGAGCTGTACAGGCTTCCCTATTCCACCGCCGTGTAAATTCGAAGTTGGGCTGTTCTTTGCGCCTACACGCATACCGTAACCCGTAACCGACCATTCCCCGTTTTCAGTTTTTTGCAGCAATAACCGCATATCCGTAACCCGATTTTCAACAAGACTGAGATCAAGCCCTTGTTGGACCAAGTAGGCATGACCCAGCGTAATCTTTTGGATACGAGCAAGTAATTCCTCCAGGCTGGTCACCCGGCTATATGACTGGACACGGTGTAAATCCCTTGCATACAATGAGTATCCCTTTCGTTTGTGAGTAATCTTTATAATTCCACGCCCCCCTGTTTCATGCAGAGGCTTCATGTAGACCGTCTCGTACCTCTTGATCATCTGCCGCAAGGTTTTGGATGAATATAGCCGTGTTGTCGGCAGATTCTTTACGACCGTCGGTTTTGCTTTAAGAATCTGATACACGTTCCATTTGTCAGGAAGACAGGAGTTGACTATACGGAACGCCGGATTCTGCCGGATTTCTTGGTACTTTTGGAGCTCATCGAATGATTTGCGGTATGGGAGGTACCGGTCCAGAATGAGATTCGGATTTGTAAATGTATCCTCCTGATAAGTTAAGGTTATAGGGTCGGGGATGAAGCCCCGAATACTGCCGTCAGACAACTCTACATCATCGGGCGAAAACAGAAACAGCTGCGCTCCCAAAGCGGCAGCCGCTATCGCAAGGTCTTGAAAAAACACCGGCGTATCGAACTTAAGTTCTTTACGTGCAGTTAAAACCCCGATGGTCGGACGTTCACTCGGTGAAACGGTTTCGGATTCTTTCACAGTACCACTACCTTATGAGATCCATTTGATACAAGCAAAATATTCTTGTTGATCAAAGTTGGACACCTGCAAATACACTTTCATATGTTTGACGAGATCATGGATTGAGGTGCTTGCATGAAGAAGACTTCAGGCATCATGACATCTCAACTGGGTTCCCTCAGACGGTTTTGCCCTTATGTGAGAGCTGCCGAAATCGAAGGCTTTGACAAGGTCTTTGTTTTCACTCCAGATCACGTAGATTTACGAAGCCGTCGAATAAATACACAAACAAATAGAGGCGGTAAATGGGTGCCTGCGGCAGCAGTCTACCCGTCCCTCGTCTACGACATCGGTTATTACAGAAACATCCGCAATTTTAGAAAAGCTGAAAAATTCAAGTCCACATCAGGTGTCCCTTTTGCAAGTGATTGGCTGGGAAACAAGTGGGTCGTACATCAAGCATTAAAGGCTTCTCCAACTCTTTCGCCCTACCTAATAGATACGCGCCCTTTATTAAGTGACACTGATATATCCGCAATGATCTCCGAATACGACAATGAAATGAAAGAAGGTATTGAGCGAGTCGGGCACGTCGGCATCTATTGCGCAGATGAGAAGTTTCTCCACGCCTGCAGAGCGGAAGGAGTTACCATAATGGATTTATCACATCCGCGATGGGGTCCCTTTTATATGCATGCCTGCAGAATTGTATCCGACGACGAACCCCGTGAACATTAGATGGTCCAATGCTTCTAGATCAAGTACCGCAAAAGGTTCGGAAAGGACGGGACGATGGCGCCGGAAGTACGGCGTAATCTGCTTGTTCTGGGGAATGCGCGTAGGGGCTCGAAACGAACATGAAGAAGCCGCTCCATCACGCTGTAGTCTCCTTCTTTTACCGCTGCTTCTAGTGCCTCTTCCACCCGGTGGTTGCGGGGGATTACAGCCGGATTGCTGTTCCTCATCAACTCATGCGAGGAGGCTTTCGGCTCCTGCTGCCTGCCTAGTCTCTCCTGCCACCGCTCATGCCACTGAGCAAATTCCGTGCTGCCGTAAAGGTCCGTATCCTCGGGCTTATCGAAAGTTAATGCGCGGAAGGTATTGGTGTAATCCGCACGATACTTCTGCATCATACTGAGCAGGTCTTCGATAAAGGATTCATCCTGCGGCTCCTCGTTCAAGATTCCGAGCTTCTCCCTCATTCCCGCGAGCCAATTACGGTGATATAACTCGGTAAAATCAGATATCGCATCCTCGGCCAGTTTCACAGCCTGTTCCTCGTTGTCGTGCAGCAGCGGCAATAGTGTTTCAGCGAATCTCGCGAGATTCCACGCGGCAATATGCGGCTGATTGCCATAGGCATAGCGGCGGCTTTGAATGTCAATCGAACTGAATACCGTTGCCGGATCATAGACATCCATGAAGGCGCAAGGACCGTAATCAATCGTTTCTCCGCTAAGGGCCATATTGTCGGTGTTCATCACGCCATGAATAAAGCCAACGAGCTGCCATTTGGCAATCAGTACGGCCTGACGCTTGATCACTTCCCTAAGTAGGACAAGATAGCGGTTCTCAACAGCGTCAATTTCTGGAAAATGTCTGTGCAATGTGTAATCCGCCAGAGCCCGGAGATCTTCAATAGTGCCCCAATTTGCAGCATATTGAAAAGTGCCGACGCGCAGATGACTGGCAGCCACACGTGTCAGAACCGCACCAGGCAGCTCCGTCTCACGCATTACTGACTGACCGGTAGCCACCACTGCCAGACTGCGTGTGGTAGGAATACCGAGCGCATGCATGGCTTCGCTGATGATGTATTCGCGCAGCATCGGCCCGAGTGCCGCTCGACCATCTCCTCCGCGGGAGTATGGCGTTCTGCCTGAACCTTTAAGCTGAATATCAACCCGCTCACCTTGGGGAGTGATCTGCTCTCCAAGCAGCAGAGCCCGTCCGTCCCCTAACATGGTAAAATGACCGAATTGATGCCCCGCGTAAGCTTGAGCGAGAGGCAAAGCGCCTTCGGCAATCCGGTTGCCGGCAAGCACCTCTATGCCATCATGCTTTGCAGAGCTTGGACGTGCAGTCCCAGGGATGCTGCCAACCGTTCATTAAGAATGATCAACTTCGGTGAGCGTACAGGGGTCGGGTCCAGCTTCGTAAAAAGTGATTTCGGCAGACGTGCATAACTGTTGTCGAAGTTCCATCCTGTTTCAATTGTTGCCTGTTCCTCTGTCATCGTAATCTCCTTTATTTGTTTCTTTGTTTTTTCTATTACATTAAACAAAAATCATAGCCATTATACGGACATCTCCGATCGACGATATCTCTCGTAGTGCAGAGCAACCACACCGTTCCCGAATCGCTTGCAGTCGAGCAACTCCAAGCGGCAGGCCGTCCCGGCATCATGAAAAAGCTTGTCCCCTCTTGCGGCGATAACCGGATGAATAAGCAACCTCAGCTCGTCGAACAGCTCATGCCGTATGAATGATTGCCATGTTCGCACGCCGCTCTCCACCGAAATCTTCTTGCCATCCCTTTGCTTGCGAGCTTTCACTTCACGCGACAAGGAGTCGCTGTCCCGCACGATGATCTGCCTTGAATTTCGCCAGTCAAGCTCCAACTCCTTGTTCGTCAGCACCACTTTCTCGATCTCGTTGATTCTTGCTGCGAAGGTACGTTCGAGAGCTGTCGTCAAGTGATACCTGTAAATAACATTTCGGGTCATAGTACCTTCCTTCATTCGTTATTATTTATGTGGGCGTCAGGATATTTATCCGAAACAAGATTCAAGATGATGTTGTGCTCGAGAAGCGCCTTAAGCCCGCAGAGCACGATCGTAAATCCTTCCGTTGAATCTATGGCTTGCTTTACGATGTCGTCCCCATCTCCCTGAAACCCTGAGTTCGTCACCGTGACGTAAGTTTCGTGATCTGCTCGCGGAGTAAAAATCCATTCGACAGTGGTGTAGCCATATGACGCCTCCCATTCTATGAGTATTCGCTTGTTTTCCTCGATTTCTTTTACGTTAACGTTGGTGGATACACCGTACATCTCCCAATCCCACCGGACAGACTTTCCAGGTTCTAATCTTCCGCTGCTTTTGGTGAACCAGAACCTTGTAGTGACCGCAGGTTCGATAAAAGCTTCAAAAACCTCTTCAACCGGTTTGCGAATAAGCATTTCTGCCTTTGCAGCCGGTATATGATTAAAGGTCGTCATCGCAAAATTCTCCTTTCGTTAAACGCAAGTTCTTCAAATATAACATGTCTCATATGTTAGGATTTCTTATTAACTGCGATTTTACGATCGAATGCGATAATGTGGACAACAAAAACCTTGCGATCGCATTCATCGCAAGGTTTTTGTTCTGTCAGTGAGTCTTAACGATTGTAATCGATAACGTACAGGTACGGAACCCGGATATCACCGGCATCGGACTTAACCATGATGTATCCGCGGATCAGTTGAGGAGTGCCGCCTTGCCCCGGGGATTGAACTCCACGGTTCACCACTGTTACGGTAATATCGGTACTTGAGCCTTTGTCAATGTCAACACTATTCTGGCTCAGTTGTATATTAGCGTCAGCTTGCAATTCATAATTTTGTGCATCCTCTGTCGGATTCTTTAAAGAGAAAGTCATTTGATAGGTTTGGTTTCCTACAGGTCTGACTAAGCCGAAGCTGAGCGATGATGGGAAAGCCATTGCCGGCGGGTTCATAGCACGGGTGAGATTAATGATTCCTGCCCCTACTTTCAGTGGGTCCTTTACATCTCCTCCAAGAACGCTACCTGCAGCATCGTGCGCTGTCGCCATGAGTGCTGCTTTTACCTCTGCCGGTCCCCATCCCAGGTTTTGTGCACGGCTGTTTGCAAGAAGTATCGCGGCAGAACCCGCCACATGAGGCGCAGCCATAGAAGTACCTTGGAAGAGTTCAAAACCGCCGCCCACGACGGACGAATAAATATTCACCCCTGGTGCGGCAACGTCAGGCTTCAGCGTATAGTTTGGCGTCGGACCCCAAGACGTAAAGTCTGCAGCCAGATTCGATTGCTCCACCGTCTCGCTCGGTGGATACGTGATCGATACTTTATGATCTTGGGTATCGTTCAGTTCACTCAAGGTCACACCGGCAGCTTTGCCGATCATTACGGCCGGAATCGTTACTCCGTCAGTAGACATCGGGATCGGATTGCTGTCTACGTTCTGATAGAGTATAGCCGCAGTTGCGCCAGCCGCTGCAGCGTTACTAATTTTTTGCGAAAACGTGCATGATCCACGTTGGATAAGAGCAATTTTTCCTTCAAGCGGCTTACCGGAAATTGCGGAGCAAGCCAGTTTGTCGCCGCCGGCGAAATTGGACCATACAGCGAATTCACCGGTTAACGGTCCGGTCACTTTACCGTTACCGTCGCCCGTAGTGGCCATTGTACGACCTTCCGCCCCCAGGGCGGGATTTTCTAAAAAGATGGCAAAGGTATGGCCGTTTGTCGTTGCAGCTACGGTGATCACATTGTCTGAGGTACCGGGAGATCCGACTGTGTAGTTGCCTGGGCCTTCGTTGCCTGCTGAGATTACGACCACAACGCCTGCATCCACTGCTGCGTTGACGGTCATATCAAGCAGACTGGCACCCTTATGCGGTGTTCCGCCAAGGCTCAAGTTCAGAACGTCCATTCCGTCGGCCACTGCTTCTTCAACGGCCTTCGCAATAAAGAGGCTCTTCGCATCCTCGACATGGCCAGGGAAGACGTTATAGTTACCCAGATAAGCCCCCGGAGCCACACCGCTTAACGGAGAATTGCCCAGTGTCGGCATCGTTCCGGCTTTACCGGCAATGGTTCCTGATACGTGGCTGCCATGGCTCTCAATAGCTTGAGCGGTTTGCCGCGGTTCCTGATGAAACACTTTCGCAACGATTACCTTATTGGAAGTGAATCTCTCATCGCCTTTAGGGAATCCTTCGGGCATCGCCATTCCGTCATTCGGCTGCAAGAATGGGTGGGTGTTATCAATACCGCTGTCAATCACCCCGACCTTCATTCCGGCACCAGCGTTTGCTTGGCCGCCAAGAACGTCCCACAAGCCTTGTGCTTCGATTAAGCCTGTGCTGCTGCTCATTGCCTTATGATAAGTCTCACTATAACCGCTGTCCGCTGCGCCCGGACCCGACTTGATATCTTTCAGAGAGGCGCCGTTCAGCTTCAAGCCGAGACCGTTATAAGTCACACTATACTCGGTGACTACCTCTACCTGTGGAAGATGCTTTGCGAGCCACTTGATGTAGTTTTCCCTCTGGGCTTGCAAGCGGTTACCATATTTCTTAGCAGATGGGGAGTTTAGCTCTAGCTTCTGTCCCTTAGCGGGTTTTGTTTGTTCATAACCGCTGACTGTTCCGTCATAGGAAGCGATCGGCGCGTCGGAAAAACGCACATAAGCATATTCACTATCCTGTTGGTCAACGGTTAAGCTGTCATCCGTTACTTTCACCATGCCCTGAACAGGATTGACTGCTGCTAAAAGGAGCATCAAGGAAAATAGAATGCTGATCATATTCCGGCGTTTAAGTAAATTCATTTGTATCCCTCCATGGACATATTAATCTTGCTGACTAAAGACCGGCCTCCTTTATGAACGATGTGAACTGCTTGGGTTTTACATGTATTTTCCATTCGACCCAAAGCTATTAGATTCCTTCATCCGGCAGTCAGATCGACAAAAGATGTTAAAAATCTAATATAAAAGACAAAAATCCCTCTGCTGTCACAGCAGAAGGACTTGGCGGTTCTCGATTGATATTCATGATGTTGTCGAGCTTTTCATGCATTTCGTATATTATCTAGTTCAACCTTGCATCCTGAACGATGAGATTCAGCTGCCGCCTCGTTAATCAGAGTCAGCAGTACTGCGTCTCGCTTCCCTATGGAAGGTTGATAGCCTTCTTCGATTGCCGAAGCCCACTGTTCCATCGGCATAGAGAGCCGTTCCGGCAGCTTCACTTCTTCCCACTCACCGCCTGCCGGCTTTTGACGGACACGCCCGTCTTCAATTAGAATGCTGGCTTTCGTTCCGTGAAGTTCCATCAGAAACAGGCCGACACCTGATGTAAATGCCGAGCGCACCGGATTCATACTCTACGACTGCGAGAGCATGAACATCTACGTTGTAACCTTCCGGGATGACGAAATGCGCGGATACGGATTTCGCTTTACCGCCCAACCGGTTGCTCAAATATATGGGATGGGCTCCTAAGTCGATAAACGCCCCGCCGCCGCAAGTAACAGGATCATAAAAATGCTCGGGGAGCCAGCCCCTTGGGTCTTTGTTTGTAGACACGGAACCGTTGTGAGCCACCCGACAACGAACGGTGTTAAGCCTGCCTAGCATTCCTTGATCGATCGCCGCTTGAGCGTACAAATAATAGGGTTCAACCAGACGAGGAAGTGAGATCATCAGCTGCACATTGTTTCTTTTGACAGCCTCGTAAATCTACAATGACATCTTTGTGCATGTTGGTAGGCGTAGTAACGATAACTCCATCAATGGTCGGGTCCGCCAGAAGCCGTTCCAAATCCGGCTCGAAGCCGACACCGAGATCTTTGGCCCATGCTGCGCCCCGCTCGGGTTGTTCGTCCCAAATTCGCACAATCTGGATGTTCGGATTTTGCTGCGCTTCCTTCATATAGTCAATCCAATGAACATGCCATTTGCTTAGCAATGCAACGGATATCATGGAATACCTCCCGTCTTATCGATTGCTATATTGCATCTTCCGTTTGAGGAAATTGTTCATCAGTAAGGGCAGAGAAATCAGAATCGGAGGGTCGTCCGGTCGAGGTTCGTGGAGAGTGACTTGCTGATGCGGGACGGTGGAGTAAGGTTCGACGATGATGGGCTCTTTCGAGCGGGTGCGTAAGGTTGCGTGCGGAAGCAGCACATCTAAGGCATTCATTTCCCAAGACACTGATGTGGCCATCAAATAATAAGTGCCTGGTTTAACACCTGTGAAACAGAAATCGCCCAAGCAAGAAAGCAGCGTTCCATGCAAGGGAAGTCCTTCCGGAATCGGCTTGGCGAACAATCCGATGAGAATGACGCCTTCGAATGGAACTTCCGCTTGGACGGTTCCTTCTATTCTGGCGTGGCGAGTTGAAGTCGGTATTTCTCTCGGCCAATCATCAAGCTTTTGCAGTGAACGCAAATGATTGTCGGCTTGGAGTGCTGAATCCCGAAACTCGGAGGGAGACACCCCTACCCGTTCGGTGAAACGGGTGGTGAACGTTCCGAGACTTTGTTGTCCGATTTCAAGTCCGATATCGCGAACGTTCCAATTGGTACGCAGGAGAAAATCCTTCGCTTTTTGCAATCTAAGGGAAGAAACATAATAGAGCGGCGGCAGACCGATTCTTTCTTTGAAAATTCGCGTGAAGTGGTAAGGGCTGTAGGCGACATGATCGGCCAATCGGGCAAGAGGAAGAGGATCGTAAATATGTTTATGAATATAGGCGATCACTTCGTCAATTTCGGAATACCGCTCCGTCATCATTCCACAGCACCTTCCTTCCGCACATGCTTCATTAGGAACTCAGTCCTGCAGACGATAAACGTCAGAATACTTTTCTTGCAAATACCGGACGAGATACTCCGGATTTAACGGCTCGCCGGTGACGCGCTCAATCAGATCCGACGGCAAATACACACTGCCATGCGTGTGAATCTGCTCCCGAAGCCATTCGCGGATCGTTGCAAATTCTCCTCGACGTATGATGTCGTAGAAATCCGGGAACTGCTTCAGAATCGTGTTGCGAAGCTGCGCCGAATACAGATTTCCCAGCGAGTACGTAGGGAAATAGCCGAATGCCCCATATGACCAATGGACATCCTGCAGGACGCCTGACGAATCCGATGGAGGTTCGACACCGAGATACTCGCGCATCTTTTCGTTCCACAGCTTCGGTAAATCCTTCACTTCAACTGTGCCGTCCACCAAACCTTTTTCAATTTCGTAGCGAATCATGACATGCAGGTTATAAGTCACTTCGTCTGCTTCGACACGGATAAACGATGGCGAGACGATATTCACCGACCTGTAAAAATCGCGCAGCGAGACGTTATCGAATTTGCCCGGAAAAAAGCTCTTGTAGTCGTCCAGGTATCGCTCCCAGAACGCCTCGCTCCGGCCTACCATATTCTCGAGGAACCGGGATTGGGATTCATGGATGCCCAGAGATACTCCCCCGCTGATAACAGACCCTTCGTAGTCTGGATTTACGCCCTGTTCGTATATCGCATGGCCTGCTTCGTGTATCGTGGCGAACAGCGAGCTTTTCGGATCGTTGTCAAAATACCGTGTCGTAATTCGCACATCTCCAACATTTATTGTGCATGCGAAAGGATGAGCCGTGACGTCGAGCCGACCGGCATCCAAATCGTAACCCAGCAGCGGGAGCAGGAATAAGTTAAACTTCTCCTGTTGAACCACGTCAAAACTGCCTTCGAACACATCGCGGGGCTGATCCGAAGAATTACGGATTCGCTGCAGCAATTTCACCGTCTTGGCCCGTAAGGTGGAGAAAATTCCATCAAGCTGTTCTACAGTCAATCCGGGTTCGTAATTGTCCAGTAACGCATCGTAAGGATGCTTTTCATATCCATAAAGCTCTGCATATTGGCGAATAAAATTCACGGTTCGCTCCAGCGTCGGCCGGAATTTCTCGAAATTGTTGTCTTTCCGCGCTTCTTCCCACACGTTGCGTGCGTTGGCGGTATGGATTGTGAACTCTTTATGTAAGGTTTCCGGGATTTTCTTGTTTTTATCGTATTCGCGTTTATGCTCACGAACTGCGGCTTTGGTCGGTTCATCCAATTGCCCTTGAATCTCCGGCTGTGAGAGCGCATCCAACAAACGCCGCATCTGATCCGACGTTCCGAGCCGGAACAGTTCGGTGGAAAGCGTACCGCGAACCTTTGAAAAATAAGCTTTTCCTTTTGACGGCGCTTTGACTTGCTGGTCCCAGCCTGCCAAGCTGAGCATATCGGAATAATGCGTCATCGTCTCGTCGAGATCTTTGAATTGCTTTAGAATCGTTTGCAAATTTTCGAGCTGGTCGATTTTGGACACGGTCATCATCCTTTTCTATTTTTTTTCTAATTCTATCATAACGGAAAGCGAAAAGAGAGACGACCCCCATTCATGTGAGATCGTCCCTCGTAACCAATCAATTTTATGTTCGGATCTGGGCGTTTCAGCTGCTCACACTTTTTAAACAAATATATTGACTAAGTAGACTTAACACGCTAAAATACAACTTACGTAAGTAAGTTAGCAGTGCCCTCTGTGGCGGAAGAAAAAGGCGTCCCCTTTTTCTTCCGCTGTTCTTTGTTCTAAACCATAACGAAAGGTGAACTATGATGAACAACGAATATCGAATTTTACTTTTTTACAAATATATCGAAATACCCGATCCTGAAGCTTTCACCGCCGAACACCTGCAATTTTGCAAGGATCTTGGAGTTAAAGGACGAATTTTGATCGCCTCCGAAGGCATTAACGGTACACTGTCGGGAACAGTCGAGCAAACGGAAGAGTACATGAAACATATGCATTCCAATCCTCTGTTCTCGGATCTGTTCTTTAAAATCGATGAATCCGATCGTCATGCCTTTAAGAAGATTTTTGTGCGTCACAAGGAAGAACTGGTCACGCTCCGTTACGACAAAAAGCTCGATCCCAATGTGGATGGCGGCAAACGATTGCAGCCAAAAGAGTTTTATGAGTATCTGCAAAGGGACGATGTGATTGTTCTTGACGGCAGAAGCGATTATGAATACGCGCTCGGCCATTTTAGAAATGCGGTTAAACCTGATGTGGAGACTTTTCGCGAATTTCCGGAATGGATACGGGAGAACTTGGCGGAGTTGAAAGATAAACCTATTCTCACGTACTGCACCGGCGGGATCCGATGCGAAATGTTAACCTCTGTTCTGCAAAAGGAAGGATTTAAAGACGTTTATCAGTTGGATGGCGGAATTGTAACCTACGGAAAAGATTCTGAGGTGCAAGGACGAGGTTTCGACGGCAACTGTTACGTGTTCGACGAACGTATTTCCGTTCGGATCAATCAGACCGATGAACACGTTGTTGTGGGCAAATGCCATCATTGCGGGGAAGCAACGGACCGTTACATTAATTGCGCGGATGATACTTGTCATCTTCAGCATTTGGTCTGCGAAGAATGTGAGACGACCCGCCGCGGATATTGTTCGACGGCTTGTGAGGAGCATGACCTTGCAGCGGCCGCTTCCGGCAAAAATTAAGGCGTCAGGCGGTGGTCTACAATGAAGTCTGACTTAGATCTGTCTACCCGCGAAAAAATTGTGCAGATGTTAAAAACAACCGGCCCTCTAACCGCGAAAGAAATAACGGAACCGCTTGGAATTACAGGTATGGCGGTGCGGCGGCATATCATCAAGCTGGAGCAAGATCTTCTCATTGAATCCACCACACTCCGTAAGCCGATGGGACGGCCGGTTGCGGTGTACAGATTGACTAAGCAAGCGCAAGATCTATTCCCGACAAGATACGGTTCGGTAGCCCTCGACCTTCTGGGTGAACTTGAACTTGAATCAGGATCAGTCGTGGTGAACGGTTTGTTCGACCGTCGAAAGGATTCCCTTGTCAGAAGGTATCAAGGCAGAATGCAAGGGAAGGATCTTGAGGCTAAAGTCGCGGTTCTTACGGAAATTCAAAATGAAAATGGCTACATGGCAGCTTTTGAAAAGGTTGATGATGAGGAGTATGTGCTGACAGAAAATAACTGCCCTATTCTTCAGATCGCCGATAAATATAACCATGCCTGCAGTTGTGAGTTAAAGCTGTTCGAAACCTTGTTGGGCGCCGACGTTAAACGTACCGATTGTTTGGCCGAAGGCGGCGGTAAATGTATCTACAGGATAAAAGCAGCCGGCATCAATTGATGCCGGCTGCTTTTTATTTGGATTTTTTTAACGACGTCTTCCATATCGCACGCCACCATAATCACGACCGGCGCGGATGTTACCTGCTTTTGACCGTAGGCGGCCTGCTGCAAGCGTTCCTTCATCTGCTTGTCCGTGGCAATGTGGAATCTCCATGGCTGTAAATTCCAAGCACTCGGGGCAAGACCGGCTAAGCGGATGATTTCAGTAATCTGATCCTTATGAATGCTCTCTTGCACAAACTGCCTTATGCTGTGACGTGCCTCGATTGCGTCGGATCAGGAAGTTATTCCTGCGGTTCACCCGAAGCAAGCTTACTTAGCAGCACGTACTCTTGGTTTTTAGCTGGATCTGTACGGGGATGCCGCAACACGAAGAATCAGATGCCGGCCCACCTACTTTGCAGACGCCTGTTTCCGGTAATTTAAGTTCAACTTGTCGGGCAGCATTCCAATCGCCGGCTAGAGCCGCTGCAACGCTGCGAACTTGCTCGTATCCCGTGGCCATTAAGAAAGTCGGCGCTCGCCCGTAGCTCTTGGAGCCGACGATATAAAGGTTCTTTTCTGGCTGACGCAGCTCGAACTCGCCATGCGGTCTCACGGTGCCGCAGCTATGGATGTTGGGATCGATCAGATCAGCCAGGGCAGGCACGCTTTCCAAGGCCGGATCGGCCTGATATCTAAGTTCCCTGAGGAAGGTAAAGTCAGGTCTTGCGCCCGTATTCACCACGATTTCATCAATTCCCGGCAACGTGTATTCCACACCGTTCAATGTGCCGATCAGGCTGACTTGATTGCCGGCTTGCTGCAGTTTCTGAACCAGGAACGGAGTATGAACCCGCACCTTACCCTGCTCAACCAGAGTTTTGACTCTCTGTCCCAGCTCGCCTCGTGCCGGTAAATCGTCTGCCTCCCCGCCTCCGTAAGTTTCCGAAGCGGATTTTCTCAGTATCCAATGTATTTCAGTGTCCGGATTAAGGAGCTGAAGCTGATGCAGTTCCAAAATGGTGTTGATCGCAGAATGACCGCTGCCCACTACAGCAATTGATTTACCGACATAGCGCCCGTCCTGGGCGTTACTCGTATCTTGAATGCCGTAATACACATGAGCAGACAGCTGCTGTTCCCCTTCGGCGAAGTCTCCGCTCGCACCGATCGGATTTGGCGTGTTCCATGTTCCTGTTGAATCGATGATGGCAGACGCCTCGATCCTCCGCATTTCACCGGATGTCTCGAATACAATTTCAAAAGGTACAGAATCTCTGCCGAGAGTTTTCATTTTATCCATATCTTTGCGGTGAATGGATTTAACATCCGCTCCCGTTATGATGAACGGCTTGATCTGGGGAAGACGGGAAAGCGGCAATAAATATTCCGTGATCAAGGCCTCGCCGGTTGGAAGCACATTTTTGTCGGGAAACTGCCAACCGCTTTGGGTTAACAACTCAGCTGCAGCACGGTCGACATTGAATTCCCAAGCTGAAAACAATCTGACGTGGCGCCACTTCCACACCGATGCGCCGACTGAATCCCCTTTTTCCAGCAAAATAAACGGTTGTTGTCTTTGCGCTAAATGCGCGGCAGCAGCCATACCTACCGGGCCGCCGCCTATGATCGCAATCGGTAAACTGTTCATAGTTTTTTCTCCTCAACTATTAATCAAAATATTTTGATTTATTGCACAAAAAAATTAACAGGTCGCGCAGCAGCATTCCTGGTTAATGGTGTTCCGCTTGCTGATCGTCTTATGGCTGAATTTTGCAGCAAGGCGATCGAATAACGAAGGCGTATGCGCTTTTGTTTTTGCAAGAACCCATGCGTTCCGTAATTTTTTGTCAAGTTGTGATTGCTTCTGCCTCATCAGTTGTTCCGCCGCGTAAGGATTGATGTTCATTTTTCATCTTCCCCTAACTTAATCAATTTTTTTTGATTTATCTCTCGCATTAAAATTACCATGATTTTCAAGTGCTGTCAATCACTTTATCAAAAAAAATTTGATTTAACAACAATCCTTATTATTCACTTCATCTTTTCGGAAAATACAGCACAACTCCGGCGACAGCAAACCGTTCACTTCCGCTTGATTCAATTCATAATAGCTCCAGGTGCCTTTAGTCTCGCGACGGATCAGGCCGGCATCAAGTAAGATCTTGAGATGATACGAAAGCTTGGATTGAGGCATATCCACAATGTCGGACAAATCGCACACACAGGTATTCCCTCTTTGCGTGAGTTCATGCATGATTTGCAGCCTCTTCTGGTCTGCCAGGGCTTTAAATTTCGCCTCATATTTAGAAAAATCAACCGACTTTGCGGGTTCAACTAATAGAGGAAGTTCTTTAATCATACAGTTGCACCTCCTGCATCAAATTCTTTTGATGAACACATCGTACCATGTTAAAGTTAACCAATCAATATTTAATCAATTATTTTTGATTAAATATTGAGATAAAATAATTCGTCACTAATATAATTGTTTACTTATTTTCACCGGCGTGTATAATACATATTGTTTACGCAGCTCATACAGAAAGGGATGAAACATGGCTACACTTACGGAGATGTCTGATTTATTGAAGATCATATCGGATAAGACCCGGTTGACCATCCTCGCGTTACTTAAAGAAAGGGAGATGTGTGTCTGCGACATCGTAGAGATTCTGCAAACCACACAGCCCAATGTCAGCCAACATTTAAAAAAGTTAAAAACCATCGGCCTTGTTAACGAGACACGCCGAAGTCACTGGATTTACTACTCTTTAAACGTAGAAGATAAACCTTATGTGAAACAGGTTTTATCGGAACTCCCTTCTATGAAAAAAGATGTCGACGATCTTAGTCCCGATAACTGCAACTAACACAGGAGGCATTATGCTAGCACTTGCATCGGTTATTTTCCTTATCACCCTGGTTTTTGTAATATGGCAGCCAAGAGGTCTGAACATCGGCTGGTCCGCTAGCGCGGGAGCGGTGATCGCACTGCTCTGCGGAGTCGTTAACTTTCATGATGTCTGGGAAGTGACGCAGATCGTCTGGAACGCCACATTGGCTTTCGTAGCTGTCATTCTCATTTCCTTGATCCTTGATGAAATCGGCTTTTTCGAATGGGCCGCGCTTCATATGGCACGTTTTGCAAAAGGCAACGGCAATCTGATGTTCGTATATGTCGTGCTGCTTGGTGCCGCTGTTGCCGCATTCTTCGCGAACGATGGCGCTGCACTCATATTGACACCCATTGTACTGGCGATGGTGCGTGCGCTTAAATTCGATGAGCGGATGATTCTCCCGTTTATTATGGCGAGCGGGTTTATTTCGGATACCGCTTCCTTGCCATTGGTCGTCAGCAACCTGGTGAATATCGTGTCTGCAGATTTCTTCGACATCGGTTTTGTCAAATATGCAAGCCGCATGATTATCCCCACCTTCTTCTCTGTTGCTGCAAGCTTGCTTGTCCTTTATCTATTTTTCCGGGGAAGCATTCCTAAACATTACGACTTGTCGCAATTGAAAAAGCCGGGTGAGGCGATCAAGGATCCGCGCTTATTCCGGATCTCATGGATCGTATTGGCCGTACTGCTGGCCGCATATCTTTCCAGCGAATTCATTAACCTGCCGGTGTCCATCATTGCAGGTGTTGTGGCGATTATCTTCTTGCTCCTGGCACGGCAAACTCCCGAGATTCACACCTGGAAAATAGTCAAAGGAGCGCCTTGGGCGGTTGTTGTCTTTTCCATCGGAATGTATGTTGTCGTATACGGTCTGCGCAATGTCGGATTGACCGATCGCCTGGGCGAGGTTTTCCAATGGACTGCTGATCAGGGGCTGTTTGCGGCAACGGTGGGATCGGGATTCATCGCTGCGATTCTCTCATCTATTATGAACAACATGCCTACCGTCATGATCGACGCCTTGGCGATTCATAACACGAACACCGGCGGTACTTTACGTGAAGCTTTGGTTTATGCGAATGTTATTGGCTCGGATTTAGGACCGAAAATCACTCCAATCGGCTCCCTGGCCACTCTCCTCTGGCTGCACGTGCTTTCAAGCAAAGGCGTAAAAATCAGCTGGGGCTATTACTTTAAAGTTGGGATTGTATTAACGGTGCCTGTATTGTTCATCACTTTAACCGGGCTTTACCTTTGGTTAAATATCATTGCCTGATCAATTGATAACGAAGGAGATTGAACAAATGGAAAAACCGCTTGTGTATTTCTTATGTACGGGGAATTCTTGCAGGAGCCAAATAGCTGACGGGTTTTTGAACACTTTAGGTGCAGATAAATACGAGGTGAAGAGCGCCGGACTGGAAGCACACGGATTGAACCCTCGAGCGGTCCAGGTTATGAGAGAAGCAGGCGTTGACATTTCTAACCACACATCGAATGTGATCGATCCGGACACACTGAACCGCGCAGCTTACGTGATTACCCTTTGCGGCCATGCCGACGAGCATTGTCCTGTCATTTCTAACAAGAACGTAATCAAATGGCACTGGGGCTTCGACGATCCGGCGAAAGCGACCGGTACTGAAGAAGAAATTATCACGCAGTTTCGCCAGGTTCGTGATTCCATCAAAGCGCGTATTGAAAAGTTCGTTCAAGAAGGCAAATGAGACAGAGAAAGACCTCAACGCGGAGTTGAGGTCTTTGTTTTATTTACGCAAGTTATGTTGGTCGATCAGCTTGTTCTGTTGATCCATAAAGTTGTTCGTTCCGGTTGCTTTGTCCTGTTTCCACTCCGGATGTCCTGCACCCTGCTTGCCTTCAACGAATGCTTTAAAATTGGCGGATCGTTCGTCTTTGCCATTATGCTTTGTCGGTATCTTCTTTTGGTCGGGAACCATTAAGCTTAGCCACCTCCTGATGGTTGGACGTAGCCTTTATTACCCGGATGAAGGCTGGCAAAAACATGCAGTTAACCGGTTACTTATTATCGCCTTTGGATTTCTCATGAGACTCTTTGCGTTCTTTTTTGGACTGTTCATGAGCCATTTTCCGATCATGCTTGTATTGCTCTTGCGCCGCTTTACGCTCGGACTTCATTTTTTCTTGCATCGCTTTCCGATCCTCGTCTTTATCGCCGGAATCCTCATCATCATTTTTATCTTCATCTTCGAATCGTTTTTGATCGTCATCATTTTCAACTTGTTCAGTCTTTACCGGCTTAGCTTGAAGCTGTACTTCTACTTCAGTTAACCCGGTTTTCTGTTCTTCCGGCTCACCCGGTTGTTCGATAATGATCAATAACTTTGCTTTGCTCTTCTTGATATTTTTGGCCAAAGCGGCTTTTGCTTTCGGATTCTTTACTTTTGCCATTACGATCGTCAAAGCTTCGATATTATGGCGAAGCTGATCCTGAATTTCCTCGTTGCTCTCATTTTCATCGGACTGCAAGCTTTCTTCAATTTCTTGGTCTTGCTCAGCAACAGATTGCTGCAACGTTTCCACAGCGAGGTCCGTTTTTCCTTTAATAATCAGAACCTCTGCTCTCTTGATGCGCTCTTGAGTGATAACGGAATGAAGCTTTGCTTGCTTCACCTGGTCATCTGTCAACACGATTTCTATCTTAATCACGATTGTTTTGAACAGATAGAAGAAATCGGCAGGCAATTCGGATAAGTTGGATTGTGGTGCGGTTGTCGTTACGGAACTCTCGGTGCTGCCTGTTACGGGTGCGGGAGCAGTCGATTCATGTGCTGCCGTTTGGGTCTCGTTGGCAAAAGCGCTTGTTGTGCCGATTCCCATCGCCAATACGGCGGACAAGATAGTGTTTGTGATAAGCTTGATCGATTTCGGCTTCATTTGAAGTCCCCTTTGCTGTGTGTTAGGTATGTATTCGAGTTGTCAGTCATACTATTCGGGGACATTCGTTGTTTTTTGTCGGTAGACGGGAAAAAAGACGGTTGGTTTAAAATGGAAGACTCTCGCTCTTATAGTTGATGCCAAGCTCCTCAAACCATTTGTTTAAGCCGAGCCACAGATTTTCACAGCATAAATAAACTCTCTCTTTATCGCTGAAGTTCCCATTGATCACATACATAACCATTTCTTTATAGCCTTCCGGCTGTAATGCCATGTGTAGAGACTCACTATAGGTTTTCGCCCTTGTGCTGAAGTATTTCTTGTTCGCCAGCCCGATCAGTTTCGCCGTCTGCCAGCTTAAGTCTCTCGCTCCGACGGACAAATAATCCACATTTCCGTTCGCCCGCGCGTTTCTTATTTTGCCCATCGTCTCATACGGTTCCCAGATCATAAATTCTCTCATGACGCTTTTGATCTCTTCTGACGTAAATGCTAAAGGCAAAACTTGCAGCTCTTCAAAAATATGTTCCGGATCGTATAAAGGCAAAATGTGAATAAAAGACCGCAATCGATTCTTTAAACCTGCTCAACAGCCTACTTGCAATTTCATTGGCCATTTTAAGCTTTTCTTCTCTCGTCGTGGCATAGGGATAGTCCAGCATTTCATACACCTCTCTCACGATAATACTCGCTATGAATCTACTCTTGTTTGCATACAGCGTTGCGTGCTAAAATTACGCAGCAAACGTATGTTTGCCTTTTAACCAACTTCAGTCAGTCAGCGGAGGGAACTTGGAACTATGAAAGGATCGACTCATTTTGCAATCGGAGCTGCGATAGGGGCGGCGGCCAGCTTGTATTACCCTTTCAGCTTCAACAATGCTGCTTTGTACCTGTCTGTGGCGAGCTTTTCTGCTTTATCCGCGGATCTGGATGGGACCAGTCTGCTTAGCAGCACGCTCGGCAAAGTCTCGAAATCTTTGCGAGACATTGTGCTTTGGGCGGGCGTTCTCCTGAGTGGAGTGACGGCATATCTCTACTTCATGGACGATCGCATCCATCTGACGGTATCCGTAGTGGCGGTGACGCTCTTGCTGCTCGGTTTTGTCAGCAAAGAAGGCATCATTCGCAATATCCTTGTAAGCATGGTTGGTTTGGGTTTGCTCTACGCGGGTTGGTATTCCGAGCTGAATTGGCTAATGGGACTGGGTGGTTTTGTCGCCTGGGTGCCTTGGTTGAAGCACCGCGGTTTGACGCATACGATTTGGGCCGTGATGCTGTGGGGAGCATTAGGGTGGGGTCTTCAGAACCACCTTCAAGTCCCTGGGATTATGTCGGTTTCCATTGCCGGTTACGTTTCGCATCTGTTGGCAGACACGTTCACTCCAGCCGGTGTGAAATGGTTATTTCCACTTTATAATCGATCAATCAAGTTTCGTGTCTGAAGAGTTTCAAACTCGATCGCTCGCAGGAGCAGGCCTATCACATTTAGGCTTGAATCTACATACGATATTGTTAGGCGTCTGCCGAGTATGGGGCGAGAAGGTGTTATTTGTTGAGGCAACAGCAGAGATGGCAGCCTGTTGTTACAGAGCTGTACGCGAGCTTATATGGCGAGCAAATGGTTTGTTCTTTCAGCACCCAGTTGTTCCACATCCCCGAAACAAAAGACTTAAAGGGAAATGCGGAAATGCATACGCATCTCGTCCCTGCATCCTATCATCGTGTGACAGCAATGGGATCCGCACAGAGGTTCATGAACGGGGAGACGGAGCATTCCATTCTGGAAACTTTGACTGGATGTATCCAAAAAGCAGAGTTAAGAGATCGCAATGTTCGTTCCGGTTTGGCTGTGATGAAGGATGCCGCTCCCGATCAGTACAAACCTGTTATTGATCACATCATACAGTGGCAGGATTACACAGAGCTGCATTTGCGAAACGCCAAACAATTGATAGCTTCCATCACTTAAACAAAATCATTTACAATGATGCTGCTTTCATACGCCATACCTTAGGCACCCGATCGGAAATCGGTGACCAAGTCATCCCTGCGTCATTACTGTAATAAATGATACTTTCACGGCTTGTAACATCGGCAGCGTAGAACAATACATCAGGCAGGCGGGGATGTAACGCTAAATTATCCGACGGTTTTGCTGCGAATAACCCTTTACCCACGGGCAGCCATACTGTACCTTCATCATCGCTGCGGTATAATGGGCTGTCGCCGTCATCTGCGTATATGTAAACTCTGCCGGGAGTAAACGGGTCGAAAGCAATGCCGTGAACATATTTGCCTTTCATGACCGGAACCATATGCCAAGTCATTCCGCCGTCCCGGCTCTCAAGCAATCCTTCCCCTGCGCCGGCAAGTACATGTGCGGCATTGTTCGGATTATATGAGATCCGGTGAAGGTCATAGCCGGCTAATGTATCTTGCCAACTCTCGCCGCCGTTCAAGCTATACACTAAGGCGCCTTGTTCAACGCCGGCGAGTACTTGCTGCACATTGTGCGGATGAAAGGCAATGCCGTGGATATGTCCGCTATAAAATGGAGGATGAAAAAACCTCCACGATTTTCGACTTGGAACTTGTCCGATACCGTTGAGCGCCGTAAAGGATACACCATCATCTGTCGATTTATAAATCATCGCCGGCTCAGTCCCGACCCAAATCACTTTCGGATCATTCGGTTGATGAACGACATCCCACACCCACTGTTCTGCAAAACCGACCTTCTCGACCTGTTGTCCATAATCATTCGTACGGTACAACCCCCAACCTCTCAGACCGCAGCCGATGTAGGCGTGATCAGACTGTGCAGGATGCACGGCGATCGCCCTCACTGCATTTCCTTGCAAGCCCCTGCCGACGAGTTTCAAGGACTGGCTTTGATCCACTCGATAGACGAGTAGCCCGTCTTCGGTGCCCAGGTACAATACGCAATTCGACGAAGCGTTCATACGATACCTCCCCTGAACGGTTTCCTATTAATGTAAATATAACAGAAAAAAAATCAAAAAATACAGACCGCTGAGCGCAGTCTGTATTTTTTGTCAGCGTATGCGATATACTCGGGCTTCGTACGGCTTCAGCAGTAACCCTTCACTGCCACCGGACGTTTCCGGATAATTCCGTATGATAACTTCCCCTAAGCTGGAGTTCACATTGTCCGGCAGGCGGCACTGTGCCTCCTCATCCGAAATGTTCAGAACAACGAGCCATCTTTCACTTTCTAAAGTACGATAATAAGCATAAATTTGGTCGTCTTCGTCCAGAATCGGCTCATAACTGCCGTACACCATCACTTCGTTGTCTTTACGCAGTCGGATCAACTTCTGATAGTGATAAAATACGGAGTCCGGATCCGCGAGCGCCTTCTCCACATTGATCTCGGAACAGTTCGGATTCACCTTCAACCATGGAGAGCCTTGGCTGAACCCGGCATTTGGCGTTTCGTCCCACTGCATCGGCGTTCTTGAGTTGTCCCTGGTCAGATGGAGCAAGCTTTCGAACACTTCCTGCGGGTCTCTTCCTTTGCCGACTTCTTCTTTATACTTGTTTTTCATCGCTATGTCATCGTAATCGTCAATCGAGGGAAAACGGACACCCGTCATCCCGATTTCTTCGCCCTGGTACACATAAGGCATGCCAGGCAGCGTATGCAGCATGGTGGCGAAGCATTTGGCGGATTCGACACGGTATTCCGAGTCGTTGCCGAAGCGGGTGACGAGCCTTGTATGATCATGGTTATTCAAAAATTGCGAATTCCAGCCTCTTCCCCACATGCCGTCATACCAGCGCTTCTGAATTTCCTTGAAACGCTGCATGTCCCAATGCGCCATGTAATCACAGACTTCGAAGTGAAACAATGTATGTAGCTCACCCCGATCTTCGCCTACATAGAGAAGCCCGTCCTCCGGCGTGACGAATGGAATTTCACCTACCGTAAACACGTCATAATGTCTCAATACTTGATCGTTCATCTCTTTGAGATATTCATGAATGCCGGGGTTGTTGCCAAGGTAAGAGATATTCTCGGGATTCTCCGCGTCCGGGAACCCTTCCTGCTTGGCCAGCAAGTTGATGACATCCATGCGGAAGCCGTCAATCCCTTTATCCAGCCAAAAACGCATCATCTCGTAGATTTCTTCCCGCACCTTCGGATTGCTCCAGTTCAAGTCGGGCTGCTCGACGGCAAAAGAGTGAAAATAGTACTCTCCTGTGCGTTCATCCCATTCCCATGTGGAAGTTGTAAAATAGGATCGCCAGTTATTCGTTTGCTGCGACCAGATGTAGTAATCCCTCTTCGGATTGTCTTTGGACGAACGGGACTCGATAAACCATGGATGCTGATCGGAGGTGTGATTCACGACCAGATCCATGATCAGCATCATACCTCGGGAATGAACTTCCTGCAAAAGCCGCTCGAAAGTTGCCATCGTTCCCGCCTTTTGCATGACGCCGCGGTAATCCGAGATATCGTAACCGTTGTCGACGTCAGGCGAACCGTAACAAGGATTGAGCCAGATGACGTCGGCACCGAGGGTGCGGATGTAATCCAACTTTTCGATAACACCTTGCAGGTCCCCGTATCCATCTCCGTTCGTGTCATAAAAACTGCGCCAATACACTTGATATACGACCGCTTTTTTCCACCATGTTTTGTTCATGATACTGCTCCTTTACGGCATGACGATAAGATTGAAACCCGTCGTATTGGAAATAACGTCCACATTCACGCTCTCTGAAGATTCGGCTGCTCGTGTTATCCTGACGGCTAAATGTCCGGATCCGATGGAGATGTTGGTGACCGTCAGTTCATTGAACGCTTCAGGCAGGAGCGGATTCAATACGATTGTTTGTTCCAGTGCGTCCGGTACGAGACCGAGCATCGCCTGTACAAAGACGATGGAAGTTGCAGCTGCCCATGCCTGCGGCGAGCACGTGGTCGGGTAAGGCACCGGTGAACCGACCGAAGAGTCATAGCCGCAGAACAGCTCCGGCAGCCGTTGGTATTCGAAAGATTCGGACGCTTTCAGCAACCCGGAGATCACTTGCCCGGCCTGCCTTTTCATCCCCGTTCGGCTCAGACCGAGCAGAATCATCCCGTTATCGTGAGGCCAGACGCTTCCGTTATGATAGCTCATCGGATAGTAGCCTGTGGAATCGGTGCTCATGGTGCGAATTCCATAGCCGTTAAACATGTCCTTCGCGGTTAAGCGCTTTGCCACAAGTTCAGCCCGGGACGTATCCGGAAGTCCGCTCATCAGCAGATGTCCCGGGTTGGAAGTGACAGAACGTACTTGCCGCCCGTTTTTGTCCAATGCCACGGCATAGAACCGTTCATCTTCCATCCAGAACGCCTTCTCGAATCGCTCCTTGAGTTCAAAGGCTTCCTTGTCCAGCCGCATGGCGAGCCGGGTGTCCCCAAGCTTGGTGAAGATCGGTGACAGACTTTTCTTCGCCTGATACACATACCCTTGTACTTCGGATAATGCAATCGGCGAAGAGGCGTATTCGCCGGATTCGTGCACGATGGAGTTGGGCGAATCTTTCCAGCCCTGATTCGGGAACCCCTTCTCGGCTTCCTGGCTGTATGTCAAGAACCCGGTTTCCGCTCTGCCGGCGTAGCTGTCGATCCATTCCAACGCGCGCACAATGTTGGATTTCAGTTCTTCCACCAATGATGCGTCGCCTGTCCAGCGAACATATTCGCCGATGAGCACTAAAAACAATGGTGTAGAGTCCGCTGATCCGTAATAAGGCGCAAATGGTGACTGATTCGTGTTTACCAGCTCGCCGAAGCGGATTTCATGCATGATTTTACCCGGCTCTTCATCTCTCTCGGGATCTACTTTCTCCCCTTGATAAGCGGCCAGCGTTCTGAGTGTGCTTTTGACTTGAGCAGGATTCAGCGGGAGCATGAATAGGGACGTTATAAGGCTGTCACGTCCGAAGGGAACCGCAAACCACGGGAGGCCGGCAACCGGCATCTCGCCACATCCGACATCCGTCATGAGCAGGCGTAAATCTTGTACGCCCCGGCGGTAAAAATCGTCAAACACCGGCACATCGGAGTTAGCTTGTGCGCCTTCGTTGTACCAGAGATCATAGGATTGTTCCAGTTTACGCAGGCCTTCATCGAAAGGCAATACAGACGATTTCTGTTCGTTCAGCAAAGGTCGAACCGTAAAACAAACCTGCTTCGACTCCTTAGGGTCCAAGCTAACCGCAAAGTGGACGCAGCCGTCCGCTCCGGCTTTCGTGCCTTCCTGCCAATCCCACTCGATTTGCGTCTCTCTCAGGATGTCGTCCTTTCCTTGGTAGCGGATGGACATGCCGCGCTCGCCGATCTCCCGCCCGATGATTTCTCCAACATCTCCGGTACGGTATTTGCGGACGATAAACATATCCTGAAAATCAGCATCGAAAGCGGCTGCAAAATCGCAGCTTACAGCCCTTGGAAAGTAGTTGGTCAGCGATACGCGCTCATATAGAATACCGTCGTAGATATAGCGTTCACGGAGGATTTCGATTGCGCCTTCATCCTTGCTTACTTTCATCAACCGAATGGATGCAAAATAGCTTTTATCGGCGTTCGATGCCAGAAGCGTCGGCTTTTCTCCGTCGATGAACAGCTCCATGCGGCTTAGAAAACGGGTATCTTTCGTATACAGCCCGTGTCCGGCATCGTCGTTGCCATTGATATCCCCATTCACGTCGGTGAGGAAAAACAAATCCCCTTCCTTGATTACGCGATAGTCCATGAATCCCGCCTCATTCCGCTTAGAGTAAATGTTTCGCCGAAGCGCCGGGCGCTTATCAGCCTTTGACTCCGGCGCTCGATACGCCTTCGATATACTGCCGTTGGAAAATAAAGAAGAAGATCAGGATCGGCAAAGTGGCGAGCACGACCCCTGCCATGATCAGCGGGGTGTTCTCGAAGAACATATCCTTGACGCTGTTCAAACCCACGACTAACACATACATTGAAGGATCGCTCGTCAGTGTAACGGGGATCAAGTAGCTGTTCCACGTTCCCGAGAATGCCAGGATCGACATCGTGATGAGCGAGGATCGAGCCAGCGGGTAGACGATCCGCCAGAACGCCCCTACTTTAGTCAAGCCGTCGAGTCTAGCCGCTTCAATGAATTCGGTCGGAATGCTGATGAAAAATTGACGCATCATGAAGATGTACAGCGCCTGATACAGAAACGGAACCGTTAACCCCGTAAAAGAGTTCAACCAGCCAAGCTCGGCCACGTTCACATATACAGGAATCAGAATCATGTGATACGGAACCATCATCGTACCGACGACGATCCAGTAGATGAGCTTTTTGCCCTTGAAGTCGAGTTTCGCTAGTGCGAATCCGACCATCGGGTTAATGATGAGGTTACCTAGAATGACGACTGCCGTCATGATGACGGTATTCATAAGCCATTTAGGCACGTTGTACGCGTCATTCGTGAAGAACATCTTGTAATTGTCGAACGTCCAGTTAGAAACTCCGGCCAGCTTGTTCACATCTTGCATGGTGATTAATGAAGTGTAAAGCGTATATATAAACGGCAGGGCGAACAGAGCGCCAAGAATAATGAGCAGCGTATAATTACCGAACTGTGCTATAGCTTTTCTCGTTTTCACCTGCGCTCACCCCTTTTCATCCAACAGTTTTTTCTGAAGGTACGTAATGATCATGATTATCAAGAAGAACAAGACAACGGCCGCACTTCCGTATCCGATGTTCATATAGCGAATACCGTGCTGATAGAAATAGGTAACAACCGTATTGGTGGCTCCCGCTGGGGAACCGAGCGCGCCGTATCTAGAGATGGCGGCGATCTGGTCGAAAATTTGGAAACCGAGAATCGTTGCCACTGACACAATGAAGAAGGTGATCGGTTTCAAGAACGGTACGGTAATGTAGCGGAATTGCGCCCATTTGGATGCGCCGTCGATTTGGCCCGCCTCATACAAATCTTTCGGAACTTCTTGAAGCCCGGAAAGATAGACGATCATGGTAAATCCGCATTGTTGGAAAATAAATAGAATAGCGACAAACATAAGCGCATAGTTCGTATCTGCGAACCAGGTCACATTGCCGAACCCGAAAAGTCCGAAGAATTCCGTGACGAACGTGCCCTGCTTGAACAACATCATGAATACCGTTGTGATGGCGATTTGGGATGTAATGTACGGAATGAAGAAGACAGTCCGGAAAATCCCCTTCCCTTTGATCTTTTGGTTGACCAGGATCGCCATTAGAAGACCGATCAGTGTTTGCACAGGGACCGCGATCAACACGATCTCAAGCGAGTGAAGGACCGCCCGGTAAAACTCGGGATCCTGCAGAATCCTTACATAGTTCTGAAATCCGATGAATTTCGCTTCATCCAATGCTGCGAAGTTGGCATCCTGGAAGCTGCGAATGAAAGACTGCAGGAAAGGATAGAAGAACCACCATGCCCACAAGATCAGAAACGGCAAGCTGAACAACCAGCCGACGGACATATCCGAATCGAACATTTTTCTGAACAAGGACTGACCGCCCTTGTTGTCGCGCCGCAATTCCGCGGCTGCTTTAGTGCCGTTGCTCATCATGACCCCTCCTTACTTGAATGTATTTAATGCCGTGAATAAAATCGTTCCCGTTTCACCAAGGAAACGGGAACGCAGCCATTACTTGAATTGCTGTTGAACGCTGTCCAAGATTTCTTGAGGAGTCTTGTTCCCGCCGCCCAGCAATGTGCTTTCCAGCTCATTTACCAGTTGGTCTTTAAATTTCTTCGATTCCGCCGGATAAGCGAAGTCCGTTGCCGTTTTGAGCGCAGGTTCAACCGCTTTGAATTCCGGATTCAATTCGAAATACTTCGGCGACAAGCTGACCAATGGAGAGCCGTTACCGATTTTCATGAATTCGGTTTGAGTCGTTTCGTTGGTCATGTGATAAGCCGCTTGAACAGCTGCTTGCTTGTCTTTCGCGTCTTTGAGAACCACGTAACCGTCTGCGATCATGTCACTGTTTTCTGTAGTTCCTTTCGGTACAGGAAGAACAACATATTTCATGTTCGGAGCGGCGTCTTTCAGGAAGCCTTTATACCAGTAACCGCCGGTTGTCATTGCTGCTTTGCCGTTGGCGAATACTTCTCCGTCCCAGCCGTATCCGAGAGATTTAGGTGTAACGGCTGAACCGTCTTTATACATGTCGAAGATCTTTTGCAGACCTTTAACGTTTTCAGGTGAGTTGATCGTCTTGCCGTTATCCCATCCACCGCCGTAGCTTTTCACATAGTTGGTGATATGGTAAGGATCGATGTTGATGACAATACCTTTTACGTCTTTCGTTGTAAGTGTCTTAGCGGCAGCTTGAACTTCATCCCAAGTAGTTGGGTAAGCGCCAAGACCCGCTTTTTTCCACATGTCTTCGTTGATGAAGAACATAGCCGGGCTTACGCTGTTCGGAATACCGTATTGCTTGCCGTCGATTTTCCAAATATCGTTCGCAGATGATTGGAAACGGTTCATGTCTACGCCTGCCGGTCCGATCAAGTCGTCCAGCGGAGCGAACATGCCTTTGCTGATGTATTCATAAGAGCCTTCGTTGGAAATCTTGATGAAATCAGGTGCCACGCCGGCTGCAATTTCACCGGGCAGCGTATTCCAGAACTGGTCGCTGCTTGGGTATTGCTTGATTTTGAGCGTGATGTTCGGGTATGTCTTGGAAATGGTGTTAGCGGCCTCCTGGTAAATCTTAAGGTCTTGCGCTGTACCCCAGAATCCCATAGTAACCGTTGTTTTTTTGCCTTTTCCGCCATCGGCTTGTCCTTCATCATTCGCGTTGTTTTTGCTTCCGCATGCAGCGAGCGCGAAAACCAAACATACGATGAGAAGCAGCGAAGCAGCTGTTTTCATTGTGTTCTTCATGTTGCATCCCCTTCTTGGTCGAATTTCTTGGTGCTCCTTCATGATAAAGTTTCACTAGGCAAAAAAAAATTAATCATATGATGATTAATTTAATGGGATGCACTAGTTTTGCTTTAGCCGTACGCATAGAGGAAGGATGTTTTTAATGAAACGCACTTTTCTTTAATGAAATTATCCTAGCTCCTTGCGGAAGTCTGTCGGAGACATTCCTTCATACTTGTTGAACACGATGGCAAAATGGACTTGGCTGTTGAAGCCGACCATTTCCGCGATTTCATAAATTTTGTACGTATAGTCCTTGAGCAGCTCCTTCGCCTTGCGGATGCGCACGACATTGAGATAGTCGAACAGTCCTCTGCCCACTTCCTGTTTGAAAAGTCTGCTGATATAGTTCGGGCTCGAATGCAGCATCTCCCCGAGCAGCTTTAACGAAATGTCCTCGTTGTAATGTTGATCGATGAATTGAACCACATTGCGGATTAGAGGGCTGTACTCTTTATTTTTACCTGTAATGCGGGCTTTCAGTTTTTCGTTAAAGGCGGCATGATAAAACGCCGAGCATTCCAGGAAATCATCCAGCTGCTGTGCCTGATTCCGGTCCGCGCCATACTCCTCGCCCTCGGCAATCATGAACAGCAAGCCTTCATACACCTTTTTGACATCCTTCTCCGTCATGCATTCTTCATTCTGAACAAACTCTTCCCATTCCGCCAAAGTGGTGGCAAACTCCTCGTACTTCTCCTCTTTCAAGCTGTTCTTCAATGCCAGGATATATCCGTTAACGCGCTCCTGCAGCTGCTCGTCATCGAGATTGCGGATGCGGTAATAAAACAAAGGGTCGTTAGGATGATAAAACTTGAGTTCCAGCGCTTGTTCCGCCTGGCCGACCGCTTGACCGAGATCGCGGAACGAATGAAAAGCGTCGCTGATGCCGAACACCGGCTCAACATTCAGAAATCTTTTTAACGAGCTGTGGATCAAGTACACAATATCGTTAACGTGTGAATAGGAAGCCTGTGAGCTATTGGAATCGCTATGCGATAAGAATACTGCGAATAGATTCTCTTCCAGCTGCGTCAGTTCGGTTTCTTTCTCTTTGGATAGCAGTTCGCCGACTATGTTGACGATCGTGGCCGGCAGGAATGCGGCGTTTTCCATCGTATATCGTTTCAGCATTTGCTCGAATTTCTTAATGGAGAAAAGTACGGCATACAGGTTGCTTTCTTTCAAGTCCGTTGCGCCGGCATGCTCAAGATTACCTTTGATCATATCCCGAAGTGCCGAATCTTTGCTTGCTCCTTGCATAGAAGGCTCTGTTCCGCTGTCGCCGCGGCTCCCGATTTCGAGCTTCAGCTGCTGCAGAACAGCTACAATCTCCTGCACGTTCATACTCGGTTTATGAAAATAGTCCGACGCTCCCAGCTTCATTGCTTTCTTGACGAGAGCAAAGTCATCGAAGCTGCTGAGGATGATCACTTTGGCATTCATGTGTTGTTCACGCATTTCGGAAAGCACTTGAATGCCGGTCTTTTCGGCATCTTGATGTCCAAGATGACCACGTCGGGCTTTAGCTCGGCAATGAGTCTTAACGTTTCCTCGCCATCGGCAGCCTCGCCGACGATTTCCATGCCGGCATCCTTCCATCCATATGAAGACTTGATTCCGATTCGAACGAGCGGTTCATCGTCCGCCACTAAAATTCTCACTTTGTCTCACCTGCATTCGGTTGATCTATGATGGGAACGACGATCACCGCTGTTGTTCCGGCGTTCTCTTCACTTTGAATCGTAAGCCCGTACCCTGGTCCGAAAAATAATTCAATGCGTCTGCGGATGTTATTCAGACCGATGGAGTTTAAGTGTTCGCCTGCTTCGTTTTGTGTCAGCGCCTCGCTTTGCTCTGCGGACATCCCTCTACCGTTATCGGCGACGGTCATGACCAGATGACCCGCCTCTTGGCGAATCCGGATTTCGAGCTTTCCTTTATAGGGGATTTCGTCAAAGCCATGGAAAATGGCGTTTTCGACTAAAGGCTGCAGCATGAATTTCAATATTTGGTATTCCCACACGCCGGGATCGATATCATAGGTCACATCGAACTTATTGAAATAACGGATGTCTAATATCTTGGTGTAGCTTTTGATAAATTCAATTTCTTCCCGTACCGTCACATAATCGGTTTGCGTTCTAGCCGTAAACCGGATCACTGACGAGAATGCCGTCAGCGCCTCCTCTATGCCTGCGGCTCCTTGCATCTTCGCCATCCACTTGATCGCATTAAGTGTGTTGTACATAAAATGAGGACGGATTTGAGATTGTAAGGCCAGTATCTCCATCTGCCTTTTCTCCTGCTCCTCGTGGTAGATCGTCCGGATCAGGCTTCTGATTTCCTGCAGCATCCGATCGATGGTCACGCTGATTCTGCCGATTTCACCATGTCCGGCTTCGAACGATACGTCCAGATTTCCTTGTGAAACAAGCTTCATTCGGCGTTCGAGCTGAAGCAGCGGCTTGGTGATGCTGGTCGCGATATAAATCGATGTGACGATGGATAAGCCCAGCAGGATGAACAAGGATATGGCAATCGTTCGTACAATGGTATTCACAAATCCGAACAGTTCATTTTTAGGCATGACGGTAACGGTTTTCCATCCCGTTAAGCTCGAGTCGGAGGAAATAAAATAATGATCCTCGTCCTCCTGAAGCTGCTCACTATGACCGTCGACGAGCTGCACGCTGCTGCCCAGGACGTCTGCTGCCGGCTTGCCGATTTCCGTTCCGTTGGTGCTGTATATCACATTTGAATTTTGGTCGAACAGATAAAACCGTGTATTGTCTGTAAAATGGATGTCGCTCCACAGCATTTGTAATCTCTCTACGCCGATATTGAACAGGATGAAGCCGAGTGTTTCTTTGGTGAACGGATCGATCACCGCACGTCCCATCGACACGACAGGAGCAGGCTTGAAGGACATCAGCTTTTCATCATGAATGCCGACCGGCACATAAATCCCGTTATTCCGTATGATCTCCCGGACGTAAGTCTCATTATAGAAACCGTTCTCGAGATAACGATGATTCATGTAATCGTCATTGCTTCTGCCTATAATCAACTGATTGGTGGATTGATAAATGATAGCCGAGCTGATCAGTTCCGAATAAGGCATTATACTGTTTCGGATAATGCTTCCAACCGTATCGAAATCTTGCTGCTTCTCATAAAACGGATACGAAACTGATTCATAGTCTTTTTGCATGATCTGAAACAAGGTGTGATTCTGTACCGGCAGCATCGATAACTGCAATAACGGATTAAGCGAGGTGTCGATGTTTTTGACGATTTGCCTGTTATTGGCTATGGCCGCATCGAGAAGCATGCTTTGATTGGACTTTACGTACAACCAGGAGAGTGTGCCGCCTATGATAAAAAACGGGACGACAATGAAACAGGCAAAAGCCAGAATCAACTTTTGCCTGAGTGTCATATTCGCCCAACGCTCTGTCATTCCCCTCATGGTGCGCCACTCATTTCCGCTTGCGAAGCAGCATTATGCTGTGAATAAGAATTCCCTAAACGGTCGGAAGTTAACCCGGACAAGCTCATGTAGAACTCTGCTCGACATTTTCCGACAAAATGAATGAGTTGTCAAATCGGCACCAAAGTCGGCGCTAAGGATTACCATTTCGCTTCCAATAACAGCCTAATGATTCGTATATCATAATCATGTATCATGAAGTACAGAGAGGGTTGCAGCACTGTTGCAGCTTTTCTTCATAACCTTTAATCTTCTTGGAGCCGGAGTAAGTGCGGCTCTTTTTTTTGTCCATCGTTTTACTTTGTTACAGGCAGGTCACATAGAGGACGAAGTTTGATGCCGATCATGCTGCCGATCATGGCTCCGATCATCCATTCCCAACCATGAAGGCTGAAGGAAGCAATTCCTCCGAAATAAGCACCGATATTGCAGCCAAAGGCAATTCGCGCGCCGTAACCCATCAGCACACCGCCTGCCAATAAACCCGTAATCATTCGCAAGGAAGTGTGCCGAAGAAAACGATTCGGTTTGCCGCTTAATCCGAGCGCCATCAATGCACCCAGTATAAGTCCGATATCCATTACCGATGTTACGTCTTTCAGAATACTGATGTTTAATGCCGCGGCATTGGCATCGGTCTGCCAATATGCCCATTCCGTAACGGGAATTCCAGCTGCCTGAGAAAGTTTGGCTCCCCACAAGGCGAAAGCGGATGTCACGCCCCACGGCTTGCCTGAAATATAGAGTACGACTGCATTTCCCACTGCAAGGACAATACTCCCCAGTATCAATGGCCAGGGACCCTTCAGCAGGCTCTTCCATCCAAACTGCCAGCTCGGGCGAAGTGATTCAACATCACCGTTTCGGCGTTTCTCAATATAATATACTGCACAGAACACGAGCGTAAGAATTGCAAGATTGACGGAGAAGCCTGGTAGAGGTCCCAAATGTTCGATAAACGAAACGGGACCGATATTAGGAGTGCCCATCCACCATGTAAAATGAGCGCTACCGATAACAGAACCCGCAATGAAGCCTACTAGCGTCAATATGCCTCGGGAGTCTCCGCCGCCGATGTGGTACAGTGTGCCTGAAGCGCAGCCGTCCCCCATTTGCATTCCTATACCAAAAATAAAAGAACCCATTAACACGGATAATCCGACGGGAGATACAAAGCCGGCAGCTTCATGGCCGCCTGCTCCTGACAAGAGCGGAAGGAATAAAACATTTGCAATCAGAAATAAAATCATTTGAGCCCGGATGCCGACCCCTCGTCCGGATACGAGAAAGCTGCGGAACGAACTCGTAAAGCCGTAGTGCGCATGATAAAGCGCCAGTCCTAAAACACCGGCGATCAAATATAACGATGCTTGCTTATAGGAAACGGTGCTGCCAAGGAACAAGAATCCAAACGCGAACAGCATCGATGTCAACAAGATGATGCGTAGATTGACAGTTGGCTTCCGAATAGCGGCAGACACGTTATCATTCAGTATATTTACCTTGGTGTTGCTCATAAATATCGATTCCTCCTTTCCTTCTCTCTTAATAATACAACTTATCCAATCGGATTTATAGTTGATAACAATTTTTGGCAGGCTATGGAGTCGATCCCAAGTCGGCATATAAAAAAAAAAGAGGGTGCCTCTCGGCATCCTCTTACCATTCGTATGGAATTCTTTTAAAGGTTAATGACGTCCCTTGTGGCCATCATTGTGATCGTCGTCATGACCGCGGCCGCTATTTTTGTGGTGGTCATTGTCATTGAAGCGGTACTCATTCTTATGGCGGTCATCATCATAATCGCGATCCCACACTACGGAAAGAACTTTTCCGGTCGACGCGAGAACATAGACCTTCACTTCACCTTGTTTGGTTTTCAATTCGATTACATATGCGAGCTTATCCTGATAATCATCGCGTTCGATTTTGACGACCTTGCCGCCTACCTTGGCTACGGCGATGGCAGCGGCTTGTTTGGACGATAATTTGGCTTTGACAAACGCTTTTTTACCTACGAGCATCCATTTGCCGGACGATACATGGTAAAAATAACGATAGCCGCTGCTATCCGTCGTTACGAACAATCTGTTCCCGCTGTAAGCATCGATAAGTACGTTATAGCTCCAGGTGACCTTTACGGTGATCGTGACTTTGTAATACGTTACTCCCTGCTCCATGTAAAGCTGAACATTCTGAACGGTGCCGGCAACGTTGGACAAAGCCAATTCTTTCGCTCTCTTGATCGTCAATTTTTGTCTGTAATCCGTGGCCACAATGGATGTCTTGCTTACTTCGTAATTGTTTGCCAATGCAGCTCCCGTTCCGGCGATTCCTCCCACCATAATAGCGGCAGACAATGCGGCGATCCCTATTTTCCGGTTCATGAAATGATGCCTCCTTCAGCTCTTATTGGTTACATATTGAATGTAAACCGCTTAGATGAGAGCCGATGAAGAGCTACATTAGAAGTTGATGAGAAAATGGAGTAGGTCACTCATTATCGTCATCACCGCTATGCTTGCCGGAGTCGTCCGATCCGCCGCGTTTGCCCGGTTGGCCGTCGCCGCGATCATGGTCGTCCCATGTTACGGACATAATCGCGCCGGTGATGGCGTTAATCTGCACGACCGCTTTTTTCTCCTTGCCGCCGCGAATTTCTACCAGATAGTAAGCTCCCGCTTTTGTTTGTCTTAAATCAACATCCTTAACCGTACCTTTCACCTGTTTGGCGGCAAGCAAGGATGCGTCTGCGGCGGTCAACAACGTTGGGGCCGATTCCTTAGGAGAGTCGTCCTTCGCAGCCTGCTGCTTCGGGTCATCCGGCTTCGGCTGCTGCTTTGAGCCAGGCGCTTCGGCGGCGGGTCCCCTGGCGTCGGCTCCGGCGGCAGGTCTATGTTTGGTTTTTGCTGAGTCGGCGCGTTATCTGGGGATGGTTCTGAAGCCGGAATTTGTGCAGTTGGAGTTGACGGGTTCGCTTCGACAGGCTCCGCTTGTTCTATTCCCGCAAACGCGTCCAATCGCTTTAATGACACGATCTCTCCGCTGCGTGCGTCCACCTTCATATCATACAGCCCTTTTTCCGTTTTAAGCAGCATCGAGTAAATGCCCTTGCTAAGCTTAGTGCCCGCCACTTCACCCGGATACAGTTGAAGAACCGCATCCTCCGCCGCTTCTCTCGTAAGCGCATCGGCATTGGTAATCCATGGTTTCCATGCTAACCCGATGATGATAATTGCGGCTGCCGGCACAACGATGCCCGTTATCCATCGCCAACGTTTGGTCATTCTCTTCACCCCGCCACGCTCGATATGCGATCATTATACAAGGTTAAAATGAGAATTTGATGAGAGAAAGCTTGTTACGCCGGTGGTTTACGCAAAATAATGACTGCTGTCGTACCCACGTTTTCCAGGCTGTCCAGTTCAATCCGTGCGCCAATCGCCTCCGCGATCTCCTTGGCAAGCGACAAGCCCAGGCCCGACCCGCCTCTTTGCCTGCTGCGGGCTTCATCGACCCGGTAGAAACGGTCGAACACTTTCGGCAGGTCCTCATTCGGAATACCGATACCCCGGTCGATTATACGAATCCAGCCTGAACCGTCCTCTGCCCCGACGTGCACTGTGATCGGTTCTTCACTGTATTTTCGCGCATTGTCGAGAAAAATGAACAGAAGCTGCTTTAACAAATGTTCGTCCGTATAACCTTGTGCGCTATGTTCGGCTTCTACATGAACGTCGCGGCGATAAGCGTTGTAGAACGCTTTGGCGGAATCCTGCGCTAATGCGGCGAGATCGACCGAAGTAAACTTCACATTCCTCTGTGACTTGTTCCTTGCAAGCAGAAGCAGCTGCTCCGTCATTTCTCTCATCCGGATCGCTTCCGAATGAATGGCGTCAATGGATTCGGCAAAAAGCTCAGGACGCTCGAGTCCTTTTCTCTTTAACAGGCTGGCGTAGCTTTCTATAACGGTAAGAGGCGTTTTCAGCTCATGGGAGGCGTTCGAGACGAATTGTTCCTGCTTATCGAAGTTCGTCTCAAGAAGATCGATCATATCGTTAAATGTGCGGCCCATCTCCACCAGTTCGTCGTTGGAGGACCGGCTAAGCTCGAGCCGTTTGAAGCGTCCGCTTTGCCGAATTTCCCGCATCGTGTTGGTCATCGAAGTAATCGGCTGAGTGATCAATCTGCTGAGAACCCGGCTTGAAATGATGACAGGGATGAGAGCCATGCCTGTTACGGCAATCAGGACGTTTCGCAGCACCCGCAAGTTCTCTTCCGTCTCCCGGAGGCTCTGTGTCACTTGAATATTGACGACCTCTCCATCCAGCCAAATTACGGGAAGGGACACCAGTACGTAACGGTGGTTTAGGTGCTTGATCACCTCAACGTTCTTGTCCGCAAAAAAGCGGACTTCACGCTCAGTGAGGGATGATTCGGAAGATGAAGTAACCGGAGAAAGACCGGTGCCTGTTGGAGTAACAACGCGAAGCATGCCTTCCAACGGCACATAGGCCCTGAGCAAATCCTCCGCAGGAATTTGATGAACGGATTTGCCCATCCCTTCAGCGATTGTAGAGGCCTCCGCTTCAATTCGTTCGATCTGGCTGTTTAAAGATACGCGGTAGAAAAGTATGTATACGAAAAGATTAAGAACGATAAGCAAGGCCGCGAACAATACCGAGGAGTAAAGATGGATTTTATTGCTTAATCTCATTTGCTGTCCTTTAACACATAGCCCACGCCGCGGATCGTATGAATAAGTTCAAATTCCCGGCCGTAGTCTATTTTCTTGCGGATATAGCGGATATACACGTCCACCACATTCGTCTCGCCGTAATAATCATATCCCCATACGGCCTCCATGATTTGCTCCCGGTTAAGCACTCTTCGTTTGTTCTTCAGCAAATATACCAGCAGATCGAATTCCCTCGGAGTCAATACGATCTCGTCGCTTCCTCTGAAGACCTCCCTGGTTCCCCCATTTACTTTCAAGTCCGCAGCAGTCAGCCATTGCTCGGGAATCGCGTCGGAATAATTTGATGTTCGCAGTCTTAACGTAGCGCGTATTCGGGCAAGCAGCTCTTCAATAATAAAAGGTTTGGTCATATAGTCGTTGGCTCCTAGGTCGAGGCCGGACACTTTATCCTCAACAGAGCCTTTGGCCGTAAGCAGGATGACGGGGGTGTCGGCATCCTGCGCACGAATGCGCCTTAACAGCTCGATGCCGCTCATTCCCGGAAGCATGATGTCCAGAAGAACGAGGTCCCAGCCTCCGGTGCGGTACATTTCCAGAGCATCGCTGCCGTTGCCCGCCCTCGCGACCCGGTATCCCTCCATCTCCAACTCGATCTCCAGCAGTCGGGATATTTTCTCCTCATCATCTACGACCAATATCGATTTACCGGCCAAACCGGTCACCTCCCCCGCCGCACTTGTTTGATATAATTTTAACATAACGAAGAAGCATCCTCATCCAAAGATGGATATCATTCCCATAATGAAGCTCGATTTCAGTCATCTTGGAAATCACCGAGAATCACAGAGAGATGCTGCCTCATATTTTCAAGGTAAACAGGCGTTCGCCCGCTAATTTCACCGTCACAATCTATCCGCTGGTCCGGTGTTGCTAGAACGGTAAGCTTATCTGCTCTGAAGTAGCTGATATTGTCGCTTTCCGGAATGTCGCTCGTCATTTTCGACTGTATGGCCTGCCAGGCCAGCTCAATAGACGTTTCCTTAATGATGAGCACATCGAATAAACCGTCCTGTAAGTCGGTCTTGGGGAAAAAGGTTTTTACCCCGCCCGTGTAGGCCCCATTACTGACGATTAATAAACATGCTTTCCCGTTATATTCAAATCTCTCACTTTCAACCTTTAATAAGAAGGGTTCGAATCCCGGTATGGTCTGCGCTGCAGAAAGGTAATAGGAGAGTTTACCAAGCTTGTCCTTTAAATTCGAATCTATATTTGTGGAAACTTGTGCGATTAGACCGATACCCCAAAAATTCAGGAAATACTTGTCTCCGTATTTGCCGATATCCACTTGTCTGATTCGATGACTCATAATTTGTTCTGCTGCCGCTAAGGGATCCTGAGCCATTCCGATCGCTCTTGAGAAATCATTGCACGTTCCGCCCGGCACAACAGCGAATAACGGCCGATTCTCCAATGGAGCGAGCGCGTTAATCAGTTCATGGATCGTGCCGTCTCCTCCTGCGCCGACAATAAGCTGGACTTCAGAAGCGATCTTTTTAACGAATCCTGCACCGTCCCCGGCTTCCTTTGTCTCATAGATCGTGACATCGTCGTACTGATCTCTCAATTTATGTGCAATACGATCGATATTCTCCGGCAACTGCGCATTGCCTGCAGCTGGATTTAGAATGATGGCGGCTTTCTGCATGTTCGACTCCCCTCTCTATAGTAGGAATTAAACATTATGGAGCAATGTTAAAAAGACAGGTATTCGATGGTGTGCTGGTCGGTGCGGCACGGCAGCGCAAAGGGCTTCTCGTAAGGCTCTCTGCCTTTTCCCGTAATGGCGACATAGTCACCTTGGCTTACCCTGTTCCATGCATATTGGATGGCTTTGGTCCGATCTTCGATTACCACAGCAAGGTGCCTGCCGAGCTGTTTGGCCAGTTCCTGAAGCTCCGCTGTCATGCTCTCAGCTGGGACTCCCTGTAAATTGTCTAATGTTAAAATGATGAGATCGGACCAGGCAGCCGATATTTCCAGCATTAGCCGGCGTTTAGAGGGGTCTCCTCTGCCTCGAAAACCGAAAATGTGTATGATCCGCTTGGGTTTATGCAGATGCAGCGTTCGCAGAAACTGCTGAAATCCATCCGGTGTATGAGCATAATCCACAACGAATTTCGCGCCACGCGGATGCGGATAAACTTCAAATCGGCCGGGAACGCCGGGGAATCCGCGAAGCGCCTCTTGTATTACGGCCGGCTCGATACCCATTCGCCGCGCTGTGAGCCAGGCCGCTGCAGCATTCCAAGCGTTATACATGCCGGGAAGCGGCATTTTTATTTCATATCGGGTATCTCCATCCTGCACCTCAAATTGCAGATCGGCCTCTTGAAGTACACGGAGAATTTGCAGGTGATCTCTGTCCGTTTGTCCGAAAGTTCTCACATTCCTGTTCTGGCCTTGCAGCTTCTCAATCAGCCGATTCCCCCATTGGCATCTGCTGCTGATTATCGCTTCGCCGGGCTGCTTGATCTGATCGAATAATCGGGCCTTCGTCTGAAAATACCGGTCCATCGTCTTGTGATAATCCAGATGATCATGAGTAAGGTTTGTGAACAATGCATAGTCATAATCGATCGAACCGACTCTGTCCTGGTCGATTCCGTGTGATGAAACTTCCATGATTACCGCCTGGTCACGGCTCTCATTCAACCACTGCTGCAGCTGCAGCGCATCCGGAGTCGTCTGCGATGATGGCATCTCGATGCCGTTGATTCGGTTAGATACCGTGCCGATTAATGAACATGTCAACCCTGCCTGCTCGGCAATATGCTGCAGTATATGTGCCGTCGTCGTTTTCCCGTTCGTACCGGTAATCCCGATCATGGTGTGGCGTGTGGAAGGATGGTCGTATAACTGGCCGGCTATTTGCGCTAATGCCGCACGGGCGTTAGGCACACGGTAATAAGGCACCGGCAGATCCGTCAGATTCCTCTCTCCTGCTACGCACGCAGCACCCGCTTTGATCGCTTCTCGTATATAATCATGGCCGTCCGCCTCCATACCGGGAACGGCCACGAACAAATCTCCTTTTTTGATTTTGCGTGAATCGAATTGAACGCCGGAAAGCTGGAGCCGCGCGCCGTCCAGCATGATCGATTTTGTAGACGAATTTGGATCCATCACGAACTCCCTCAGCGTTTGCGTTGTATATGCCAACCTGGACTGATCCTTCGGCTGTTTTATTATGGGCAAAGGGTGTGAAACTACTCGGAAAGCAAAATATGAGCCTCTCCCGTGAGGGATTGGCTCATATTTATCGATCGTTTAACCGCGTCTCATTCCATCGGTGAGCTTGATCCAGAAACCGCCCTTGAAATTTTTGGGCTCATGGGAGATCACGAACGCCTGCGGTGATAAAGTTTTCAAAGTTTCCATCAGACGTTTCTCATTTTTCCTCTTCACGAGCACCTGAAGCACCAGCCGCTTGCCGTCTTTGCCGTCGGCGGGCCAAGAGGTTACGCCGTAGCCTCTTTTTCTCAAGTCATCGGCTAGCTGCAGTTGCAAGTAGTCGACAATGACTTGAACAACAAGATATCCAAGCGCCAAATATTCCTCAATCCAGCTGCCGAGGTACACGCCCATTCCAAAGCCGAGACAATAAGCCGCCATGTTGTAAGGATTGTTCACATTTTGCAGCACGAGGGTCAGCCCCATCAAGTAAACGAACACCTCAAGCATGGCCAGGACGGACGCGAGTCCTTTCTTGCCTTTGATCATCAGGATTAATCTCAAGGTAAAGATCGACACATAGACCACGTTGATGCTAATGATCGCAACGATTACGGATAGTGAAATCATAGTCCCGCTCGGGACTCCCCCCTCAATCGCGCAAAGCATAACCGGCTCGGAATCGCTTCAGGAACGATTGCAGCCGCTCGCTTTGCGGATTATCGAATATCTGTTCCGGTGTTCCCTGTTCAACGATTCGACCGTCTGCTCCAAAAATGACACGATCCGCAATTTCTTTGGCGAAATCCATTTCGTGCGTAATGAGCATCATCGCCATCTCGCCTTCTTCGGCAATTTCGCGGATCACCTCAAGCACTTCACCGACGAGCTCCGGATCCAGTGCTGACGTCACTTCATCGAACACCATCACTTTAGGTCTCATGACAAGCGCCCGGGCGATGGCGACACGCTGCTTCTGACCGCCTGACAGCTGTGCCGGATACATTTTCAATTTGTCTTCCAATCCCACTTTCCTCAGCATCGAAACCGCGCTTTCCGCCGCTTCCTCTTTGGACATACCCAATACTTTTCGCGGGGCCTCGGTAACGTTGCGAAGCACATTCATATGGGGAAAAAGATTAAAGTGTTGAAACACCATTCCTACGCTCCCTCGCATGCGATGGAGGTGTTTTTCGTTTGCCCGAATCAGTCGTTCTTTATCACGGATATGCCAGAGAAGCTCCCCGTCTAGCTCGATCGTTCCTGAAGTAGGCACCTCAAGCGTCATGAGCATGCGGCCCAAGGTTGTTTTACCAGAACCGCTCGGACCGATGACGGCCAGCTTCTCACCCGGAGCGATATCCAGATCGATTCCCTTAATGACTTCCAGATCTCCGTATGACTTTGTGATGTTAGAGTATCTTACAATCGACTGCATCTTATCACAATCCTCTTGGTAGATTCATTCGTTTTTCCAGCCTTTGTACCAGCAGGGAAGCCGGATAGCTGATCGCTAAAAATAAAATGCCGACAAGCGTATAAGGTTCAAACACCCGATAGGTATCCGACACGAGATTTTTCGCCGTCAGCAGCAGTTCCACTAACGTAATCGCCGACAGGATCGGCGTTTCCTTGAACATGACAATCAAGTAATTGCCCATCACGGGAATGATCGGCGGCAGCGCTTGAGGAAGCACAATGTTCCTCCATGTTCTCCATTTGGAGAAATTCAGAGCGGTAGCCGCCTCCCATTGTCCTTTGGGCACTGCTTCGATACCTGAGCGGTAGACTTCGGAAAGATAAGTGCTGTAGTGCAGCCCAAGTCCGATGATTCCCGCGGCAAAAGCGGAAATCTTGATATCCGCGAGCACAGGGAGACTGTAGTACAAGAAAAATACCTGAACCAGCAGAGGGGTGTTGCGTATAAATCCGATGACCGCCTTGGCCGCCAGCCGCAGGAACATATAGCGTGACCGAACCGCCGCAGCAAGCAGCAGCCCGCCGACACAAGCAACGGCAAAGCCGCAGAGCGTAGCCGATACAGTCATTTTCAAAGCACGAACAAGCTCCGGTAAAATTTCAAACACGTATTGCCAATCCCACATCGTTACACCCTCCCTGCCGTCAATTTCCGTTCCAACATGCGGATTCCGAAGGAAACAAGAACGGATATGACAAGATAACTGAGGAGGAGCAGCAGTAATATTTCAGGCGTCCATGAGATGTAGTTGTTTCTCAGTACCATCGCCTGATAAGTTAAATCGGCCATCGTAATGAAGTACACCAAGGACGTTGATTTGATCAACTCGATCATCAAATTGCCGAACGGGGGCAGCATTCTCATCCCTGCCTGGGGCAGAATAACACGGACAAGTCTCTGAGTCGGGGTCATATTCAATGCGAGCGCCGCCTCCCATTGCCCTTTCGATACGGCGAGGACGGAGCTTCTGACGATTTCGGAACCGTAAGCGCCGAAATTAAGTCCCACCGCGAGAACGGCCGCCGTCATCATCGGCATCTGAATGCCGACGAACGGCAGCGCGAAATATAACCAGAACAGTTGTACCAACAAAGAAGTGCCTCTGAAAATCTCAACATAAATGCCGCTGATCGTACGGACCGGCCAAAGTTTCGACAGCTTGCATAGTCCTGCAGCGAAGGACATGAAGACCGCCACTATTCCAGCAAATACGGCTACCTTGATCGTGACTTCCGCCCCCTGGAGCAATGTGGGCAGAAAATCAATCCATGAATTCGGCATGTTATTTACACAGTTCATCTGCAGTCACGTTGCCTGGCAGTTCCTGCTCCGTAAAGCCGAATTGCTGCAAAATCTTCAGAAGCTCGCCGGATTCTTTCATCTTTTTCAATTCGGCATTGTACGCTTGCTGAAATTCCGTATCGGCTTGACGGAAGGCGGTAGCGCCGTAGCCTTTCACGCTTTTGCCGTCTATCATAGGCTGTTCGAAGTCCTCAACACGCTCCAGATTGCCGTCGCTCGCTGAATCAAGCATCGCTTGCAACGCCGGTCCTGTCATGGTGATTGCCATCACACGGCCCGCTTGCAGCGCGCTTATAGCGGATGCCTGATCCGGCACCTGTACGATCCGGTCTTCAGGCACGCCCGATTTTTCGAGATAATCGATCTCTACCGCTCCGGTCATTACGGCCACTTTGGCCTCACTGTTGTCCGCAATGTCCTTGTAGCTGTTCAACTGCCCGGGGTTGCCCTTCGCTACCGCGATCGCTTCACCGATACTGTACTCCGGATCGGCGAACAGTACAGCCCGGCAGCGGTCCGGTTGTATGAACATCCCTGCCGTAACGAGGTCGAACCGGCTGGACTGCAAACCCGCGACCAATGACCCGAATTCGGTCATCTCCCCTTTCATCTCGTTAATACCAAGCCGCTTCAATACGACGCGGGCGATCTCAACGGCTTCACCCGTTAACTTGCCGTCGGCTGTTTTATACGCATAAGGGTTCTCATTCGCGAACCCGACAGTAATAGATCCTCGCTCTCTGGCCTCTGCCAGAGTTCCGCCACCCTCTTTGCCGGCGGCATTCGTGCTGCTTCCGGCTTGTCCGCAAGCGGCGATGGTCAGAATGAAAAACAGTGATGTCAAACTCATTAAAGCTTTACGCAAAACCAATCATCCTTTTCTGTTTTAGTTTTAGTTACAGTGCGTATCGTTGCGGTCGTGCTACATAGAACCATAATTAACCTTTAGTTAACGGGATTAAACGACCAAAATGTGGAAGACACTTTTATTGAATCGAAAAAAGCCCTCTCGCAATAGCGATGAGGACTTCGTTAGATTTTATTTTTTAACGACCGCGCACGTCAGTAAAACAGCAAATAAAGCAGGATGCTGACGACGATGCCGAACAAAGCTCCAACGAATACTTCAATAGGTCTGTGCCCGAGTAATTCATTCAGCGCTTTGTGAGTGTAGCCTTCGTATCCCTCTTGCTGGCTGGCGATTTCGGCTAAAACGATCCGATTGATCAATGACGCGTGTATCCCTGCATGTCTACGGATGCCTGCCGCGTCGAACATCGTGATTGCACTGAGCACCACAGCAATCGCAAATGCGGATGACGACAGACCTTCGGTGATCCCCACAGCTGCGGTCAAGGAGGACACGGCCGCGGAATGCGAACTCGGCATTCCCCCTGTGCTCACGGCGCGTCTCAGGTTCCAGGTACGCTTTGTAATGAAAAAGACAGGTATTTTGACAAGTTGGGCTAAAAGGATCGAAATCAAAGCGGCGATTAACGGAAAGTTATAAAAAATGTCAAGCATGGCATTCAATGGCTCCACCTCTTTCGATGCAACACTCCTAAAGAAAGCGGGATTCTTAAGGTATTGTTAACCATTATGAATGCCTTACTCACATGTTGAACGCAAATTTATGCGGACTTCGTTCGTGTTCCGGACAACCGTACTCGCGGATCGGCCAGCAAATAAAACATATCCGCAATCCAATTTGCTGCGACAACGACTGCGCTGACGATCATCAGGATCGCGATCAACGTCGGGAGATCACGAGTTTGGGCTGATTTGACCATTAGCCAGCCGATGCCCTGCCAATTAAACACCTTTTCAATAACGACAGATCCGCTCATGATAGCGGGCAAATCCAGAGAGAGCATTGTAATGATCGGAATGTACGCGTTTCTTAAGGCATGACGATAAATCACCTGTCTTTCCGGTACTCCTTTAGCGCGTGCGGTCTGCAGGTAATCTGAGGGAAGGATATCCAGCATGCTGTTTCGTATAAATTTCAAATAATACGCGAGCATGCTGATTGTCAATGTGGCAACAGGAAGCACCATATGTACAAGCAAATCCCCAAGCTGCCCTACCCGATCCGGTCTGTGCATACTGCTAGGCGGCAGCCAAAAAAGCTCCATCGCGAAAACTTGCTTCATCGCAATGCCGAGATAGAATAGCGGTATCGAAAAACCGATCAGTCCCAGGATCAGCGCTGTCGTGTCGGATAGCCCATACGGGCGTCTGCTGTTGTACACAGCCCAAGGAAAAGCGATGAGCAGCGCTAGAGTCCAGGCGGTCACCATTAGAGTCAGGCTGCGTTTCACATACGTCCAAATGTATTGATCGATTGGGGTGAAATTATAGTTCAAGCCCAAATATCCATCGGTGAGGCCTTTTAACCAACGTATGTACTGTAGGTATATCGGCAGATCCAGCCCGTGAAGATGCTTTTGTTCTTCAATAAATTGACGCTGCTCTAAAGTCATGCCGATCGACGCCCACGGATTTCCCGGCATCAAGTGCATCAAAGTAAAGCAGACTAGCGAGACCACGAAAAGCACGATAACGGTATGAATGCTTCGCCTGACAATGTAAAGCCACATGAGACGACCCCCTGCACAAGACAGCTCTATATTTTTTTGAGCTCTATATTTTTATGAGCATATTCGACGATTTTCCATGAATATCCTTTATTTTCCACGCTTAGTTGCCCCAAAATACAAAAACGGTGCAGCAACTGGCTGGCACCGTTTGTTGTAATACAATTTGTTTATTAGTCTGACGCGTGCGGGCTCGTGTTTTTCTAACGCTCGCACCGCTGCGGCCGATCATCGTGTCGACTGCGTATAATGTGCTTCCGTTGATGGCCAGGTGCAAAGCTGATGCCAACAATGCGAGGTCCAAAGCATAGCCGCCGACCAAACCCATACTGAGCTTAACCGCAAAGATGGCGACAATCATTTCTATCGCGAACAGGCTGCCGAAAATGCGAGTGCCTAATCCTACGATTAGTGCGATTCCGCCGACTGTCTCGAGCAAAGCGATAACCGTTGCCATGAAAGCCGGAAGCCCATTGCTTTCGAAAAAAGCACCTGTGCCGCTCAGGTTCTGAAATTTCTGTATGCCGTTCATGAGATAAATCACACCGATTGCAACACGGATGATCAAACCGCCGATTTGCGCTTTATCGTTCACGCGAGAATTCCTCCCAATTTCACTACGTTATGTAGTGTAGTTTTTAGTTATCGTCTTGAACGCTCCAAGTTGGAGAGGTAATCATCCAGCCTATAGGAGCACCGCCAACGCTATGGGTTAATGTACGACCGTCAATAACTGCTGCAGTTGAATTTGGGGCTATCTTCCCTACAGAAGGAACGTTCCAATAGATATTGCTTGAGTTCACATCCTTGTCTTTAAAACTAAACATGACAGGCGAATTAAATTGTGAGAGTTTAATATCTGCTTCCAGAACTTGAAAACTAACATCGTTGGTAAAAGCACCTGCCGGTATATCAATCTTGATCCCGCTGTGGCTGATCTGGGCTGCTTCCCCGGCTTTGATCTTCTTTTCTGCCACCACTTTGGTGAATCCAAACTGGGACATATCAGCGGCAGATGCAACAGCAGCGAATAAAGACATGGACATAATGACTGACATAATAATTAATGCTGTTAACCGTTTTTTCTTCACTTTGATCTCCTCCTTCATTTTGACGCAATCATAAAAGATAACGGCGAGGCGAGTGATACGGTTTGACGCATTTTAATTTTTTATCTCTCAGAAGGAGATTCGAGACCAGTTGCCAAGATTTAATCAGATTGTAGCGGCTTATAGAGCGAATGCTCTGCTTTTTACAGATTTAAGCCGACCAGAGCGGCTTAAATGGCGGAAGAAACGTGAATTCCGAGAAATAACCCCGTCGCAGCGGCTTAAATGGCAGATGGAGCCTGATTTACTGGAATTAAGCCGTTCGCAGCGGCTTAAATGGCGGCTGGAGCCCGATTTACGAGAATTAAGCCGTTCGCAGCGGTTTAAACGCAAAAACACCTCCATTCAGGAGGTGTCTGCGCAAAGCAATCAGTTATAGCTGTAAAAACCTTGTCCGGATTTACGGCCCAGCCGCCCGGCTTTTACGTATTTACGCAGCAGCGGACACGGGCGATATTTCGAATCTTTAAACCCTTCGTATAGGATCTCCATAATGGAAAGACACGTATCCAGCCCGATGAAATCCGCAAGCTCCAGGGGTCCCATCGGATGGTTCATGCCGAGCTTCATTACCTTGTCCACCGATTCGATCGATGCGACACCTTCGTAAACGGTATACACAGCTTCATTGATCATCGGCATCAAGATTCTATTGGAGACAAAACCGGGAAAGTCGTTGACCTCCACCGGTGTTTTCCCCATTTTCTCGGCTAGCCGGAACACGGTTTCGCATACTTCCTGGGATGTTTCCAATCCCCGTATCACTTCAACGAGAGGCATGACCGGCACCGGATTCATGAAATGCATTCCTATGACCTGCGCCGGCCGTTTCGTCACCGCGGCAATTTCCGTAATCGGAAGTGAGGAAGTATTCGACGCCAAAATAGTATGCGATTGACAGATGGATTCCAGATTCCGGAAAAGCGATGCTTTCAGTTCCATGTTCTCGGATATCGCTTCAATGACCAGATCGGCTCGCTCCACTTGTTGCAAGCTGTCCGAGACGATGATCCGGTCAAGAATTTCCAACTTCGCTTCCTCCGAAAGCTTACTTTCCACATTCCGGGTCAATTGCTTAGCTATGCCGGACAGGCTTTTCTCCACGCTCTCTGAGTAAACATCGTAGAGCAGTACATCTATCCCGGCCGCAGCCGCCACTTGCGCGATCCCGCTGCCCATTTGTCCTGCGCCTGCGACCATTATGGTGCGAATGCTCATCTGATCGACCTTCTTTCCTGCTCCTTAAGCCTCGACACGCAGCAAAACGGCATCCCCCTGGGCAGCGCCGCTGCAAATCGCTGCGATGCCTAAACCTCCGCCGATTCTCTGAAGCTCATGGATAAGTGTTAGTATAATGCGGGTACCGCTGGCACCAATGGGGTGCCCTAACGCTATAGCTCCCCCGTTCACATTGACCTTCTCCGGATCCCATCCGACGATTTGGCCGCTTGTAAGTGTTACCGCCGCGAAAGCCTCGTTGATTTCGAATCTCTCAATCTGATCCAATGAGACGGAAGTTTGCCGAAGAAGCTTCTGGATCGCCAGTGCAGGCGTCGTCGCGATATACCTAGCATTTTGGCCTACCGATGCATGGCCGAGAATAGTGGCCAGAGGCTTCACTCTTCTGGCTAGCGCTCTCTCTTTGGACATCAGGATCAAAGCGGCAGCTCCGTCATTGACACCGGGTGCGTTACCTGCTGTGATGCTGCCGTCATTGAGAAACAAGGCCGGCAATGCGGATAATTTCTCAATACTGGCATCCGTCCGCGGCGCTTCGTCTTGAGAGACGGTCGACGTCCCCCGCTTGCTCACGATGGACACGGGAACGATTTCTTCAGCAAAATAGTCTTTATTAATGGCATTAATCGCCCGCTCATGGCTCCTCAAAGCCCATTCGTCTTGAGCGCTGCGGCTGATCCCGAACTCGGCGGCAACCTCGCTTCCTTGCACGATCATGTGCACTTTGTCGAAGGTACATTCCAGCCCGTCATGCAGCATCAAATCGACGAGGCCTTGATGTCCCATTCTCGCGCCCCACCTGACGCCTTCTGCAATATACGGAGCATTGCTCATGCTTTCCATGCCGCCGGCCGCAATGACGTCAGCATCTCCGGTGCGAATGATTTGATCGGCGAGCGTCACGCTTCGCATGCCCGATGCGCACACTTTGTTGATCGTTTCCGTGGTTACGTTCCAGTCCAAGCCGGCATGCCTCGCCGCCTGTCGGGAAGGGATCTGCCCGGCACCGCCCTGCAGAACCATCCCCATGAGCACTTCCTCGATGTCCGCAGCATCAAGTGATGAACGCTCAATCGCAGCTCGAATCGCGGTTCCGCCAAGTTCGACGGCAGAAACTTCTTTTAACGAACCGCCGAACTTACCGAACGGCGTACGCGCGCCGCCGACAATCACGGTCTCCCTCATCGTACCTGCCCCCTCTCTCACTCCTCAATTACCGAATCAATAAATGACCGTATTTTCGTCGTATTTCTCCAAGTACTGCTTCACGCGCTGAATAAACAGACCGCAGATTTTGCCATCCAGTATGCGGTGGTCTAGCGACAGGCAAAGATTCGCCATGGATCGGATTGCGATTGAATCATGGTTGACGACAACAGGCTTGCGGACAATCGACTCCAACGTAATGATAGCCGCTTGCGGGTAGTTGATGATCGGAACAGAAAGCACAGAACCGAATGATCCCGTGTTATTAAAAGTAAACGTGCCGCCTTGCATATCGGAGAGCGTCAGTTTGCCGTTTCTTGCTTTTGCTATCAACTCTTCCATCTCGATCGCCAAGCCTGCGATGGTTTTACGGTCTGCATTGCGAATAACGGGAGTAACAACGGATTCTTCCGAACCTACAGCTATAGAAACATGAATGTCCTTCTTCACTATGATATTGTCCTCAGCCCAAGTAGAGTTGAGCATCGGGTACTCTTTAATGGCATTAACAACCGCCTTCAATACGAAAGGAGTAACCGTAAGCCGCACGCCTTCTTTGGCGGCAAAGCTCTCTTTCACTTTTTCCCGTAACGCTACGAGACCGCTGACGTCAGCCTCAATCATCAGCCAGGCATGGGGAATTTCCGAGACACTCTGGAGCATGCGCTGCGCAATCATTTTTCGGATGGGAGATACCGGAACAATTTGATCTTCTGCAGTGAACATGCTGGCGGCAGGCTCTTTGCGTTCTTCAGTGCGCGAGTCACTTGCGTTCTCCGGGACAACTCTATTTGCGGGCGCAGCTTTCTCTTCGGGCTTAGATTCCGGACTCGCAGCAGGCTTAGAATCCAGATTGTTCATGATATAGGCCAGAACATCCTTGCGACTGATCCTCCCGCCAAGAGAAGTGCCTTGCACTTTGCGCAAATCAATCCTATTCTCTTCTGCGAGACTGAGAACAGCAGGTGAATACCTCGTTCTTTGATCAGCCTCATCTTTGTCTTTCTTCTGAGTTGCAGCCTTAGCCGGTTCTACCGGAGTCTCATTAGCTGAATCCGATCCCCGGATCAAGCAGATGGCGGCTCCGACGTCGGCGATGTCCCCTTCTTGCACCAAAATGCGGGTAAGCGTGCCTTCCATCGGCGACGGCATTTCCACATTCACTTTGTCTGTGATCAGCTCGCACAAAACCTCGTACTCTTGCACATAGTCTCCCGGCTGCTTCAACCATCTGCCGACAGTGGCTGACACGAGGCTTTCAGCCAAATGCGGTAAAGTTACCTCGGTACCGTGCTCCTCGTTCTCCATGCTCTCCATCCTCCTGAGCTCTATCAAACTTGGTATTCGGTAATCGTATCGGCTGCTACATTTCTGCTAACAGGCGCATGGCGTCTCTAACCTTGTCGGCATTCGGCAGGTAGAACTTCTCAAGCGTCGGCGCCATTCCAACGGCCGGGACATCAGGCGCGCATAAACGCATAATCGGAACATCAAGTTCGTAGAGCTTATGTTCGGATATGATTGCCGCCACTTCGGCACCAACGCCGCCGGTCTTGTTGTCCTCATGCACGATCATCACTTTGCCGGTTTTTGCGGCAGCCTCCAGTATAGCGGGGACATCCAGGGGCTGCAGCGTCCGCAAGTCCAGCACATGTGCGCTGATCCCCTCTTTCTGAACCTCTTCTGCAGCTTTTAACACATGATGAACGGTCATCCCGTAAGAAATAACGGTGATATCGTCACCTTCACGCTTCACGGCTGCCTTGCCGATCGGGACGGTGTAATCCTCATCCGGAACCTCGTCGGATACGTAGAGATAGCACTTTTTATGCTCGAAAAAAAGGACGGGGTCGCCATCGCGGAGCGCCGCTTTCAGCAATCCTTTGGCGTCGTAAGCGCTTGAAGGTGCGACGATCTTCAAGCCCGGCGTGCCGAAAAACACCGCTTCAGGACACTGTGAATGGTATAACCCTCCGCCTCCGGTCGCACCGTAAGGAGCACGAATCACGATCGGACATTGCCAATCATTGTTGGAACGGTAACGGATTTTCGCCGCCTCGCTGATGATTTGGTTGGCCGCAGGGAAAATAAAATCCGCAAACTGGATTTCAGCAATCGGCTTTTTGCCGACCATTGCAGCCCCAATGGCAACACCCACAATGGCCGATTCGGCCAGCGGCGTATCCAGCACACGGCGTTCGCCAAAGCGGTCCCTCATCCCTTTGGTCGCATTCATGACGCCGCCCTTGCCGACATCCTCGCCAAGCACAAAAACGTTCTCGTCCCTCTCCATCTCCTCGGACATGGCTGAACGGATAGCCTCCAAATAAGTCATGATCGCCATTTTATATGCCACCCCCGTCTTCAGCATAGACATGCTTTAATGCGTCCTCGGGCGAGGGATAAGGCGCTTTGTCGGCATATTTGGTCGCCTCATTCAATTCGCGCATAACTTCCTCATTCACCGAACGGTCCAGTTCTTCGTCCAACACGCCGCACTCGAGCAAATAAGCGCGAAACTTTTGGATCCCGTCCTGTTCCTTGTGGTATTCGACCTCTTCTTTCGTTCTGTAAATCATGTCATCGTCCGCAGTCGAATGCGGCGAAATGCGGTAAAGCATCGCCTCGATCAAGGTCGGACCCGCACCGCGAACCGCTCGTTCGCGTGCTTCTTTGACCGCCTGATAGACCTCAAGCGGATCGTTGCCATCTACGCGGACGCCAGGGAAGCCATATCCCGCGGCCCGGTCCACCACTCGTCCGGCTACTTGTCTATGAGCAGGAATGGAGATCGCATACTGGTTGTTCTCACACATGAAAATGACCGGCAGCTTAAAAACGCCGGCGAAGTTAAATGCTTCATGCACATCGCCTTGATTGCTGGACCCTTCACCGAAGCTCGTAAATGCGACGCGATCCTCTTGGTCCATCACGGCGCTGAGAGCAATACCGACGGCATGAAGAACCTGCGTGGAAACCGGGCTTGATCCGGTGACGATATGATGCTTCCTGTGACTGAAATGCGCGGGCATCTGCCTGCCGGCGTTGACGTCCTCCGCCTTCACGAACGATAAAAGCATAAGCTCGTGCAAAGTCATGCCGGCCGAGAGAACGACGCCGTAATCGCGATAGTAGGGACAAAAGTAGTCATGCTGTTTTTGTAAAGCGAACGCTGCCGCTACCTGCGCCGTTTCTTGGCCGATCCCGGAGATATGAAACGCGGTCTTGCCCGAACGTTGAATGAGTAATGCGCGTTCGTCATATCTTCTAGCCTTCAGCATAATCGTGTACATCTCTAGAACCTGTTCATCCGTTAAACCGATCTGCCTATGCTTGGTGACGGTCTGAGAGGCCATGCTAAACCCTCCGCTTCTACTTTGACAGAATGAACTGCTGCATGAACTTGTGTCCTGCCGATTACATATTGCGTCGATACTGTCCGCCTACTTCATAGAGGGCACGAGTGATTTGCCCCAAGCTTGCTACTCTAACCGTCTCCATTAACTCTGCGAAAATGTTCCCGCCATCAAGTGCCGCTTGCTGCAGTTTGGCTAATGAGGCAGGCGCTTCCGCCTGATGTTTCTCTTGGAATATTTTCAGCTGTGTCATCTGATGCTCCTTTTCCTCAAACGATGCGCGGGCTAGCGCAATGTTCAGCTCTCCTGCAGGCGGATTCGGATTGAGGAACGTGTTTACACCGATAATAGGCAGCTCGCCGCTATGTTTTTTCATCTCATACAACATCGACTCGTCCTGGATTTTTCCCCGCTGATATTGCAGCTCCATGGCTCCAAGGACTCCGCCCCTGTCGCTCAGCCGTTCAAGCTCCTGCAATACCGCCTCTTCCACCAGGTCAGTCAATTCCTCGATAATGAACGAACCTTGCAGCATGTTTTCATTTTTCAATAACCCGAGCTCTTTCGTAAGGATCAATTGAATGGCCATAGCCCGGCGTACCGAATCTTCCGTCGGGGTGGTGATTGCCTCGTCATAGGAGTTCGTGTGAAGCGAATTGCAATTGTCCTGAATCGCCATCAGGGCTTGAAGCGTTGTGCGGATATCGTTGAAATCGATCTCCTGCGCATGCAGGGAACGTCCGGAGGTTTGAATGTGATATTTGAGTTTCTGGCTGCGATCATTGGCTTTATATTTCATTTTCATAACCGTTGCCCAAATTCTGCGCGCCACCCGGCCGATTACCGTATACTCCGGATCAAGCCCATTGCTGAAAAAGAAGGAGAGATTGGGGGCGAAGTCGTCGATGTGCATGCCGCGTGACAGATAATATTCGACATACGTGAATCCGTTCGCCAGCGTAAACGCCAACTGAGAGATCGGATTTGCGCCGGCTTCGGCGATATGATAGCCCGAGATGGACACGGAGTAATAATTGCGGACCTTCTGATCGATAAAATATTGCTGGATGTCACCCATCATCCGCAGCGCAAATTCCGTGGAGAAAATGCAGGTGTTCTGCCCTTGATCCTCCTTTAGGATATCGGCTTGCACGGTTCCTCTTACCGAGTTCAGCGTCGTGCTGCGAATTCGTTCCGCGTCCTCGGTTGTCGGCTCTCTGCCTTCTTCACGGCGGAACCTGTCCGTCTCAAAGTCGATCGCTGTATTCATGTACATGGCAAGCAGAACAGGCGCAGGACCGTTGATCGTCATCGATACCGAGGTCATCGGATGGCAGAGATCAAAGCCGGCATACAGCTTTTTCATATCATCCAGCGTACAGACACTCACACCGCTTTCACCGATTTTTCCGAAGATATCGGGCCGCAAATCCGGGTCCTCGCCGTACAAGGTGACGGAATCGAATGCCGTGCTCAACCGCTTGGCTTGATCGTTCTGCGACAGGTAATGAAACCTCAAGTTCGTTCTTTCAGGCGTTCCTTCTCCGGCAAACTGGCGCTTCGGGTCCTCTTCTTTGCGTTTAAAAGGAAACACGCCTGCCGTATACGGAAACTCCCCGGGTACATTCTCACGGTACTGCCAACGTACAAGGTCTCCCCAATCCCGGAACTTGGGCAAGCTGACTTTCGGGATCTCGAGCCCGGATAAGCTTTGTGTCGTCAGCTCAGTCACGATTTCTTTGTCGCGGATTCGCGAGACAAACGTACTTCCCGTATAGCGCCGCTGTAATTCGGGCCATTGATCGATCAAGTTGCGTGTCTGCTTCTGCATACGCTCCTCATACGATTCCTTAAGCTTTTCCAGCGGCGTGATCATGTCGGCTGAATCCTGTTGCTCCCGCAACGCTTGAACCGATCCCGCGATTCGGTAGCAGGCGCTTGCGAGTTCGGCTTCACTTTCAGTGAACGCTGTATAAGAACGTACTGTTTGTGCGATTTCACCTAAATAACGTGTGCGATCAGTCGGAATAATGTCCTGCTTCTTAGGGTCATGCACATGGGAGAAATCGGGGAGCGGCCACTGAAGCGAACACTTCCGGTTCACAGTGTCGATCAACGCCGCAAACAAAACGTTCACCCCGGCATCGTTAAACTGACTGGCCATCGTACCATATACGGGCATCGTTTCGACCGCACTGTCGAATAAGCCGTGATTTCTCTGATATTGCTTCTTCACATCCCGAAGAGCGTCCTCCGAGCCCCTGCGATCAAACTTATTAATGGCGATCAGATCGGCATAATCGATCATGTCTATCTTCTCGAGTTGGGAAGGCGCGCCGAACTCGCTTGTCATTACATACAAAGACACATCCGCAACTTCGGTAATCCGGTGATCCCCTTGCCCGATCCCGCTCGTTTCCACCAGGATCATGTCAAAGCCTGCCGCCTTCACCACCGAAATGACGTCACGAATGCTGCCCGACAGCTCATTGCCGGATCCGCGTGTCGCCAAGCTTCGCATATACACCCGCTCGGAGTCTACGGCGTTCATGCGAATCCGGTCGCCGAGCAGCGCGCCGCCCGTCCTCTGCTTGGTCGGGTCCACCGACAGTATCGCAATGGTTCGATCCGGATATTGCCGCAGGTATCGGCGCACCAATTCATCGGTTAGGCTGCTCTTCCCCGCACCCCCTGTACCCGTGATGCCGATAATCGGACAATGGTTTGAAGCAGGCGGGATTAAGTCCTTTACATTGTGATCCCGGGTATTCTCGACAACCGTGATGAGTTGAGCAACGTTCCGATGATTGTCGGAGCGCAGGGCGTCCGGACTGGGCATATGCTCCGCAACCGTCGAAAAATCACACTCTTCGATCATCAGCCGGATCATTCCCTCAAGGCCGAACTCCCTTCCGTCGTCAGGCGAGAAGATGCGGGCAACTCCATAATCATGAAGAGCTTTCATTTCCGAAGGAAGAATGACCCCCCCGCCTCCGCCGTACAACCGGATCTTTTCGGCGCCTTTCTCTCTGAGTAAATCGATCATATATTTAAAATATTCGACATGGCCGCCTTGATAGGAAGACACGGCGATGCCTTGAACGTCTTCCTGTATCGCGGTTCGAACCACTTCACCGGCCGAGCGGTTGTGCCCGAGGTGAATCACTTCCGCCCCGTTTGCCTGAAGAATACGCCGCATAATGTTGATGGAAACATCGTGCCCGTCGAACAATGCCGATGCAGTCACGAATCTCACTTTATGCTTGGAACGATAAACGGTATCCGATTCCACGGCAGTTCCTCCTCTTCAGTCGGTTAACAACATGCGAGAAATAATGACACGCTGAATTTCGTTGGTACCTTCGTATATTTGCGTGATTTTGGCATCGCGCATATACCGTTCAACAGGAAAATCCTTCGTATAGCCGTATCCACCAAAAACCTGCACGGCTTCGACGGTTACCTCCATCGCGGTGTCCGCAGCGAACAGCTTGGCGAAAGCGGATTCCTTGCCATAGCTCAATCCTTGGCCTTCCCGCCATGCCGCCTGATAAGTAAGCAATCTGGCCGCTTCGATCTTGGTCGCCATGTCGGCGATCTTGAACGCAATCGCTTGCTGGGATGCAATCGGCTTGCCGAACTGCTGACGCTCTTTCGCATAAGCAATAGAGGCATCCAGAGCTCCCTGGGCAATACCTACCGCTTGAGCGGCGATTCCGTTTCGTCCGCCATCGAGTGTCATCATCGCAATTTTGAAGCCTTCGCCTTCTTGGCCGAGCAAATTCTCTTTCGGAATGCGGCAATCCTCAAAAATAATTTCCATTGTCGGGGATGACCGAATACCCAATTTTCTTTCCTTTTTGCCGAATGTAAAGCCCGGTGTGCCTTTTTCAATAATGAACGCGCTGCATCCTTTATGTTTAAGCTGCGGGTCTGTCAATGCGAACACGACGTAGATCTCTGCATCGCCGCCGTTCGTAATAAATATTTTGGAACCGTTTACAACATAATGGTCACCGTCGCGGATTGCCGTTGTTCTCATGGAGCCCGCGTCGGAACCGGAGCCATTCTCGGTCAAGCCGTAAGCGCCAAGCTTTTTACCTTCCGCCATCGGCCGCAAAAATCGTTGTTTCTGCTCTTCCGTTCCGAATTTATAAATGGGCCAGCCGGCAAGAGAGATATGCGCGGAAAGTGTTACCCCGGTCGAGGCACACACGCGCGACAGCTCTTCCACCGCCACCACATAGGTCAAGTAGTCCGAGCCCAATCCGCCGTAATCTTCAGACCATGGAATGCCGGTCAATCCGAGTTCACCCATTTTGTCGAACAATGCCCGATCAAAACGTTCTTCTTCATCCCGTGCCGCTGCGCTGGGCGCGATTTCGTTCTTGGCGAAATCACGCACCATCGCGCGGATCATTTCAAGCTCTTCCGATAAGGCAAAGTCCATGCCGCAGCCTCCTTCGTACAGTCTTGAACGCACACGCAAAGACCCCACTGACTGGATCAGCGAAGCCTTTTTATTTTTATTCATGTTGTGGCTAGGGGATTCGGGCTATTAAAATGAAACCGGTTACAACAATTGCCCTGAAGGAAATGGTTCACTCAGCCAGCAGCATGCGTGAAATGACAATATGTTGGATCTCATTCGTGCCCTCGTAAATTTGTGTAATTTTAGCATCGCGTAAAAACCGTTGGACGGGGTAATCGTGGCTGTAGCCGTGCTCCCCGAATATCTCCACGGCGGCGAGTGTAACCTGGACTGCCGTATTGCTGGCGAAAAGCTTGGCGAAAGCGGACTCTTTGCCGTGAGGCAAGCCCATGCTTTTGCGCCATGCCGCCTGATAAGTAAGCAGCCTGGCCGCCTCAATTTTATTGGCCATATCCGCTATTTTGAAATCAATGGCCTGATGTTCGTTGTTCAGCCCACCAAGCTGTCTGCATCGTTTGACATAGGCAATGGAAGCATCCATTGCGCCTTGGGCAATCCCTAAAGCCTGCGCTGCAATTCCGCTTCGTCCGCCATCCAGAGCTGACAACGCTATTTTGAAGCCTTCACCTTTCGTACCGAGCATGTTCTCGTGCGGTACGCGGCAGTTATCGAACATAATCTCCATCGTCGGTGAAGAACGGATCCCCAGCTTTTTCTCCTTTTTGCCGAAATGAAAACCGGGTGTTCCTTTTTCAACAATGAACGCGCTGGTTTCTCGTCTGTGCCGGTCGCCGCCGCTAATCGCAAAAACGAGGTAAAAGTCCGCTTCTCCAGCGTTCGTAACAAATATTTTAGAGCCGTTCAATCGATATCCGTCGCCATCCTGTACTGCCTTTGTGCTCATCGCTCCGGCATCGGATCCTGATCCGCTTTCGGTCAAACAATAAGCGCCCAGCTTCTTCCCTTCCGCTAACGGCCGCAGAAATTTTTGCTTTTGCTCTTCCGTTCCATAGTTGTACATGGCCCAGCCGGTGAGAGAAGTATGTACGGACAGCATCACTCCGGTGGATGCGCATGCGCGGGACAGCTCCTCAACGACCATCACATACGCGATGTAGTCCGATCCCAGGCCGCCATATTCGACAGGCCAAGGAATACCGGTCAAGCCAAGCTCGCCCATCCTGTCGAACAGTCTTCGATCAAATCGTTCTTCCTCATCCCGTTCGGCCGCGGTAGGTTCAACCTCATTTTTTACGAACTCGCGCACCTTCGAGACAATCAATCTCTGTTCATCCGATAAGTCAAAGTTCATTCCGTATCCCCCTTCGACTTCAGACGCCGACAACACCATTCTATGCGGATATCACCCTCCAATAACCACCTCCTTAAACAAGATCATCGTTAAGCTGTGGCTGCTCATGAAATGCATATTTGTTCGTCTACAGACAGAATTTACTAGTATTTCACACATAAATCAATACACTGAGCAATTAAAAACCAAACAATTACTTCTTCCTCCACAGAGAAGTCCATAAAAAGGGCACTCCAAATGTCGGATCTTCAGAGCTGTTTTCCCGCATTTTCCTGAGTTCAATACACTCGAAGTGATCAGATAATATATATCTAAGTTTCTCTTCTGTAAAAGCAAGTCCGCCCTTCATCGATCTCTCTTGATAGACATCCCAATCCGTCATTTCTAATTCAGGTCCGCCAATCTCTCCGTAACCGGGGCAAAACATGTCAGTCCGAAATAGCCTTGCGGTTTGAGTCCGTTATATATCATTTGTATATATTGCACTCTTCGATGTGGCAGCAAATGGTGCAGACAGCCTGAATCGTATACAAAATCGTATTCTTGTTGCGGCGCCAGGTTAAACACCGATTCACATTTGAAATTGATGTTAAGCCCAGCTTCCTTGGCTCTTTCTTTAGCCCATTCAATCGCGACTTCAGAAAGATCAAATGCATCAACTGAAAACCCGCGGCTTGCTAAAAATAGTGCGTTTCGCCCAGGTCCGCATCCGAGTTCCATTGCCTTGCCTGCGTGAATCTTTCCGTCCTCTATGTACGATACAAGGTTTTCGCAGGGCTTGTTTACAAAAAAGGGAATGAGCCGCTGCCGATTTGAATAAAATGGCTCCCAAAATTGCTTTTCAGTCCGGAAGCTAGAATCTAACATCTCAAAGAGCTCATCAACATTTTTAATCGTCTTTTCCACCTGGATACCTCCGGTCAATAATGTCCTTCAAGTTTTTTTCGTTTATGCCCCTTTGGCAGAATTGGAACGGTTGCCCGGAAATCCGCTGTACTCGATCCACGATCTGCCCTAAGTGATAACCGCAATGTTCGACCACATGGTACACCGAATGCATATCAAAGCTCGACTGCTTGCTCTCCAATAAGTAAGTTATTAATTGCTTCCACATTTCAAAGGAGTATTTAACCTGGTTAATTAATATGTCCGGCTCCATATCATGAACAACCGGGAAGTAATTTTCAATCCCTTCTTTGTTCTCGACACGTTGATCGGATTTAAGATATTTGTCATGATTTCTCTCAATATGTTTGCACATATGCAGAATGATTCCGCCGATTGAATTAGAACACTCTTCGCTGTGCCACAATTCGTCTTTTTTTGATTCGTTGAAGACACTCAAGCAACTTCGGATAATAATGATCCATCATTCGGTGCAATGATATTTTCAGAAAAAGATCTGCCGACTCGTCTCGCACGCTTATCACTCCAAAACAAAAGGAACCGATTCCGATTCCTTGTTGTAAGTGTCCTGATGTAAGTGTCCTTTTTGTAACTGTCAACCTAAAGCACCACGATCATTACTTTTTCTTTTCCGGCTTCATCAATGTCAGATTCTTCAATCCATTTTTCTCAAATTCAATTTCATATTCTTCCGCGATTTCATACATTCTCTCTCTATGTGCTTCGTTGAAACTAACCGGTCCGAGTTCCCGCAGCAGATCCCGTTCCGCTAATTTCAATGAAAGCTGTTCCCAGAACGTGTAGTCATCGTAGTCCTCAACGATAGGCATTATGGACTCATCGAAATCCATCGTCGTATAGAATTGCTTGCCTTCTTGTTGAACAACATCGTCCGCTTCAAAAGTTGTCGCATGAGATAATATGTAGTCATAAATTTCTTCATATTGCTCGAGCATCTCGTCGCCTTCTGCGCCGGTACGCGAAGCATTGGCAACCCAGTTACCCAGAAACAAAAGTTCTATTAAATCTCTGTATTGCTTCTTGTTCAATTCGATTTTCATCAAAGTACCCCTCCGTATTCAGGTAAATAATGTTTAAGGTTCTTCCCTTCAATTACGATAGCGGTCATACCTTTCTCACTCTTTGATTCGTGCCATTCCCCTGCATCCCACAAGGCTGCGAAGCCCGCTGTAACAAAGATTTCTTCTCCATCCTCTCCTTTTACCCAGCCCTCCCCTTCAACGATAAGAAACAACTGCTCGGTTGTAGCCTGATGGTACCCTACTATTCCGTCTGCACCAATAAACATACATCCGATATGTATTTCGTCATAACTTATTATAATCCGATTCATCAATAAGTTCCTGCTGTTAAAAGCAGTGATCTCTTTAGCTTTGATCCTGTCATTTTGCAAGATTTTCATCGCAATTTTTCCCCCTGAATTGTTTCTGTACCTTCAGAAGCGTTTGAGAGAAGACTTTCGTCAATGGATTCCTGTCTGATCATTTTTCCATCTGCATTATAGGTTGTGATTTCAAATTGCTGCCCTTGTGATTTATCGAGAAATACATAAAATAGCTTGAAGTCGCGGCTAATCTCTACAATCTTCGCTTGTTTCGACAGACCCGTAGCTTTGTCTCTAATAACGATTCGTGATTCTTGAGGGTGTTGGACATAGCCGAACTGCATGGGAAAAGGGCTGTCGCCGAACTCTGTGCCCTCGGTACTGGGTAGGTACATACTGGAATCGTCAATGCGGACATCTTCGCCTTTGCCAGTAGACAAGCCCCCTCCATAGCCCATTTTCCAGCCTGATCTCGTCTTTCTCACAAACTCTGCTGATACGTCCAGGACGTCATCTTTCGTGTTCCTCCGGTAAAAAACGACGACTCCACCCTCGACAGGCTCTTTGTGAATCAAATAGTGTACGTATGAATCGCCCCGCACCTTGCTATCGCTTCTAGTATCGTTTCGCTTGAGCCATCATCACTTCTGTAGTAATAAATTGATCCGGCAAGAGCGAGCAGTAAAAGTAATAGTATCGGGAATAGAAATCTCTTGCGCAAAAGATCCCTCCTTGTATTCGATTGCGTCGTAAGTCTGATTTATCAGGCTTCTTTCCGAAATTCTTGTTTAATCTCATCCTTCGGATCCCACTTCGACCAAGCCGCTTCCAGCAAGTTGCCTTCGTTATCTCGAAAGTAAAAGTATTTGGCTTCTCCGGCTCCAAGTGTATGCAAGTCTTCTACCCAGACGCCATTGTTCGTTAAGTAAGCATGTGTGTACTCAATATCAGGACAATTAATAGCCATAATGGGAAAAGCATTTCCGTTCCTTGAGATTTCCAACGGCCTGCGGTCTTCCGTTTCAATAAGGAGCAATGCAATGGAATTTCGATGCGGATGATGCAGAACAGCCAAATAGGAACCGCGGTCTTTGAATTTATCAATAAGCTTGAATTCCAGGTTCCGCGTATACCATTCAATCGATTCATCGATCCTTGTCGTTGGCACATACACATATCCGATTCTCGTAAAAGCAAACTTGCCGCTCATTCGGATCACTCCTTCAATGAGATGTTTTCGTCAGTCCTGAGTTCTCCACCAGATCCCCGTACATTCAGGAATAGTGGCGGTCTTTGTTTTACTGATCCAATCGCCTAATGAATCCCCGAAAAAGTCGCGGCATAATGCTTCCGCTTGTTCTACCGAGTCAAACTGATAATCGGTCCTAATGGCTTTGTGTTTGAATCCGAAGTCCTGTTCAAGTCTCGTAAAATAGCTTTGCAGAAAGTCAGGCGGCTCCGGCCGTTCATTTCCAGTGCCCAAGGTTTCCAAGACAATCACGGTACCGTTGGGCTTCAACACCCTGTTCACTTCATTCAATACCCGGGTTAAGTTATCACTCCAGTCTTCGTTATTGCTGCTGGCGAGATAACAGATACTCCATCCTGCCATGACAATATCCATGCTTTGATCCTCCAGCGGCAGTTGTCGCAAATCTGCAACGGTTGTTTTCCAATTCGTCAGTTTCATCTGCGACAACTTGCTTGCAGTGAGCTTGAGCATATCAGCAGCGAAGTCTAAAGCCACAATGCTTTTGCATAGGGGCGCAACCATGCACGATAACCGCCCGGTTCCGGCTCCGAGATCGGCAACGTCTTTATGATTAAATTCTGCAATGTCCAAAAGTGCTGCAGAGATGTTGTTCATGTAGTCTTCTTTTGAAATAAGCAAATCGTATGGAGTTGCAATGTGTTCATAGATATCGTCGTTTCTAAGCAAAGCTGGTGCCTCCTCTCATTGACATGACCAAATCCCATTAGTATCGAATCTCTTCATCCTTTTTCACTCTGATCTCGAACGTAATGCTTCGTATAATCGCTTTCTTTTCGCCCATGTAATCGTCTTTTTTGTTAAACAGATCAATTTCATCGTCAGTCCATAATCTTATGTAAAAGTCATCTTTATAGTAATAATTGTGATAATTTGGGTTGGAGTCCGATTGAAGTATGTATCCTTTAGTTTCTAAAATTTTGACGGCTTTTTCGAATGTATCACCGAGATGGATGTTGAAAATGGACACTTTACGATCTGCAGTCGTCATTTGTTTGACCTTACCCAGAGTGTCTGAATAGAGGCCTGACAGCTTTAATTGAGGATAAATAAAATTTAGCTGGCAACCGAAGCACTGTGGTTTAGGATCCGGCCCCTTGCCGTGTATTCTCTCTACCTCATCTCGAGTCATGAGAAGCGGTACTTTAGGCGAGGTTGGGAAATCAGCGAACATGAGCATTGAAATGATAATCGCCAACAATATTCCTGAGAATATCAGAACTTTTCTCATCATCTGTGTGGTTGCCTATGATCTTATTTTTCTTATGACATGAGCGACTCCGCGGGCTCTCAGGACAAGCGCTAAAGACAAAGCCAATTTGAAAATAGTTACTCCTATTTGGAGCCATACCTTATCCCGCTGATCTTCAAACGAATCAGCAAAATCAGTCGTAGAAAGCTGAATTAATTGTCCAAAGAGACTGATCAGCACTGGCAAGCTCTCTATAAATACAAAAGTACCTACCAAGGTAAGCCCCAAAGTGTAGAGCTGACTTTCCTTGATTGCAGCCACCTTTTCCTGAGTGAACTGCTCGTTACCTACGACTAGATTTGCAATCCAAGCGGTTTTAATCCAAACAAATAATCCAAGAACGAGGAATAAGGCTCCGGTGATAAAAGCCAAAAAAACGATCCCCCAGAGGCTGAATGATGATGCTACATTCATAAAGTAATAAGGATACAAGATTTGAACGATATTAATGAGGTGTTCCAAACCTTTGATCATCGTGTACAGAGACAGGATCCGAATCAGCACGAATGATAAATCCCTCGGTTGTATATAAATTCCTCCTTTAAATTTGAATTACAGAATGATGCGATGCCACCCTGCTTCACCTAAAAAGTCCGCTCTTTCTGTTCGACAATATGCTTGTTAATATTCGTGCTGGCATCCATTATTTCCTCTTTTTACCTTGTTTCACGAAAAGAAAAGCGCCACCACGTGAATAACCGGGTGGCGCTGGAGTTAACAATTTAGCCTTCCATAAGTGCTTTTGCAAAGCGGATAAGAGCAGCGGCACGCTCTTCCGTGATCTTATTGCCGCTGAGTGCGGACACCTCGTTGATATACGCATGATAGTTGCCCTTTTCAAGCTTTTCCAACAGGGACACGCTGACGCCTTCCTCACCTTCACCTTCAACAAACTTTTCCGTGAGCACGGACAGACTTTCAGCAGTCGCTGCAATTGTGTAAGTTGCCGTTGCGGCAGCCGAGTTGCCCGCTGCGTCAATCACTTGCACCTGTATATCATGTGTGCCGAGTTCCAATTCATAAGCCGGAGAATTCACCAGTGGTGAATCACAAGGATGATCTGCAATCCCGGATCCGGCATCGGTTGCAGTACAGTGATCATTACCGTCTGATCCACAGTGTAGGTTTGCGCTCCGTGGATCGTAATGACAGGCGGTGTCCGGTCGATAGGAATCCGGATGTTGGCCGCATTCTCGATGTTGCCGGCCAAGTCTGTTGAACGGTATTGGATGAGATGTTCTCCATCCGTGGTCAGCGTCAGAGGTTCCTGATAACGCAGCCACTGTTGCCCATTGTCCAAGCTGTATTCCGTCTGCACTACGCCTGTAAGATCATCTGAAGCGCTAAGCGTAACCGATACGTCAGACACATACCAATCACCGCGCTTCTGTCCTTCTACCGCAGCTTCTGTGACGGGAGCCGTGACATCCAAGATATTGGTAATGGTGATTTCATTGCTTGCCGGACTTTCGTTGTGAAGCCGGTCGACGGCAGTCACCAGATAAGTATACCGGCTGCCGTCCACTGCGGTGTTGTCCGTATAGGTTTGCAGCCCTGCACCCTGCTTACGAACAGTACCCAGCAGATGGGCAGCATCCTCAATATTTACGGATGAACCGGCATCAAACCGGTAGATCGCATAATATGCGGCATCGCTGGCGGCATCCTCCAAGTGAGCCGTACACCTTCAGGTTTGCGGACAGCAGTCTTCATTACAGCAGGCTCAGGTGCGACAGAATCGAGATGCGGCATAGCAGGTATAAGTGCGGGATAACGATAAAGGTCATTCTTTAACCGGTCAGTAAACCCGAGCAGATTGGATAAAATCGATTTGGTGCTGAAAAAGATACTGCCGTCTACCTGATCGAAATTGCGGTCATAGGCGATCTGATTCGGCATTTCATCCGGGTTCAGCCAGGATTCGGAGGAACCGATTCGGTAAGTCGCTTTGCCGCTGTATAGCTGAACATTCGTACCCTGAGTGACTTGACTCCACCACTCGATCAACTTGTCGTAGGCGGCCGGCGTATAACCCATATACCAGTAAATCTGTGGAGTAATGTAGTCAATCCATCCTTGTTGAATCCACTTTTTCGAGTCTGCATAAATCGCATCGTAGCTGCTTAAGCCGTTCGTATCCGAACCCGTCGGATCCTGCGCTTTGTTTCTCCAGATCCCGAACGGACTGATCCCGAACTTGACATAACTCTTTTCTTGCTTAATGGCTTCATTTACAGAACGAATAAATGAATTTACATTGTCTCTGCGCCAATCCGCTTTGTTCGCGAAGCCAGATCCGTAAGTCCGATATGTGGCTTCGTCAGGGAAATCGACCCCCGCTACCGGATAGGGATAGAAATAGTCGTCAAAATGCACCGCATCGATATCGTAGTTTCTGACTACCTCCATGATTCCTTCACGGATGAAATTCTGAGCTTCCGGAATGCCGGGGTTGAAATAGAGCCTTCCCCCATAGCTGACCACCCAGTCCGGATGCAATCGCGCCGGATGGTCCGGCACGAGCTTGTTGATGTCATCGTGCAGGCTGATGCGGTAAGGATTGAACCATGCATGGAATTCCATATTCCGCTTATGAACCTCTTCGAGCATGAATTCCAGCGGATTATAACCCGGATCTTTGCCTTGCTCGCCGGTCAGCCACTCCGACCATGGCCCATATTGAGAAGGATAGAAGGCATCGGCCGTCGGCTTGATCTGTACGATTGCCGCATTCATGCCCGCCGCTTGCAGCTCGTTAAGTTTGGCAATAAAGTCGCGTTTTTGCTCTTCAGCCGTTACGACGCCCTTTTCCGGCCAGTCGACGTTATCGACACTGGCGATCCAAGCGGCGCGAAGCTCTCTTTTCGGCACAATAGGCTCCTTATTCACGACCAGGTAGAAGTCGGTTGTTTTACCGCTGTACACTGCGGTAATTCGTGTGGTGCCGAACTTAATCGCGTTGATCAATCCGGTGGAACTGACTGTCGCCACTAAAGGGTTACTGCTGGTATACGTGACACCGGAGGTTATTTCAACCGGTTCGGGAATCCACGTATATGTGCCCATGACCTTGGCTTGCTGCGTCTGTCCGATGATCATCGCCTTCAAGCCCGGAAGCTCGATCTTTTGCAATACGGGTACAGGTTCGGTCACTGTAAGTGTGTAAGAGGCAGATGAGCCGCCGTAGCTCGCTGTAATTGTCGTGGAGCCGACTTTCAATGTTGTGATTTGTCCGGCAGCGTCGATTGAGGCGATATCCGGACTGCTGCTCTGGAATACGGCGCCGCTGATAATCGTAACCGGATCACCCATACCGTTGTATGCTGCGAACACTTTCAGCCGGTCTTTACTTCCATTCTCCAGTTTGGAGAGTGCTTGGAGCTCGAGCCTTTGAGGAGCAGGAGCCTCAGTGCTTACAGTCAGCGTATACGAGGCTTGCGGAGCGTTACTAAAGGTCGCAGTAATGACTGCTGTTCCTGCCTCCAATGCGCGAACCGTACCGCTCGAATCGACAGATGCGACCTGATTATTGCTGCTTGCGAACGACACACCGCTTGTGATCTCCACGGGTGCCTGACTGCCCTGATATGTCGCATATACTTTAGCCTGCTTGGCATCGCCGATTTGCATCGGCGGAAGCCCGACCAGATCGAGACCGAAAACCGATGTATCGGTGTAAAATGCTTTAAGCTGGTCAAAGTAGAGCGATCCGCTGTTTTTGTTATTGTCTTTGGTTTCGGTCACGTAAATCTGATTAAGCTTTACCGGACCTGCAATAGCGGCCGGCAGATTTGCAGTGACGTATTTCCAACCGTTCCAATTGAGCCCTGTGGAAGTTGTAAAGTCTATGGCCGTTCTGGCGCCGCTCGCATCTTGCACCTGCCCGCGCAGCCAGTGATTTCCCGCATCGCCATACACCCATAGCCCTAATTTCTTAGGTGATCCTTGTAATGTCCGTCCCGCGGTGCCGCTCGGGTCTTTGAAATTGATGTAAGCGGCGGACGTACCGATCGTTCCTGTGAAATCGTAAGTTAGTTTTGCTGCGCGGTAGCCGTAAGGAATGGATTCCGGGCGGCTGATCAAGTCCAACTTGACTGAATTGGCTCTAGCCGAGGCAGGAGCAATGTTGGTCAGCGACTCGAATGCTTCGACATTTTCAACTGCAGCTGTTTCCGCGTGGACAGACGTTAAAGCGCTTCCAAAACCGAACGCAACGGACCCGGAGATGAGGATGAATGCCATTAACATACGAATGAATCGAGATGCTTTGTCATAATTGCGCGTCACAAGTTTCACTTCCTTCTAATGGGATTATGCTCTTTTAACACTATTCTTGATTTATGGCCGATAACCTGCCTTCGGTAAAAAAAAATTTCATTAATTTACGAAATAAATAAAATAAAAAACCGCAATTTGCGGTTTCAGTTAACAAAGGCGATATGCTTTTTTCCAATTCATGACGCGTGAAGAAAACTATGTAGTTCTGCCGTATTCATTTTCCAGTGATAACTTGTACTCCGCGCTCGGAGTCCTGACGCTGAAATGGTCTTGGCTGCTGTCGGATATGAGCAAGCCTTCTGCGGATATCACGTAGCTGTCCCCGGGAAGGACGGCGTCGCCGCTGTCGGTGACAATCGTTCCTTCTCCATGGAGAACAAAGGCGCTGCCGTCCGTATATCCGTCTATCGAATGCCTATTGTCCAGATAGTCGACTTTCGATAAACGGATATGTACGCTGTCGGAATCGCCGTCTTCCCGTTTGTGGATGAAAATCGACTTATTGATGTTGCCTTCCAACCAGTCCATAACATTTTGCACCGATGACTCCATATTCACGCCTCCTGTAGTTGTTACAATACCCCCGGGCTTACGACCGGGGGATCGGTTCAAGATTGCTCTTTATTAAATGCGCTCCGCTCTGCAAGATTCGTTTCGGTTCCGTAGACAATTTCAGCTGCGCTTTCGGTGTCGAGCTCCGGAACAGGCAGTTTGTTCGCCCGCGTCGTTTGGACGTCCCATTTGCTGGCCTTATCTTTGGATTCTTTGTTGTCAGCCACTTAGTACACCTTCCCTTTTACCCGTATTTAGGTAGGTGACTCTTAAAAAAAATTATTCGGCTCTTTCGAGCGTTGTTTATTGCAGCCATCCACAATAAAATAGGATTACGAGTATCGCACTGGAGCTGGAGGAGAGGATCCGCCTGGATTACATCACCCATTCACTGTTTGGAGCCGCGATGTACGCAGCTTTGAAGAAAACCGACATGGACAGCAAGACCAAGTGGTCGTTGTTCGCCACTTCGGTGGGAGCCAATACAATTCCGGATATTGATTTGTACTGGGCGAAAGCCAGTGCGCAATATTTGATGCTGCACAGAGGGATTACGCATTCTTTCATAATGGTTCCCGTGTGGGCCGGCCTGTTCTCTTTGTTATGTTATCTTATATTTCGCAGGAAAGATGTCCGGATCTTCTTCACTGCCGCCGCAGGCGTTCTTCTTCATATTATCAGCGATTGGACGAACCCTTGGGGAACAGGGCTGCTCGAGCCTTTTACCTCGCGCCGTTATGCGATCGGCATTGTACCGAACAAAGGTTATGTTTTCTGGGGAATCGCTTCTGTAGTGGTCCTTCTTCTGCTGCTTTTCAGGCAAAAAGAATACAGGCTTCGCATATGCCGGTCTTTCTGGGTCATTGCAACGTTATATGTCGGCTTCCAGATCGCATATTCCGCATACGTTTATGTGGACCTGAAAGCTGCCGGATATGATCAGGTGGCGATTCGCGCCGACCGCGCGCCGGGAGGCATGTCCTATTTCGCAAAGAAAGATGATGTCATCATCGAAGGCAGGCATGAACTCCTTAGCGGTGTGCGCGGTACGGTGAAGACGTATATCAATGATCCCGTAGATTTAGATTTGCTCAAAAAGGATCGCCGGGCGAAGGATATCCTGCTCTTCGCACCTTTCGTAGCGACACAGGATCTCGGAGACAGCATCCGGTTATTCGATCCCCGTTTTGCCGGCCGTGTGGGTCTGTTGGAAGTCATCGTTCCTAAATCTCCTGTATAAATCATCCATAAATCATGCATATTGAAAAGGGTTGATTACAGGAACAGGAGGAAAAATGGACTATGAGTGAGCAGACGAAGATCAGTCAAGCCGAGAATGCCCTTGAAGCGGTTCAGCATGCGGTGGACCAAGCGGAAAGTCATCCCTCTGACCAGAAAATCGAAGAGGCCGAGAGAGCTATGCGGCATACGCAAGCCTCTGTACAGCAAGCCCAGGACGCCGGCGGCGACCGCGCTGATCAACTGCAGCAGCAGGTGCGGCAAGAGCGCGCTGAGCTGGGCGGCACCAACGAGTAATATAACCCTATAGAAATGACAAGAGCCGCTTAACGCGGCCTTTTCTTTTGCCTTAAAATCGAGGCAGGTTGGAGAGGTTATTGCTCTGTTCTCCATCAGGGTAGGATCTTAATGTCTTCTGCCCTTCCCGGTTTCTGCCGGTATTCACATCTTCAATGAGCCCGGCCTCTGCCATTCCGATGGCGGTCGCAATATCTACGACGGAACCGTTTTGAAGTTGAACTGCTGCGATGGCGCCGTTCTGATAGTGAACCGCTTGGATGATCCCCTTGTTCGGATCAATGGTGTGAGGCCCCACGCCGTATTGGGTGCCGTCCCGCATGAAGGTTCCGAATTGAATGGGCTGACCGTTCGGCCCGTACCCTGTAAAGCCGCCTTGGAAACCGACATTACGCGCGTCTGCATTATTGATCCCTGTATTCCGCTGCCCAAACGCCGCATAAGGGTTGCCGGATGCACCGGGAACCGGCATGCCGCCCTGAAAATTTTGGCCATTGTAAAAATTACGGGCTTGGGGCATGAACGATTGCTGCTGCATAGCCATCATGCTGTTCCGAAAGTCCGGAATCGGCTGTCCGTTCCACGCAAAATTGCCGTTGTGTGTAGGTTCAACAGCATTTTGATAACGAAAATCCGGGCCCCATTGATACATATGCTCATCTACTCCTTTTGTATCGGCCGTTAGAATCAACGCGTAATCTCGCTGACCACAAATTGGCCGTTCTCGGTGTATACTCGATATAATTGATTAAATCCTTCCGCAGATTCAGGCGGCTCAACAGCGATTCCTCCTGTTGGCCGTCGTCCGGTTGATTTAGATTCTCTCCAAAGACCGCACCAAGTATGTGAAAAAGAGGGGGTTCTCCATAGATGATGCAGCTAATCGCAATGGTAACCATGCTGATTGACCACATAGGATTCATCTTTTCCCCTCACACCGATATTTTGCGCATCATCGGACGAATCGCGTTTCCGTTGTACAGCTGGTTTCTGGTGCAAGGTTACTTGCATACGCGAAACCACAAGAAATATATGATGAGACTGCTGGCGCTTGCGTGCATTTCTCAGGTTCCATATACGTTAGCTCTGCAACGTTTTGAACTGAATGTCATATTTACACTTTTGCTATCTTTGTTGGCGCTATATGCGGCAAGCCGGATCGCATCCGGCACACTTCGGGCCGCGGCGCTGGGCTCCATCATCGCTGCAGCCATCTTGGTACCGATGGATTACGGCATATACGGAATTCTGCTGACTTTCATTTACCGCTATCTTCGCGACTGGCAGATGGTTGCCGGGCATTTGTTACTGAATGCGGCTTTTTTCCTTGCAAGCGGCGGCAGTCAGTGGCTGCAGCTTTTCAGCGTTCTGGGAACCGTGATCATCGTGAATCCCGTTCCCTATCGCGGCACTTTCTTTAACAAATGGGTGTACCGCAGCTTTTATCCGGCCCACCTGCTTCTACTATTCGGCGTCTCCGTATTGCTTGAGCGCTTCTGACGCGCATAGACTCAGCAGATTCTGGACACAAATGAAGGTGTTCCTTTAAATCGGGGAGGCCTCTCATTCATGTACGTCGCACTTAATGTGATCGGGATTATAGTGGTTTTCGCACTCGCGTTTTTATTTTCTAATGACCGGAAAAAAATCGATGTGAAAGCGATCCTAATCATGCTGGTGCTTCAGCTTCTCATCACGTGGCTTATGCTTACCACCAAGGTCGGCGGAAGAATAATCAGCGCTGTTGCGGACTTTTTTCTATGGCTCATCGACTGTTCGATGTCCGGAATCCGTTTTGTGTTCGGGGAACTGGCACCGACCGAAGGCATGCCTTCGTTTTTCATTGCGGTGTTAATGCCGATCATTTTTATCGTAGCTTTCTTCGATATTCTGACCTACTTCCGCATACTTCCTGCCATCATTAACAGCCTGGGCTGGGTTCTGTCGAAGGTGACCCGAACTCCCCGGTTCGAGAGCTTCTTTGCAACGCAAGTCATGTTTCTAGGCAATAACGAAGTGCTGGCGATTACGAGAGAACAACTCGAAAGAATGAGCGATAAACGGCTTCTCACCGCATGTCTGCTAGGGATGTCATGTATCAGTGTCGGTGTTCTGGGCGGTTATATGCAGCTTATTAACCCGACGTATGTGCTTATTGCCATTCCGTTAAACGCTGTAGGCGCGCTGTTGATGACATCCATAATGAATCCATACAAAATAACCCCCGAAGAAGATGTCGTATACTCGCCGAATAAAACGGAGCGCGGCAACTTCTTCAACGTGATTACCGGAAGTATGTTAACCGGCGGCAAATTGGCGCTTATTATTGCCGCGGTTCTCATGGGTTTTATTGCTCTCATTGCCTGTATCAACGGAATTCTGAACCTGTTCCATCCGGATGCTTCACTTGAGAACGCTTTTGCTTTCGTCTTCTCCCCATTCGCATTCTTAATGGGTGTGGAACCCTCTCAAGTCATGACCGTTGCCCGTTTTATGGGCGAAAAATTAGCGACCAACGAGTTCGTGGCCATGGGTCATCTGCATCCGATCCTCCCAAATCTAAGCAGGCATACGGAAGCAGTCATTTCAGCTTTTCTCGTTTCGTTCTGCAACTTCTCTACCGTGGGAATCATTCTAGGCAGCGTAAGGACCTTATTTAACGAGGAGAAAGCGGCTTTCGTCGCCAAAAACACATGGATGCTGCTGGCCTCGGGCATATTGGTTTCTTTCCTTACTGCGATGGTCGTCGGTTTATTCGTATGGTAAATTACACCTTGCCGAAATCGTCGTTCATGATGCTTTTTACCATACCCGGCCATTTAGGGTTAGCCGGACAATACTTTCTGGCCACCTTCTCAACGGTTACGTAACCTTTATCTACATACTTCTCCGCGATCAGCTGTCCGAATTTACGGACACTGTCCCCCTTTGTTTCGAAGCTGAACGCTCTGTTGAATGCATCGCCGTCAATGGCGTTCAACCCGAACAGATTATTTTTCTTCTTGGCCAGACGGCTGCTGCCATTGCCGCTTTCGAGCTTCATAACGGCGATCGTGAAATAAGCGTTAATGCCATACTCGTCCTCAATCTCCAGAATAGCTTGCTCCAGCTCGTGATCCGCAAGAGCGGTCCCCTCAAAAATTTCTGCAATATGCCCGGCCGTCAGACCGGAATCCGATAAAACTGCCGACGTCGGTTTCAGCGGCTCTGCAGCCGGTTCTTCGAATTCAGCCAGTTCAACTGTTGACGGTGTGGCCATCATGTCATCGCCGGCAGCCGGTGCTGATAAAACCTTGACTTCGCTCTCGTCCTTGTCCTCATCGTCAGCGACCAATCTGGCAAATCCTCCATGCACATAGCCGCCTCCCTCCAGTCTCAGCCAGCCGTTCTTCGTTACCGATAAGACCTCAAGCACCGTGCCTTTTTCAACGACATTAATGATTTTGGATGTTCCATACGCGTTTGCCCGAACATTAAGGAAATAAGCGGTCGTCTCATATTTATCGACTGCCGCTTCTTTAACCGCGACCTTGTCTTCCGGTTCGTTAACTGCAGTGCGTATGATCGGAGCGATGAATTCTTCAGCCTCAATATCCGCTTGCTCAGCAACCGGTAACTGCTGTTTATCAATGCCCGCAGCTTCAGCTGAATTCTGCGACGCATTTACGTGATTGTGGTTGGCCGTCCCAAAATACATGCCCAATGCCAGTATCATTGCGGAACATAGTATGTAAGCAAAAAAATGCTGGTTGATTTTATTTTGCATGGTTACCACCTTTCGTTTTTTTAACAGTGATTCTATCAGGGTTTGACGTAAGATACATAGATTGTACATATAAGCTTGTGAAAAGCTTGTCACACTGTCTGTAAACGGTGCAGTTTAATTTGTCGCATTCATAGAAAATCCGTCAAACGAATGAAAAAAGCCATAAAAAAACCGCGCACGCGCGCGGCTTCTTCAATATTTTGCTATGTAACACTCTCTGCTTCTTTGGCGACGATCTCCCAGAATGAGTCCACAGTCAGTAATAAATTAGAGCCTCGAACGGGATGGATATAAGGGTCATTGTTCCTGAAATAATGCTGATGCCCTCCCAAAACCGTGATCGTGCCGATGTAACCCGGGGCGTATTTATACCGATTCCAGTAAAAAAAAACCTCGCCCGTTCCTTGCCCACCCTCCCCAGCTCCCGAGCCGGGTAACCGGATCCACTTGCTGGCCGTTCTCGTCTATGGCCACGAAATAACTCACCCGCTCGGCAGGCAGCATCCGGATCGGAACCTTGGGAGACCCTACCATAACGATACGGAAGTCCCTGATCGCGCCTTCTGCCCGCAATAATACCGCCGCTTCGTATGCGGCTACCCCTCCCCCGCTGTGTCCGATCAACAATACGCGGCGTCCCAACGAAAATTTCCGGATCTCATCCGCCGCCTCCTTGCCGCCCGATCTCCATCGGCCGGGCAGGCGCAGGCGGGCTAGATCGCTGCCGACATCCAGAAGTTGCCTGACAATACTTTGTGAATTGTCCCCATACGGGAGCAGTTCGCGAACGACTGGCTCCCGGCCGGCCTCCCGGAACCGCCGCAGAAGCTCACGTTTGCACTCGCGAAAAATCGCGGCTGTCGAACTGATGCCTGCCAGCAAATATATGTCCCATTCCGAGCCATCCACCGCTTTAGTCATCTTCATCACCGCCCCGATTTTTTGCAATGGCATATATTAGTATGTGACGGAGGACCCGGCCTTCATTCCCATTAACGGCTTCATAAAAAAGACCCCAGCTCGTTCTCTGGAGTCTTAAGTCAGTTCGAATCCTGACTGTCCTTTAACCGTGGGACATCATCATTGCAGATGATTACGTCTCTATATTTCAACAGTTGGATGGCCACCTTGACTTCTAACTTTGACAGTTTCGTTGCCTTGGCCAATTCGGATATATCGGTTTCCCCGGCTTGCAATTTATCGTAAACCATCTTTTCAACTGTGGTGAAATTGTTCGTTGACTCCCTGCTTTCGTTTTTTTCCAAGATGCACCGCCTCCAATAAGCAAAAGCCTTGAAGGTTTTTAGCCATATCTTCACGTTTCTAAACAGGAAATATCTGACTCGAACAAGATTAATAAATTAAACCATTTTTGGTGAACATACACAGGTGAAGCTGATAATCATCGCAGGCAGGTGAAAAGCCTATGTGTCCCGACAACAGTACATCCGATAAAAAACCGGACTACGAGCAGGTACAATTCGAATTCATTACCGAGCTTAAATCCCTGCCCCTGTCCGCAAATCTTGAAGAACATCGAGCCTTTTTGAAACGCATATTCAAGGACTGTTCGGACATCATCGTTCGTCCGTTTGTAATAGAGAAGGATATTCAGGCGATCGCTGTTTTCGTTGATGGTTTGGTGAAAACGGAGCTGGTCGACAATGCTCTGGAAAACCTCATGATCTTCGAAGGCCAGGAAAAAGATGTCGAGTCGCTGATGAACCGGTCTCTGCCGGTATCCCAGGTCAAAACAACCGATAACTACGGAGATTTCCTGGAAAGTGTTCTGTCCGGGGATACGGGTATTCTGGTGACCGGAAATACAAAGGCTTTGCTTCTTGGTATTCGGGGTCCGGCGACTCGTTCGGTTGCAGAACCGGAGACGGAAGGTGTCGTCAGGGGGCCGCGGGAAGGTTTCACGGAGAACCTGCGTGTCAATACTTCATTGGTCCGCCGCAGAGTCAGAACCCCGCTGCTGAAGATGAAGCCTTTCGTCCTGGGCCGACAAAGCAATACGAGCTTAGTGGTTGTCTATATGGAAGGGCTCACAAATCCGGGTCTCGTGGAAGAAGTCATCGCCCGGCTGAAAAAAGTCGACCTGGATGTGCTGCTTGAATCGGGATTTCTTGAAGAATACATACAGGACAGCGCATGGTCTCCTTTTCCGCAAATGCAGGTGACCGAGAGGCCCGACACCACCGCACTCGCCCTGATGCAGGGACGCATAGCAGTGATCATCGACGGTACTCCTATGGTGCTTCTGGCTCCAACAGCCTTTTATCAGCTTCTTCAAGCCTCTGAGGATTACTACGAGCGGTTTCAGATGGGCACATTACTTCGCTGGCTGCGTTATCTTTTTTTGTTTATCTCTCTCTTTACTCCGGCGCTGTATGTAGCCATAACAACGTATCATGCGGAATTGATACCGACGACCCTTCTGTTCAGCATCGCATCCGCCCGCGAGCATATTCCCTTCCCGGCAGTGGTTGAAGCGCTCATTATGGAAATTACATTCGAAGCGCTCCGGGAAGCCGGTATCCGGCTGCCCAAGGCCGTCGGTTCCGCCATCGGAATACTCGGAGCGATTGTCGTCGGACAAGCTGCCGTTCAAGCGGGAATCGTGTCGGCGCCGATGGTTATCGTCGTCTCGATCACCGGTATCGCTTCATTCACGATCCCGAGCTTTAACGGGGCGATAGCGGTCCGAATGCTTCGATTTCCATTCATTATTTTGGGCTCGTTGTTCGGCATCTATGGCATTCTAATTGGCTTCATGGTTCTGATTGGTCATCTGAGCAACCTTCGTTCTTTCGGGGTTCCGTACATGTCTCCGATCGGGCCGATCAAGTTCCGGGATCTTAAAGATATTGCTGTGCGCGCTCCCCTCTGGGCAATGAAGAAGCGTCCCGGTTTCATGAATGTACTGGATGATATTCGTACGAAACCGTCTCTTTCGCGGAAAATCTGGGAGCAAGGCGGAATGAAAGGTACGAATGTCGATCATGACCGTCGCGACAAGCCCTCCGGACAACAGCCAAAGGAGGAAGATTCGAATGGAGATCAAAACTAATTCGGCTTTTAGAATTGGTTTGCTGTTACTGGTTTCCGCGCTGCTGCTCACTGGATGTTGGGATCGACGCGAAATCAACGACGTTGCCTTCATTTTGACCACTGCTATTGATCTTGAACCGGACGGGAAGATTCGTGTAAGCATGCAAATTCCCCTGGCCGGACAACTGGGAGGCCCAGGCGGAGGCGGCGGCGGTTCCGGCGGCGATAAAACATACTACATAGATTCTGAAACGGGGAATACCATCAGGGACGCGATTGCCAAGGTTCAAGCGCGCTCGGCTCGACGTCTTTATTCCGCTCACAGGCGGGTGATCATAATCAGCGAGGCTCTAGCCCGCAAGTACGGGATCCGGGAAGCGTTCGAGGCGATTGCCCGGTTTCCTGAAAATCGTATTACCGCATACATGATCATTTCCAAAGGCAAGGCTGCAGACCTCGTGAACACCGATCCTAAGCTGGAAAGATTCTCAGGAGAAGCAATCCGTGAGCTGGCAAAGTCACAGGGCCGCATTGTCATCAATATCAAAAATGTTGCGCAAGCCTTGAGCAACCCCAATACGGATCCTCTTCTTCTCTACATGGGAGTAAAAGAAACGGAAGGCTCTAAAGACAAAGCTGCTCAGCCGGAGGTATTGGGTTACGCTCATTTCCGGCAGGAGAAAATGGTGGACGCCTTCGAAGGTCCGAAGAGCAATGCGGTGAATTGGCTTCGCAGAGAGCCGCAGCCCTATGATTATGACATCCGATACGGAAAAGGCAGCATCAGCTTAGAGGTGACGGAAGGCAGAACGATAATCGAACCGCAGTTCAGTAATGATGGAAGTATTTCATTCAATGTCAGGGTCATGGGCAGAGTGGCTGTAATGGAGAACTTGTCCGGAGCCGACCTAACGAGCACGCGCGCATTTAGAGGGGTTCGGCGAGCCGCAGCTGAAAGGATCCGTGAAAACCTGATGGATACGATCAGACAAGCACAACAGAGAAAAACAGACCCCTTCCAGCTCGGTATGCAAATTTGGAGGGATTACCCTCGAATCTGGAAGGACAGGTATGAGAATAACTGGCGTGACAAGCTTAGCGAAGCTAATTTCGATTTGGATGTCCAAGTCGACATCGTACAAATCGGCTATATCTCTAAAAATATCGCTGAGGTGACCCGGCAATGACCATTTTCGACGTATTCTTTGCAATTGGATGGATCGGTTCGCTTCTGCTCGATTATTCAATATGGAACAAAAACAACAAGAAAAAGGATGTTAACAAGCCGCTGTATCTGTGCCTGAACGCGATCACGTTAGCACTGTTTGTCTCTCACGTAGCCAATATACGCATTACGATGCCAACCCAGCTGTTGGCACGGAATGTGGCTCCGTGGATAAAATCGATGATCGGAGGTATGTTTAATGGCTAAGTATTTTCTCAGCGGGCGCCAATTGGCCTGGCTGGTTGCGGTTTTTATTGTCGCGCCTGCTGTAATTAACATGCCGCAGCATTTAGCAAGATTGGCCTATATGGACGCTTGGGTAACACAGATGCTCCCTGTCATATATGGTTTTGCTGTGTGTTACGTCTATTACAGGCTGGCTAAAGTTTTTCCGGGCAAAAACTTTTTCGAAATTTGTTTCCAGATCGCTGGTAAGTACGGAGGAGCTCTCATCAACATCGTATTCCTGGTGCACATCTGGTTCATTCTCGCTAAGAATACCAATTTATTTATCGGTTTTATCAAAACAAATCTGCTGCTCAGAACCCCCTATGAAGTCTCTCTGTTTTTGCTCATCCTGGTGCTGATTTATTATGGGAAAACGAGTGTTGAAGTAGCCACGCGGGTGAATGATATGTTTTTTGCTCTGATTGCCTTTCTGATCATTACGATTCCCCTTCTGCTGAGCAATGACATTAGCATTTTCCAAATGCTGCCCATTTTTGTCGAACCGTTGCCTGATCTGGGCATCGCTAATGCGTTGACCGCATCATCGTATGGCGATATCACCGTTTTTGCCGCTTTTCTGCCGGTCATCGCAAATTCTAAGATGCTCTACACATCCTTTCGGCACGGCCTCTCAATTGCCGCTCTGCTAATTACTTGGATTCTTGTGACGGAGATCTGTGTGCTGGGGCCAAGCATCACGTCTCGGGAGATCTATCCGACATACGCCTTAATCCAGCAAATACATATTACCGACTTTCTGGATCGCATGGAGATTTTTATATTCAGCATCTATTTTCCGTCTTTTATTGTATGTATCGTCATTGCATTTTTGGCCATTCTGACCGGTCTCGGCAGTTTCGACAGGTCGAATCGCCCTCAGGCTTACAATAAAACGGCCGGATGGTTCCTTCTGATGACGCTTGTATTTGCCTTTGAAGGCACCCCTGAGGTCAGCACATTCGCGAATTACGCATATCCGGTTTACGTGTTTGCCGTTCAGCCATTGGCGCTGGTCATTGTTTTTCTGCTAAGCTTCAGAAAAAAAGCCAGAGAAGGTTCTCCAACACAGGATCAGAAGTCATCTGAGTCAAATCAACCGTCAGCTGCAAGTTTCTCCGCTTCTTCTATTCGGTCGTTCCGAAGATGGAAGCTGTTCACCTATATCCTCATCGTGCTTGGCATCGCATCAGTGATCGTCGGTTGGATGGTGGCAAAAGATGTTCAATGGATCGCGAGAGTGTGCGCTGCCGTATACATGCTTGTATTAATCCTGTTGGTGTTCACAACGTATCGGGAGATGAAAAGCGTAGAAACCTAAACATACACGACAAAATCAGCTGATTCTCGTACCATTTTGTACCGGAAACTCCGGGCGCAGCAGCACGACATCTCCTTCCTCCGGCACACCGCCCAGCACAAGCACTTCGGATTGAAAACCGGCTATGCGCCTTGGCGGGAAGTTAACGACGGCCGCCACTTGACTGCCCAATAAGCTCTCCGGGTTATACCTGTGCGTCAGCTGAGCTGACGTTTTCTTGATACCCAATTCTCCAAAATCAATTTCCAGTTTGATTGCCGGTTTCCTTGCTTCAGGGAACGGTTCTGTTTTGATGACGGTTCCGATACGGATGTCCAGCTTTGTAAAGTCGTCTATCGTGGCCATAAGTCCTCCTTTAGGGGTGGCGTGCGCGAACACTCGCATATCGACCACCTTCTTCCTGTTTTTACTGTATTTACGCTTAACAGATCCAGACTCCTTCCTATATAATAGAAGTTATGCTATTTTTCAAGACAGATATGGAGGGAAATATTGATGCAACCCGCACACAGTTTGAAGTTAAATGATCAACGCAGTACGGTAAAAGCGGCGGTCATGATCATGGTATTTGTGTTAATCGTTATAGCCGGTTTAACTTATGTAAAATGGTGGCCGTATTATCATAAAGCGCTGACTGCTGCGACGGCTCATTCCATCGGTTCCTCCATCCTCTCGGGTGCCAATGACGGTACTTGGTCATGGAGCTCCGCTTGGAGCTATGCCGAAAAATATTTCAAAGCGATATGGAAAGCAGCCGTACTTGGCATACTGCTTGGCTCTTTGGTACAGGTGCTGCTGCCAGCCGGATGGCTTCATAAAGTACTCGGCAAGGCAAGTATGCGAAGCACCTTATTGGGAGGCGCCGCCTCGATCCCCGGTATGATGTGCTCCTGCTGCGCAGCTCCTATCGCCGCAAGTCTTAGAAAAAAGAATGTCTCTGTCGGCGCCAGCTTGGCGTTCTGGATCGGAAATCCGGTCCTGAATCCGGCGACGCTTATCTTTATGACTTTTGTACTGTCGTGGAAATTTACTCTGATTAGAGTTTTGTTCGGGGTCCTTTTAACCTTTGGAGTCAGTTATTGGGCAAATCGTTTTGCGGACCGCAATGCCGATGCCGTGACAGAAACAAAGGTCCTTGAACCCGAAATGATGCCGGAACAACAACAGAAACCTTTCTTGTTGCGCTGGCTTAGAGCGCTGGGCTCGCTAGCTCTGCAGGTGATTCCAGCCTATATCATTACCGTATTATTGCTGGGCGGTTTGCAAGGCTTAATTTTTCCGACTTCCATGAGCACCGGTTTTATCGCGATTATCCTGTTTGCTGCGGCAGGCATGCTGTTCGTCATTCCGACAGCCGCAGAAATTCCGATCATCCAATCATTCTTGGCGTTAGGCGTTGGCGCGGGACCGGCGGCGGCCTTGCTGCTCACGCTGCCTGCCGTCAGCCTTCCTTCACTCTTTATGGTGGCGAAATCTTTCCCCAAGAAAGTCCTGTTATTCGTAGCTCTGTCCGTTATCGGAGTCGGTATATTAAGTGGAATTGTCGGTTCTTTGCTGCTTTAGAACATTAAAAGCCAACGACCTTGTGTAAGACGATTTGGTCGTCTTACAGCTCCACACAAGAGCGAATTTGCACGTGTAAGGTGGGTTCGCCGCCTTACATCTCCGTACGAGAGTGAGTTTGCGCGTGTAAGGCGGGTTCGCCGCCTTACATCTCCACACGCGAGCGAGTTTACTCGTGTAAGGCGAGTTAGCCGCCTTACAGCTCCACGAATGGGCGAGTTGGCGCGTGTAAGACGGTTTGGTCGCCTTACAGCTCCGCAAGAGATCGAGTTTGCTCGTGTAAGGCAGGTTCGCCGTCTTGTCGTTGGCTTTTACATTATACTTATAAGTCAATAGAACATTAAAATGACGACCAGAATCACTAGACAAATGTCAACAACACCTAAGGTGACCAGCATTAGCCATATAAGCAATGCAGTCGTTTGGAACGCTTCCTCATTGATTCCTCTTCTCTTAACAAAATAATCTTTAGTGGCAAGCCCCATGATTGCGCCGCCTGCCACTACTGCGCCTATGCCGACCACAGCCGCGACCCGGTGGCCCGCCATACCGTATGGAGAGGATCGGAAAATAACACCTGCCGCGAGAAAGCCGAGTCCGACTATTGTGATGCTTGTGCGGATCCAAGCCAGATAGGTTCTTTCATTAGCCAAATGCTGTTGGACATATTTCGCATCTTGTCTGTTAACCATTAGCTGCTCCCCTTTGCAGACGCGCTGACAAACGTCGGAATCCATATTCAGCAGAGCAATAAATTAGTATTACCCAGTTGAAGTCATTGTTATAGATATACGAAGAGCCCCGCATCGCTTGCGGGGCTCTCTTCATTATTATTGATTCGAAATGGAGCTGAGAGATGTAAACGCGAACGGTCCGAAGCCTTCACTCGCCTCGGTGTGAGGCATGTTGACCTTGATCAGGTAGCCGATGCCGTCCACCTCTTTGACGATCACTTCGTTCGTGAGCTTGTCGCTGCTTCCGATCATCATCAATGAAGCGCCGCCCAGCATAGGGCTGATTTCGTCAGCTTTTAGCTCTCGCACTTCGCCCAGCGCGGCCAGCTCTTTCTCTGCATCCGTTTTGATTTCATCCCATTTAAAGCCGGATGGCAGCTTTTCAATTTCCACGTAATAATCTTTATCGATATCCATGCTCAGCTTGCCCACTGCGGCATCGAATGTAAAACCGTCGAACACATAGAGCGCATACCCACCAGCTTCCGCCAATTTACCTGTCCGCTTTTCCTTGTCTCCCTCAAGCGTCAGCGTGAACTCTTTGGTCGCAGGCAGATCAGCTTCGGGTTGTACGGAGCCGCCGGCTTGGTTGGTGCCGCCGCCTTTACCATTTGCAATGAGTTCCTTGTTGATCTTGGTTAGAATCAGCTGCTTACCGGCATCCTTACCTTCAAGCGCTTTTTCCACATATTCGAAAGCCACCTGATCTCCGGTTTTAAAGCCGGTCATAGATGTCGTGTTTTCGTCGAATTGGAAGCTGGCACTTTCACCGGCCATTGTGATTTCCACCGTATGTGAATCAGCCAAGCCTACAAACTCTCCGGTACCCTGCTTCGTCTCACTCACCGCATCCGGAGAAGCAGACGGGCTGCTTGCTGCTGATGGAGAAGCTGCGTTTTCAGTTTGTGCCGGTGATAGCGCCGGCTCTTCCTTCTTGCCGCAGGCCGCAAGTCCGGATGCCAGTACGGCTGCTAATAGTAGAATGGTCAGTTTCTTCATTTTGTTGTTCATTGTTGAACACCTCCGAAGCTATAAACGCATCAAACCCGAAAATGTTACAACAAGAAAAGATAAATAAAAAAGACGCCCGAAGGCGCCTAATATAAAGTTAAAGCTTAGTGTCTTCCACTTTATTCAACCAATTCTCAATGTCCCCGATGACGGATACGACACAGCCGTCTTCGAATGGCGAAATCAGGCCTGCGTATTTCACCAATTCAACGAATGATCGGCTTCCGCCCACCTGGCATAGTTTCAGATAGTCGGCCCATGCCGCCTTGTAATCCTCGTTCATCCGAACCCAGAATTGCATAGCGCAAATTTGAGCAAGCGTGTAATCGATATAATAGAAAGGCGAACGGAAAATATGCTGCTGCTTTTGCCAGAAGCCGCCGCGCTCCAGGTATTCATTTTCATCATAATTGCGGTGAGGCAAATATTTCTTCTCGATATTGCGCCATGCTGTCTTACGCTGCTCCGGTGTCGCTTCGGGATTACCGTACACGAAATGCTGGAATTCATCCACCGCTACACCATAAGGGATGAAAAGCAGAGAGCTTTCCAAATGATGAAAACGATATTTCTCCGTGTCTTCCTTGAAGAAAAGCTCCATCCACGGCCACGTGAAAAACTCCATGCTCATGGAATGTATTTCGCAGGCTTCCATCGTAGGAAAACTATATTCCGGTACGGTATAGTTACGGCTCTGGTAGACCTGGAATGCATGACCCACTTCGTGAGTCAGAACATCAATGTCGCCGGATGTGCCGTTAAAGTTAGAGAAAATGTACGGAGCCTTATACTCGCTCAAATAAGTGCAGTAACCGCCGCTCTGCTTACCTTTTTTACTCACCAGATCCATTAAGCCGTTATCCTGCATAAAGGTAAAGAATTCATGAGTTTCCGGCGAAAGCTCTTCATACATCTTGGCGCCGTTCTGTACAATCCAATCCGGGCCGCCTTTTGGAGCGGCATTCCCTGTGCTGAAGCTGAAGCCTTCATCGTAGAAGTTCAGTTTATCGACGTCGATACGCCTGCGTTGGCGTTACTTCAGCTTTGTAGCTGCCGGAACGATGTGCTCCAACACCTGAGTCCGGAAGTTTTGAACCATCTCTGCGTTGTAATCCGTTCTGCTCATCCGCGCATAGCCAAGCTCGATAAAATTGCTGTAGCCCAGCTTTTTAGCCATCTTGGTACGAACCTTCACCAACTCATCATAGATGCGGTCAAGCTGCTCTTCATGCTCGGCCATAAATTGATATCTGGCTTCCCCAGCGGCTCGTCTTACTCCCCGGTCGGTGGACAATTCGAATGGTGTTAATTGTGCCAGCGTACGCTCTTCGCCTTCGAATGGAATTTTAGCAGATGCGATCAGCTGGCTGTATTCAGTGGAAAGCTTATTCTCTTGCTGCAAATCTTCGATAATCTCCGGGCTGAAAGTTTTTAGGGACAGTTCCGCTAACCGGAACAGCTGACTCCCCCACTGTTTCTCTAACTGCTCTCTAAAAGCCGAATTTACGAGTGCCCGGTAGTAATCTGTTTTATATTCTTGAATGATCGGGAGGATCTCGTCCATGTAATCCTGCTCGGCTTTGTAGAATTGATCATTCGTATCAATGGAATGACGAATCCCTACAATTTCGACCTGTGTTTCTACTTCGCTGCGCAGTTTGTTGATCGCTTCAATGATACGGTTTTGCTCGTCAGCGCTTTGTGCCGCATTGAAGGCATTGAGCAGCTCCTTATAACGCTGCTCAATGTGTTTCACATCCGGACGTTCATAACGATATTCACTGAATTTCACGACAACTCATCTCCTCTTGATCCCCTTATTAAGAATCAAATTTATAGGTCCAGAACCTTTCGGTTCCGAAACGCTCCGCGATTTCTTTGTCCTTCAGCTTCTTGCTGCCGACCAGCTCGGCCGCTTGGAATTGGGAGCGATGCGCACCGATGGCGGCCATTTTCTGCGTCATGAAATCTTTAACGTCATTAATGATATCGGCTTTACCGATTACCTGCTCGTGATTGTTGGCAAAAGCAATGCAATGGACGACGGGCCGCCGGTCTTTGGGCAGTCTGCCGATCGTTCGGATCACTGCAGCTCCTGTCGCGTCATGATCGGGATGTACCGCATGGCCCGGGTAAAAGGTGATGACCAGCGACGGGTTAAGCTCTTCAAGCAGGTCATCGATTCGTCCGTCCAGAAGCTGCGGGTCTTCGAATTCGATGGTTTTGTCATGAAAGCCCAGCATTCTTACATCTTGTATTCCGATCGCTTCGCAAGCCTCTTCGAGTTCCTTCTTACGAAACTCAGGGAGGGTTACCCTGTTGGCGAAAGGCGGAAATCCCATGTTTCGGCCCATCTCACCTAAAGTTAAACATGCGTACGTCACTTGTGCGCCATTATGTATATACTTGGCCAGCGTGCCGGATGCGCCGAAGGCTTCATCATCCGGATGCGGCAGTATGACAAGAATCCGTTGATTCATGCAGTGTTCATCTCCTCTGTCAATTAGAATGGCTTACGGCTCAATTGCAAGCATACGACCAGCTTGCCCTGAAGATCATGACCGGCGAGCAGCAGTCTCTCCGTCTCCGTCTCTTCCCAATGGGTAAGTCCTTCCGTGTACACCCAACCGTTCTCCATTTTCAAACCGACCCGATACGGACCGACACCTGCGATGGATCCATGAGAGTACCGGATCTGGGCGTTGGTTATGAAGTTCGCAGCCGGATGTTTGGAAGTGTCAAAATGAGCAGCATAGGCTCCGGTGGTCATTTCCATATGAATATAAAGGGCTTGATCTTTCAGTTCATCGATCTTGCGTTGAACTTCTTCTTGAATGATAAGCTGCATTTTAGTTCCTCCATATTTCTGAGAGAAGTTGATAAGAACGGATCCTCTTCTCATAATCCTGAATGGTTGTGACAATGATGAATTCGTCTACACCCAGCTGAATAGACAGCTGCTGGAGCCGTTCCATCACGTCAGCGGGGGTGCCGATAAATAATTTGCGCTCGTCTAGCGACGACGGTCCGCCGGCTTCACCGTCCTTGCGAAATAAAGCTGCCCCCGTTAACGCCAACTCTTTGGCTTGTTCCGCCGTATCGGCACACACAGCGGCCACTGCAACGATAACCCTCGGCTCTGGACAAAGTTCGGAGGGAGTGAAGGCGTCACGGTATACGGGTAAAATCTCCTCGGCACCGACATCGCTCATGAACTGGCCGAACACGTAACCTGTTCCGAACTCGGCTGCGTATCCCGCACTCTTCCGGTTCGTGCCCAGCATCCATAACTCAGGCGGTACAGGAGGACTGGGCCGCGCGGTTACCGGTTCACCTTCAAACCTGTATGTGCCCTGAAGGAGTTCCGTTAGGGAGCGAAGTGACTCAGGCAGCTTGCTTATATTCTCAATAAAATTGCCGCTTAATGCTTGTGTGGCGTGTGCCGATCCACCGGGCGCCCTGCCGATTCCAAGGTCCACGCGATCCGGGTACAAGCTTGCCAGCAGATGAAACGACTCAGCTACTTTGAGCGGTCTGTAATGCGGCAGCAGCAATGCGCCTGAACCGATACGGATGCGGCTGGTCCGCGCGCCTATATGTGCAAGCAGCACTTCCGGCGATGTGCACGCAAGCTGCTTCATGTCATGGTGTTCGGCCACCCAATAACGGTTATATCCCCATGCATCGCCGGCTTGAGCAAGCTTAACCGCTTGTTCAAGAGCTGTCTTGTCATCTGTGTTATCTATTACCGGAACGAGATCCAAAATACTAAGTTTAAGTTCGCTGGCTATTCTGACCCCTCCTGCTGATTGATCCAATGAACAGTAGGATTTACCTATTTCATTATAATGGAACACTCAAGAAATAGGAATTTTTTCAGGTGCAACAAAAGATCACCGTCCTTCAGCCGTAAATAAGATGGCTGTTGACGGTGATTCTTATTTGCTTATTGCGAAGATGATACGGAACTGCTTGCCTTATGCTGAACTTCAGTTGATCTTGCAACTTCGACTTCCTTGTGGAACTGGACTTTACGGATGAAAAATGCGAGAACCAATGCAGCTGCAGCCATCCAAGTGGCAATGATAAAAGAGTAATTGATGCCGTACAATGTCGCTTGGCCGGTAATTTGCTTCATCACCGCTTGATTTGCCGGATCTGTCGGGTCTATTCCCCGCGAGATAACCAAGTCTTTGCCGTGAGATTTGGCTGTAGTGGTCATCATCGTCACGAGGAAAGCAGTGCCAAGCGCACCGGCGACGTTACGAAGCGTTTGCGACATTGCCGAGCCATGGGCGTTCAGACGCTGAGGCAGCTGGTTCATACCGGCCGTCTGGATCGGCATCATCATCAAGGACATGCCGAACATGCGAAGCGTATACATGATAATCAGGTGGTTATAGGTGGTCTCCGCCGTTAAGAGGCTGAATTCATACGTTGTAATTACCGTTATGGCCAGACCCACTACAGAAAGCCAACGGGCTCCGATTTTGTCAAAAACGATCCCGGTGATCGGAGACATAATTCCCATTAAGATCGCTCCGGGAAGCAGCAGCAATCCGGACTCGAATGCCGTAAACCCGCGAATCGTCTGCAGGTATATCGGCAGCAGGATCATTCCGGAGAACATCGCCATTGTAATAATGACGTTAATTACTGTCGTTAAAGAGTACATATCGAACCGGAACACGCGGAATTCCAGAATCGGCCTTTGCACTGTGAGTTGGCGCCATAGGAAGAACAGTAAAGCCAGCACTCCGACCAATAGGCTGATCTGCACCCTGATGCTTCCCCAGCCGTCAGCACCTGCATCACTGAAACCGTACAGTAATCCGCCAAAACCAAGTGTGGATAGAATAACGCCCAGCACATCAAGCTTCGGCAGCGATGTCTTCGTAACATTCTTCATGTTAATTGCGCCATAGATAAGTCCGAAGAGCGAGAAAGGCAGAACGATGTAGAACAGAACTCTCCAAGAGTAGTGCTCCACAACCCAGCCGGACAGCGTCGGGCCGATAGCCGGTGCCAATATCATGGCAAGCCCCATCATTCCCATCGCTTTCCCCCTCTGTTCAATCGGGAAGATCGTGAGGAACACGATTGACATCAGCGGCATGAGAATACCTGCGCCTGCTGCCTGAATTAAACGACCGGTAAGTAATGCAGGAAAGTTAAGCGCAACTGCACAGACGACCGTGCCGATTGTAAATAAAGTCGTGGCTGCTATAAACAACTTGCGTGTTGTAAAACGGTCGATCAAGAACGCGCTGATCGGAACCAAGACACCATTCACAAGCATATAACCGGTTGCAAGCCACTGAATGGTATTTGCGCCGATGTCCAAATCGTCCATCATCTTCGGAAGTGCCACGTTGAGCAGTGTCTGGCTCAGGAACGCGACAAACGAGGCGATCAAGATCGATGCTACGATCGGGCCTCTTTTCAAATTTTCAATCATGCGGGTCTCCCTCTTTGCTTTTGTGTAAAATTTGTGAGATGTTGCCTAAAATCCTGAGCAGATGATTGTGATCCTCTTCGGGTATTTCAGATAGACCCGACAGCCGGTTCGTACGAATTTCTTCGATGCGCCGACACATCTCCTCCCCCTTGCCGGTAAGTTTCAGCTCGACGGAACGGCGGTCTGTGTCGGGAATGTTGCGTGATACCCAGCCTGCCTTCACCATCCGGTCGATAATCCCGCTTGCCGTACTGCTCGTTGACCGAATCCGCTCGGCAAGCTCGTTAAGCCCAATGTTCGGATGCTCCGATAACATGCGAAGCGTAAAAAACTGGATCGGCGTAATGCCATTACTTCCGGTGATCTGCTGAATGGCCTGGTAATACGCCTGATTCACTTCCCGAAAAGAAGTGAACAGCTCTCGCAGGCGCTGCTGTTCGTTCAATCCCTTCACTCTCCGTCCCAGAATGTTCGCAGCCAAATATTTCGCATGCGAACAATTATACGCAGGCACTGATTTGATGTCAAATTAATCCTGAACAATGAAAAGAACACGCAGCATGACAGCCTGCGTGTTCTTTCTTTACCCGGATGTTTACTTATCCAGCCATGTACGCATCATGGCAAGGAGATGAGCGCTGTTAACCGGCTTCGTAATGTAATCCGAAGCGCCTGCTTCCAGGCAGAGCTCCCGATCCCCTTTCATCGCTTTGGCAGTCAGAGCGATAATAGGCAGTTCCTTGAATTCCGGTATTTGACGAATCGCACGGGTTGTCTCATAGCCGTCCATTACAGGCATCATAATGTCCATCAGCACGATCTCGATGTTCGGATTTTGCTCCAGAATCGAGATCGCGTCCTGGCCGTTCTCCGCCGGGATGACTTTCATATGATGCCGTTCCAAAATCGTAGTAAGAGCAAAGATATTGCGGATGTCGTCATCGACGACGAGCACGTTTTTGTACTCGATCATCTCATCCGACTTGTGAACTTTCTCAAGCGCCTCTCTTGAACCGGACGGCAGATTTTCCGCTTTCCGGTGCAGGAACAAGGTGGTTTCGTCCATGATCTGAACATGTGTCTTTACTTCTTTGATAACGGCCGTTTTCGACAATTCGTCCATTTCGCTCTGTATTTCCGGAGAAAGCTTCTTGCTGCGGTTGATCACAATCGGCACATATTTGTTATTCGGATTTTTGTGCATGTCGCGTACAAACCGTACTACATTCATTTCCGGAAGATCATTATCCAGCAATATACAGTCAAACTCTTTCGAATTCAATTGATTTAAGCTTTGCGCCCCGTTTCTACGGCAGTGATTTTAATGTCGGTATTGTCGAGCAATTCCACGAACTTTTGTCGCAGCTGATCATCCTTGGCCACCACAAGCAGGCTTTTCACGCTTTTGTCGGCGAAGGCGTTTAACTTGTCCAAAGCATTTTCCAGCTCTTCGTTGTTCACCGGCTTACAGAAAAAGTCGTAGACGCCTTTCTGAAAGAGCTGAATTTCGTCCTCCTCCACCGTGATGACACAGACGGGAATATGGCGGACATTGATATCATTTTTCAGATGCTCCAGCACAAGCCCGCCATCCGTCTCACCTAGATGCAGATCGAGGGTAATCGCAACAGGATTGTATTTTTGCACCAATTCCAAAGCATCCAAACCTTTAGTGCTGATAACCGTCTTGATGCCTTTTTTGCGCAGAACCTCAAGAATGATTTCATTAAACTTCTGATCGTCTTCAATAATCAGGAATACACGATCGCCGGGCTCAATGTTGTCGCGGTCGTCGGTAATGACGTCCTCGGCATTCGCATAGCTGCGGGTCCGCTTAGGCGGCGTTACATCAATCACTTCAGGCATGTGTTTCTGCTTCGGAGCCGGCTGTGGAGCTTCCGTGTCCAAAGGCAAGTACAGATTGAATACACTTCCGCTGTTCACTTCACTGTAAATCGAGATTTCACCGCCTAACATTTCGGCGATTTCTCTCGAAATAGCGAGCCCTAATCCTGTTCCGCCGTATTCCCGATTCGTGCTGCCGTCAGCCTGTTGGAACGCCTCGAAGATAATCTTCTGCTTTTCCGGCGCGATGCCGATACCCGTATCGCTGACGGAGAAGCAAAGCACCGATTGAGCGCGATTCAGCGTATCATTGCTTGGGTTCCAGCCTTCGCTCGCCTTGCGGATCAGCAGCATGATCTGTCCTTCTTGCGTGAATTTGAATGCGTTGGACAGCAGGTTTTTCAATACTTGCTGCAATCTTTTCGAATCCGTCATAATCGTTGAGGGAACATCCTGCTCAATTTTGATTCTGTAATCGAGTGTTTTCTCATCGACCATGTGGCGGAAAGTCCGGTCCATCCCGTCAGCCAGTTCTTGTATGGAAACATCACTGTAATCGGGCGTGATCGTTCCCGATTCAATCTTGGACAGATCAAGAATGTCATTGATTAGATTGAGCAGCTCATAGCCTGAATCTTGAATCGTCTTGGCGAATTTCACCTGATAGTCGGTCAGGTTATGATCCGGATTCTCGGCAAGCTGTTCCGCCAGCAGCAACAGGGAATTCAACGGCGTACGCAGTTCATGGGACATGTTAGCCAAAAACTCGGATTTGTATCTGGAGGTCAATGCGAGCTGATCGGCTTTTTCCTCCAGGAAACGTTTGGCGACTTCAACTTCATTGTTCTTGCTTTCGACTTCCGCTTTCTGAACAACGAGCAGCTTCGCTTTTTCCTCAAGCTCCTCATTCGTGTTCTGCAGCTCCATTTGCTGTTTCTGCAGCTCTTCCGTCAGCGATTGCGACTGGATGAGCAGTTCCTCCGTACGCTGATTCGCTTGCATCGTATTAATGACGATCCCGATGGATTCCGTCAGCTGATCCAGGAAGGCGATATCGATTTCGCTGAATTGACGGAACGAAGCCAGCTCCAATACAGCCAGCACCTGTTCCTCGAAAATAATCGGAAGCAGCACGATATTCAGCGGCGTCGCTTCACCGAGACCGGACGAAATGACTACATAATCGCTCGGCACGTTGGTCAGCAGTATACGCTGCTTCTCGACCAGACATTGCCCCACCAGACCTTGGCCTGCCCGATATTCGTTGGACAAATGCTTGCGATGCTGATAGGCGTAGCTGGCGAAGAGTTCAAGAACAGGCTGGCCGTCCACCGGATCGTTGATATAGATAACACCATGCTGCATGGAAACCAAAGGTGCCAATTCCGATAAAATCATGCGGCACACCGCATACAGGTCGCGCTGTCCTTGCAGAAGCCGCGAGAACTTGGCCAGGTTGGTTTTGAGCCAGTCCTGATCGGTATTGATTCGCGTCGTTTCCTTCAGGTTGCGAATCATTTCGTTGATGTTATCTTTCAGAGTCGCAACTTCGCCTGACGCCGACACGTCGATCGACCGGGACAGATCGCCCTTCGTAACGGCGGTCGCAACGTTCGTGATGGCTCGCACCTGTGTGGTCAGCGTACTCGCCATGTAGTTAACGTTGTCGGTCAAGTCACGCCATGTGCCGGCCGCTCCCGGAACGCTCGCTTGTCCGCCCAGTTTACCCTCGGCGCCAACCTCACGTGCCACTGTTGTGACCTGATCCGCGAAAGTTGCCAGCGTATCGATCATGTTATTGATCGTATCGGTCAGCTCGGCAATTTCGCCTTTGGCGTCAACCGTAAGCTTCTGTTTCAAATTACCGTTCGCGACCGCGGTAACGACCTTGGCGATTCCGCGCACTTGATCGGTCAAGTTCGTCGCCATGATATTAACGTTGTCGGTAAGGTCCTTCCAGATCCCGCCGACTCCGCGCACCTGGCTTGTCCGCCCAGCTTGCCGTCCGTACCGACCTCACGCGCCACCCGCGTAACCTCGGAAGCGAACGAGTTAAGCTGATCCACCATCGTGTTGATCGTATTTTTCAGTTCAAGCAATTCGCCTTTAACGTCAACGGTAATTTTCTTAGACAGGTCACCGTTTGCAACCGCCGTTGTAACGCCGGCGATGTTACGCATCTGTACTGTAAGGTTGCTGGCCATATAGTTAACCGTATCGGTCAAGTCTTTCCAAGTACCGGATACGTCTTTAACCTCCGCCTGGGCTCCCAGCTTTCCTTCGGTACCGACCTCGCGCGCAACGCGTGTAACCTCTGAAGCAAAGTTGCTCAGCTGATCCAGCATCGTATTCATCGTGACTTTCAGCTCGAGCATTTCACCTTTAACGTCAACGGTAATCTTCTTGGTCAGGTCACCCTTCGCAACAGCTGTCGTAACGCCGGCGATGTTACGCACCTGGTCCGTAAGATTACGCGCCATGTTATTCACGCTTTCGGTCAAGTCCTTCCATGTTCCGCCTACGCCTTTAACCTGCGCCTGGCTCCCAGCTTGCCTTCGGTACCCACCTCGCGTGCCACCCGTGTAACTTCGGATGCGAACGTGGAAAGCTGGTCCACCATCGTATTGATCGTATTTTTCAGTTCGAGCATTTCACCCTGTACGTCTGCTGTGATTTGCTTCGACAGGTCTCCGTTGGCGACGGCTGTCGTTACAACGGCGATGTTACGCACCTGGTTCGTCAGATTGGAAGCCATGTAGTTAACGCTCTCGGTCAAGTCGCGCCATGTTCCGGCAACGCCTTAACCTGAGCTTGACCGCCAAGCATACCTTCCGTGCCAACCTCGCGCGCTACCCGGGTAACCTCGGAAGCAAAGTTGCTGAGCTGATCGACCATGATATTAATCGTGCTTTTAAGCTGCAAGATCTCGCCTCTGGCGTCTACCGTAATCGTCTTTGACAGGTCGCCTTTCGCAACGGCAGTCGTGACCTCGGCGATGTTACGCACCTGGTTCGTCAGATTGCTCGCCATATAGTTAACGCTCTCGGTCAAATCCCGCCATGTGCCGGATACACCCTTAACGTCCGCTTGGCCGCCGAGAATTCCTTCCGTACCGACCTCGCGCGCCACCCGCGTAACCTCGGATGCGAATGTGGAAAGTTGATCCACCATTGTATTGATCGTATTTTTCAGCTCCAGGATTTCTCCCGAGAACTCGGCCGTGATTTTCTTCGACAAGTCGCCGTTCGCGACAGCAGTCGTTACGACAGCGATATTACGCACCTGATTCGTCAGGTTGGACGCCATGTAGTTAACGCTCTCGGTCAAATCCCGCCATGTGCCGGATACACCTTTAACATCCGCTTGCCCGCCGAGCTTGCCTTCCGTGCCGACCTCGCGCGCCACGCGCGTAACCTCGGAGGAGAAGGTGGAAAGCTGGTCCACCATCGTGTTGATCGTGTTTTTCAGTTCGAGAATTTCGCCTTTTGCATTAACCGTAATTTGCTTGGACAGGTCGCCGTTCGCAACGGCAGTCGTTACGGCGGCGATATTACGCACCTGATCCGTCAGATTGGTGGCCATATTATTCACGCTGTCCGTCAAGTCTTTCCATGTACCGGAGACGCCTTTTACATCAGCTTGTCCTCCCAGCATTCCCTCCGTACCGACCTCACGCGCAACGCGCGTAACCTCTGAAGCAAATGTGCTCAGCTGATTAACCATCATATTGATGTTGCTGGCCGTGCGCTGGAACTCACCGGTCAAAGCTCTGCCCTCAAACTCGAGCTCCACTTTTTGGGACAAGTCCCCTTTGGCTACCGCATTGATGACTCGAACCATCTCGCTGGTCGGTTGGATCAAATCCACAACAAGGCCGTTCAGAGCTTCCGTTACCGTATCCCACGACCCGCCGATATTTTTGTGAACGAATCTTCTGCTTAGCTTTCCTTCTTTGCCTACAACCCTGGCAACCGTCTCGACCTCGTTAACGAGACTCTCTTGATAATCCATTATTTCATTAAACAGATCGGCTACCTTACCGGACATTCCCGTTTGATCGTAGGGCATCCGGTAGGAGAAGTCTCCTTTTTTCATTGCCATTAACGCATTTAATAATTGGGCGGCATCTAAATGATCGTTCGTAGATGCAGCGGTTGACTTTTGGTCGGCCATTATTTCATCCCCCATGGGTTTATTAGCGACGGGTTCGCTCGGCGTCTCTTTTCTATTTAATATCTTGCATCATATATTGCAGGATAAGCTTCCGCACATGGTCCAGCCGGATGGGTTTAGCTAGAAAATGATCCATGCCCGTGGACTGGCATTTCTTCTTCGTCTGTTCCGACACATTCGCGCTCATTGCTACAATGAATGGCGGAGCCGCCAGCCTCCGCTGTTTGATTTCACGAACCGTTTCCCAGCCGTTTTTGACCGGCATCTGAATATCCAGGAACAGCAGGTCGTATTTTGCGTGATTTAACGCTTCTAGTACCTCCGCCCCATTCTCGGCAAGATCGGCGGTTAAACCGAGAGTTGCGAGCATATGCCGCATTAATTTGCGATTGACGGGATCGTCCTCTCCGATCAGTATTTTAAGCGGTGCCGTATGCGGGTTTTCCAAAGACTCGTCGAACTCGAAAAGCGGCTGTGTCACATCGGCAGGAAGGTCGAACGGAGGCCCGTTGGCAATGTACGGCTTCACCTTTATCGTGAAAATGAATGTCGCTCCCTGCTCTTCCGTCGTCTCTACGCGAATCGTACCTCCCATCAGCTCAACCAACGATTTGCAAATCGACAATCCGAGGCCGGTACCCTCAAATTTGCGGCTGGTGGAAGAGTCCAATTGGGAAAAAGGTTGAAACAAATCGCCTATTTTATCTGATGGGATACCGATTCCCGTATCTTTGACAATAAACTCGATCGTAAGAGAATCTTCCTCTTCCGCGAGCTTATTCACGATAATATAAACGCCGCCTTCGTTGGTGAACTTCACGGCATTGCCCACCAGGTTAATAAGTACCTGACGGAGCCGGTTCATATCGCCGGATACGAATGTCGGCAGCGAAGGATCCAGCACGACGAGCATCTCCAGATTCCGTTCACGAGATTTTGCCGTAAATAAGTCTACCGTCTCCACCAAGCAATAGTTAAGAACGAAAGGTTCATCGTCCAGCTCCAGCTTGCCCGACTCGATCTTGGAGAAGTCCAGAATATGGTTGATTACGGAAAGAAGAGCATTGCCGCTTCTATGAATGATTTCCGCCATTTCGGCGTACTGCTCGGGAATATCCGAGGCAAGCAGCAAATCCGACATTCCGATAATGCCGTTGAGCGGAGTTCGTATTTCATGGCTCATCATCGCGAGGAATTCCGATTTCACTCTTGAAGCGATTTCAGCCGATTCCTTTGCCTGGATAAGATCCTGATTCGATTTCTCCAACTGCTTGGTTTGTCTCTGCAGCAATTCGCTTTGAACTTGAAGCGCCTTGTTTGCTTCGAACATGCTTACATACCCCTCGATTTTGGACTTCAATATTTGAGGGATAAAAGGCTTGGTCATGTAGTCCATGGCGCCGACGGAATACCCGGTGAAATAATGCTCGGGTTTGTTGCTTGTTGCGCTTAAAAAAATAATCGGTATATATTTCGATTTTTCGCGCGTGCGAATAATACTTGCCGTCTCAAATCCATCCATGTCCGGCATTTGGACATCCATGACGATGACGGCAAATTCTTCATCAAGCAGGCATCGTAACGCTTCCCGTCCCGAATAAGCCCGTACCAGACGGTAAGGTTCGCCGGAAAGCACCGCTTCTATTGCTACTAGATTTTCCGGATGATCATCAACGAGCAGAATGTTGACTGGATTGTCCATTTGACCTCCTGAAATCATGAATTCATCTATTAAAAATGCAGTTTCGTTTTTAGACGCATAGGTTTATGTACCCATATAAAATACGAGTGAAACACAATTAATAAAATAAATTGTCGCAGGAAAATCATATAAAAATAATAAAGCACCCATTCCGTTTTTGGTATGAGTGCTTCTGATTTTTCGCCTCGATGCGCCTTTTTATTCATTAATGTTGATACGCGTTTGTTTCAGGATGCCCGGCAGCCGTTATGACCGGATCCAAACCGTTAAAACCGCTGTCCGATTCCTTTTTTGAAACAAGCATATGTTCCATTAAATACTTCACGAACATCTCGTCCCTGACCAGCCAAACTCGATGATGGCGTTTCACAAAACGCTGGGCTTCTTCAAAAGATGAAAAAGCCTCGTCTAATATTTGCCCGTTCAGATCTATGCGCCAATTCCGGCCTGTCGTGAACACATACAATTGGTCGGCGTCCCGGTTTTCGTATAAGTTGCCGTACTCCGAGCCTTTAACGTTGAACCGGTTGCGATAAGCATCCGGGCGCACCGGCTCGATGCCGAACGGAGCCTCCACATATTGTTCATAGGCTTCAACCGTCAAGGGGCAGCCCGACGCTTTCGCATGGCCTCCGCCGCCGTATTTGCCGGCGATTTCCGATACATCCACATGATCATGGATCGTCCGCAAGCTTACCTTACGGCCTCCCATATTTAATATTGCGATGTAATCGAGATGCGTGTTCTCTTTGCCGAGCTCACTCGAGAGTTCGGAATGATAAAGCTCTGCATGCACGATGCCGACACAGCGGTCATCAATAAATGTCTGCACAAGCTCCCGCTTTTTCCTTCGAACGTAGCGTTCGATCTTCTCTTCTTCCAGATCCAGAAGCTTTTCTTCAAATTCGTTAAAGGAGAACGGCCCGCCGGCCCTTATGCGCTCCAGCATATTCTCTTCAAATTCGTCGATCGACCATAGGAAAAACAAGTCGTTCAACCGTCTGGCCTGGAGATTCTCATTGGCTTCCCATTCCCACGTATCGTATTGACGAACCAGCTCGACGAACTGGCTGAGAGATTCACTGGGCGGCATGAACCCCTGTTGAATCACGTAATCGTAAAAGAGAGAGGTCGCCGACGCCAATCTTCCGTCATCGTAAGCTACGGTCACCGCTGCCAGGGGTATTCGTTCAACCGAAGAGCGGATTTGTGATGGTCGATCAGCTTCACCTTAGCGCCGGATTCTGCGAACTCTGTTAGCCGTGTGGCATTCGCTTCGTGTACGGAGAGATCCGTGATGAAAAGGAAATCGTTCTTCTTGCGTTTATTGGACATGCGCTCAATGAACCTTTGTACTTCCGGATTCAGTCCGTCTACGGAATTATAGCGGATTTCCACATTTTCCCCGAAGGCGAATTTTGCAACGATTCCGCAGCCGACTCCGTCAAGGTCGTTATGTGTAAATAAATGATACATGCTGCGCTCCCCTGCTCATCGGTAGACAAACCCCGTTTCCAGCTTGTGAGACTGCAGTTCCTCTTCCGGATCCCTTTCCCAATAGGTGCCTTCTCGAAAATAGTCCTGGCACACCCCATCCAAAGACGTCAACGTTTCGATGAGAGCTTTGAGATCGCACGTATGAAACATATCCTTCAGCTCACGGTTCTCTTCGGTCCGCGAATACATATGAATTTCCATGCAGCCGTCCCACCGAACGTTTACATCAAGAAGCCTGTCGTCCGTTTGCAATTCCAACGCCGCTGTTCCGCCATCGACATCGCGCACATGCCTTGCCTTGATTGTCCACAAAAGGAAGTCACCACCTTAAGGGGTAGCATGCCCAACCGCCGAACAATTGACACCGCATGATCTGATTCGCATGAGATCAGGCTGTCAACGCCTCCGCTGCCCGTTTGGGTCGAAACAGAAAACCCAACACGGCGAACAACAAGAAACCCGCGCCCAAGAACAGAAACATACTGTGATTTGAAATATAACGGATTCCGTAGCCGCCTATTCCCGGCCCCAATATACTCCCGATGCTGAAGTGGATCGATGCAATGACGTTCGCAGCCGGCAAAATCCGTCTCGGTAAATTGTCCGCGGCATAGGCCAGACCCAGCGAGAAAAACGACCCCACCAATCCCCCGGCTAAAGAGAAAAAAATAAACAACAACGGCAAGTTATCTCCCGCTGCCGGAATTGCAAAGAACAGAAGCGCGCCCACTGCCCCGCAAGTCATCAGCACCGGCTTACGGCCGATTTTATCACTCCATATTCCGAGCGGCAGCTGCAGAATGAGTCCTCCGATTCCGAACGCAACGAGCAGCAGGGATATCCATTGCTGATTCAAGTCGATACGAAGTCCGTACAAAGGAAAGCTGCTGTTCATCGTAGCTTCCATAATACCGTACAGAAAGCTTGGAATAAGGGCGAACCACACTAAACGGTAGGTACGGACAAAACGGTTCTCTTCCGATGCGCTTTTGGCGACTCGCTCCGGAATTTCATTGGGGATTCGGAGTACTAACAGAAGCACGGCGGCAAAAAATAAACTCGAGACTAAAAAGGGAACCGTAGGCCCGAGAGGCAGCAAATTAATGCCGAGCGGCCCCAAGCTGAAACCCGCTCCGTACGCCATTCCATATAAGGAAATATATCTTCCGCGGCGGTCCGCAGGGCTCGAAGTGACGATCCATAACTGGGTGGCGAAATGAAGCGAGCTGTCTCCCACGCCAACGAGCATTCGAAGCACGAACCATACGGCAAGCGACTGGGTTAGGGGAAATAGCAGCGTCGTCAGCGTAACCAATATCATTCCCGCTATAATGACTCTTTTATATCCAAACCGGATGACAGGCTTTTCAACAACAAACATCGTAAAAAATATCCCGATATATAAGGCCATGGAGTTCATGCCGTTCAGATCCGACGATACGCCTGCCCTTTCCAGCAGGATCGAGAGCAGCGGCAGCAGCAAGCCTTGGCTCATCCCCGCCACCACAACGACGAGCAGTAAAGATATTAATCTAACCATAAATCGGAACTCTTTCTTTGAACATAGAGACGGCTGCCCGCACCATATGCTCGTCGGTATATCTCCCGAGGCTGATGCGTACCGCCCCTCCGCCTCTCTCAACCGGCACCTTCATAGCTGCCAGGACCGGCGATAGAGTTGTCTGCCCCGAATGGCATGCGGAACCTGTGGACGCCGCAATCTCAGGCATTCGCCCGAGAATTTCCTGTCCGCTGTATCCGTGGAAGTTGATATTAAAAGTATTCGGCAGTCGATTCACCGGGTGGCCGTTCAACGAAACGGCATCTTGAAAGTGGGCTTTCATTTGTGACCAGAACAGCTTGCCAAGCTCATCGATCCGATTGTGTTCATGTCCTTCGCGGACAAGCTCCGCCGCTTTACCGAGCCCCACGATATATGGAACGTTCTCCGTACCCGCGCGCATCCCGGACTCATGTCCGGCCCCATGGATCAGAGGCTCGATCGACGTACCTTTCCGAATATATAAGGCTCCGATCCCTTTGGGCGCATAGAACTTATGACCCGCAAGCGAGAGCATGTCCACGCCAAGCTCATCCACGCGAACAGGAATCTTGCCTATGGTTTGAGCGGCATCCGAATGCAGGTATACACCGTGTCGGCACGCGATATGCGCAATTTCGGCGATCGGCTGTATGGATCCCGTTTCGTTATTGGCATGCATGACGGAAATGAGTATCGTCCGATCCGTGATGGCTTTCTCAATGTCCTCCGGAGACACGACACCGTACTCATCAACTTGCACGTATGTGACTTCGGCGCCGATAGATTCCAAGAAACGAGCAGGCCCTAGAATTGCGGGGTGTTCTATGCCGGTAGTGATAATGTGGCTGCCTTTGCGGCGAAGCGCGTAATAGATGCCTTTCAATGCCAGATTATTGGCCTCGCTTGCTCCGCTTGTGAAGACGATTTCGTCAGGAGCAGAACCGATCAGCGCGGCGACCTTGGCGCGTGCTTCTTCTATGGCGTCATGAAGCTGATCGGCCGCCCAATGAGAAGAAGACGGATTGCCGAAGCAATCCGTCAGGAATGGCTGCATCTCGTGCAATACCTCCGGTGCAATCGGAGTACTCGCGTTATAATCGAGGTAAATCTGCTTCAGCGAGCTTTCACGGGCTTCTTTTGACATTCAGCCGCTCCCCTCCCGGCAAGGAATTTCTCCACTTTCTCTGCCGCTGCTAGTGCAGATTCCGCGCGGATGACCGTCCGCTTCTCCGGTTCGTACTCGGAGACGGTATGGTCATACCGGGGATCATAGTAATGAACGAGCAGCAGTTCTACGGCTCGGCGGTAATCTTGTTCCCTCATGCTCTTCTCGATTTCCGCTGCAATCGGCGTATGCAGCCGCGGCTTGATTTTAAGAAACGACTGCAAGCATTCTTCAGCAAATTGTTCAGGACGATAGTCATCCAGGATGTTGTGCACACGTTCTTTCAAAGGGAGCTCGATCCATAGCTGATGCGCCCGTTGTTTCTTTTCTACCAACGGGTCGGGCAGCGTGACGTTCCCGATTCGTTTGCTCTCCGCTTCAAAGAAGATATAAGGCGCTTGCCTGTAACGGATCAGCTCTTCGATCAGCAAGGAATCGAACGTTTTTTGATTGCTGGCTTTACGGCCGATATGCCCGAATATCGATCCTCGGTGACCGGCCATATCCTCAAAATCCAGAACGGGATGCCCCCGTTCTTTGAGATATCGGAGTATCGCGGTTTTGCCGCTTCCTGTGTAGCCGTTAAGAACATACGAAACAGGTTTAAACCCGGCTGCCGCCTCGTTCAAATGCGCAATAACCCACTGGCGGTAAGCTCGGAATCCTCCCGTCAGCCGATAAGCATGAATGTTCATCAGGGAGAGCAGTGTTGCCGTCGTTCTGCTCCGCATTCCGCCCCGCCAGCAGAAAACGGCCTTGTTCCCGGGAATCTCGGAGAATCGCTTGATGAATGCCGGCAGCTTGGCCGATACGATCTCCAGCCCTCTCTCTTTGGCCGCCTGAACGCTTACCTGTTTATACAGCGTGCCGATCTCCGCTCGCTCGTCGTCATCGAACAATGGAATGTTCAAGCTTCCCGGAATCGTCGAATCCTCAAATTCGGAAGGTGATCTTACATCGATGAGTACGAAATCTTTGCGGTTCCGAAGCTCGGCTAACTCCTCCATTGTCAAGTCTTGAAACATTCTCGATAACCCCTCTTATTTCACCGTAATATGTCCCGGATGATCCGCAATGACTTCACCGATCAAGCTCGCTTCAACACCCGAATCCCTTAATTCTTGCAGAAGTTGTTCCGCTTGCTCTCCTTTTACCGAAATCAGGAGACCCCCGGATGTAACGGCATCGCACAAAATCCAACGGCCTGTCTGATCCATCGTATCCGGAAATGAAACATCGTTCTCTACATGTGCGAAATTGTTCTTCGTTCCGCCCGGCACAAAGCCCTTATCCGCGAGCTCCCTCACTCTTGGCAGCAACGGAACATCCTCAGCGGTAACGGTTAAGCCGACTTTGCTGCCTTTTGCCATCTCCAGCGCATGTCCGATTAGACCGAAGCCCGTTACGTCCGTGCACGCATGAACGTCATATTTCTCCATCACTTCAGCGGCTGTCTTATTCAGTGTTGCCATCACTTTGGTGAGCCGTTTCGTTTCTTCATCCGTCAATTGATCTTTTTTGATAGAAGTCGTCAGAATCCCCACGCCGATCGGTTTGGTCAGGATCAGCCGGTCGCCGGGTTGGGCCCCAGCGTTAGTGCGGATCTTGGCAGGGTGGATGATCCCCGTCACGGCAAGTCCGAATTTCGGCTCTTTGTCATCGATGGAGTGCCCTCCGACAAGTGTCGCTCCAGCCTCCTGAACTTTGTCCGCAGCGCCCCGCAATATATCCGCCAGAATACGCTTGTCCAACGTGGAAATAGGAAACGCGACAATGTTTAATACCGTTAAAGGTTTACCGCCCATTGCATAAATATCGCTGATTGCGTTCGCGGCCGCCACTTGCCCGAAATCATAGGGATCATCCACGATCGGCGTAAAGAAATCAACCGTCTGCACAAGTGCCGTTTCATCGTTCAATCTATACACGCCTGCATCGTCGCTCGTATCCAACCCCACCAGCAAGTCCGGATTTCCGGGCGCCGGGGGAAGGCTCCTTATGACTTGCATGAGATCGGCCGGCCCGATCTTACAGCCGCAGCCGCCCTTGCTCGACAAAGATGTCAATTTTACGTTGTCCGACAGTTCCATATTAAAGGCACGACCTTTCTCTTCATCTTTACCTATCAAGCGAAAAGAGCCCAAAACCGGGAGGTCCTGGACTCTTTCCGTTTCTGTAATCACTATTATAGCACTAAATTTGTGTCTGACTAAGTCACGATTCTTTCCCAGAGTATCCGCTCATCTCTGCATTAAAGACTTCTCATTGTTTTCTAAGGATAGGCATAAATCCTTGCTGTTATGCGGAAATCGCTCTTGTTGGGAAAAATTAGGGCGTTTTGTTTCTGGTATATTGTTTCTTAACTTGCTAATCAAATAACTGGAGGGATATCACATAGTGTTTCAGACAACAAAACTCTTTCGCAAAGTAATCAGCGTAGGTATTTGCGCAGCAATCGGATTTACCGGTCTCGGTTTCGGACAAGCCGGCACAGCGGAAGCTGCGACACCTAAAACGAATAAAATTATCAAAACGGGTGCCAAGTATTTGGGAGTTAAATATCGTTTCGGAGCTCCATCGGGTGTTACATACGCCTTTGACTGCTCATCCTTCACCCAATTCATTTTCAAAAAGAACGGCATTTACCTGCCCCGTACTTCACGGGCACAAGCTGCAAAAGGAATCAGAGTATCAAAAGCCAACTTGAGCAAAGGCGACCTCGTATTCTTCAAAAGTCCCGGCCGCTCCGGAATCGGACATGTCGCCGTGTATGCCGGATACGGAAAGATCCTTCATGCCGCAGGGAAATCGGTGAAATTCTCGAAACTAAGCTCCAGCTATTGGAAGAAAAATTATGTGACCGCCCGCCGTGTTGTGAAACACTACGCATAACCTTAACGCACATGAAAAACCAGCCGCCCGGTTACTTCCGGATCTGCTGGTTTTTTTGTTGTTCAGGCGCTAACGCCCGGTGTACCGTTCAACATGCAGAGAACCGTCACCGAGAACTTCGGCATAGAAGATATCTTTTATCCTGGTGTTCCGGCCGCCGGTTTTAGCAAGCTCGTGCAGCAGCCAGCTCTCGGATAAACCCAGTTCATTCAGGTTCTTCTTCAACGCTTGTCCGTCCGCGACGATCTGAGTGGGGATATATTTAGCTGCGGGCGTTTGCTCTTGCTTTTTATATATACTGATACTTCCGTTTGATTCGAGTATCGCTAAGTCCACTTCAGAGACCGAAAAAACATCTTTCTGCCGAAGCAGGAGGATCATATCGTCGATCGTAATTTTGGTCGAAGCCAATGCTTTTTGGTCCACACGGCCATGCCGGATCAAAATCATCGGTGCCCCGTCAATCATCCTCTTTACCGATCGTGATTTGGTGGATATAAATCCGAGCAGCAGCGTCAACCCGGACCAAATACCCACTGCGAGTAATCCCTGGTATAGGGGAATGTGCTTCTCGGTTATGACAGATGCGCTTAAACTACCTAGCGTAATACCGGTTATATAATTGAAATGCGTCAGCTGACTCATCTGCTTCTTCCCCATAATTCTTGTTAACAGAAGAAGAAAGAAAAAGGAAATGATCACTTTCGCATACAGATGCATTCCGATACCCCTTCAAGAGTTTTCCAATTATTGTCTTCTTGAAGGCTGTTCTTTATGCGCGGTCTTATCCTTGCAAGCCTTTTTTCAAAGCCTCGGCAACGGTGACAACGCGCTTGGCTTGGTGAATGGCAGCTGCTTTCACGTCCTCTTTCATTTTGCCGTCCTGATCTACGGAAACGCTTGTCCCATATGGATTACCGCCCGCGGTAAAAACTGATTGATCGGTATATCCCGGCGCGACAACGATGGCGCCCCAATGGTACATCATCGTATACAGCGAAAGAATGGTGGCTTCTTGTCCGCCGTGAGCGTTTTGAGCTGACGTCATTGCGCTTACGACTTTATTGACCGTTTTTCCTTGCGCCCAAATCCCGCCGGTTGAATCCAGGAATTGCTTCATCTGCGCGGCCATGTTTCCGTAACGTGTCGGCATGCTGAAAATGATGGCGTCTGCCTGCACCACATCATCGGGGGTAATTACGGGAACGTTGTTCGCGGTCTGCGCATGAGCTTTCCACGCCGGATTGGAATCGATCACGGACTGCGGCGCTGACTCTTGGACTTTATAGATTTTCACTTCGGCACCCGCTTGCCGTCCGCCTTCAGCCGCCCACTGGGCTAACTGATAGTTCGTGCCTGTTGAACTGTAATATACTACCGCCAAATTAACTTGTGCCATCGTAATGTCATCCTCCTCTTCTGCCGAATCGACGTACACCCTTTTTTAACGCGGACCCTGTTATTTGAACCATCTTCTTTCCTCGTAAATGTTCATAAAGCTAAAAGAAAAAAAAACCCGTATTAAACGGGTTCCAGCTGCAGATAACGATAGGCAAGAGTTTTGTGGTGATGTTCTTGTGCCGCATATTGGTAATAAAGTAAGGGATCAGCAGCGAAGGCCATTTTAAGCCGATGAAAATATTCCGAAAGAACAAACTGATGGCCTGCTGCATGAATGGGGCTGAGAGCTCCATAGACGTCACGTGGATTTGTGGTGTCCGGCAAAACATACACTCCTTTTGAATTTGGATTAGTCTGTTAGGCAATATCACTATATGGCAATTGCCCTGTCAAAGACACATCACAAATGCCCATTTTCAAGTGAATGTAACAGCCGCGGGCCAATTATTTGTCATTGCGGATCATACGAAGAATTTCCAATACAATCACATTTAAACTGAGCCATGTTCCGCCGAACGCATACCCTGCCGCAACATCGCTGGGATATTGAATATCAAAGTAGATTCGGCTTACTCCAACCGCTAAACACATAACAATGACGATTAAAATAGCGGATATGCGTGCGATTGCGCTGCCGGAGTGCCGAAACAGCAAATAGGCGGCGAACCCGTAGATGGAAAGGGAAATAAACGATTGCTCACTCGGAAAAGTGAACGGCAGGCTTGAACCGATGGGGCCGGGGCGGTGAAACAACAAACGAAGTCCTTCATCCAGTACTTCCCCGCCAATGATGACAACGGCCAGAAACGTCAGCTCAAGCCGCCGGTTTTTTTCGTTAATCCATATCCACACAACTGCAGTAATAATCAAAGGTATCAGAAAATAAGCCGAGCCAATTAAGCCGAACGTACTCATCGCCCAGCTCCAGCGATTTCTGAAAGCTTGATGAATAATGTACCTGACTACCTCGTCAAATAATGCAAATTCATGTGCAAGCAAATCTTGAATTAATCCGATCATCAAAGTCAAAAAAGGTCACAAAAAACGGCAAAAGCAACAATAACGACGAACTTCACTTTACCCATCGTTCGATATCTTTTGAAACCCTCATCTATCAGTGCGGACAGCTTATTTTTTTATTCGCTCCTTGTAGGTCCTATACAAATAAATCAGCATAAATCCAACTGCCGTTATAATCCCGAATGTAAGCATATATCTATTTATCGTGTGATGGTATAGCTCCCACTTCGGTCCGAGTAATTTACCTAACGTGATGAACACCGTAACCCATATGATAGCACCAGGGTAAGCGAAAGCTGCATATTTCCGAAAAGGAAGCCGAGTAATGCCTGAGAAGTATCCGGTTATATGCCGTACGCCCGGAATGAAATAAGCGATGATCAAAAGCTTGTTTCCGTACCTTTGAAACCAGCCCGATACCCGATCCAGTTTGTCGGGTCCCAGATGTATGCGTCTTCCATGCTTTTCGAAGAAAGGCCGGCCCAACCGGTACCCGATCCAATAGGATGATGTCATACCCAAGCAGACACCCAAGCCGGCGACAACAATAGATGTTAACCAAGTAAGATGCCCTTGATAGACAATAAGGCCTGCGTAACTCATCAAAAATTCGCCTGGAAGAGGAAGTGCAAGCATCTCGAGCCATAAGGCAGTGAAAAGCACCGCATATCCGTATTGTTCCAGCAAATGCGTTAAGTACTCCAATTCCTTTTCCTCGCTTGTTGTAATCGACTGTTGGCAAGAACCTCCCCTTTAAATTGCCCTAATCTTGGAAATTGATTACTGTGGATTGCCCTGCACGATCACCCATTCTCTTACCTGAACCCACTCGATCTGGGAATCGATTGCCTTGAATCTTATAAATTTGGCTTGTGTTCCCGCAGGCAGCTCAACACTGATTTCCGGCTGATCGATGTATGTTCCGATGGCTTGCCAGCTTAAGCCGTCCGTGGAAATTTCCAAAGCACCGCGGTGAATATAGTCGCTCGATTGTCCGTCGCCCATCATGAAATGGATTTTGCTGATCGTTGTGAGCTTTCCAAGGTTAATGCCCACATAGTCTCCTATTCGCGGAGCTGCGTTGCTCCAGTAATAGGTCTGGCTGTCGCCGTCAACCATATTTTGCGGCACATAGACATCCCATGTACCCATCGAAGTCAAAGGCTGTACCGCATTACCGCCGGACCCCCAAAAATCATACATTTGCGTCGCTTTGCCGAGGAAAGAATCTATGACTCCTTGAGCGGCAACTTTTTTGTTCGGCACCGGGTACGTCCCCTTGTCGACGGATATCGTAACGACCCCGTTATCGATGGAAACTTTAGCTCCGATAATCGCATTTTCCTGCAGCCATTTCTCGTAATGAAGGCTGAGCACATATCCGTTATCCGGAATGATATTGTTATTGCCGCCTTCTTTCACGACCTTCCCGTCAACAACCGTAATTTCATAACCCCATTCGTTCGTGCCGGTACGGTTGCCATATTCAGGGGTGTATTGGATCAGTTCGGATTCTCCGCGTTCACGATTAATGCCATTAAGTATCCTGCTGGAGCTTCGGTTTGCCGGAACGAGAACATCAACCGTATCCCTTTTCATCTCCTCGGTTAATGCCGTCCGATAGTGCAGCGCAAGCTCTTTATCTCCCGCTTTCATTGCGGCAAGCATATCCAAGGCGATCTGACCTGCTATTCCATAGTGGTGCAGCTTCAGAATCCACGGCTGCATTTCGTTCAGAAAGTTCTTATTGCCGATCAGTTGCAAAGACTTGGGCAGCTGCTCCAGCTTCTTGAATTCAGCTTGCAGAGCCTGCATTTGAGCAGTCGCGTCTCCCGCCTCAAAGGCAATCCAATACTGCTGTATCCGTGCATTAAGCACAGGAGATTCTTCTGCGCGAAGAATCGACGACTGATTATTGTCCGCAAAGGTGCGAAGTGCGTCTTCCGCCGTTCCGCCGAATTCCCTCAAACTGTTGCTCCATGATTTCATAGGATCATAGGCTCCTGGGTTCCATGTGTAATCGGCGGTCGTGTATAAGGCGATTTTGGAAGCCTCCGCGTGCTCCATAGGGTTGGCCGTCAAACCATGGACATGGTGTTCCGCCAAATCGGCGTCTCTTCCTTCAAGCGGACCGAGCAGCACCCGCTGAGGGATATAATCCGTGACCGGGTAATTGTCCCAGATGAGAAGTTCATGCTTAAATATGGAGGCAATCCGGTCGGCTTCCTCCGACGTTATTTGGGCGGGGGTAATATTAAATCCGGTCCAATATACCAAAATATCGGGATTCACCGAAGCGGCGAACGTTTCCCGGTATGGGCTCGAATCCGACTGGTAGTACTCCGTAGGCACGGTTATTAATGGCGCTGCGCCAGGATGCTTTTCGATAAATTCGTGTAAAAACCGGTTTAATAAATGAGCTTGAGCGGAAGCGGCAGGACTTGCGGAGACGCCGAAGTTCCGTTCGTCCTGCTCGCAGTTCATCTGGAGAGTAATGTCGTCCAGAAGCAGCGCATAATCCCTTACACCGAGATCCCACATCGCTTGGGCTTTGTCCACCAGAGCCTGAAAGTCTTGATCGCTGGAGTAGCACACATCCATTCCCGGAGACACGGTAAAGACAAAATCCACATGCTTTGCCTTGGCCGCATTCACCAGCTTTCCCAGCTTGGCCAACTCTTCCTGCGGGTAAGGTGTCCTCCATTTATCACGGTGATAAGGATCATCTTTGGGGGCGTATACATAGGTATTCATTTTATGCTTGCCCATAAAGTCAAGCATGCCGAGCCGATTTTCGTACGTCCAGGGCTTGCCGTAAAAACCTTCAATAATGCCGCGGACCGGCATTGCGGGAGAATCGTTGATCGAAATTTCGGGCATCCACACACGGCCCGATGCTGATGTAACGATTTGGCGGAACGTTTGAACAGCGTAATAGATACCGTCGGCATCCGCGCCGGACAGCAGGATGTGTTTGCCGTGATCTCCTCTGAAGGAGCTCACAACGTAACCTTCAGCAGGCAACCCGGCCGGCAGATCCTTGAATTCGACTTTATACGATTGCTCAAATTGTTTGGCGTCTTTCAGGCTGCCGAGCCATATTGTCACCGGTGCGGAAGGCTTTTTGTCATCGTAATTTGATACCTTCACGGCTTCGATGCCGAAAGATTTCAAGATTTCCTGCAATTCGGACACAACAGCTCCTTCCGTCTCTTCTCCTTTTACAAGACCGATGGAGCGGGGCAGTTGAAATCCGTTCCCGAGCACTTGGACGCTTTTAGGAGTCGGACTAATGAGGGGTTCGCCGCCCTTGCTTCTATTCATGTCTTCTGCATACGTTTTGTTATGTACAATGGTTAGTAGAGTGAAGAATAACGACAGCATTAGCATCAACCCGGGAAGCGAATGACGGCTCAGCCGGAGGCCAGATACGTTCATCTTACACGCTCCTTAAATTATAGTCGTTACCATATTTTACCACAATCCACGCAACCCGAAACAGCTGAAATGCAGTATTTGAATGGCCGATTTGCAAAAGGGGAAATATACCTATGAAAGGAGTGTACATGATGAAGCCGAATGACCTGCCGAACACGCCGAATGTGCCTGACGAGGCAATTCGAGAACCGGATACATTGCTTGCAAATCGCAGAGAGTTATTTAGAAAGCCTGATGATAGATTGAGAGACGCCCGCGACGGTGATCCGCAAACGTTGTACGAGGATACGGAGCCGCATGAACGCTTGGGCTTCAGAGTCGATGATTCCAAACCTCTCGATCTCAGCGGAAATCCGGATACCAGGCTGGAGGAGAATTCCGGGGATCCTTATTGATTCGATCAAAAAAGTACTTGATCGTCCGATCAAGTACTTTTTTTTACTCCTCATAGATCATTTTCCTTGTCATGCCGCCGTCGATCACCAGGTTAATGCCGGTGACGAAATCGTTGTCAGGTTCGGTTAAATAGAAACAGCCCTTGGCTATGTCCCCCGGTGTTCCGACTCTTTGCGCAGGATGCTGGGTATGGTCCTCTTCCCGTAATCTCTCGTAATCTCCGGTTTCGATCCATCCGGGACTTATAGCATTAACGCGGATGCGATCGGGCCCGAGGGATAACGCCAGCGCATGAGTCAGGGAGGCGATGCCGCCTTTGGACGCGGCGTAGGCTTCCGAGTTCGGTTCCGACATCACAGACCTGGTCGAAGATATATTCACGATTGAACCTCCGCCCTGCCTTTTCATTAAGGCGGCAGCCTCACGGGAGCAAAGGAATGTTCCCCGCAAGTTCGTGTTAATCACGTAATCCCACTCTTCCAGAGCCAAATCGAATGGGCTTTTGAACACACCTAGGCCTGCGTTGTTGATCAATATATCAACTCGTCCCCACCTGTCCGCCGCTTCCCGGAACAATCGGACGACCTGCTCAGGCACACTCAAATCAACGTTATGTATGGAACACATGCCACCTGCATTGATGACAAGACTTTCTGTTTCTCTTGCTTTGTCCATATCCTTGTCGACGATGACGACCGTTGCCCCCCGGTCGGCGTACGCAAGGGCCAGCCCGCGGCCGATACCTCCCCCGGATCCGGTAATGACGACAACTTTTCCTTCAAACGGCATGTTTGCCCATCCCCTCTGCTACGCAAAAAAGAGTTGCTCTTAAGTCAGAACAGACTTAACAACAACTCCTCCTTGTAAACAGTACTGTGATTTAACGGTCTTCCTTCTCTTCCGGGACATCGTATTTGTTAATATGCGCCGTCATCGCTTCCACCGCTTCGCCGCCTTGGGTGCTTTGCGGAACTTCCTTCACCCGATCCTCGGTCTTGTCGATAAAGTTCTGATGGTCCGCACGGATTTCTTCGATACTGTTGTTTTTCACGTCACGGTTATTGTTCACGTTATCACCCCTCCTTACTGTCCCGGACTCAGGTGGTTGGAATAGCTAAAGCCGTCTGCGCATTTTGCATATCTAGCTGGATCTGCTCATTCATGTTATACGGATGGTAAAAACCTCTCGACATCATATATCCGCTAATCCGCTCATGGGTTTCAATAGCTTCATCAAGATGTCTTTGCAGCACTGCTTTTACCTCGGGGGTTGCAGATTCAGTCGCAGCGACCGCATACATTTGAATGCCCGATTTGGCTGAAATAAGCAGATCCATCGCAATAACCTGATCCGTCATAGCATTTAATCCCGTTAAATGTTCAACGATCGTGTTCATTTGTTCTTCCTCCTATTGAATCGCCTTTGACAACAGTCCATTCAGTTCCTGAAGCTGTCTCGTGGAGAGAGCGACATCCATCTGCATCAAGTTCTGCAGTTCCGGGTCTGATACTAATGCCCGCATCGTTTTTGACTTGGTCAGACAGAGCGTTTTAAAGGCGGTAACTTCGTGAAGATCAAGAGTTTCGTGCGCCATCAGCTTCGTATCGAGATCTGACATCACCATGAGAAACCCTCCTCTCGATTATGGTTTGAGAACGACTTTAATGCAGTCATCCAATTTGTCGTCGAACAGTTCATAACCTTTCTTTGCATCCGATAGAGGAATGACATGTGTGATGACATCCATCGGGTCAATCTTACCTTCGGCAACGAACTTGTACATGAGCGGCATATAAGGAATAACCGGCGCTTGTCCCGTACGAATATTAATGTTTCTTTGAAAGATGTCTCCCAGCGGGAAAGCATTATATCTGGCTCCATAAGCGCCTGTGATTTGAATCGTTCCCCCTTTGCGTACAGCTTGGGTAGCGATAATCACCGGGTTCAGAGATCCTCCTTGAAGCTTCAGGCCGGTCGCAAGAAATTCCATCGGAGTCATCTTGGCATCCATACCTACAGCATCGATAACGACGTCAGCTCCGCCTTTAGTGATCTCCTTGAGATGGTTTCCGATGTTTTTTTCTTTTTCGAAATTCACGATTTCTACGTTATTCCGCTTTTTAGCGCGGAGCAAACGATATTCCACGTAATCCACCGCGATAACCCTTTTTGCACCTTTTAACCAGCAAAATTTTTGCGAGAAAAGTCCCACCGGTCCGCAACCCAGCACAATGACGGTGTCCCCGTCTTTCACACCTGCATTGTCAACGGTCCAATAAGCGGTAGACATCGCATCCGCGATTACAGCCAATCTTTCATCTTCAACTTCGCTGTCCTCGGGAACTTTGAATGGGGTAAAATTGCCGTAAGGAACCCGCATGAAATCTGCCTGTCCTCCCGCGTAGCCTCCCATCGTCTCCGTATAGCCAAAATAAGCGCCCATATCCCCATGCGGATTGGAGTTATCACACTGGCTTGTCAGATCATGCTCACAATACCAGCAATGACCGCATGATACGTTAAAAGGAATGATGACCCTATCGCCTTTTTTAACTTTGGTGACATCGGGACCTGCTTCTTCAACGACCCCTACAGGTTCATGCCCGATAATATAGTTTTGCGGAAAGTTAGGCACCATTCCGTGAATCAAATGCAAGTCTGATCCGCAGATCGCGGAACTGGTGATCCTAACGATCACATCATCCGGTTTTTCAATCTTCGGATCTTCGACCTCTTTTACCTCCACATTTTTAATGCCTTGATACGTAACGGCTCTCATGATAGTTCCTCCACTCTTATTTATCTGGCGTCGCGAACATACCGAGCCGAGTCGTGTTATCAGGATACAGTTTCAAATTCGAAACCTTAATCATCTCGTCAGCGGATAGAATGTCCAATTTATATTGTTCGCTGAGATGGTGAGTATGGAGCCAGTGCTTATTCAACATCAGCTGTGCAATCTCCTCATGCATCGCAAGACTTTCTTGCAAGTGTTTGCGCAGCATCGTTCTGGCTTCAGGTGTCGCGGTTTCAGCTATCGCAAAAGCGCAATTACGAACGCCGTTTTTCGCACGAATTAAACAATCCATCGCAAATAGCGCGTCCGCTCGATCCGGCAGGTTCTCGGCATTTGTCGGGTCCAAATAATCGTTGTTCATATCGTTCACTCTCCATCAGTGGATTGGGACATTGGTGTTCACGTCAATGCGGAATGGTGCATGACTATAGATGGTTTCAAGTTCGGATAATTGCCTTTTGGACATCTCTACATCCCTCTGCATTAAATGTTTGAGATCTTTATCAAAGACCAAACCCTGCATCAATTTGGATTTGGCAAGACACAGGGTTTTAAAGTTCACCATCTCGTGAATTTCCATGGATTCGTGTGGACCTAAGCTTTGCACGTTCATTGTCGTTCACCTCCAGTTATCAGTAACGGTATTATTTTCCCCCGCGCGGCTCGGCTTATCCAAGCTGCGCTTAAGGAAACTTCCTCCAAGAAAAAAAGCTGCCCGAGGCAGCTTATACCGTTACAAGTTATTTCGATAAAACGCATTGATCTTTCCTGCCGGCAGCATTACAATAGCTTAGTTGTTATCGGAAACAGGAAGGAATCTGACGTGAAAACACCATCACCGCTTACGCTTATCACCGCTCTTGTCACAGGTATGATTGCTATTTCATTCGCACCTATTCTCGTGCGTTATTCTGATGCTCCGGTCTCGGTTCAGGGCATGTACCGGATGTTGTTTACGGTCATCCTTATGTTACCTTGGGGCATTAAATACATTAAACAAATACGGCTCATATCAGTGAAGGATTGGCTGCTGCTAAGCGTGGCCGGGTTTTTCCTGGCTCTGCACTTCTTGCTCTGGATGGAATCGGTCAACTACACGTCTATCGCCAGTTCGACCATTATTCTCGCGTTGGAGCCCGTATTTGTCATGATCGGCGCGTACTTTGTGTTCAACGATCGCCCCGGCAAAGCCGCGGTTATAGGACTTTTCATTGCATTGATCGGTGCCTGCTGTATCGGCTCAGGCGATATCGGCATCTCACGGTCGGCGTTCATCGGAGATGTGTTATCTCTGCTTGGAGCACTGGCAGTTGCGGTGAATATGCTTGTCGCGAAACGAATATTAAGCCGTGTACCGTCTTATTTGTACAGCCTGATCGTCTTTACGTTCACCTTCGTCTTCTTCGCGGCTTATAATTTTACGGTAAACATACCTGTCTCCGGCTACCCTGCTAAAGAGTGGTTCGTCTTCCTTCTGCTGGCCATTGTCCCGACCGTATTCGGCCATATGATCTTCAACTGGCTGCTTCAGTACGTGAAAGCGACGACAGTGTCGATGACGGTATTCGCCGAGCCGGTCGGAGCGAGTCTGCTGGGCGTTTGGCTGTTTCAGGAATATATCAGCGATTTTCAAATCATCGGCGGCCTCGGTATCATTATCGGACTCGTGATGTACTTAAGATCGGAACAACAGCAGCAAAAAAGCAGCAAGTCTACTGTTCAACTCGAAGGATAATCTTCCCCGTATTCCTGTTTTTCTCCATATGTTGATGAGCCTCGTTGACCTTTTCCCATTCCCACACGGAGTCAATGACAGGCTTAAGGCGGCCCTGTTCAAAAAGCGGCAGGGCAAAGGCAGCGAAGCCGGCGGTCAGACGAATTTTGTCGGCACGGGATCTGGAGCGCAAAGAGCTTCCGATCAACTGCAGTCTTCGTCGAAGCATGAAGCCCAGATCCACATCCTTCACTATGTTTCCGCCCATGGTGGCAAGTACGATCAAGCGTCCGTCGATGGCTAGCGCTTCCATATTCTGTTCCCAATATGACGATCCGAGAAAATCGAGAATAATGTCCACGCCTTTACCGCCTGTCGCTGCCAATACATCAGGAGCAAAGGGGCCTGCTTTATAATCAATTGCGCTGCTTGCCCCCAGCGAGATACAAGTGTTGCGTTTCTCTTCGCTTCCGGCGGTGACGATGGACGTCGCCCCTGCTTCTCTGACCAGCTGTATTGCAGCGGTGCCCACGCCGCTTGCTCCCGCATGAATGAGCACCGTATGATCGGGCTTCAGACCACCCAATTCGAATAAATTGAGATACGCCGTTAAAAACACTTCAGGCACCGCAGCCGCTTCTTCGAAAGAAAAATGATCCGGTATACGCATCGCCATACCGGCAGGAATGCTGACGCGCTCCGCATATCCACCCCCAGGGAGCAGTGCAAACACCCGATCCCCGCGCCTCCAGCCGCTTGTGTTCGCTCCTGCTTTCTCAACGACACCCGACATTTCCAATCCCATGATGGATGACTCTCCTTGCGGAGGCGGATACAGGCCCCGCTTTTGCAGAAGATCCGCACGATTAAGGGCGGTTGCTTTCACTTGCACCAACAACTCGTCATCAAGCATCTCCGGTTCATCCGCTTCAGCTATGTACAGCGATTTTTTTTTTGTCGTCGATATGTACCGCCCTCACATAAAACTCCCCTTTTCGATCAAATTAATGACATTAATAAACCTTCAGAAAGCTGATCGTTCATTTATCGTAATAACGATATTATAAACCGATTTGAGTTTAACACCCACTCAAACAGAATCAACGGTAAGATGCAACCGGCAAAAAAGCCGGGGTCTGTGTAGACCCCGGCTTTTTTATGAAAATTTGTATGAAGCATATCGCACTGCATTTTTGAGGCTCGTCCAAACGTCTTTCGTTTCCGCGCCCGGATACCAGTATGCGAATCCGGTGATGCCCCGGTCTGCCGCCATTGCCGCTTTCAGTGAAAGCGAACGGCTTTCCTCCGCCCAAATGCGATGATTGACACCCTGCTTGCCATACTCCAAGACGTACTGGCCCATTCCAGAGTTCCATTCTTTAACGGCATTAAAGTTCCGGGCGATTTCGCCTTGCCGCACAAGGGTGATATCTCCGGAATAAGCACCTGTATCCTTAATCCATTCCCGGCTGTAAAAAGGCAGAGCTAATATGATTTTCTTCCGCGGAACATAGGCAACCAGCTTTTCGGCCGCTTTCTCAAGCCAAGGCAGGGAAGAAACGGAACCTGCTGTCGGCGCGCCGGCCCAATGCTCATCATAACCCATCAATATGATATAGTCCGCACGATCACCTAGCGCCCTGTAGTCAAACGCCGCAGTCCAGCTCGTTCCCAAATCCGGCGACACGTTTACGGACAGTTTAGCGTTTACCCCGTGAAGCTCCGCGGCAAGTTCGTCTATGAACGCCGTCAGATTAGATCTGTCGCTCGCCTGCACATTTTCAAAATCGACATTGATCCCATGCAAACGGTATTTCTTAACGTATCCGATAAGCTGTTTGATTACCCAGCTCCTCTTCTGATCATTCGCCAGTATGGTGTGGGTAAGCTCAGCGTTCGACCGGTTTCCCAGCATGCTCCACACTTTCCTGCCATGCGACGAAGCCCATGAAATCAAAGCCGGATCCGTACTGTCGGATACTGATCCGTCCTTCTGAAGATAATGATATCTTGGTGATAAAGTATTGATCGAAGAGTTGCTTACTTGCTTAATGAATTGAGCCGTCGTGGAACCGTATTGCCAGCCGAGTTGTATACCCGCGGACGGAGATTTTTTCAGTTCGGCGGACCAACGCGGGTTGTGCAAAATTCGGTCCAGCACTGCGGCCATCTCTTGTCTGGTTATACTGTCCTTCGGTCTGAAGTTCCCGGCGTTCCCATTCATTAAGCCGAGCGTGGAGATCTTCCGCACGTCAGCCGCAGCCCACAAGGCAATATCGCCGTTGTCCTTATAACTCACACTTCTCCAGGTTTGTCCAACATCTTGCTGCTTCAGCATCCGCATGATCATAACCGCCGTCTCCTGACGAGTGATCCTGCCCAGCGGTCGAAACTTCCCAGAGTCTTTACCATAAGCCAATTTCAAATCGGATGCCGCTTGCACATCCCCATAGTACCAGGAGTTTCGGGCAACGTCGGTATAAGAAGGCAGATCGTTCGCTGTCGGCTTCAGACGCAAAATACGGATTGCCATGGCCATGAACTCTGCGCGTGTTACCGGCTTTTTCGGTTCGAATTTGCGCCCGCTCGTGCCCGAAATGATGTTGTTCCGATACAAATCCATGATTTGTTGTTTCGCAAAACTGTTCGAGATATCGACGAAAGGAGCGGCGTTGTTTCCGGATTGCGCAGCTGCAGTGTTCACGCTAAAAATATTAGCCGCTGCTGACGTGCACATCATATATATTAAGATCCTGTAGAGCTTCACTAGGATAGCCTCGGTTCTAATAGATTATAAGCATATTACCATCCTATCAGAATCAGGCAGAGACGTAGATTCTAAAATACTGGAAGAGTTAATACTATTAACCTTATTTGAAAAATTGCTTAGTGCCATTAAATATAAGCAATCCACCGAATACAACCATTGTCATTAGCAGAGGTCAGGGCATGGCAGCAGCAAAAAAGCCGCCGGAGAATAACTCCGACCGCCTTTTTTGCTGCTGCATCATGATCATTGATTGAAAAAGTTGTCCATCAATTCGGCCGGTAAAAGCACTCTGCCTTCATGGAAGTCCACTTTACCTTGCAGCTTCATTTTCTGCCCATTGATCGTTACTTCAGAAGAACCGATTTTTACATAGAGCGTCTTGTCCTTAAAGCTGACTGTCAGGCTGTGCTGTTTTTGGTTCCACTGCACTTTGGCACCGTGATGATCGGCCTCTTCTCGCACGACTATGTTGCCTTTACGCGGTTCATTGGACTGGCCCAGCTTGGCGATTGAAGGAAGTCCGCTGATATAGCCTACGGAGCCGGACTTTTTGTTATCCCACAATTTGTTGATATAACTCTCCACTTCAGCCTTCAAAGGCTCGGGCACGATCATTTCATCCCCCGGATGCTGCAAGTTACTCATAATATAAGCAAAGCCGTTCAGGTCATCCACCATTTGCAGTCCGGTTGCTTCCGCACCGGCAGGCACGGACATGATGCGGGACAGCTTCTTGGTATCGACGTTATAAGCCCAAAGGAAGTTGTTCGCGTGCATGCCGCTGTCTTCACCGATAAATAATGTTCTCAGACTTTGAGAGAAAGAAACATTATCGGGGTTGGCCACTTTATCTACCGCTGCTGTGTTGCCTTTCTCATCCGCTTTAGCCAAATCTTCGCCGATAACCAATGCTTTCATCGTTGCCGGAACGTAGCTGCTGTTGATGGCTGCTTGGCTGGAGTCCTTCTGGCTTCCCTGCAAGGAAAGCTCATAAGTCGCTCCGGATTTCATCTTCGGCAGTTGAATGTGATCCGCCGGGTCTTCGCCTTTCGTATCCTTTTCCATACTCTTTTCAAGGTAAGATACCGCGATGTACACCTTTTTGTCTTTCTCGTTGACGGATACGCCTTCCATCTTGTTGAACTCGGAGGTTGCGCCAAGAATTGCTCCGTACCGGCGCGCTTCCATGAACGCTGCGGCTTGCTCCATGCCCGGCTTCACTTTAAGCCATTCAACCTTGCCAGACGGGTAAGCTTTGATTTTCGTGAATCCTGCGGTGTCCTTGTCTGCCGTTTCAAAAATATCGCTGAATTTCAAACCTTTATCGATATAAGACTTAATTTCGTTGTCTGATGCCTGTCCGAGCTTGATCCATTGCAGATCGGCGGCGCCGCGTCCTTGTCGCTCGTCTGAATCCATTTCGCTGCATAGAGAGTACCGGCCGAGAGATCTTTTGCTTGATCAGCGACATACATAAACATCATTGTATTCCCGCCGTCATCTCCGAATATGACCGTTTTGCCGTCTGGCGCAACTTTGCCAAGCTCATGAGAAAATCTTCCCATACTGTAATGCTTAACAACCGTTGTCGTATTGTCGGCATGCACGGTCACTTCGGGGATGTATCCATATGCATACGGATTTCCAACTTTTTTATCGTCCTGATAGTAATATTTTGTAAAAGAACCCACGAGCGGGGATTTTGCCGGATCGAGTTCATAGGCGCGTGCGTCAGGTTCGTACTCTTCACTGCTCAGATGAGTGTTCCAAGGCGTTAAAGATCCGTTACAAGGAATCCACAATCCGGCTGCCGCTGAGAAATCCACTTTTTTTACATCCGTAGCTTTGAGCTCGCCGGTTTTTTTGTTCTGGTCAATCGTGCTTAAACTGATGGATGCCGGAATCATGCCGTACGCAGATTTGCCTGCATTATCGCTTGTAATGTACTCGTAATGCGTAAGAAGCGAAAGCGCGTTTCCTCCAAGAGCAGTCTTACCCGCCCCGGGTACACTCAACAGACTGTTGGAATCAGGAGCATCGGATACGAACGGCGCCGGTTTATCCGGCACACTGTTATCCATGATCGGTTTGCCGTTAACATCCACCGCTAAGCCGGCGGGGGTTCCGTTAATCACATCAGTTGATTTGAGTAAAGTTTTATAAGTCAGTGGAAAGTTCTGAACTGTGCCGTTAGTAAAAGTTACTTTAAGCGATGCGCCCGAGTATGCCTTCGCCATTTCCTCCGCGGTCGCCGGCGCTGCCATGCCCACAAATTCTACGGATTTAATTTTTTTGCTTGCCTCAGCTTGTACAGCCCCCGGAAACAGTGACGGCGCCAATAGAGCAAGCCCCAGCACCGGAGCGATCAGCTTCGTCGGTTTCAGTCTTTTCATTTCCACACTACCTCTCTATTTTTCTCAACTCCTTTCTAAGCGTATCTCTCATTTGTTAACTGGAGTTAAAGTGAAACGCAGAGTTTCTTCAATGTTTAAATTTTAATGATGGAAGCTTCCTTCCAGTCGGCAGCGGGAACGGTGTGGTCCGATAGGTATTTGTATGAGACAAGTTTGACCTTGCGGTCCCATCTTGTAGATCTCATCTGTAGTACTTGCCTCAAAGCCGAGCAGCGGACGCCCGCCCATACCGAGTGCGGACGCTGCCAGAAGAAGACGCTGCACCATCATTCCGGTTTCCATCTGCTGGATCCGATATCCCCTGTAGCCGAGCTCCAACTGCAAATGTTTAATATCACCTGCTGCGTGCATGCACAGAGGGACCTGAAACAGATTCACATTATGCAGGGTCATGCCGTGCTGGACCCATCCGCGCAGATCCCCCGGCCTCACCGATAGAAGTCTATGGGATTCTGCATCGTAACGATAAGCGCCATCCGGGATGTCTGCAACACGATACAAACATCCATAGAGCGAGACGCGCCGCTCAGCGGCGCACTGGCCTTCATCCAAGTCGTTTACATAGTGAAATGAAGACGACGCCTCCTGCAGCAAAGAACCCAGCGTCGCAAGGCTCACTTCCCGCAGCACAAATTCCGTCTCCAGCGAATACCGATTTCGGCTCGTCACGGCAAAATCATAAGCCGCCCTTTTTACCTTTGGCAGATCAAATGAACTTGCGGGATTCAGCGGTTTACGGTCAGTTTCTATGTGCCGAAATGATACGGAAGCTTCCATCATAGAAGCTGCGTTCATTCGAATCAGCCAAGGGTACTCTATAATCTTGGTGGACTTCAAATAGTGATCGTGGTGAAGCTCCGGCAGGTCCCGCAGCAGCTCTGAAGCAATTACATTCCGCTCGCTGCCGCTTTTAAACCAATTTTCGGCAGGCTGCTCCGACAGAGGAATGACGGCATATACGCTTTCCTCCTGCTCCTTCACTCCGAGCAAATGGTTTACCGCCCTGTCCAGATACTGGAAGTAAACAGCCGCCGAATATCCGAACCGTTTGGCCGTTTCCAGCAGCTGCCCCATCAGAACCCCTGCATCCAAACCCTGAAGCCGATAAGAGAAGTTATGATATTTAAAAAAAGTTTTTCCAAAACATAGTCGTCACCAATACGGCGCCGAAGCATTTCGTGAAATCACAACGGTGTCCCACAGCCTGCTCCAAATAGGAATCATAATTCCCTTCCCTGAGCAGAACCAGCCTGTGATGCAGCACATCGTAATGGTAGACGCCTTCAGGTAAATCATTCAGTTTTAAATAAATGTACAATTCATTCGGATATAACGCGCCGCCGGAAGACACGACGCGCCTATTCATGAACAACGGGTCTCCGGAATGTGGGGAAAAGTCCGTTTCATACACGGAATGACTGACCTGAGTCAAACCGTACGCGTACCAAAGAAAATAGCCCGCCTGATCGAGGTTGGGAGTTATCGGCATGTCATTCTCGAGCGTGAGCGGCACGTCGAGTTTAAGCGGGAAAACGGGCAGACGGCGGTAAAGCTTGTAAGGCAGCGGCGCATCCTTCCAATCCGCTTCATGCTCGATCGGTTTCGCTTTGTCGGTGTCAAAATGTAAATGGTGCACAAACGTATCCAGATCCATGCTGATGCCTCCCGTGTCTGATTATGGAAACGGATGCGGGTAAGGATTGAGCTGTTCAGCGGTTAAGATCTGCCTTGCATATCCCAGCTTCATCGGCACTTTCAACACCCTTTCCAAGCCGGTCAGGCGGGTAAGATGATGTCCGAACGTCATCGGCAGCATCCCCGGAATGAGTACCTTGACGCAATAAAGACCGTTTCTCAGCGTTTCGGGAGTCGTCTGATCCACAACAATCACATCCATGTTGAACCGGTGTAAACCGGTCAGCAGATCCTTAAGGTCATCGGTAAGATCCGCATGCCATTCCTTCCGCTCAAATTCCTCATTAAACGTACGCAAAGGCCGATTTTCCTCTAACAAAAACGCCAGCCTCTCCTCCGCTTCCGGCAAGCCGTACAGCATCGAATGATCATCCATTTGCCGCACCAGATAGGGATCGTCAAGCATGCGCATGTAGTGCTCGCGATGGCTTTCAAATTTGTCGTTCAGCGTCTCCAGCATTCCGGCCGTTTCCTGGATGGCGCTTTTCACAGCCCGGACCGGATCCGGATGAGCGCCGGCTGCGCACATCAGGTTGATCCCTTGCCGTGTTCTATTCTTCGCGAGTACCCACACACTTGGGATCCCATGCTCCATCGTTGCATTGAACAAATGCAAATCATAGTTAGTCACCGCTTGCAGCCGCTCAACCATCAAACGATATTCCCGATCATCGATGGAATATAGATCCATACGAGGAATCGGCAGTTGCGCGTACCAAGTCATCAGAAACGAATCCCGCTCGACGACCTCTAGAATGCCGTAAAATATCGCCTCCTCCAGACTGCCGCCCAATGCGCATCCGTTAGAAGTCTCATAGACGAAACCATCCCCGTGACCCATACTGTAATAAGCCAACAGCTCCGGAACGAGGATCGGACGATTATGCAAAAAGGAATGACCCCAGACCCAATTCATCGTTCTGTCGGGATGAAACGGTTGAAACGGATAATCCGGCCGCTCATAGTGCTCCTTCGCATGAACGCCCGCATGCAGGGGATTCAACGCAAGATGTTCTAAGTTACGGTAGCTGTCGCGAACGGCTGTGCGTTTGCCGCGAGGCATCATGCCGCACCGTCTTTCCAATCCCTCCAATATGGCAGTTAATTCGCTGTCGGTATAAGACTGAGTGCGGCCTGCGGTACCCTCATCCCCTCCGAACATAGGCATATTCACGAGTACATCGGCAAACGGCGAAACCATGTCGAGCATTTTACCGTTAAATAAGCCCGTCCGAGGGTCCAGATAATCCTTGATCAGTACATCCTTCAACTCATCCGTCGAACGGCATCGGTAACTGCCTGTGGAAAGCTTCGGGCTGGGCTGCAGCGAGATTCGCGCCGTCTCTTCAGAATCGTCCGGGAGCTGGGAGCATACGGAGCACAGCGGCTCGGGCAAGATCATATGTCTGGAACTGCTCAAGCTTTGCAGGTTGAGTAAAATGATGTGATCTTCCGTTTGTGCGGTCTGTCCCTGTATGACACGTCTTGCCTCAGAGGCAATTAAGCAAGCAGCTTGAAACAGGCCGTTTCGTGCAGCCCATGCATCCGGCGGTACGTGCGATTGTGAAGATTGCCGCTCTCTCAACTGCCAATGCTCTCTGCGGTCGCTGCCTGTCATAATCCGGCGCAGATCAGCGCATTCCGCGCAGCCGGGACGGCCGGGGCGAATAAGAGGACCGATGACAGCCTCGCCGAACGACGCAAAACCGCGCAGCCAAGAAGTGCCGGTTCGCTCAGACCATTGCTGCGCCGACTCATCGACGGACGGCTGACAGCCATCGCTCGCTACTATTGCCAATACCGCGCGCTGCATCGTTTCATCAGGGAAATCGGTGTAACGCACAACACTCCATTGCTCATCTGTTAAATGTTGAAATACATAGTCCGCCAGAACTCCTTCGCCGATGATCGCAACGAGCCGGGTCAATTGAACACCTCCTCGCCGAACGAAACGCCGTACCCGCCGGACAGCTCTTCTTTTAACCAAGTTTCCCATGTCAGGTCGAACACACGGATCTTTTTGCCGTGCTGCTGCAAACGATTCAGAGCGTTACACAATACATCCGCATGTGATGTCTCTTTATATTCCTTGATGACCCGGTGATCCGGCTTGTCAGAGAGCAATCGCACGGATGAAACCTTCACTCCTTGAACCGGCGGCAGCTTCGTGTTTTGGTTTTGTGCTCTCAAGAGTGCCTGCTCCAATGCATGTCGCAATGCCAAGGCAGTCTCCAATCCTGAGCTGCCGTACCAAGAGCCGTTTGTGCCGACCCACATCACCGGAAATCCGGCTGTATCCTGCCCCCGTCCGATCACAGGTTCTCCTTGCATTGTGGTTAGAACACGAATATAAAACCGGGAGCGTTCATCTTCAATCGCTGCAATAGGCATTTCAACGACATCAGGTGTCAGTCTCGCATCCCGATTGCGCAGCTCTTCGTTCAAGCATTTATGAATTCCACGGCAGATGCCTTCAGCGGCGGTCTCCCCTGTGCCGACCCCAACATAATCAGGCGCCCTGGCCAGCCGGGCCAAATACGCCTCGATTCCGGATAAGCCTGCGTTCCGCCTCGCTTCCTCATGATTGAGGCCCATACTAATGATCTCAGGCAGCAGCTTTGCAGGACCGAACGAAAGAGGATCAGCAGCCTGAACGCGGCATTGGGACAACGGAAGCTGCAGCAGATCGCCCTCCTCCCAGAGATGCAGAATCCCCGTGTGCGCCGATGTCAAACGGTTAATGAATGAAAGCAGGCTGCCGGCTTCTTTTGTCTCCTTAGCTTTATTAAGCAGCGTATCAAAGTCGTTTATTCTTTGAGCCTTGGGCCGGCCGATTACGAACGGATGCGGGTAGAATGAGTGCCAGCCGCCTTCGAACGTTTCCAAATCAAGCAGGAACCATCTATTCTCCGGTTTGGATCCGGTAACTCCCGTTATCGATTTAAACAGCTCAAACACGATGACGTTCGACAGCAGCGCGCCGGCGGTCACTGAGAAGGTGTGTAACTCCGGATCCTTGGTGATGGCGGATTCATGCACGCGGCGCCAAGCCGACTCCCAGCAGCCGTCGGAGTCCGGATGTACCAACGGTCCGGCCATACCTGCCTGTCGTACAATCAGCGCAGGCAGAAAAATCTTTTTCTCCTCTCTGCAGGCGTTATGAATGGCCTTGAGTTCAAGACTGTCGCCCTGCGTAGACACATATAAAATGCAATCATAGGGCCGAACGATTTCGTGCCAAGAAGAGGGCGTTTCCTCAGAACGGCCAACCTCTACCGTCTCTACGGCAGGATCGGTTTTTCGGGCGTAGGCAGCAAGTTCTTCCAACCTAGTTCGATCAGTCGGCGTCGTATCCGTAATCCACATATGAATGTTAGGCAGCCCGGATTCCAACAACGCTGAAATAAGCGAGACATACATAGGGCCGCAGCCTGCAGCCAACACTTTAACCTCGCGGTACTTCTGGAAACGGTAAGCTCCCGAGCCCGTAAAGCTGTCCAGAAACTCCATTTGGGAAGAAAACTTCCGAACAACCTCATCCGTTAATTCATGAGGGCTGTCCCCGCTGACATCCCGGGCGAAGCCGTTTTTCTGCAAAGTTTCCGCGATTTCATAGACCCGGCGGCTGTAAGGCTCCGGAAGGCCCTCCGTCAAGTTGTCCATCGTATGCTCTCCATTGAACGCAGGCAGCAGCTTTTCAATCCACCGGTCGATGGATGTTCCTTCCATACGGAAGGAACCTAGATTGTTCCGAAAATAAACTCCCCCGTCGGTGTCAGGGAGATAGAACGTATCCGACTTCACTTTCAGTCGCGCGGAAGGGTTCAATCTCACACCTCCTCTTTCATTGAAACGACATTTTTTCCACTTTAAAACATATGTATCGCGTCTTGTCCCACATGACACCGTTAAATTTGAACATCGTTGAAGACGCAAAGGGCAGCCGGGAATATCGGCTGCCCTTTTGTGAAACGGGTATTAACTCATTACCAGCAGCGGCCGCCGCAACGGAAGCACTGATGGCATCTGAAACCGCCGCAGAAACCGCCGCCGCCGCAGAAACCCCGCATCTGAAGCCGCCGCAGAACCAAAACCGCCGCATCTGAAGCCGCCGCAAAAAACCGCCGCCGAAGCCCCCGCCGAAGCCCCCGCAAGCACCAAACCCGAATCCCGCGCAGAAGCCGATACATAACCGGGCAGCGTCCCCTTCGTATTGCCCTTGGGCTGCCGCTATAGGCGTGAATTCACCTGCATTATAAGCACCCACATCCAGATTTTGAAGATCCCTTTTGAAATCATCCATGTTCTCTAACCTCCAGCTAATTTTCGATAACATATGAAAAAAAACTCCGCTCTTGTTCCTGGTCCACCTGCCCATGTATACAAAAAAAAGCCCTCCGATCATAATCGGAGAGCAGAATTACCGTTACGGACAGAATGTTACAGTTGGATCAAAGAGAGCACTATACCGACGGCAAACCCGCACAATGCGCCGTTGACACGGATCCATTGGAGGTCTTTTCCCACCTTCTCTTCCAGCATACGTACCAGGGTTGCATCGTCCATCTGTTCCAAATTCTCTTTCACCAGCTTACCGATCCTGTAATGGTTCGCTTCGACAAGCCGGACCACATAGTCGGTCAATCGATCTTCCCAGGCGGCTGCCTGTTCGGGATGCTCATTCAACTTGCGCACAATGAAGCGGTAGACGGCAAACACCGCACGCCCGCCTCTTTGTTGATCTTCCTGCAGCTTCGACAGAATAAATGCTCGAATATGCTCCATCCGGGAATGCAAGAAAGCCTGGCCCTTATCCCCTTCTATTTGGTCTGCGATCAACTCTTTAAGCCGGGCTAACCGCTCGTCATCTTCCGCCAACAGGAACAGCCGTACCCGTATTTCACGAATGATGGTTGACCGGTACGCATTTTCTTCTGCAAGTAAATCTCTAATGCCGGATTCCAACAGATTTTGCAGTATACCGCCCAATTTCTCTTCATTCATGAAGCCTATGAAAGCTTGAAAGGCGAATCCCATCAAGCCGCCCACCCTCAGCTCATTCAGCTTTTCGCTTGCCAATCGCCCGAGCAGCATCCGTGTATCCGGACGCGCCGACCAGTCGGCAGCCTCATGCAGAATGTAATCAAGAGCCTTTTCATCGTAGCCTTGGTTCATCATCCTCGTCATTACGGTATTTACACCGTTCTTCATATCCAGTTCCCTGATATAGGCGGTGATGCCGGATTGAATGAGAGGTACGGCTTTCTCCAAAGGCAGCCGCGTGATCGCTTGGATCAGCAGTTCTACAATGCTTGTCCTGATCTTTTTCTGCCGGATCAGCTTCGTAATCTCAGCGGAAACAAGGCGAAACAGGTTCAATTTCTTTATTTTGTTCTCAATGCTTTCCTTGTTCAAAAGTTCATTTTCCATAGCTGAGATGAGTGAATTCACGATTTTGTCTCTATTCTTGAGCAGCAAAGAGGTATGCGGAATCGGCAAGCCGAAAGGATGGCGGAACAGTGCGGTTACTGCAAACCAGTCGGCAATACCACCCACCAGACCGGCTTCAAAGCCTCCTTGCAGCAGGAACACCCATGTGCTGTTGTGAGGGAGAAACAAAGTGATGAGAAACCCGGAAGCCATTACGGCGAGCGACAATCCGGCTATGTATCTTGTGTTCATGCGGCAGCCTCCTTCACTGAAAGTACTTAAAAAACAAGCCACCTACCCATTGAGTGTCCGGGAAAGGCGGCTCCACGTCATTATCTTTTCAACAGGACGAAGAATGCAATAAGAATAATCGCTATTGTCGCCACATAAATGGCCGTCAGTCTCAACCATTTTGCGCCGGTTTTCTTCTCGTAATCGGGGTTTTCCTGTTTATTTTCGCGTGAGAAGCCGACCATGAACGTTGCGGCTAGAGCGATGATCATAATGATGAAGATAAGGATCAAAAGATAATTGACGTTCATACGATACCCCTTCGGCTAGTAGAATTGCGATCTCAGTAACTTCATTTCTTTCGAAAATATACTTCATAAAAGAGTACCCGTCAAATCTCCTCTGCTGTAGAACTAAATGTCCGCTAAACGGCAGGTTTTTTCGAAAATTCTCGAAAAATCCGATACACGCCGCCAGCCAAGCGCAGCTGGCTAAGTATCCCCCAATCACATCGCTGGGATAATGCACACCCAGATAAATGCGGCTGATTCCGATCGTTAGAATGATTATCGACGCGGCGGCGATCAATGCAACGCGGCCGATGACGTTTTTAATATTTTTCCACAATAAATAACAAAGCACCCCATAAAGAGTGAAGGCCGCCATTGAATGTCCGCTCGGATAGCTGAATCCATTCGCCTCGACAATACGATTTAACGTTGGCCGAGCACGGTGAAACAGGAGTTTAAGCACGACATTCAGAAGTGCCGAGCCGCTGACGACACCAACGAAGAAGACAAGCTCCCACCGGTATTTCAGAGGAAAATAGAGCGCACATCCGATAAAAACGGTTATGATGGATACCGGGTGTCCTGCCCCAATGAAAGTGAAGAACTTCATCACTCCGGTTAGACCGGGGGATTCCATTCCCCTGATCATAGAAATCCCGGCGCTGTCAAACCAGTCGATATTATTTTCCCCGATCAAGACGGCAATTACGGCAAAGCCGATCGCACAAATGAAAGCGACCATAAATGCACGGGCAAAAATCACTCTCCAAAACACAGCTGCACCTCCTTAACAAACCCTGCTGAAAGTCAATAAGAATTTTCTCATTATATTCTCATGATTTTATAACAAAAGAAATAAAGCCTATATTTTCTATAGCTTTTTTGCTATTCTAGTAAATTATGTGAGTTTTAAATATGTTATGGTGGTTACGTGATTATCCAACACGCAACCAGGGAGGACATCATTGAATGACAACCAAGAATCGCATAAGTAAATTGATGCTGGCCGCAACACTGACCTTTGCTATGCTTATGACCGTCGGCAGCGTGTTCGTTAACGCCAAGCCGGCCAATGCCGCTGTCCGCAGCTCGAGTTCCACTGCAGATCGCGTTATCGAAACAGGCATGAATTATCTCGGCGTTCCATATGTGTTCGGAGCGAAATCCGGCAGAACGAGCGCATTTGATTGCTCTTCATTCACACAATATATCTTTAAACAGAATGGGATCAGTATTCCCCGTTCGTCCAGACAGCAATCCAAAGTTGGCGTGTATGTATCCAAGAACAACTTGCAAGCCGGAGATCTGGTTTTCTCAGATACGAACCGTGACGGCAGGATCAATCACGTAAGCGTTTATATGGGCAATGGTAAACTGCTTCATACTTATAGAAAAGGAATCGGCGTTACGGTTTCCAATTTTGAAGGCAGCGCCTGGGACAGAACTTACGTTACTGCCCGTCGTGTTATCAATTAATGGACAAGCTGTGATCAATCCATCCAATATTAAACCCACTTTTGACAGATTGTCAAAAGTGGGTTTTTTCGATTTTGTATGTCGGGACACGCTCCGTTCTAGTTAGGAAAATGTCTGCGGACGGCATTCTCCGTCGTCTGCTTCCCTGTTTCGATTGTCGTCTCCGCATCCCATTCCCAATACTCCGGGCGCAGCAGCTCCACCGAAACCATCTCGTTATATCCGATCTCTTTTAATGTGGTTAGGATCAGATCCAGGTCAATCACCCCTAATCCCGGCCACACCCGATGATGGTCGCGAAGCTCTGCAGCTGGGACATCGTCGCTGTCACTGATATGCACTACGAAAATTTTACGAGGGTCCGCTTTTCTTACATCGTCAATCTGGGAGTTCATCGCATAAAAGTGAAAGCAATCCAGGACTATGCCAACGTTGTCCCGGTTCGCGGCTTGAACGATTTCGTAAGCCTGCCCGAATGTGTTGACCGAGCAATTCGGATAACCAGCGAATTCCAATGCGAGACTTACTCCGTATGGTTCAGCCAAATCCGACAACAGTCGCAGGACACGTACCGTCTCGGATTTGATCACCTCCCGGGAGTAATCCCCGATGCCGAAGGTTGGAAGGACGGTGATCTTGCTGCATCCGATTTCTTTTCCGGTTTCACAGAGAAAACGAAGATCATCCTCGATGCGGCGGAATCCCGCTTCATCACGGAACGTTATGATTTCAAGCGCGTTAAAGGCATAGGGCTTGATCCGGTTCAGCTCGAAAAATCGTTTCAAGTCGTTTACGGTATGCTGGGTCAAAAACTCTTTTAATTTGTCATGTCGGATTTCGATATAATCGTAACCGTGTTTCTGACAATAGATAAGATCATTCTCAAGCGTGGAATTTCCAAGCGTTGTAGCTTCATTAAATGCGATTTTCATGAGCGGCCTCCTTCTAAGCAACATTACGTATTAATACCCGCAATCGCTGCAGCCTGCTCATTGATTCGCATTTAACCGGCAAATTATAACTGTTTCCTGTGTGGAAGGACATCCGCCTAACGCTAACGTCACCGATTTCACATAATCTGTTTTGTGAATCTCACACGGAAAGCGGGTGCTTACACTTGCATATACTCATCGTTGCCCCTGAGCGAATCCCGGTCCCCCCGGTTCTTGGAGGTTCAGTGGAAATTTCCATTCTGGCGATCGCGAAACAGTTGGCTCGCCTTCATCAGGTTACGATCGTCAGCCGTGCTCACAGCCGATACCCACGTCAGTCCGTCATTGACGGCGTCCATATTCACCGGGTGCCGACCGGTCAACCGAAGAAGTACTTGCAGCATGTTATTAATTTTATGCAAAATAAAAAGTTCGATTTGATCCAGATCGATAACCGGCCCCGATTCGTCGGACCGATTAAACGTGCTGCTGTTGATACTCCTATCTCCTTGTTCCTTCATTCCCTGACTTTCGTCAGCCCTCCGTACAGCACACGCCGAACAGCGACAAAAGATTTAGCCTTAGCAGACCTGATCATCGTGAACAGTTCATCATTAAAATCGCAGCTCTCTACGCGTTACCCAGGTGCAGCCGAACGAATCCGGCAAGTATGGCTCGGTGTAGACACCGGCAGATTCAGGCCTTCCCGCCGCCGCAGCGCAGCGAAAGCTTTCAGAGTATTATTCGCGGGACGATTAATTCCCCGTAAAGGAGTGCCGGTGTTATTGAAAGCCGCAAAGCTGGCGGGTCGGGTATCCTCCAGACCGATTCAGGTCGTCATTGCCGGCGGCTCGAGCAGGAGCGGTTATGCGAACAAGTTGAAGGCGTTATCCCGATCGCTTCGAGTGAACGCGCGATTCTTAGGCGCCGTGCCCCATACCCGGATTCATCGGGTTTTCCGACGGGCGGATATCTTTGTTTGCCCTTCACAAAAACATGAAGCATTCGGCCTGGTGAACGTGGAAGCTATGTCTTCAGGCTTGCCTGTCATCGCATCAAGCAACGGCGGGATTAAAGAAATCGTTCGCCATAACAGAAATGGGCTGCTCGTCAAACATTATCATCGCCCCAAAGCTTTTGCGGACGCCATCGTTCGGTTGATGAACGACAGCCGTTTAAGGAACAAGTTGAAGCAGCAAGCGCGTGAAGACTGCCTGGCGAATTTCAGCTGGAGCGCATCCGCCAAGCGGCTTAGCGATATTTACACTACGGAGTTTGTTTAACTTCCACAACGATGCTTGGCAGTAATCTGTCGTCCAGATATGGTAATAGCCGCCACCGTCCCGGTTCAGGAAGCGACATACTGGACGGAATATGAGCATCCGCACCGTTATTCTTCCCCCCGAGATTTGAAGCTTCGAATACATTAATGATGCGCGTGTCTCCTTGTTTAATTGCCTTAACCTGAAACTTGCCCTCAAGCTCTTCCTCGCTGCCCCAAAAATGCCACATATATTTGTTCACTTTACCTGCAATGAAACCTGCATCGATAAACCCGACTTCTTTCTCTATGCCTCTCATCAAATAAACTCCGGACCTAAACTCCGGCGTCTGTTCCCACGAAGCCTCCCGAACCTGTAACACGACATTAGCGTAGTCTTCGCCATCCAACTGCACGACATAGCGCCATTTGCCGCTTATGGGCAGACCGGCAAAAGCGACAAACCGCTCAAGCCCCGGATATCCGCTGCTAGGCTCTGTTATCTTCAGAGGCTTCTGAACCGTTACTTTTAAACCTGTGTCGAGGTGCTCAGCCTCTATTGAAAGCTGCCTGCCGCGAAATTCCTCAAATGAGGCCGTGAAGTGGAACAGATAACCGGTCGTCTTTCCGGCTTCCAGATTAGGATCGGGAAATACAGCCAGCAGCTGCCGGCCGTTCTCTGTATATTGTTGGCGAACCTCCGTATCCGCAGCCTGCCTTGCGCCAGACGGTAGAAACGGAATCCGCCCTCCCGGCAAAGATAGTGCGGCAATAATCAGAATAAGAGATACAGCCGCCATGGAAACCGCCCAAACCTTGCGCGGCAGAGGCGGTTTTTTTGAATTCACCGTTTGGGTTATACGCTGCTGAAGCTCAGGCGTAAAATGGGAGCGGTTAAAAGGGGATCCCTCCATGTGTGCGGCCCAGTCTGGTTTTTCAAATTCCATACTCTCTCTCCTCCTTCAGAAGTTCTGACATCCGCTGCTTTGCACGGAACATGCGTGATTTCACGGTGCCTTCGGAAAGCTGCAGCATCGCGGCTATTTCTTTGATCGCCATACCGTAATGATAGTCAAGGATAATCACTTCTTTGAGCTTGCGCGGCAATTGCATGACATGATCCCACAGCTCAGCGGACTCCAGCCGGTCGAACATGACAGCCTCTGCTGAAGGCGACGCCCGCTCTCTTGGAATCACCTTATCCAGCAACGTTACTTTTCGGATAAAGGCGCTCTTCAAGTAGTTCAGCGATTTGTTGCGAGCGATCGTCAACAGCCAGCTTTTCACGCTGCTCTCTCCACGGAATGAATAAAGCCCTTTAAACGCCATAATAAACACCTCTTGACAGATATCATCGGCTGCATCGAAGCGTCGCGTCAAAAAGAAAGCGAAGTTCCAAACGTCATCGCCGTACTGTCTCATCAGGTCGGTGAGAACCTCGTTGCGATCGTAACCCGAAGTCAACGACACCCAGTATGGACGTTCCACAATGAACCACCTCTTCTCCAATAAGACAATCGAAGGCAAATAAAAGTTCCCTAATCTGCAAGGGAATCTATCATTTCTATGTATCAAATTAAAGAAGGATACGATCGCTATCGTATCCTTCTTTTTATCAATCGTGCTTTTTGCGGAACGCGTCTTAACCGGCCGTAAGCCTGTGCGTACCGTTTGATTTTTCTGAACACCGCCTGATCGGGCAATCGCCTGAAAATAAAAGGATCCGGCCGCGTATTCACCTCAATGATCCATGGCTTTAGCGTGCTGTCTATACCCACATCCAATCCCACTTCACACACTCCGGGGAAGCGTGTGCGCATGACCTTTCCCGTGTTTACACCGATCTTCTCAAGCGTGCGGATGTGCTGCGCCATCCCCGCTTCGCTGAAATGCCCTTTAAGCAGCCGGGGAACCGGCAGCGGTGTTCCACCGTCGTGATAATTCGTAACAATTTTATGGGGGGCCGCCAATCTTCCAATCATGCCGGTCGTTTCCCATCTTTGGCGCGGATTCATCTGAACCATTACGCGCACATCAAATCTGCGTCCTTGATGGGTCAGCAGATGCACGCCTCGCTGCACCAAGTATCGCCGGCCCTTCGTCTTTTTCCGGATCGCCCGGAGCATAAGATCATATGAAGCGTAAGAGCGAACATGGCGTCCAAGCTGGAATCGAAATTGTCCGTCTGCCTTTTCAACCCGCATTACGCCTTGTCCGTGAGTACCGATATCCGGCTTCACATACACCATACCGAACTCATTCAGCATATTGTATAACTGCGGGCGATTGAATTTGACCGTCTTAAGAACAATTTGCCTTAACCGATTATCTTCAAGCAGGGCTTTTGTTTTGCTCCATTTGCTGCCGACATGCCGAGGCAAGCAATACCCTCCCTTACGTTTCAGTTACCTGCGATCATTTTATGTGAAGGCTTGTAACAAGGGGACAAAAACAGGCTCATGGTACATACGAAAAAAACCCGTTAATTGCGCTTAACGGGCGATGTTGAACCTTTGTCTGTAACCGCATTTTTTGCAGAGCTCTTCTACGACTTCCCGCCTCGAGAACCCGTTGTACAGGTTGTTAGCTCTCTCTCCTTCTATAATCTCGGAAAATGGCTTATCGTTGATATTCCCCAGGTTGATGACTCCTTCCCCATCCAGACAGCAAGGGATAACGGTGCCATCCGACAAGATCCCCGCCTGATTGCGAAGAGCGTGGCAGAAGCCTTTACCTTCATCCTCTTTCTCCTTCAGATCCGGCCATTTGAACTCATGATCCTGGTTTAGATAAATCCGTTCCGCAAGTTTGATTCCTTTGCCTCTAACGAATTGATCTTCGAGCTTATAATCCAGGTTAAATTCCTTCTCGATCAGTGCAAGAATTTCGCTGTTCCGGTTCCTCTCCAGATTCGTGGAATTGTCCTCATCGAGATTCCAGAGCCTGAAAGAGATCAGTATATTATGTTTATCTGCCGCTTCTCTCGCAAACGACAACACGCTCGTTATGTAGCCTTCCTTGTCGGTAGAGCCTGCATGTCCGTCAAAGCTGTGCAGGGAGAAGTTGATTTGCCTGAGCGCCGGTTTCCCCAGTAATTTGTGCTTGGCCTTATGGAGTAGCGTGCCGTTAGTCGTGAGATTGACCTTAAAGCCCTTTTGATGGCTTAAATCCAGCAATTCGTCGATCTTCGGATGAAGCAGCGGTTCGCCTTTCACATGGTAATAAATATGATCCGTATGCGGTTTAATCTGATCCAGTATGTTATTGAAAGTCTCAACCTTAATAAAGGCAGATTTCCGTTCTGTTGGCGGGCAGAAGCTGCATGCTAGGTTGCAGACGCTGGTAATTTCGACATAAAATTTCTTGAACTTTTTCAAATGATAGACTCCAATCAACCTTCAAAATAAATAAGCTAGCTATAGAACATTATAGCAAGCTCATACTATGCGTCTATACTTATGTTTTGTCCGTGTAATAAATATGTTTCGCTTTAAGAGTTCCGTCGGTCACGTGCATGATTCCGAAAGAGTAAGATGGCTGCCTCCTTTTGTCTGTGGGGGAGCCGGGATTGAAGACCAGACAGCTTCCGATCTGCTTCAATAAAGGGATATGCGAATGCCCGAAAATAAGGGCATCGAGCCGAGTCCCTCTGAACGTCTCCCGCGCCCTGCTTTCCGTATCCGTCCGCCCGCCTATGCCATGTCCGTGAACCACGCCGATCCTGCATCCCTCAAATTCAAGCAGCTTCTTATAACCGAATTTCTTGATCACTTCCGACCCGTCATTGTTCCCCGCCACACCGTATGTCGGCGCGTAAGCCGTTAAGGCTTCATACACGGAAAGGCTCGTCCAATCACCGGCATGGATAATAGCGTCAGCCGACTGCAGATCCTGCAGCAACCGATCCGGCAGCTTCTTGTTCATTTTGGGCATATGCGTGTCGGATACAACTACGATTTTCATCCGTAACGCCTCACTTTGCATTAATGAGTAAGCAGCGCTCACAAACATTCTATTTTTATCCTATGAACGTCATCCAAAAGAAAGAAGCCGTTTGTTAACGGCTTCCGCTGACTCGGGCGTCAAAGCGTTATGAATATGGAGGCAGCGATTCCCGCAATAGCGATCCAGAAGACATAAGACTTGACCACACCTTTCAAAAAGAACTCCGGTCCCTTTCGCACCCATGCATAATAAATGAGCGTCGCCGTGAAAAGAAATAAAGAGCCCAGGAACAAATAGTTGGATATCTGAATGATCATCACGCACATTCCTTTCTGAAGCCGGTCGTAGCTGCAGATCGATTATAGCCGATAAACCATTAATTCTTCGTCGTAATATTCGCCATTGTATTTTAGTGCGTTTTTTTCCAAACCATACACGATAAATCCTGCTGATTGATATAACCTTTTCGCAGACGCATTATCTGTAACCACACCTAAGTTAATTTGTTCAAGACCATCGGCTGATTTTGCTCTTTTGATCGCCTCAACAATGAGCTTTTTGCCGATTCCCTGGTTCCTGAACATAGGATTCACATACATACCCCAAAGGAAACCTTTATGTTTTACCTTGATCGACTGCTCCTGCTTAAAGCCAAGCATTCCGACAATGCGGCCATCCTGCGTGCAGGCACCCAGTATAAAGCTGCTGCTTGAAGGAGCGAGCCGCGCTTTTACCTCTTCCATCGGCCGAACCGAATCTTCTTTGTATGTAGATCCGAAGGTTTCAGGAGATGTGATCAGGCTTTCGAGCCGCAGCTGCCAAAATGATTCCGAATCTTCAGGGGTAAGCAATCTGATTTCAATCAATATCGACCCTCCTTTTCAGCCTCTTCTACAGCCAAAGCCGGTAACCGGTCATCGTTGTTTTATAAATTTGTGGAGTATCATGGTTTGACCGTTAATCGACTCTTCCATTTCCCCGTCGAACACGAAACCGCTCGATTGATAGAAATGTAACCCGACACGGTTCTCTTTCTCCACCCACGCAAATATTTTTTGTATGGAATCATCACTTGAAAGCAGCTCATTCAGTAAGGATCGACCGATCCCTTGTCCATGAAACTCGGGCAAAACATAGATTCTGCTAAGTTCGCTCACTCCATTATCGGCTTCCGATAATTGGGCGTACCCGACCAGCCCCCCATCAACCTCGGCCACCAAGAACTTGCGAGGGTTATACGTCTTAACCCTTGTAACAGCCATCTCCAAGCTATTGACCGAATAGGCCTGCTCTAAAAATGAATGAATAAATTCTTGGCTATATATGGACCCGTATGTACTCTGCCATGTGATCTTGGCGACCTGCCGTATTCCGTTAATATCGTCGAGCTGTGCGGGGCGAATTATTACTTCTCTGGACGTAATGATCACCACATCCTTCTCCTATTGGTTAATTCCAGTCCCTCAAGACTTCATACTTTCTTCGCCTTCATCAATAAAAATAGCGGTATCCTCATTCGACGTTCGTATGTCTCAAGGCTATGAAAATTCTCTTGTCTTGGTTTTGATTCCCTCAGGCTTTCAATGTGAAACCCTGCGGTCTGTAATGCGGAGAAATAGTCCTCGATAGTTCTGTGATATTTGATTACTGAGGAGCCGAGCCACTCTTGCTCACGAATCCCGGTATGAAAATAATCATCTACTAACCAAGTCTGTTTGAAGCCCTCCGATTTGGCGCAGGAAGAAGTGATCACCGGATGCTCTACAGAAAATATAAAAGTACCGCCGTGTGCTAAAGCTTTATGTACATTTCTAAAGAGGATATCTATTTCAGCCAAGTAATGGCATAATTATCGGCTTCTCGATCGTATCGTTTGCATTTTCATTCCAAGCTCGTCTTGCTTCATAGTTTTTAAACACATGTTCCTGATCGTAGAACTGAGATCCGCTATAGCCCATACTGTCCTGCACCTCATTTTCGCAAATGTAAGCTACCAGGCCTTTGAAAGTACTTATCCGGGATCGCGTCTAGTTAGTGTAGGTTATGTTCCATGATTATACATCTGTTAAACAAGAGGTGAAACCTCTGCGTGTGCAAAATAAACGAACTAAAGACCCGCCACAAACCCTCGGCGAACTGTAAGGCTGCCAAACCGCCTTACACGATCAATTTCGCTTCAGCTGCGAGCTGTAAGGCGGCCAAACCGCCTTACACGATCATTTTCGCTTCATCAGCAAGCTGTAAGGCTGCCAAACTGCCTTACAAGATCATTTTCACTTCAGCGGCGAGCTGTAAGGCGGGCAACCCGCCTTACACGATCAAATTCGTTTCGTCAGTGAGCTGTAAGGCGACCAAACCGCCTTACACGATCATTTTCGCTTCATCAGCAAGCTGTAAGGCGGCCAAACCGTCTTACACGATCGGATTCACCGCATCGGCCAGCTGTAAGGCGTCGACAACTGAAAAAAAACGCCTCGAAGGCGTTTTCTCCAGCTGTTATACATGCGCGAATATATGAGCATGGTCGGGCGGAGTTCAACTTACCGTTGGTTGAAAATGTCGGTCAACACAGGAACGATCTGCGATTTACGTGATACGACACCTTTCAGAATCGCTCTGTTCTCGGAAAGCTTAACATTGTACGCCCGCTCCACTACATTTGCCGCACGTCCAAGGGCGATTGCGACGGAATCGTTATTCAGAATGTCCGTTACTACGAACACGAACAGATCCAGCCCTTTTTCCGAAATGATGTTGTGCAGTGCATTTTCCAGTTCCGCTTGACGTGCCAGTACATCGTTGGTGTCCACCGCGTTAACCTGCGCGATTTCCACTTTGGAGCCGCCCATCTGGAACTCTTTGGAATCCAAGGAGATCAGCTGAGCAATCGTTTTGTCGCTCAAGTCGGCACCGGCTTTCAGCATGTCCAAACCGTAGCTGTCGGCATTGACGCCGGCGATTTCAGCCAGCTCACGCGCTGCCGCCACATCCTCATCCGTGCAAGTCGGCGATTTAAACAATAAGGAATCGGAGATAATGGCGGACAGCATCAAACCGGCAATCTCTTTCGAGATCTCCATTCCGTTCTCTTTATACATTTTTTTGAGAATCGTCGCTGTACAGCCCACTGGTTCCGCACGATAGTACAGAGGGCCGCTGGTTTCGAAGTTAGCGATCCGATGGTGGTCGATTACCTCCAATACGCGAACTTGCTCGATATCGGACACGCTCTGCTGGCGCTCGTTGTGGTCGACCAGGATGACGCCTTTCACTTCGCCCGCAACCGTCTCTACGAGACGCGGAGCTTGTACACCGAACTGATCCAGAGCGTATTGGGTTTCACCGCTTACGGCTCCCAGACGGACAGGTTCGACATCCCAGCCCAATTTTGTTTTCAAGTCTGCATAGGCAATAGCGGAACAAATGGTATCCGTATCCGGATTTTTGTGACCGAAAATAAGTACTTTGTCCATCGTTATGCTCCTTAGAGGTTATTTGGCGAGAAAAGTATACCGCAAAACGATAGCGATAATCAAGATAACCGAGCAAACAAGTCGGATATTTATGACTTATGTCCCGGAGCCGCTTCTTTCCAGCCGCAGCAAGGCTTCCTTCATCTCTATACCGCCCCGGTATCCGGTCAGTCTGCCGCTCTTGCCTATAATCCGGTGACATGGCGCTATGATCAAAGCCGGATTTTTCCCGATTGCGCTTCCCACAGCACGTATGGCCGTGGGTTTCAGCAACCGCTGCGCAAGCTCTTGATAACTTACCGTCTGGCCATAAGGGATATCGTTCATCACCGTCCATACCGCTAGTTGAAACGGAGTTCCTCTTAAATCCAGCGGAACGGTGAACGATACCCTTTGTCCCCACAAATATTCCTTAAGCTGCTGCAAATACGGCTGTAAAATTTCTTCATTTTGTTCCAGGCGGTAATTTTTAAATTTCCTCTGTGCCCAATTCGCCAGTTCCGAAACATCCTGTTCCTGCGATCCGACATAGCACAGTCCGCGTTCCGTTGCAGCCACGACAAGCCGCCATGATCCGTCTGCTAAATACGCCCAGTGAATAATCTGCTCTTTTGAAATATCCATAAACACACCTCTTCCTATTCTCTTCCGCTCACCACAATGCGATAATTGGACGGAGCAACCCCTGTTCGCTGCTGAAAAACAGTGGAGAAATGAGCCGCATTCGGGATACCCACCGCCACAGCCACTTCCATGACCGTACGGTCTGTACTCGAAAGCAATTCTTTCGCTCTTTCAATTCTGGTTTGCTGAATATATTCCGCAGGTGTCATTCCTTTGATTTGCTTGAACGTCCGTTGAAGGTGATAAGGGCTTCCGTGAAACAATTCTGCCAGCTTCGCAAGCGTGAAAGGCTCCGAATAACGGGTTTCAATTACATGCGAAATCTGTGCAACCCATTCTTCATTGGGCAGTCTGCCGCCATCGGGTCTGCATCGTTTGCATGGTCGGAAATTCTCCGCAAGGGCCTGTTCGAAGCTTGAAAATATGCGCACATTGTCTCGTACCGGAATGCGGGATTTGCACGAAGGCCGGCAGTAAATCCCGGTGGTAACAACGCCATAATAGAAATGACCGTCATAAGCGGCGTCACTCCCGGCAATCGCCTGCCATTGTTCATCATTCATTCGGAAATCACCTCTCATTCCAGTATACCTCGGACAACGCGTCATGTTTAACCTTTCACAATGAACGAGCAAGATTACCAAAGAGAAACTGCCGAAGCTGTGTTACAACTTTTAATAGACAAATTTATGAAAGGAGAACATCTATGTACGTTGATATCAAGATTCCACTTCCGCTGGAATTCGATTATGCGATCAACATGGGCTACCTCTCCCGCTCTCCCAATGAAGTCATGTTCCACATTGACGACGGCAAGATCTTCAGGAGAATACCCATCGGACATGGAAATCCGTTAGTTGAAGTGAGCCGCGATAACCCCGGTTTTCTTAACGTGCGCTTGTTGGAAAATGCAGAGCCTTTGCTTAAGGAGGAACGTGAGGCGGTTATTCGGTATGTACGAGAATGGTTTGATCTGGATACCGACCTCACCCCATTCTACGAGCTGGCCGGCAGCGATCCGGTATTACAAAAGGTGGTTCCCGCTCTGTACGGGCTGAGAAACATCGGGATTGACGATCTTTTCGAGGCGGTCTGCTGGGGGATCCTCGGTCAGCAAATCAATCTAGCGTTTGCTTACACGTTGAAGAGGCGATTCGTGGAATCGTTCGGTCACAGCATGGATCATAACGGCGTGCGATATTGGACGTTCCCTTCTCCGGATGTCATTGCATCTCTTAGCACAGCTGATTTGACCGCTTTGCAGATTACCGGGAAGAAATCCGAGTACCTGATCGGAGTCGCCGGGTTGATCTCAGAAGGAAAGCTGAGCAAACGATCGCTACTCGATACGGCGGATTGCAAGGAGGCGGAGAAACAGCTGGTGTCCATTCGGGGGATCGGGCCGTGGACGGCCAACTACGTGCTGATGAGGTGTCTCAGATTCCCCTCTGCGTTTCCCATCGACGATGTTGGTTTGCATAATGCGATAAAAGCTGTATTAGGGTTGGAGCAGAAACCATCCGTGCAGCTGATCAGACAGTTATCCGCCTCCTGGACGAACTGGGAAGCCTACGCAACCTTCTACTTGTGGAGATACCTATATTAATAAGGCTATGTTAAATTCTAATGTTGATATTTGACCATAAGAAAACCGCCTTCGTTGAAAAGGCGGTTTATTCTATCGTTCTCCGTTAGGTCAATCGTCAATCCCATAAATAACTACGTCATTTCGCATAACTGAACAAATTTCAAAGAATAAGGGATCCTCTGACTGCCGCTACAGCCGGAGAATCCCTATTAAAGTAACGTGCCCTTTAGGCCGCTGGGTCAACCGCACAACTAAGCTGGAACGTAGGTCAACCTGATCACCTGCTCGCCAATTCGATCGCTTGCCACGAGGCGCAGCGGCGGCCGCGGACCGGCGAAGAACGGCTTGCCGTGACCCAGCACGACTGGATGGAGATAGAGTCGATACTCATCAACGAGACCGAGCTCCGTTAGACTGTGCGCCAACTCCGGCCCGGCAACTTCAATCTCCCCTTCATGCTGAGCCTTCAGCCCACGTATGGCCGCTGCGAGGTCGCCCTCGATCAGAGAAGCGTTCGGACCGACGGACTTTAACGTCCTCGACACCACCCACTTCGGTTTGCTTTGCCACGCCGCTGCGTATTCCCGTTCCGGTGCATCCCATTCAAAATGGTCTCCGTCCCAATACCGCATGGTCTCGTACATGCGGCGCCCGTACAGGCTGCCCGCCATGCCGCGCACGTCGTCGATGAAATGACGGAATAGCACGGGGTCGGGCTGAAATGCCGTGTGGTCGTGGTCGACGAACCCGTCCAGAGACTGGTTCAATGCGAAAACGATCTTTGCCATGCGACTGACTCTCCTCCCTGGTTTTCTCGCACATTCATCATCAGGATTACACTGTCCATATGCAGCCTCCTTTATGTCTACATTTTATCATCCAACAGCATGTCCGGTTTCTCATGGATTGCTAATGTGCACAGTCCTGGCCTGACCGAATACAACTTTAATTTAACGAAGGATGGTAAATTAAACAATTCTGCCAGTTAGTTTAACAAGAATAAGCAGAAAGCCGAAGTTTGGTGTTCGTGTCGGTCACAGAAAACAGGCACGATTTGACCAACATATTTTTCTTATTCGATGCGGTATTCTCATATTCCTTGCTGTCTAAGTAACGAAACCACGCCAAGTAATTCTGCAAATACTTTGTTGCAACACCATTGAAGCGATCCATCCATTTCTTCAAGCGGCTGTGGTAGCTGTTTACGTTTTGGATATGGTACACACCTTTCACACGTTGTTTTCCGTCGGACTTGAATCGGTAATGAGCCAAGCCTTTTGAATTCGCATAGGAGCTAAATGCCCTCCATGAATCAGTGCATAGCACGTTTGAGTCAGATAGATGACCACCAATCGCTTCGTCTAATTTTGTAGTCCGAATACGTCCACACCCAAGTACGCCAGAGTAAGTCATTTTCTGACGGTCACGGGCAACCAGCACGCACACTTGATCGTGGCTTATACCACGATATTTCGCTTTGCCGCCACGTTTACGTGGCTTGCGTTCGGTGATATTTCGCTTGCCCTTTTCCGAGTACAGAAAGTAAGTCTCATCCATCTCAACAATATCTTGAAATGCTTCGGTTGGAATCTGTTTTAGAGCAGAGAGAATCTTATGCCGCCAGTAAAACAAGGTGACATGCGTGACTTCATCGCTCAACTGCTCTGCACATTTTCTCAGAGAAAAGCCCTCAATCATGCATTCAATAAAACGAACCCGCATATGAGGTCGCCTCGTTCGTTGCAGAGGGGTGTTCGTAAGGTCATTGAACGTTTGGCGACAGGACTTACAACGGTAACGTTGACGTTTAATCTCTCCAGTGCGTGTTTTTACAGCGTACTTTCCAAAGCGGACGACAGAATGGTTTTTGCAATGCGGACAAACAAGCCCGTCTTTATGCTTCTGCTCTTGAATTTCATCAATCGCTCGAACAGGAACCGCAACTCCCTTGGTTCGTGACTGCAAAAAGTAGATAAGCTCTCGCTTACCATTATCGTCTAACATATCAGCAAGCTTTTTCATTTCCCTTAAATCCATGGACAAATCATCTCCGAACAGTGATATTACCCTTATTATAGAACGCTTGTTCGTAATTATCAAATATCAACAACAAAGTTTAACATAGCCATTAATAAAAAAGGGACTGTCTCAGAATTCGTAACGCTGAATTCGGGACAGTCCCAAGTTTATTGCAAGAACGAATCGCTAATTCACACTTTAAGTCGCACGAGACCATGAATAACGCTGAAAAACATCACTCTACACGCGAGGTGAGACGGCGCGTGATTTGCTGGTATCAATCCTCGAAAAAACTTCTAAACCGGCCGTAGCCTTCTTTTTCCAAGTCTTCTTTCGGTATGAAACGCAGAGAAGCCGAGTTGATACAGTAGCGCAAACCGTCCGGTCCCGGACCGTCGGGGAAAACATGACCCAAATGCGAATCCGCTTCGCGGCTTCTCACTTCGGTGCGGATCATTCCGTGAGTATAATCCTCATGCTCTTGCACCATACCTTTATCGAGCGGCTTGGTAAAGCTGGGCCAGCCGCAGCCGGAGTCATACTTATCGCGGGAGCTAAAAAGCGGTTCACCGGATACGATATCTACATACAAGCCTTCGCCGTGGTAATCGTGGAACTCATTGCGAAACGCCGGCTCCGTGGCATTGTTCTGTGTCACTTCGAACTGAATCGGAGTGAGGCGTTTGCGCAGTTCATTCCGGTCTTTATCCGTATCCCAATGACTGCTGATGAAAGTGTCTCTGCCCGATCCGCTGCGGTAATGTTTGTACCGGAGCGGGTTTTTATGATGATAATCCTGATGATACTCTTCCGCCGGATAGAACGCTGAAGCCGGCTCTATTGTCACAGCAATCGGACGATCGAACCGCCCGCTCTGCTGCAACGCTTCTTTGGAAGCCTCGGCTTGCTGCCGTTGTTCTTCATTATGATAAAAAATAGCCGGCCGGTAAGACGAACCTCTGTCGTGGAATTGGCCTCCCGGATCCGTCGGATCGACCGAACGCCAGAAAATGTCAAGCAGCTTGGCGTACGGGAACAAATCCGGGTCATACGTAATCTGGACAGCCTCCGCATGTCCGGTCGTCTCCGAACACACCTCTTCGTAGGTCGGATTAACCGTATGCCCGCCGGTATATCCGGACACGATTCCGTGAATACCCGGCAGCTCCTCGAAAGGTGTTACCATGCACCAAAAGCATCCTCCGGCAAAGGTAGCCAGCTCAGTCCTGGCAGCACTGCCGCGTTCATTATTGTTCAAGTGAAATCACCTCTTATGAAATGTCATACCCCTATTGTAATGAAAAAACACTCCTTATACCAATAAGGAGCAGGAGTGTGCCGGATTACCTTCGTGAATAGCCGCTGGCCGCGAGCAGCATGAGGAACGAGATCAGTACCATCGCTAACGCCCAAATCCACGCCAAAGAAGCTTCGCCCCGGTCAACGGCCATGTAAATTGCGGTAGGAATCGTTTCCGTACGCTGCGGTATATTGCCCGCGATCATCAGTGTTGCACCGAATTCCCCCAAGCCGCGCGCAAAGCCTAAAATGTATCCTGCAAGCAGCGATTTTGAAGCAAGAGGCATCGTAATGTAGCGGAACACCTGCCACTCGTTCGCACCCGTAGCGCGGGCAGCATCCTCCAGCTCGCGGTCCACTTCTTCAAAGCCTGCTCTCATCGTCCGGTAAGCCAGCGGAAAAGCGACGACAACGGCGGCGATCACCGCGGCAATCCAGGTGAAGACAATCGGCTGATCCAGCAGCCGTTCATAGGCTTGTCCGATCCAACTGCGCCGTCCTAACGTCATGAGCAGGACAAAGCCCACTACAGTAGGCGGCAGCACCAAAGGCAGCAGGAACAAAGTATCCAACAAGCTTTTGCCCCAGAACCTTCTTCGTGACATCCATCTGGCGGCAGCCATCGCAAGGACAAACACAATGAAGCTGCTGATTACCGCAACTTTAATCGATAGATATACGGGTGCAAGCATCTCTTTCCATTGCAGCAACATCATGGCTGTTCAAAACCGTGCTTTCTAAAAATTTCCATAGCTGAGGGACTCGTCAAATAATCATAGAATGCCTGTGCTTCGTTCGGGTGTTTAGATTCTGCCAGCAGGCCCGCAGGATAGATGATCTCTTCATGAGAATCGGACGGCAATTGCATCGCAACTTTTACTTTATTCGAAATCAAAGCATCCGTTCGGTAGACGAACCCCGCATCGGCATTACCCGTCTCAACATAAGTCAGCACCTGTCGGACATCCTTCGTGTACACTAGCTTCTCCTGCAGTCGGTCCCACAAGTTAGAGTACGTCAAAGCTTGTTTGGCATACATGCCGGCAGGCACCGAATCGGGCTGGCCTATAGCAATGTTACGAATATCGTCGCCGGCCAGCCGTTCAGCACCGGGCCACTGCTGTACTCCATCCGTACGCACGACGATCACCAATTGATTACTCATAACATTCTTGCTCTTGCTCACCAGCTTCTTGCCTATTAAAGAATCCATCTGCTGTTTGCCTGCAGATAGGAATATATCAGCCGAAGCGCCCTGCTCGATCTGCTGCTGAAGCGTGCCGGAAGAACCGAAGTTGAAAATCAGGTCGATCTCCTTTCGGTGTTGCTCAAAGTCAGCCTCCAACTCTCGTAAACTGTTTTGTAAGCTTACCGCTGCGGAAACGATGAGTTCGGTTTTTTTGGACGCGTTTGCTTTGCTGCCGGACTGAAGGGCCACAATACTGAGAAATATAACGGCAGCCGCCATTCCCAGGCAGAACCGCTTTATCATGTGAATTCCTCCCGCCCGGTTCATTTACGGCTATTTTAGCATAATGGCGGATATTGTCCTATCGGTTTGATTATGTTTATATCTATATAGTACCAAATTGGAGCGGGGGGCATCGGATGAAGCATAGAGAACTGGAATGGCGCTGCGTGGACGGCACCCGCATGCATGCCTGCGAATGGCTGCCTCAATATGAACCTTCGATTAAAGCGGTCGTAGGCCTTGTGCACGGCATGGGTGAGCATATGGGACGGTATAACCATGTGGCGCAGATGCTGACGCAAGAAGGTTATGCCGTGTTCGGCTTCGACCAGAGAGGGCATGGCCGTACGGAAGGCAAACGAGGGCATACGCCGAAGTACGAAGCTCTTCTTGAAGGTATCGATTTGATGCTTGAGGAAGCTGAGCGGAAATATCCGGATTTGCCTCGATTCTTATACGGGCACAGTATGGGCGGCAACGTCACGCTTAATTACTTGCTTAGAAGGAAACCGAAGTTGGCAGGTGCGGTCGTGACCGGGCCATGGTTAAAGCTCGCATTCAAACCGCCGTCCGCGGAGGCCGCAGTCGGCCGATTGCTGGAATGGATTTTTCCCAGCTTTACAAGCAACCGCCCGATGGTGGCCGACCATCTGACTTCAGATCCGGTCATGATCCAGAGGTATGTAAACGACAAGCTCGGTCATGGACAAATTACCGCGCGTTTCTTCTTCACTGTTCAAAAAGCCGGACTGTGGGCGTTAGCGCATGCCTCTGAACTGGAGGTGCCTTTACTGCTCATGCACGGGGGCGACGATCAGGTTACCTCCCTTAAATCCAGCAAGCTGTTCGCGGAACAGGCAGGCGATCTCATTACATGGAGGGAATGGCCCGGCTTTAAGCATGAACTGCATAACGAGCTCGGCCGCGAAGAGGTATTCACTACAGTACGCGATTGGATAAAACAACGTCTTGACTAAATAAAACGGAGCAAGCAGATACAATGCTTGCTCCGTTCCTATGTTGGACGATATTAAATCGCCCTTTATATCTTAGTATCTTCAGCAGCTCTTCCATTGTCGTCTTCGTCGTTCTCGACGAACCGTTTCAGCGCAGTCAGCTTGTTCTCCCAGAAGCGTTCGTAATAGTTAAGCCAACGCTTGAGCTCCAGCAGCGGATCAGGGTCCATTCGATACCTCGTCTCGCGTCCGACTTTGCGTTCACGTACCAGCCCCGCATCCGATAAAACGCGCAAATGCTTGGACACCGCCGTACGGCTCATCGGAAAATGTCCGCTGATCACGGTTACCGCCATTTCTTCCTCTGCAAGCATATGCAGCAGTTTGCGGCGTGTCGGGTCTGCAATGGCTTGGAACACATCATGCTTCTCAGAGGGCGCCGCCATCACCCTTCTATGAACTGGCGAAGACGCGGAAGTACGGCGGCTTCCCATCCATGCTTCATCCTGTCGCGAATAGTTGCATAATCCATGCCATGTTCGACCTTGCCGGCTGTCCATCCGCCGTGCACGAGTGTAAATTCCGTTTGTTCGCTGCCCTGCTCGTTCAATTCAAAAGTCACGACCCAATCGTCACCCCATGTAAAGATCAACCGATTCGGCGGGTCAATCTCCGTCACTTTGCAAGGTGAATCCCCGTATTGCGAATGAATGGTAAACTCAAATCCCATGACAGGCTGAAAATCGTTCGGCATTAACCAGGCTGCAATCGCTTCTGAATTGGACACGGCATCCCACACTTTGCGGATCGGCGCGTTTATAAGGATCGTTTGACGAATATCGGGCAATTTTTCTTGTTGTTCGGACACTAGCATCGTACCTCCAATAATTTTTAATACGAAACCAAAAGGTTTCTTAATTAATCATAAGAAACCTTTTGGTTTCATGTCAAGCTTTTACGGTGCTCCTTCCAGATTAAGAAGCTTAGGATGCCGCAGCGAGCCCTCTTCCGTCACCTCACTGCCTGTCACTCTTGCATTCACAGGAGTGACCAGCCAACGGACATCGGCACCTTTTAACCCTTCCGGCAGCGCGCCGAAAGGATTCACTCCGTTAACGGTGTCCAAACTTCGCAGCCAGGACTTCAGCTTCTCGTTCAACCCGGACGAGACTCTGCCGAAATAAACGCCGTTCTCTCGCATGACCATGCTGGAGACACGACCTTCTTTCCATATGATGCCTGCAATCTCCACGTCAAATTCCAGCAGCGCCTTCTTCTTGAACCAATCCTGATGCTCCTTGCCTTCCTTATAGGCAGACGACAGCTTCTTGCTGACCAGCCCTTCCCAGCCGTGCTGCTCTATCCATTCCCACAGCGCCGGGCCATTGTGGAACAAGTCTGTCGTGAACAGCGGAGGTTCCCATTTTGCCGCCAATTCGCGCAGCATCCGGTCACGTTCACGAAAAGGGAGCCGGCGCAGGTCTCGGCCGTCCAGTTCCAACAGATCAAAGGCGATGAACTGCACCGGAAGGCGTTCCGAAGCGGCCGGACGACTGCGCCCCGCCAGCGTAAATTTAAGCCGTTGCTGCAGCTTTTGAAAGCTGGGTTTCCCTGTTGACGGATCCATCACAATCGCTTCTCCATCAATGAGACAGGAACGGTCGATTCGAGATAATGCGGAAGTCAATTCAGGAAATTTGCCGTTTTGGGGCAGCATTTTTTTGGAAAATAACTGCATCCTTCCATCCTGCAGGGATGCAAGGATACGGTAGCCGTCCCATTTCAGTTGATACGCCCAGTCCTCACCCTGAGGCAGTCGATCGGATGAGATCGGAGACATCGGGACGAAAGGTTTCATGCTCATGAGCTCTTTTTCTTCGGACTGCCGGACACGTCAGCCGATTTCCCGCGTTGATCGCTCTTTTTAGAAACCCGTTTCTTTGCATCGGCCTTCGATTCAGTTGTCTTCTGTTCCTCCGCCTGCTTGCGGGAGGTACGGACCTTGCTTTCGGAAGATTTCTTGCCCTTGACGCCGGCGGATTTGCCGTCCTCTTTGCCGCTGTCCGTTACTTTCGTCTGACCGAGGCTTGCGCGCAGCGCCTCCATCAGGTCAATCACATTCGTCGGCTTTTCTTCCGGCGCAAACTTGACTTGCTTGCCCTGAATCTTATTTTGAATCGCCTCGTTCAACCGTTCCTTATATTCATCATCATACTTCTCAGGCTCGAATTTGGAATCCAGTTGACTGATGAGCATCTGAGCCATTTCAAGCTCTCGTTCATCGACGTCCATATCCTCCGGCAAGTTCGGGATCTGTTCCTTCTTACGAATTTCCTCCGCATAGAACATCGTGACCATAGACAATACGCCGTCCACGACACGTATGGCGGCAATACTGCTTTTGGATCTTATCGTCACGTTGGCGATCCCGATTTTATTCGTCGTCTCAAGCGCCTTGATCAGAAGCTTATAGGCGCGGGAGCCGGTCTCTGCCGGTGCAAGAAAATAGGTTTTTTGAAAATAGATCGGGTCGATTTCCTTCAAATCTACGAAGTCCAGAATACGGATCTCCCTCGAGGATTCTGACGCTAAGGCTTCCAGCTCCTCTTTGTCGAAAGTCACATAATGTCCGGGCTCATATTCATAACCTTTGACGATATCGCTCCAACCGACTTCTTCTTCACATTTCGGACATGTGCGGGAATATTGGATCGGAACGTTTAACTCCTTATGGAGCATTTTGATCGGAATGTCATTTTGCTGGGTAGCCGTGAACATCTTTACCGGGACGTTGACGAGCCCGAAGCTGACTGCACCCTTCCATACTGTCTGCATCTTCATTCCTCCCAAAAGAGCAATTGGGAAAACCGAAAGGTTTGCCGTAACATTACCTTACCCTGTTCTGGAGGAATTTGACCCAATTCGACAATCAGAGACGGCTTGTTCAACGACAGCTGTGGTGAATGGAATTCTGAATCCGAAGGCTGCGCCCTTCTTGCGTCCCTCTTCGATCCAAATGTCACCGCCCATCGCGCTTACGAGTTCGCGGCAAATCGACAGCCCGAGTCCTGTGCCTTCCAGCTTGCTGCGACCCGTAGAGGAGCTAAGCTGCGAGAAAGGCAGGAACAACAAATGAAACTGACTCGGATGAATTCCGATGCCCGTATCGGTGACCGTGAACTCAATCTCGGCTGTATCCTGTCCTGCATGAAGCAATTTAGCTTCCAATGACACACTGCCCGTGTCCGTAAACTTTACGGCATTGCCCACAAGGTTAACGAAAATTTGACGCAGTCGTATGGGATCTCCAGCCAGAAACTCCGGTATCCTTTCATCGATATCGCTTTGCAGCTGAATTCCTTTGTGTACGGCGGTGACTGTAAAAAGATTAATGCTCTCTTCCATGCAACATCTTAGATGGAAAATTTCATTCTCCAGCATAACCTTACCGGCTTCCATCTTGGAGAAATCGAGTATATCGTTAATAACCCGCAGCAAGGCTTGTCCGCTCTTCTCCTGAATCAGCAGCAGCTCTCGCTGATTCGTATCCAGTTCCGTTTCCGCCATCAGCTGATTAATTCCCAGAATGCCGTTAAGCGGCGTACGGATTTCATGGCTCATCATCGCCAGAAAATCGCCCTTCACGCGATTCGCTTTCTCCGCGGTCTCTTTCGTTTCAATTAAAGCGGTCTCGGCATTCTTCTGATCGGTAATATCCCTTGCAATGGCGTATATGAACAGCTTGTCCTCAACCGTTAACGGGAACATCGTCGAACTGAGCACGACGCGGTTTCCCTGCTTATGCCTGATATAACACTCTATTTTATGTATGTTTGCAGCTCTGTTTTCTTGCTCATACTGCGACTTTACTCGACTCATTTCTTGATCATCGCAGATAATCTCACGCCAAGTCATCTTGGCCATTTCTTCCGCCGAATAACCCGTCACCAAGTAAGCTGCCGGATTGGCGCTCAATATTCTGTTGTCCGCGGGATCATAGCAAATGACCATGTCCGGACTGTGCTCGAACAGGGACATGTAGCGGCGTTCATTGAATGCAGCGGTCCTGAGCACCCTTTGCCGGTCCATAAACAGTGCGGTAAGTATGGCAGCCAGTATAAAAAGTGTCCCGCCGCCTACCATCTGAGCTAGATTGGAGCTGTCGATGACCTTAAGCTCTCCCGCAGGATGCGAAACGATTTCACCGTTAAAATAAGTACCTGCCATAGCCGTGTAATGCATTGCCGGAACCAAGATGCCCATCACAAGCGAGCCGGCCGCTTTTATTGCGGAAGGTATGCCTTCAAGACGTTTCGTTCTGTATTTAAAGGGTATGTACAAAGAAGCTGCTGAGAGCATCAGCGCAATAAAGACGGATAACACGACAAACACAGGCGAGTAATTGATTTGTATCGGCGTGTGCATCGACTGCATCCCGGTATAATGCGCCGACACAACAGCACTCGCAATAAACAACCCTCCGAATATAAAGTGCGGCACCTTAACTCGAGGCCTCACAATCAACATTAAAGCGGCAAAAGCCGCCGAAATGGTCAGCAGCAGAGAGAGCAGCAGAAGCATCAAATGATAGGTGACGGTAAAAGGCAAACGATAGGCAAGCATCCCGATAAAATGCATAGACCACAGACCGATGCCTATTACCAGGGACGCCAAAATGATCGACCGCAATCTCCGTTGTGCGCTGGAGAGGAGACGATCGACCAGATCAAACGCCGTATAAGCGGAAACGATGGATACTAGAATGGATAGCAAAACCAACCCCATGTGGTACTGGCCGAATTCATGATGCACGGCGCCAACTCCTACGACACGTCATAAATACGGAAATTATTTAAGTCCGTAATAATCTCTGAGCGCCGGAATCAGCCCCAGAGGATTTCTCCTCAAGTCTTTCGCACTGAAAAACACATCCCCTTTGACCTCGACATAATTTTTGTTGTATTTTAACTGATTAATGATTTCTTGGGCCGAATTCCAACCTGCTTCTTTCGTTCCGAGCTTATATGGGGAATGCCCGATGTACAAGTCGACATTGCGTCCCCGTACTTCATTCGCCCACCAATCGACCAATTTATCATATCGAGCCGGATTGAAGCTTAAGCTCCAATAAATTTGCGGAATGACATAATCGATCCAGTCTTGGCGGATCCACGTGCGGACGTCGGCATGCATATTGTCGTAAGCGGTGATACTGGCCGATGTATCTGAGCCTGTACGGTCATCGGCTTTATTGCGCCATACCCCGAACGGGCTGATTCCGAACTGCACTGTGGGCTTGGCAGCGTGAATCGACTTGCCGAGCTGCTGAACGAACTGATTGATATTATCTCTGCGCCATGCGTCGATATCCCTGATTCCTTTGCTATTGTAGGATGCATAAGCCTGTTCGTCGGCGAACGTTCCGCTGGACGGGTAGAAATAGTCGTCAAGATGAACGCCGTCCACATCATAAAGCTTAACGACCTCCATGATCGCATCGATGATGTGCTTGCGAGCGGCGGGAATCCCCGGATTAATGTACATTTTCCCGCCCGATGTCACGATCCAGTCCGAATGAGCGACAGCCACGTGATTGGAAGCAAGTGTGTCCGTCTTGGTGTCCGTACCGGCGCGGAACGGATTGAACCAAGCGTGGAACTTCATGCCCCTTGCATGAGTCTCTTCGATCATGAAAGCAAGCGGATCATAGTCCGGAACAGTGCCCAGCTCCCCCTGCAAAAATCTCGACCAAGGAACAATCTGCGAAGGATAAAAGGCATCGGCGTTCGGGCGCACCTGAACGAATACCGTGTTCATGCCCATGTACTGCAATTCATCCAAGAGCTGCACATACTCCTGCTTCTGCGCTTCTTGGTTGCCATACGAGCCGGCAGACGGCCAATCCAAGTTAAAGATCGTAGATACCCATACCCCTTTAAGCAGACGGGCCGTGCCTCCGTCATCCGATTCCAGCATGATGGCTTTGGAAGCTTGAACGTATGACACCTTTAGGCCAAGCTGTACGCTGACAAAACGAAGGGGAACCATCACGCGGCCGCTGCGAACCTGAACGGAAGCGTCCAGAGGAACCTTCTCTCCATTAACGAACGCATATTTCTGACCCACCGTCATTGTCAGCTTTAATCCGGCCGCCGAGATTTGAGCCGTTTTCGAGCTTTGCGTCCAGCCGACGGCAGCTCCCAGATTCTCGCTGATCACGCGAAGCGGCACCATCGTCGTGTTCAGATTCGGGATCACATAAGGCGGCACGTCGCTGTTAATTTTATTGCCGTCCAAATAAATACTGATGTTGGGCTGGGACTGTGCTTGCACCGAGATACTCAGTACGGGAATGCACAATAAAGTAAAAAGAAGAACCATCGTGATGCGTTTGCTGAATTTCATGTCATAATCCTCCGAAAAATGGCAGACTCTCAGGTTACGGAATAACCAATGTACTGTTTAGACGTAATTCGAAGAATCGAGTTGCACGGAAAATCGATATGTATAGTGTTGCCGCTAGACCATAACGTCCAGATGCTGGCGGGATTGCCTGTCCGTGAGTTGCCGAATATAATGACCATATCTCGGTAAAGGAAAAGGATGCCTC
>NZ_JXAL01000033.1 GCF_000829465.1 Cohnella kolymensis | reverse complement strand
TCGATGATGCGGTAAGCAAGGGTGCATCGGTACTTTATGGTGGAAGCCGGTTGGCCGGTGGGGAATACGATCTGGCTGCTTTTATGCGCCGACCTTGCTGACCGATGTCTTGGAGGGCATGAAAATCGCCCACGAGGAAACGTTCGGCCCGGTGGCCCCGTTAATCCGGTTCACCTCTGAAGATGAAGTGATCCGCAGGGCGAACGATATCGAATACGGCTTAGCCTCGTACTTTTATACCAACGATCTGTCACGGATGTATCGGGTTTCTGAGCAGTTGGAATACGGTATGATCGGGATCAACGATCCGGCTCCTTTTGCCGTCCAAGCGCCTTTCGGCGGAATCAAAGAGAGCGGAGTCGGGCGTGAAGGCGGCACCGAAGGAATCGAAGATTATTTGGTCGTGAAGATGACCTCCGTGCAAATTAGGCAATGAACTCGTCGCGGAAAGGGGAACAAAGGATGAGTAATCTATGCGTAACCGGTGCGGGCACCATGGGAAGAGGCATTGCGTATGTCGCAGCTTTGGGCGGGTATAACGTCAGGCTACATGACGTATCCACCGACAACTTGCAGAACGCGGAGAAATTGATTCGCTCGACGATGAATCAAAGCGCCGACAAAGGATTCATCGACCGGCACAAAGCCGATCGCGCGCTGGAACGAGTCACATACACGACCAACCTCGAAGATGCTGTAAATAATACGAAAATCGTAATAGAAGCCGTCTTCGAGCTGATGGAATTGAAAATCGACGTGTTTAAACAGCTTGACCGGTTGTGCGATCCGTCGACGATATTGGCGACGAATACCTCAACGATGAGCCCTACGGAAATCGCCGCCTCCACATCGCGGCCGGACAAATGCATCGCGATGCATTTTTTCAATCCGGTACATAAAATGAAGCTGATTGAAATCGTCCGGGGGCTGGAAACATCGGACGATACGGTACAAAAAGTGAAAGCGGTTGCAGAAAAATTGGGGAAAGAGACAGTCGAAGTGAATGAATTTCCAGGCTTCGTAACGAGCCGTATGAACTGCCTCATCGGCAACGAAGCAATGACGATGCTTATGGAGGGCGTGGCATCCGCTCGCGACATCGACAAGGCCATGAAGCTGGGGTTGAACCATCCGATGGGCCCGCTTGAGTTGGCGGATTTGGTCGGATTGGATACACGCTTGCGAAATATGGAATATCTCAACAAAACGTTGGGAGAAAAATATCGCCCTTGTCCGCTTCTGATCAAATATGTGAAAGCCGGACGGCTGGGCCGCAAATCGGGGGCCGGGTTTTATGATTATAACGACGACAAGTGAACGGAGGTGGGGAAATGATAGAAGTCGTCCATAGCCAGAAACTTAAGACGGCGCAAGAAGCGGTCGAACGTATCCAGGACGGGGACAGCCTGCTCGTCGGCGGATTCGGCCTCACCGGAACGCCTTTCACTTTGATCGATACGATTACAGAACAAGACAGGGCCCGCAATTTGACCATCATAAGCAACAACTTAGGGGAGGCCGGCAAAGGGCTCGGCAAACTGCTCAATTCCGGACATATCCGGAAGGCGGTCGGCTCCTATTTCACGTCCAATCGGGATGCCGTGCAAGCATGGTCCAGAGGCGAGTTGGAAATCGAACTGATTCCTCAAGGCACGCTGGCGGAAGCAATTCGCGCCGGCGGTGCGGGCATCGCCGCGTTTTATACGAAAACGGGGGTCGGAACTTCCTTGGGCGCGGGCAAAGAGGAACGGGTTTTCTGCGGTGAACGTCACTTGCTCGTCGAAGGTATTCGGGCGAAAGTGGCGATAATCCGGGCGTACAAAGCGGACACATTGGGCAACTTGGTATATTTCAAAACCGCCCGCAACTTTAATCCGGTTATGGCCACCGCCGCAGACCTGGTGATCGCGGAAGTGGACGAAATCGTGGAGGCCGGGCAGCTTGAACCGGAACAAATCGTGACTCCTCATTCTTATGTAGACATCCTCGTCATCAATGATCGATATGAAAAAGTGGGAGGTACCTACGTTGAGCGCTCAGTTGAACCCGGATGAAATCCGCAAGCGAATCGCCAGACGAATTGCCTTGGAATTGGAGAGCGGCATGGTCGTCAATCTCGGCGTCGGCATTCCGACGCTGATCCAGGACTTTCTGCAGCCCAATCACGGGGTATTCCTGCAATCGGAGAACGGACTGCTGGGCATGGGGCCGACCCCTCCCGATGATGAGTTCGACATGGATTTGATCAGCGCGAGCAAGCATCCGATCACATTGGAACCGGGCGCCTCCATTTTCTCAAGCTCCGATTCCTTTGCCATGATACGAGGCGGTCATATCGACGTGGCCGTTATGGGCGCTTTGCAAGTGAGCGAGAGAGGCGAAATCGCCAATTGGTCGATACCCGGCCAGGACATTCTGGGCGTCGGAGGGGCGATGGATTTGGTGGCCAGCGCGAAAACGATGATGATCGCCATCAATCACCTCACTAAAGACAGCAAACCGAAGCTCGTCCGGAACCTGTCATATCCGACAAGCGGTATCCGTTTTGCGCAGAAGGTTATTGACGGAGGAGAGCGTATTTTTATCGAAAACAGCCGGATGATTTTGCGGGAAATCGCGCCGGACTGCACGCTCGAAGAGATTTCCGCCACGACGGAGGCTCATTTTGAGGTGGCGGAAGATTTAAAAACGATGCCGGTGACGCCGCACGCGATGGGAAGTGGAATCGCATGAATTTTTCCAACATTCTTGTGCAGATCGAAGACGGGGTGGGCGTAATTACGATCAACCGGCCTGAACTTCGGAATGCGCTGGATTTGCATACTCTTCAGGAAATCGAAACGGCGCTGGAAGGTTGGTCCCTTGCTCCGGAAGTGCGGGTGGTCATTTTCACCGGTGCGGGTGACAAATCGTTTGCGGCAGGAGCGGATATCGCCCAACTAAATAAAAGGGCGATGCTCGAAGCGCTGTTGCCGAATATGACGGCGACTTACCGGAAAATCGAGCTGTACGAGAAACCGACTATCGCCGCCATTAACGGGTACGCGCTTGGCGGAGGCTTAGAGCTGGCCTTGGCATGCGATATTCGGATCGCGGCGGCGCATGCGAAATTGGGCTTGCCGGAATTGAATCTGGGCATCATGCCCGGAGCGGGCGGCACGCAGAGGCTTTCGCGGATCGTGGGCAAGGGAAGGGCGCTGGAGATCATTTTGACCGGGGATATGGTGACCGCTGATAAAGCCGAGCGGATCGGCCTTGTCAGCATCGTGGTGCCGGAGGAAGAATTGATGCAGACCGCCAAGCAATATGCCCTCAAAATCGCCGCCAAAGGACCGCTTGCCGCTCGTCTGGCCAAGTCGGTCCTCCACCATGGGACGGAACTGGATATGGATACGGCGCTGTATCTCGAGAAGCTCGCACAAACCATCTTGATGGGCTCGGAGGATAAAGCGGAAGGGACGCAGGCGTTTCTCGATAAACGAACGCCGACATTCAGAGGCAAATAATCAGGGGGAATTCAACGATGGATTTCAGGCTTTCCGAGGATACAAAACTGCTGGTCAAAGCGGTCAGGGACTTTGTGCAAAACGAAGTGGAAAAAGTGGCTATGCAAATCGAGGAAGAAGATGAAATCCCGGAACAAATTGTCGAGATGTCCAAGGACATGGGCTTGTTCGGATTAAGCATACCGGAAGAGTATGGCGGTTTGGGTCTTGATATGGTCGGCAAATGCGCTATTTACGAAGAATTGGGGAAAACGCACAACGGATATACGACGCTGATCGGTGCGCATACGGGGATCGGTTCGGTTGGCATCGTGGAGCTCGGAACGGAGCAGCAAAAAACGAAGTATTTGCCCAAAATGGCCAGTGGAGAATGGATCGGTGCCTTCGCCTTGACCGAACCGAGTGCAGGATCTAATGCAGCCAACCTGAAAACGACGGCTGTCCGAAAAGGTAGCAAATACGTCATTAACGGGTCTAAACACTACATCACCAACGCTGTTTGCGGCCATGTGTTTACCGTCATGGCGGTGACCGATCCAGCCAAAGGCGCGAAGGGTATAACCTCCTTCATCGTCGAGAAAGATTTTCCAGGTTTTAAGCTGGGCTCCGTGGAGAAGAAAATGGGCTTGCGCGGCTCCCACTCAGCGGAGTTGTTTTTCGAGGACCTGGAAGTGCCGTCCGAGAATGTTCTCGGCGAAGAAGGCAGAGGGTACGTGAACGCGCTGAAAATTTTGGCCAACGGCCGTGCCGGCCTGGCTGCCAGAAACTTGGGCTCCTGCGAAAAGCTTTTGGAGATGAGCATGGAGTACTCGATGCAGCGGGAGCAGTTCGGCAAACCGATTTTCGAGCAGCAGGCGGTTCAACATATGCTTGCCGACATGTCCATGGAAATTGAAGTTCTGCGCTCGATGACGTACCGCGTCGCCTGGATGAGCGATCAAGGGATGCGCGTCGTCAAGGAAGCGGCGATCGCCAAGCTGTACGGCTCCGAGGTTTACAATCGAATTGCGGATTTGGCGGTGCAAATTCACGGCGGTATCGGCTACATGAGAGATTATCCGATTGAACGATTCTATCGAGATGCGCGCATCACCAAAATTTACGAAGGCACCTCGCAAATTCAGAAAAACATCATCGCTGCGGAATTGAAGCGGGAGTTTCTGAAATAGACCGAAAAGCGGGAGGGAGAGAGAAACTCATGCGCAACGTTGTCATTGTGGAAGGCGTCAGAACGGCTATCGGCCGGATGGGCGGCGCCCTGAAAGACGTGGATCCCGATTTCCTGTCGGAAAAAGTGATGCGTGAAGTGTTGTTCAGAACCGGAGTGCCGGGCGGCGATATCGATCAAGTCATCTGGGGCCATGCCAAACAAAGTTCGGATCAACCGAACATCGCACGGGTGGCGGCACTGCGTGCCGGCTTGCCCATCGAAGTGCCGGGATATACGGTTCATCGGCAATGCGCCTCCGGTTTGCAGGCGATCAATAACGCAGCTCAGGAAATCATGTGCGGGTTATCCGACATCGTGCTGGCCGGAGGCGCGGAAAGTATGAGCAACGCTCCCTATTACTTGCGGAAAGCGCGATATGGTTACGAGGCAGGAAACGCGGAGCTGGTCGATTCGAATACGGAAAGCCAGCCGAGAGCGCAGCCGATTGAAGTGTTCGGCAATTTGACCATGGGTATGACAGCTGAAAATTTGGCCGTGAAATACAATATTAGCCGGGAAGCCCAGGACGAGTTTTCGCTTCAAAGCCAGGAGCGGGCAACGGCCGCGATCCGCGTCGGGAAGTTCAAGAGAGAGATTGTTCCGTACGAGCTGAGAAAGAAAAAAGAAACAATCGTGTTCGACATTGACGAACATCCCCGGGAGACTTCCATGGAGAAGCTGGCGGAATTGAAGCCGGTATTCAAGCAAGGAGGAACCGTCACGGCGGGAAACTCCAGCGGACGGAACGACGGAGCTTCCGCCCTGCTGTTGATGTCGGACGAGAAAGCGGCCGAGCGAGGCTTGAAGCCCCGACTGCGCATAATCGCCCAGGCGTCTGCCGGTGTATCTCCGGAGATCATGGGTATCGGGCCTGTGCCGTCCACATATAAAGCGTTGAAGCAGGCAGGGCTGAGCATGACAGACATCGACCTGATCGAGCTGAACGAGGCTTTCGCCGCGCAGGCTCTGGCCGTCGTCCAGGAGCTCGGCATCGATCGCAGCAAGCTCAACGTCAACGGCGGGGCAATCGCGCTCGGCCATCCGCTAGGCGGAACCGGGGCGATTCTGATGACCAAATTGATGCACGAAATGGAACGGCGTGGAAGCCGCTACGGCTTAGTAACGCTGTGCATCGGCGGTGGACAAGGGACGACGACGATCGTCGAGAATTTGCGGGTTTAATACGCTGCAATAAACAATATGGCATTGTGGGCGACCTGTTCGAAGTCATTCCTTTGCTCACGGAGGAGCTCCGGAAAGTCATCTGACCATGCTGTTCAATCTTGATATCTTATACGGAATCATATACTATGATCATATGAAAACGAAAAAAGATAATAGCAAACAACAAATCGCTTATGACTTCATTCGCCAAGGGATCATGGAAGGCACCTTGTTTCCCGGGCAGCGTCTGGTCATCGACCAATTGGCCAAGGAGCTGTCCTCCAGCCCGATTCCGGTTCGGGAAGCCATCCACCGGCTGGAAGCTGAAGGTTTGGTGAAGATCAAGCCTTACAGCGGGGCTGTTGTCTCTTCCATGAACGAGAATGAATACGTGGATATTTTATCCACGCTCGCTGTATTGGACGGATACGCGGCCTCATTAAGTCTGCCTCGTTTTCCGCGCGACCAAATTGCCAAGCTGCATGAATACAACGAGCAAATGAAGCAGAAGCTCGGGGATTTCGATTTCTACAGCTTCATTAATCTCAACCGCGAATTCCACATTTTTTACAACAGTTTCTGCGGGAACCAATACCTGATCAGCCAACTCGAGCTGCTGTGGGAGAAGTTGGACGCAATCCGCCGTATGAGCATGAAATATTTTTCGACCCGGGCGCATGAAGTCATCAAAGAGCATGAAATGATGATCGCTTATCTGGAAAGCAGTGATACGGCCGAGGACATCGAATTGTTCGTTCGGAGCCATCACATCAACGCGATGCCGCGTGATTTATAACGCCAAATCACTGGCCGGTTCCGCCGACACGGAACGCGGCCATTTTTATGTCAATATTAGAATAATATATTGAATCATATATGAACTGATGATATTCTATAATTTGTAACCGCTAACAATTAGCGATGAACGGAGTGGCCGTGATGTCCCAGTTTCAACATCTGTTTGCACCCAAGCAGATCGGCAACGTGTGGATCAAAAACCGGATTTTAAGCACTGGTCACATGACCACCTTCGTTGAGGATAACTTGCCGACCGAACAATTCATTCTATACCACAAGGAACGGGCGAAGGGCGGAGCTGGATTAATCATCATCGAAGCCAATGCGGTTCATGCGAGTGCGCTGATGACACCGAAGACGATCGCCGCCACCACCGACAAGATCATCCCTTACTATCAAAGATTGGCGGCAGCCGTACACCCGTTCGGAACCCGGATGTTTGCGCAATTGTTTCATCCCGGCCGGGAGGTATCCCCCTCGAGCACGGCGATTCCCGTAGCTCCTTCGGCGGTGCCATCCGACCGTTTTCGGATCATGCCCAGGGAATTAGATGTTAAAGAAATCCGGGAAATCGTGCAGGGATACGGCGAAACCGCCAGACGTGTCCGGCAGGGCGGATTGGACGGCGTGGAGATCGTTTCGTCCCACGGGTACTTGATCAGCCAATTTTGGTCTCCCCGCACCAATTTGCGAAACGATGAATACGGAGGTCCGTTCGAGAATCGGATGCGGTTTTTCCGTGAAATCGTTTTATCGGTCCGTTCACAGGTCGGCAGCGACTTTCCCGTAGGGCTCCGGTTAAGCGTCGACGATTTCGTCAAGGAAGGCTTGACGTTCGACGAAGTGCTGGAGATTTTGATTCATATCGACCGGCAGATCGGCGGCATCAGTTATTTCAACCTCATCGGCGGAGGTTCCGCGACCTACGCGAGCGCGGTGTTTATCGTCCCGCCCGCTCCGATTCCCCCGGCGCATTTTGCCTCCCATGCGGGAATCATCCGGGAGGCCGTTTCCGTTCCGATTTTTGTTGCATCGCGCATTAACGATCCGGCCATCGCGGAAAAGGTGCTGGCGAACGGTCAAGCGGATATGGTCGGCATGACGAGGGCGATGATTTGCGATCCTCACATGCCCAACAAAGCGTTACGGGGTGAGTTGAACCGGATCCGGCTCTGTATCGCTTGCAACCAAGCTTGCATCGGCCATATGCAGAATGACGAACCGATCAGCTGTATTCAAAATCCGGTGACAGGCAGGGAATCGTCATACGCGGAAATGCTGCGGGCGAAGTTGCGCAAACGAATCGTAATCGTCGGGGGCGGACCTCGGGTATGAAAGCGGCGGTAATTGCCGCGGAACGCGGACACGACGTCACGCTGCTGGAAAGATCGGATGAATTGGGAGGACAAGTCAAATTAGCGAGAAAAATTCCGGGCCGTGAGGAGTTCGGGGAGCTCATCCCCAATTTGAAACGGGAGCTGGAATTTTACCGGGTCAATGTCCAGTTGAGTACGGAAGCGACCAAAGAGTCGGTTCTATCCATGCAACCGGATGAAATCATTCTAGCCACCGGATCCACCCCTTATATTCCGAATGTGACAGGAACCGATCTTCCGCATGTTGCGACCACTTGGGACATCCTGGAGCAGCGCAAAACCGCCGGCAAACGTGTTGTCATCGCCGACTGGAAAGGCGATATGCCGGGCGTAGGCACGGCGCTGTATCTGCAGAATCAAGGCTGCCAGGTGGAACTGGTGACAAGCTGCCTATTCATCGGCTTCGGCCTGCAGTCGTATGTGCGATCCATGATGTTTTCGCAGCTTTATTCCAAAGAGGTCGGTATGATTTGTAACTACAAATTGGCCAAAATTGAGCCGAATTCAGTGACGTTCGAAAACATCTACACAGGCGATCCGTTGGTCCGGGAAAACGTCGATACGGTCATTTTGGCGTGCGGAAATATTCAGCAAATCGATCTTTTTCGCCAATTGAAAGATACCGTGCCGAACGTACATTTGATCGGAGACGGGATGATGCCGAGGACGGTGGAAGAGGCAATCCTGGAAGGATTCGAACTGGCCGCGAGCCTCTGAGACGGCGATTTCCATAGAAACGTGGTGGAGCTTGCATGCGAAAAGTGTTTTGTTACGTGCCGGTCGTTGACGGCACTGTTTTGAACGAACATGCGTGGGGTTTAATGAAGATCGCAAACAAGATTAATACGGAGCGCCTTCCGTTGGCCGGCATTGTCGTTCACAGCGGTTTGGAGAAGGAGCAATGGGGCGAATTGCCGTTTGATGAGGTCTACCATGTACGGTTGGAAGCTGAGCAATGGAAAGTTGCCGACGCACACGTTCAAGCTTTTGAACATGTGCATCATGAGATCGGCGCCGCACAAGGTATATATTTGTTTGCTTCCAACCCTTTATATCACGAAACCGCCGTCCGATTATCGGTTCGTTATGGAGGTGCCGTCATCACCCATGCGGTGGACATCCACACGCCGAATTCAGATGCCGCAGCGTCTTCATTCACGGTGAAACGGGAAATTTATCGCGGCAAAGCTCATGAATATGTGACGTTTCGATCCTCGAATCCGACTTCGCATCAATTTGTCACGATGAGTCCCGCCGTCCTATACGGCGAGCGCATGCAAGGACAACCATCCGTCGTGCGTGAGATCCATTACGACAATCCCACGGCAGGCAAAGTCCGGTTCGTCTCCGAATCGGTCATCGGTTGGGAAGAGCTCAAAATCACGGAAGCCCGCTGCGTCATTGGAGTCGGCAGAGGATTGAGCGGCGCCGGGTCGATGGCGGACATTGTCCGGCTAGCGGAATTGCTGAATGCGCCAATCGGCGGAAGCAAGGTGGCCGATGAGCTCGGATTGATCCCCCGTGATCGACGAATAGGGTCTAGCGGAAGCGCCATTGACGCCGACATCTATATCGCCATCGGCATTTCCGGATCGTCCCAGCACTTGGAGGGAATCAAAGGGGTCAAACGCGTCATAGCCGTTAATTCGGACCCGTCGGCGCCTATTTTTCAACGGTGCGATATCGGCATTGTAGGCAAGTTTCAAGACGTCATTCCCGCACTTGTGGCGGCAGTTCAATCCGAAAGCAGCGTGAGCGCGACTTGAATATCTGCGTCTTGATCAAGCCGGTTGCGGATCCGGCTTCGATCCGATGGGACTACCGGGAACAACGTTTGGACTTTATGACGCCGGGGTTTAATCGGCCCGATTTGCATGCGCTGCAATGGGCGTGCGATTACAAGCAAACACATGCCGCCCGCATCACGATTGTGACGGTTGTCGATCCGGATCAGGAAATCGATGTCAAGCCTTTGCTCAAATATCCGGTCGATGATTGTATCATAATCAAGTGCGCCAACTTGTCCAGATACCGACATCAAACGGCCCTGCCGCTCGTTCAAGCCCTGAAAGATCAGGCGTTCGATTTAATCCTTAGCGGATCGCAAAGCGAAGATACACATTCAGGCGTCACACCGGCGGTGCTGGCGGAATTTCTGGGTATCCCTTATTTTTCCGAGGTCTATCAGATCGATCCGGCTTCGGATCACATTTGGCAAGTCAAACGGAAGTCTGGCCGGGACCGGGTTCAAACATTTCGAATCGATCTGCCCGCTGTCATCGGCGGTGACTGGGTCGATCGCACGGAGACGGTATGTTCCCCGGTATTCCGCGGGCTCCCACCTGGAAAAGGTATCGGTCAGATTTATGGAAGGATGTTTGGAGAAGGAACCTGAACCTGAAATTGAGGTGCTTCGCGTTACCGAACCGCGGCCGAACATTCGTTATTTCACGGTTCCTTCATCCGGCATGATAGCAGAAAAGCGGTTGCAGGAAATCATGGGATTCAGCCGGGGAACGCGCTCGGAGACAGCGGGGAAGATTGCACCGGAAGTATCGGAACCCGCTGTCCAATACATCAAGGAGAAGCTGCTTCTTTGGCTGAAGGGGGACTGAAGGATGATTGAAAGAAACACATTCTGGATGATCCCTCCGATGAGCCGGATTTATTTTTATGTATTGGCTGTTATCGCAACCTTGATTTTTGTCTACGGCTTCTATCGGCGCTTCCGTTTATGGCGGAGGGGAAGAAAGGAACGAGTCCGCTGGAGCGATGTCAGAACCAACTTCCGATATTTCTGGCATATGGCCGTCGAACAAAGGAAAATCCGGCGGGACAAGCTTTATGGCCTCATGCATCGCTTCACAAGCTACGGCTTCGTGGTGTTGTTCATTGGCACGGTACTGGTCGTAGTGGATTACGACTTAAAAGTGCCTCTTCTGCGAGGCGGTTTTTATTTGATTTACAAAGCCGTGCTGGATGTTTTTGGCGTCCTGTTTTTAATCGGTTTGCTCATCGCGATTCGAATCCGAGTGCAAAAGAAGCGAAGCCGCTTGTGGTATAGCCTCAAAGACAATCTGCTGCTGTGGCTTTTATTTGTGATCGGCTTAGGGGGCTACGTTCTGGAAGGAATCCGTCTGGCGGTTACGCAAGTGAGCTACGCCGTCTGGTCGCCGATCGGCTACGGCCTCTCTTTGCTGTTTAATGGCGTTCCCCTATTCAGTGCAGACGCGTATCCGTTGTGGTGGTTCAGTCACGCAGTGTTCGTGTTTATTCTGATTGCAGTCATTCCTTATACGAAATTGTTTCATTTGTTCACCGCGCCTCTGAATATGCTGTTCCAGCCGGTAAAGCGGACGGGAAAGGTGTCGTTGCCTTATCGCTTGGACGAAGTTGTTCAGGAGACCCCGGTGCAAGGCGTAAACAAGATCACGGATTTCACCGGCTGGCAATTGCTCAGCACCGACGCTTGCACCGAATGTGGCCGATGCGACAGTCAATGTCCGGCACATCTGAGCGCCAAACCATTGTCGCCCCGTTCCATCGTCACCAAAATTCGCGACAATATGGCCAAGGATCGGGAGATCTCTTTCTTTATATCGCCGGAAGAATTGCAATCCTGCACGACTTGCGGCGCTTGCGTGGAAGCATGCCCGGTGTCGATCAATCATATCGATCTCATTCTATCCATGAGACGGGGACTGATTCACCGCGGCGTGATGCATACGGAAGAGGAGAACACTCTGCTGCGGGTGGAAGAACAGCATAACGTGTGGGGCAAACCATGGTCGGAGCGCGCGGATTGGAGCAGAGGATTGAATATCCCCAATTTGCAACGGGGCCAGGAGAAGAAAAAACAGGGGGTTTAACGCAATGGAAGTGTTATTTTGGGTAGGCTGCGCCGCCTCCTTCGATCCGAGGCTGCAGAGCATTGCCAGGGCGTTCGCGGAAATCATGCAAAAGGCGGAAGTGGATTTCGCCATACTCGGCACCGAGGAACGCTGCACTGGAGACATTGCCCGGCGGATGGGCGATGAAGCCCTGTTCCAACAATTGGCGAGCCACAACATCCAGGTACTAGATCACCACCAGGTGCGGTCGATTGTCACGACGTGTCCCCATTGCTTTAACATGTTTAAAAACGAATACCCAGCTTTGGGCGGCAATTATGAAGTGATGCATTATACCACCTATATTTACAAGCTGATTGAAGACGGACGTCTCAAGATCCCGGAGAGACAACAACGGGAAATCGTCACTTATCATGATCCGTGTTATTTGGGACGCCAAAATGGCGTTTACGCCGCTCCGCGCGATATTTTGGAAATGCTCGGTTACACCATCGAGGAAATGGAACGAAACAAAAGCCAATCGTTCTGCTGTGGAGCCGGCGGAGGTACGATGTTTGAAACCGTGCAGCGGGGCGACAAAATCAACACCATTCGAGCGGAAGAGGCGAGAAGCACCGGCGCCTCGATGACGATGACAGCTTGTCCGTTCTGCCTGCTTATGATGGAGGAAGCCATCGGTTCCCTCAATCAAATCAAAGGCGGCAATATGGCGGCGAAAGATATCGCGGAAGTGGTCAACGACATCACGAAGTAAAGTTGAACGGAGGGTGTTATTTATGGCAGCTGTTTCTTCTTCTCTCACGCAGTGGGCGATTCAAGTCCGCCGTCATTTACACGAAAATCCTGAATTATCTGGGCAGGAGTACGAAACCGCGGCACTGGTGAAGACACATCTTTTGCAAATGGGGATAGAACTGATCGATTGCACAGCCCCTAGCGTGGTCGGGCTCCTGAAGGGAGGCGACGGCTCCCTTACTCGAACGGTTGCCCTGCGTGCCGATATGGATGCTTTGCCGATCATGGAGGAGGGGGACAAACCCTATATTTCCAAAAAACCGGGCATTACCCATGCCTGCGGCCACGACGGACATACCGCCGTCCTTCTCACTGCAGCCAAGCAGCTGTCGACAATCAAGCAAGAGCTGCCGGTTAACGTGCTGTTACTGTTTCAATCCTCGGAGGAGGCCTTTCCAAGTGGCGCGGAGCAGTTGATCCGCGATGGTGTCGTCGATCGAGCGGATGCCATATTTGGCATTCATTTGTGGCAAGGCCTGCCGAAGGGGAAAATCGGCTTGCATCATGGAGCCATGATGGCTTCGGCCGACGAGTTCGTCATCACGATCGAAGGCAAAGGCGGGCATGGATCCATGCCGCACCAGACGATTGATCCTATCTATATTGCCAGTCATTTGATTCAAGCGCTGCAATCCATCGTCAGCCGCCAAGTGAATCCGTTGCAGCCAGCGGTCATCTCGGTCGGCAAAGTCGAAGCCGGAACAACTTATAATATATTGCCTTCCCGGGCGATATTGAACGGAACGGTGCGAACCATGAACCAAGAAGTGCGCGACTCCATTTACGGTAAGATGCAGCGGGTATCGGAAGGAATATGTGCCGGCTTCGGAGCCAGGTGCACGTTGGAGTACAGTTGGGGAAATCCTCCATTGGTTAACGACAAGGAGATGAGCGCATATGCGCAGGCGGTGGTTTCGGAGACGTTCGGAGCGGAGACGTATACCGATGTCGAGCCGGTGATGGGCGGGGAAGATTTTGCTTCCTACCTTGTCATAAAGCCCGGTGCTTTCCTGTTTGTCGGCATGGCCGGGGATAAGAGTGCTTGGCCTCATCACCATCCACGATTCGATATCAACGAGGACGTACTGCCCGACGCAATTGCCCTGATGACGAATCTGATTCGGATGTTCCCTTAGTTCCCGACCCGCTTATTAATAATAAGATAATATATTTACAAATATATGATTTTAAAATATACTTTCCGTAGAGCCACTAAACGAAAACGAAATGTTCCATTGAAAGCGGTTACAAATGTTATACATTCTGCTCATTCTGAAGGTGGGGGTTGCATGATTGTTTTCGACAAAGTTTCGAAGTCTTATGGCGACTCCGTAGTCATCAAAGAGTTGAGCTTCATGATAGGCAAGGGCGAGCTCTTTGTCCTGATCGGCGCCAGCGGATGCGGCAAAACCACAACGATGAAAATGATTAACCGGCTGATCGAACCCTCGTCGGGCAAAATTTCCATCGATAGTCAGGATATATCCTTCACGGATCCTGTTATGCTTCGCCGGGATATCGGATATGTCATTCAACAAATAGGCCTCTTCCCCCACATGACCATCGAACAGAATGTAGCGCTTGTGCCCAAACTCAAAAACATGAATCCGGCTGCCTACATGAAACGAGTGGACGAACTGCTAAACATGGTGGGCTTGGACCCCACGCTCTTTAAGCGAAGATATCCGAGCGAATTGAGCGGCGGACAGCAGCAAAGGGTTGGGGTCATTCGCGCATTGGCCGCTGATCCGCCGATCATTTTGATGGATGAACCGTTCAGCGCGCTGGATCCGATCAGCCGGGAGCAGCTGCAGGACGAACTCACGGGATTACAGAAACAAATCCATAAAACGATCGTTTTCGTCACTCACGATATGGATGAAGCGCTGAAAATCGCCGATCGCATCTGCATGCTCAAAGATGGCAAAATCATTCAAATAGGCACCCCACATGAATTGGTCAATCAACCGCAAAACGAATCCGTGATCGATTTTATCGGACGCAAACGGCTCCAAAGAAACCATTCGGCTTATTCGGGTCATACGGGAGGTTGAACATGAACGAGCTGATTTCCTTCTTGCAGGAAAGATATCCGCAGCTGCTGGTTCTGGTTATCGACCACTTGTACATTTCCGGAGTCGCCGTTCTCGCAGGATTTCTTGTGGCTTGCCCTCTAGGGGTCCTGTTGACCAAAATGGAGTCGCTCAGCAAATACGTCATGACTGCCGTGAACGCGATCCAGACGATTCCCAGCCTGGCGCTGCTGGGGTTAATGATCCCCTTGTTTGGAATCGGGAAATTGCCGGCCATCGCCGCTTTGTTTTTATATTCCTTGCTGCCGATCGTACGCAATACCTACACGGGACTCAAACAAGTGGACGTATCCTTACTCGAAGCCGCCAGAGGCATGGGCATGAATCAGTATCAGATCTTGTTTAAAGTGCAGGCTCCTCTTGCGACGCCAGTCATCATTGCAGGCTTGCGGACAGCGGCCATCTACACCATCAGTTGGGCTACCTTGGCGGCATTTATCGGCGGGGGAGGTATTGGCTATTATGTCGTGATGGGCCTGACGACCTCCAATAATACAATGCTGCTCGTCGGCGCGATTGCGACTGCGCTGCTCGCCACTGTCGCGAACATTCTGACCAATGTCCTACAAATGTTAGCAACGCCCAAAGGTCTTCGAAATTACATGCAAAACAACAAATCGGGGGGTAGACAAAAATGAAAATGATGAAATGGCTGGCTGTATTGGCCTGTTCGGTGATAATCCTTGCAGGCTGTTCAAAGAAAGAGACGGTGAAAATAGGAGCACAAACTTTTTCGGAGCAACTGATCCTGGCCCATATGGTTGGTTTGCTGGTTAAAGAGAAGGCTGGCCTGGATGTGAAAGTTGTTTCGGACCTCAGCTCCACTTCGTTTAATCATCAGTCCATGTTGAATAACGACGTGCAAATTTCGTTCCGGTATGTCGGAACCGACTACACAGGCACGCTGAAAATCGAAGAGCAGCCGAAGGATATGGAATCCGCGCTTAAAACGCTGCAGGAGCGGTTCAAATCCGATTTTCAACAGACATGGTTTCCGCCCCTCGGATTCGAAAATACATACGGATTTACCGTCCGTCAGGAATTGGCGGATGAGCTGAAGTTGGAAACTGTATCGGATCTGAAAGACGCCGCGAAAGATTTGTCTTTGGGCACTGATCAAGTGTGGTTGGAGCGGCCGTTCGACGGATACCCGGCTTTTATAGAGAAGTACGGCTTTGAATTCGCCAAGACATTTCCGATGGAAGTCGGTCTCGTGTACAAAGCGGTTCAAAGCAAGGACGTCGATGTTGTCATCGCCTACACGACGGATGCCCGTTTGAAAGAATATAATTTAAAGGTTTTGGCGGACGACAAAAAATTGTTTCCTCCTTACCAAGCCTCGGTTGTGGCACGCGACGACTTGCTGAAAAAACATCCGGCAGTGAAAGAAGTGATTGATTCGCTGGAAGGCAAAATCGACACCGAGACGATGACGGCTTTGAATTATCAAGTGGACGTCAAGCTGGAAGAGCCGGAGCAAGTTGCCAAACAGTTCCTGATCGAAAAAGGGCTTCTCAATGGCTAATGTTTTTTCCAAAGGAGAGTGAAGCACGTTGGATACGATCTTGGGCATGTTCGAGATTTTCGTAGATGATTGGAACAACGTGCTCATGCTGCTCTTAGAGCATATTTACATGAGTTTCACGGGGGTTTTGTTTGCCATCCTGATCGGTGTTCCTCTTGCCGTTGCGATGACGAAAAGCAAAGTTCTCGCTCAATCGATCCAGGTATTGATCAACCTCGTCCAGACCATACCCTCATTGGCGTTGCTGCTGATTGTCCTCATTTTTTTAGGATTAGGTTATCAGACGGTGATCGTCGCTCTGTTCTGTTACTCGCTGATGCCGATCATCCAAAATTCGTTCGTCGGATTGTCTAATGTAGACCGTAATTTAATCGAGGCCGGCATCGGAATGGGCATGACTTCCAGACAATTGCTATTCCAGGTCAAAATCCCGTTAAGCATGCCTGTTATTTTGGCGGGGATTCGGGTTGCGCTCGTTATTGCGGTCGGAATCGCCACCATTGGAACATTGGTCGGCGCAGGCGGATTAGGCAAACTGATTTACCGTGGAATTGCCACCAGCAATGACGCCAAATTGCTGGCCGGCGCGATTCCGGCCGCGCTGCTGGCGATCTTGCTGGATTCCGTCGTCGGAAGACTGGAGAAAAAATTGAACCGATCAAGGAGGCATGCCGCTTGATTAAAGAGATGCTTCAAACGTTCAAGGAAAGTGATCAATTTACACTTCCCTATGCGTTTTATCGAAACGCCGATGTGCTCGTGGAAGAGAACCGTAAAGTCTTTGCCCGCGCGTGGCAGTTTGTCGGCCATGTCAGCCAACTGCAGCAAGCTGGGCAATTCATCACCTGCGAAGTGGCTGGTGAACCTATTATTGTGGTCAGAGGAGACGACGGAGAGCTCCGCGCCTTTTACAATGTATGTCCTCATCGGGCCACGCAGTTGGAGTCGCAGGAGGACGGGAAAAAGAAAATCCTGCAATGTACGTATCACGGATGGACGTTTAAACTGAACGGCCAACTACATCAAGCCCCGAATTTCAAGCAATCTCCGGAAAGCTTCTGCGAAGGCGACACCTGTTTGCGCGGTATTCGGGTCGAGACGGAAGCTTCCCTCGTGTTCGTCAATCTGGACGAAAACGCCCAGTCGCTCAAAGAGGCCAACGGCGAGTTTTTTGACGACCTGTCACAGTTCGCGTTTTTGAGCAGATTGCAAAAATACAGCTCGGAAAAACGCACGATCAAGGCAAACTGGAAGGCTTATATCGACAATTATTTGGAATGCGATCATTGTGCGATCGCGCATCCGGTATTCGCTAGTACGTTCGATTTGAAAAATTACCTGTTCATTGACAAGCAAAACTGCATCATTCAGACCGCCTCCGTCAAACCGTCGGCTAAACTGGGCGACGTCCCATTGGATGAGGTCGAAGTACAGAAAGGCCGTTATTATTGGCTGTGGCCGAACATGATTTTCAGCGTGTCGCCGGGTCCCGGGAATATCGCTCTCACCGTACTCACTCCGCTCGATGAAAATACGACCATAGCGAACTACTTCTATTATTTTGTGAACCAGGAGCCGACTCCCGAACAGCAGGAGAATATCAATTTTGTGGAGCAGCTTCGGAGAGAAGACATTAAATTGGTGGAAAAAGCGCAGATTGGATTTCGTTCGCAAGCATTCGAGCGCGGCCGCTATTCTCCGACCGAGCATGCGCTTCGCCGGTTCCACCGCATGATTCAGGGGGCTTTGGAGGCTTAGCCCTGAAATGACGACTGTCGGAGGTTTCTTATGCTAATCGTATTGCCAAATGCGGATGATCAATGCGAACAACTGCTCTTGGACCGGCATTTAAGCGAACTCAAGCAGCTGGCGGACTTCCGGCTGTATAAAGGAAATCCCGGAAGCGATCGCGAGTATCTCGACAGGATCCTGGACGCCGACGCCCTTCTGCTGTGGGGAGATATTTCAAACCAAGTTTTGATGAACTGTTCGAAACTGAAATTCATCTCTTTCGCAGGAACCGGATACAAAAATTACGTTGACGTGGATTATGCCGCCAAGCAAGGTATTAAGGTCGCCAACGCGCCGAGTTACGGTGCGAATGCGGTCGCCGAACACGCGCTTGCCTTGCTTGTATCGGTCGCCAAAAACATTCCGCAAAATCATGCGAATATGCAAAAAGGGCGATGGGCGCCGTTGAACCTGAACATGGAGCTGGATGGGAAAACGGTCGGCTTGATCGGGCTCGGCACCATCGGAACCAAAATGTCTCAATTATGCCGGGCGCTTGGTATGAAAGTCGTCTGCTGGACGCGAACTCCGAGTCACGAACGTGCGGAGGAACTGGGCATTACATTCGTTTCTCTGGATGAGCTGCTCTCCCGCTCGGATATCATCTCGCTGCATCTGCCTTACACGGACCAAACGCGGAAATTTCTCGGAGCACCGCAGTTTGCTGCGATGAAGAACGGGGCGGTGTTCATCAACACGGCCCGGGCGGAAATCGTAGATTCGTCAGCGTTGCAGAACGCACTATCTTCCGGAAAGCTCGCCGCCGCAGGAATCGACGTCTTTGATGAGGAACCCCTTTCACATGACGATCCATTAATCCGAATGAATAACGTTGTGTTATCGCCGCACGTCGGATACTACACCCGCGAGTCGATTGAAAGCATCTTGCACGTATCGATCCGGAATCTTGTTGCATTCGCGAGAGGAAGTCCTGTGAATCTCGTCAACTAGCAGAGACAAGAAGGTAGCGCCTTGGGAACCTATAAAAAGTATCTGATTTTGTTTTCGCTCGCATTCGGTTCCGCTTCGGCCTACGCGGTGCCCTACATCAAGTTCATCTTTTATGACGCACTCAAAACGGGGTTGCATGCGACTAACGAGCAGATCGGCTTGCTGCTGACTTTTTATGCGCTGGTCCATATGGTTTTGTTTATTCCCGGGGGTTGGATGGCCGACCGTTTCAGCACTAGATGGATTTTGATCGTCTCTTTTATCGCAACGGGTGTGCTGAATATTTGGTTTGCATTCACCATGGTTTATTCCACCTCCATTATCATTTGGCTGCTGCTCGGGGTATCCACAGGCTTCGCCTATTGGGCAGCGACTGTGAAAGCGATCCGGTTAACCGGCAGCAAGGATGAACAAGGAAAAATGTACGGATTTTTCGAGTCATTCATCGGGCTCGTAGGTACATTGCTTTCATTTGCTGCTCTAGCACTGTTTGCACATTTTGATTCGACGACGACAGGGTTGAAAACGATTGTTATCCTTTACGCGATTTCCAGTTTTGTTGCCGCTGCCCTTGTATACGCATTATTCCGTGAAAATCAGGCGGGAGAGGAACAGGCGCAATTGGCGAAGGTTACTGGAAATCAGTTAGCCGCCATGTTCAGAATGCCGCGTATTTGGCTGATCTCCGCCATAATCTTCGCTGGATATGGCCTGTATATCGGGCAAACGTATTTGACTCCTTATTTATCTGACGTGCTGGGTCTGACGGCCACTGCCTCGGGACTCATCGCCGTACTGAGAACGAATTTTATGCGTTTGGTGAGCGCTCCGATAGGTGGCATGATATCCGATAAAATCGGTTCCGCATCCAAAGTATTGAATTTTTGCTTCTTGTTCACCGCCGTACTTCTACTTGCTTTCTTCTTGTCAGGTTCCATGAATCTGTTCTTGGTCACCGCGATCTTCCTGTTGACCGCAGCGGCCGCCTACACCACCATCGGCATCATGTGGGCGACCGTAGAAGAGGCGGGCATCCCCAGACATGTGGCTGGTACGGCGGTCGGAATCGCGTCGGTGTTCGGTTACTTGCCGGATACGTTTGTTCACGCGCTGTTCGGGATTTGGTTGGATCGCTTCGGTAGCGCGGGATATGACCGGATCTTCCTTTTTCTGATTGGGCTATGCATGCTGGGCTCGATCTCGAGTTATTACTTGCAATCTTTGAAAGTAAGCAAGGAGAAAGAAGTGGCGGTTGCCCAATCCTAAAGTGCCAAAGGAGTACAAAACAGATGAAGAGGCCTTATCTGGTCGTCGAGTGGAATGATACGGAAACCGAAGCAAAAGGATGGCTCGTAATACATAACCTTGTAAGCGGTTACGCCGGCGGGGGCATTCGGATGCATCCATCAGTTACCCGAGAAGAGGTGGAACGGCTGGCGAAGGCGATGGCCTACAAGTACACGGCCGGCGAATCCAGTACCACTGGCGGTTGCAAAGGAGGAATTTCGTACAATTACAAAGCTGCGGACGCCTTTGACGTGTTAAGGAGATTTTTAATTGCCATGATGCCTTATATCGATGCAGGCGTATCGTTGGGCAGCGATTTGGGCACACGTTATGACGATGTGTTGAAGGTGCTCAATGAATTTGGGGTGGGCATCCCGCTCACGAAATCGATGAAAAAAAATCCGAAAGTGCTCAAAGGGATTCAAGAATTCGACAGGCTGCTCGGTACCCAAATCGATGACTTCTTTCTCAATGATGCCGTCACAGGTTACGGCTGTGCGTTCGCTGCCGATGAAGCGTGGAAATTCAAAAGCGGACGCCACGGGGCCACGGTGGTCATTCAGGGGTTTGGCTGCGTCGGCGCGAGCTGTGCGTTCAAAATGCACCAGATGGGTTACAAAATCGTCGGTATTTCAGACGCGAACCTGCTCGTCACTTGTGAAGACGGATTGGACATCGCCAAGTTGATCGCGCACAAAAACGGGCACGGGGAGATGAATCCGGCGTTCTTCGAATCCAGCTATACGATGCGGCCAAACACGGACTGGCTGGATGTGGATTGCAATATTTTGATTCCCGCTGCGTTGGAAGACGTGATCAACGGAACGAATGCGCACAAAGTACGAGCGGAATTGGTCGTCGAAGCCGCGAATATCCCTATTTCGACGGAAGGGGATGACATCCTGAAGCAGCGGGGTATCGACATTGTCAACGATTTTGTCGCCAACTTGGGAGCTATCCGCTTTTATGACGCTGTGATTTTCGGGTTGATCGAGCCGACTCCGCAAGCCGTTATCGACGATATCGAGAAGCTGTGCAGAAAAAATACATACAACCTTTTAGACCACGCCAGAAAACAAAACCGGTACCAAAGAGAAACGGGATTCGAGATGTTCGCGCCAACGGTCAGCGATTTGCTTGAAGTGTAAGGTTGTTGCCGTCCTTTTCGGGCGTGAAACAATAAATGATTGCGTAGCAAACAAGCAAACAATCCTAAGAAGAGGTGAAGTCGTTTGAGCACGCAAGAGAATGGAGAGCAATTGAAACGTTCAATGAAAAGCCGGCACTTGTTTATGCTTTCGCTAGGCGGTGTCATTGGAACCGGGCTTTTCATGGGAGCGGGTTATACGATTAATGAGGCAGGGCCAGGAGGCGCTGTTGTCGCTTACCTGATTTCCGGTTTGCTAATGTACATGGTAATGGCCTGTTTGGGCGAACTGTCGGTCGTGATGCCGGTTTCCGGCTCCTTTCAGTCCCATGCGAGAAAATTCGTAGGACCGGGCACCGGCTTTATGGTGGGATGGCTGTATTGGATGAGCTGGGTAACCACCGTAGGGCTGGAGTTCACGGCGGCAGGCATCTTGATGCAGCGATGGTTCCCTGACGTATCGGTATGGGTTTGGTCTGCTGTGTTTGTGGTGCTGCTTTTCTTATTAAATGCCTTGACGACCCGAGGTTTCGCAGAATCCGAATACTGGTTTGCCGGCATCAAAGTATTCGCCGTCATCCTGTTTATTATTATCGGCGGCGCCGCGATGTTCGGGATCACAAGCTTACAAGACCGGGCAACGCCATTCTTCAGCAACTTCACTGATTTCGGCCTGTTTCCGACCGGATTTTCCAGCGTGCTTGTAGTCATGATGACGGTGGTGTATGCGTTCCAGGGGTCGGAAATTATGGGCGTGGCCGCTGGGGAAACGGAGAATCCGGGCCGCAATATCCCGAGAGCGATCCGGAATATCGTATTTCGTGTTTTGATCTTTTATGTGCTGGCCATCATCGTCGTTTCAGCCATCATTCCTTACTCAGACGCAGGACTGCTTGAAAGTCCCTTCGTAACCGTCTTCGATATGGTGGGCATTCCGTATGCCGCCGACATTATGAACTTTGTCATCTTGACGGCGATTCTATCTGTCGGCAATACCGGACTGTACGCGAGCACACGGCTCTTGTGGGCGCTTTCCAAAGACAAAATGGCACCTGCCGTGTTCGGAAAATTATCGTCCCGCGGCGTTCCTATGTATGCGTTACTTGTTACGCTCGCCTTTTCGTTGATCTCTCTGCTTACGAGCGTGGTGGCGGCGGAGACTGTCTTCGTCGTGCTGCTGTCAGTCAGCGGACTGGGAGGTACGATGACCTGGTTGGTCATCGCTCTGACACAGTATAAGTTCCGCAAGCAATATCTCCGTGAAGGCAATGAACTGAAAGATCTGAAGTTTAAGGTTCCGTTCTTCCCATACCTGCCGATTTTATGCATTCTCCTCTGCATCGCCATCTTCGTGTTTACAGCCATTGATCCGACCCAGCGCACTTCCTTGTATTACGGCTTCGGTTTTATCGCCTTGTGTTATTTGTTCTACTATTTCAAATTTGGCAAGAAGAAGGCCGACTCTCCGGTGCTGGCTGCGCCACTGCCGATAGAAACTGCAGAAAAGCTGGTTCCCTAAATCGAGTTACCTACGAATCCGCCTTTAGTGGTGTACTCCAAGGTAACTGGAGCAGATAAATTGAATAAACGACTTAACAAGCCGGCTTAGAGCAAGCCGGCTCTTTTCTGTTTTTTACTTGCTTTAAAAGCGAAAATACGGCATGAATGTCGATAGACCTACCATTAAAGGAAAAGGATTTTCAGGTTGTTTTTACGTTAGTGCTGCTTTTGTTAATATCTGATACTTTTTATCATGCAACGGAAAGTCTCGCTTTACTCGATGCATTGTATTTTTGCGTTACAACTCTAACAACGGTCGGTAACTCTGGATTTGTTCCAAAAACGAATATAGTGGGAATTTATGCCTCCAAACAAAAGCAATAAATATAACTAACGGCTTGTATCGATGTCTTTACATATGTGTTATGTTTCAATCAAGACTGTTTTGGGGGGCGATTCAATGGTAACCATGAATCAACGGACAGATTTTAGAAGGATAGCGGCTACTCGTCCATAAACTGCGTATTTCCTTCATTTTGAGGGGAACAAATCAATATGCACAACTATCCAATTGTTAAAATGAATGACTTTTCTGCATCTCAGATTACAGCGATCCGAGAGTTGGAACAACTGTGCAAGCATTATGACAGATCAAGTTTGAGAGAGGGAATAGAAAGTCTCAAAGAAGAACATGGTGATCACGCATTCCTATGTCATTCCGATAAACAACTGATTGGTTTTATCAGTTGGTATACTTCAGATGGCATAGAAGCTAATCTTAACGGAATGGTGCACCCGGACTACCGTCGCCAAGGAGTTTTCAGACACTTATTGGAAAAGGCTGCAGCAGAGATGCATGTAAAGGGGATACAAACTTGCCGGTTTAGGATCCCTTCAAATAGAGTATGGCCCTGTAAATGAGCCTTGGGGCGTTCGGCGATTCTATGTCCGAGATCCATTTGGCAAGCTTATCAACATTCTTGCTCACGAACATTGATACACTAACGATTTGCACGACGGATCACTTCGCAGCTGCGGTGTGATCTTTTTTTACGCAACCAACATTTACTGAAAGTCGTCTAACCTATGTGGAAGAGGTATTGCCCTGTGATCGTGAAAAGGTAATGGGAGATGATCTAATGTCGAGGAAAAAGCAATTCTGGAGAATCGTCATTGTATTCGTTCTCGTAATCTACGTATTTTTCTTTCCATCAGCTACACCGGAACTTGCGATCCGTAAGCACATGCTCCTTAGTTTCCATCCGATCATAGCCTTTACAGCAGAGGTACATAACAACACAAGCACATCAACTTATGGACATCTCTACACAGTTGAGAGCTTATCCAAGTCATTCATTTACGTTAAAAGTAATTGGTTAGGCTGGAAGGTTACAAGCACAGGTACGGGACCATAAGATAAGCAAACAGGTACAATAAGTATCGGGGGTGCTATATTGAGGATTTGGATAATCTCAATGTTTACTGTGCTGTTGATTTCAACGCAAACAATTGCATGCGAGAAACAGCAAATAGTTACTGAACAGATTCAAGAGAACATCACACAGTCACTTACCGCTCCTCAACAAATCGTTATTCATTTCGGTGATGGTAATACAATACAGCTGGATGATAAGCTGATTATAGAAAAGATAATAAACGACTTAAAAGCAATGCCCTATAAAAAGGTCAGCGGTCCTGATGAAGTTGGGCAGAGTTTCACATTCGAGTTCTCGAGTGATAAGCAATATTCCAGTACAGGTTATTTTGTAATTAACAAGAAATATTACAAAGTGACTGACCAAGAACTTGTGTCAGAGTTAAATAAGTACGTCGTTGATTACGGAAGAACCTTCGTGCCACAGTTGTTACCCGGAGTCTAAGCATTCTAGAAAGCGTTGAAGTTAAAAAGGAGGTTTGAAGTCATGACCAATGCATCGAGCAAAAAGAGAACCGACTCTGCTTCGAGAGTCATCAAGGCATCACCGGAAACGATCTATAAGGCATTCGTGGACCCGGGGTCTCTGATTTCGTGGCTTCCACCGAAGGGTATGAAGGGCCATATCAACGAGTTCGACGCTCGCGCCGGTGGAGCCTATCAAATGTCCTTAACTTATGTCGGAACGGACCATTCAACGCAAGGCAAGACCTCGGAACATGCTGATGTCGTCAAAGGGAGATTCTTGGAGTTCGCCCCCAACGAACGAATTGTGCAGTTAGTAGAATTCGAGTCCGAGGACCCCGTTTTCCTGGGGGAGATGATCATGACATGGACCTTAGCAGCGGTTCCGGAAGGCACCATGGTCACCATCGTTTGTGAGAATGTACCCGAAGGAATTCGGAAGGAAGATCACGACGTTGGTTTGAGGTCCACTCTGGAGAATCTCGCCGCCTACACCGAATGATCTGTATAGAAATGCATGCGAAGATTAAAAAATGTATCGTAAAGAGGTGTGGTTGATGCAAGTTAACAAGATCATATTGCCTTCGGCTTGGGGCAGAGATATTACTCATAAACACGTCACTAATAGTAACACCTCTGTTGCTGTCTTTTTCCCTGGACAGAATTACTCGTGCGAGCTGCCGCTTCTGTACTATACCAGCAGATCAGCCTTTGCGACAGGATACGATCTCTTGATGCTTGAATACGGTTATCAAAGTGCAAGAACAACATTGGACCAGTCACAGGTGGATAATGTCATACAAGAATGCTACAACTCGATACAACAGATCATAAACAAATACGACAATGTTGTTTTTGTCAGCAAGAGTCTTGGAACTTATATAGCGGGGAAAACTGCTGAATTATTCTCGGACAGATCGATAAGACATGTGTTTTTGACACCACTCCAATCATCAATTCCTTTGATCGAAAAGTTCGGTGGATTGGTTGTTTGCGGAACAAAGGATCAACTTTTTGCGGAGAAGGAGATTCAACAAGTGGCAGGATTTCCAAATACACAATTGTTAAAAGTAGAAGATGCCGACCATGGATTAGAGGTTGAGGATTTACATCATTCGTTAGATATCTTGAAATCAATAGTGGAAGCGTCTAACCGTTTCTTAAGTACCAAATAGCTGGCAGTTGTGTCAAAAGGAGACTAGATTCATCGAAGCCCGCTCTCTCATATGTTGATGCCACTCTGGGGAGTGGCTTTTTTGTTTTGCAAGAATTAACAAACTTTTTACACTACTCAAACACTTATTCAAATCTATATCTGTATAATACGGTGGGAGTCTTAATGGATTGCTTATTGAGTCTGCTAAACTAATTAGAAGGGTGATACTATGAACAAAGGAATTGTCTCCTCTACAAAAAAGACATTAACCGCTATTCTTGCTGCAAGTCTTCTTTCTATCCCCATGTTTTCTAGTCCTATCCATGCAACAAAGCCTAAGGAAAATATAAAAGTGCAATTACTAGGATTAAACGATTTACACGGTCAGCTTGATACAGTCACAAAGTTGAAGCTTAATGGTCAAGACGTACTGGCTGGGAGCATGGAATATACGGCAGCTGCTATGAGACAACGTGAATCACAGAATCCGAATACGCTTCTTGTACATGCCGGTGATATGATAGGCGGCAGTCCCTTGATCTCCGCACTATTTCAGGACGAGCCTACGGTAGAGGTTATGGAATCTATGGGCTTCGATGTAGGCGGTCTAGGAAATCACGAGTTTGATGAAGGCATTGCTGAACTTCGCCGTATGATCAAAGGCGGGGAGCATCCAAAAGGTACACCGGATTATGATGGAATGAATTTCCCGATCGTTGCGGCTAATGCGTTCGACACGGCAACAGGTAAATTAATTACGAAACCATATGTTATTAAAGAAGTTGGAGATGCAGAGATTGGATTCATCGGTGTTGTGACACAGGAAACGCCGAATATGATTGTCAGAAAAGGAAACGAAACGCTTAAAATTACGGATGAAGTGGAAGCAATTAATAAATACGCGAAAAAGTTAAAGGATGACGGTGTCGAAGCGATCGTTGTGCTTGCTCACAACCCGGCTATTCAGTATGGCAAAACAGATCTATACGATGCAACGGATATTGCGGAGAGGGTAGATGACGAAGTGGATGTCATCTTCTCGGCCCATAACCATGTGAAAGTAAATAAAGTGGTGGACAACAAGCTCATCGTTCAAGCCTACTCCTATGGCTCGGCTTTCTCTGATGTAGATCTTGAACTGGATCCTAAAACAGGTGAAATTGTAAGTAAACAAGCTGAAATCGTAACTGTGTATCAAAAAGATTACACGCCTGACCCTGCAGTTTCATCCATCATGAAAAAGTATATAGACTTAATAGCGCCGATCAAAGCGGAAGTTGTCGGTGAGTCCGCTTCTGAACTGGTTAAAGGATATCCTTCTGCAGCAGCACAGCTCGGTGATGTGGCGCTCGGTAATTTGATTGCAGACGGCATGAAGAAGGCGATGGATGCTGACTTTGCCCTTATGAACGGCGGCGGAGTACGGGCAGATCTTCCGGCGGGGACGGTTACATTCGGCGATTTGTTTGCGATTCAGCCGTTCGGCAACGTGCTAAATAAAGTAACGTTAACCGGTGCTGATTTAGAAACTGTGCTGAACAACCAGATTACAGACAGAGGCCTTGATTTTCACATCTCCGGCTTTAAATACACATTCACCTATGACGGCACTGCCAAAACAGGCCAAGTCGTAGACGTCTTTTTACCGGATGGAAGCAAGATTGATAAAACGAAAGATTATAACGTTGTTGTGAATAATTATATGTATGGTAATTTAAAGTATGGTATCGGCACGCTGGGTAAAAATCTAGAAGTAGGTCCGGAAGATTTAACGGCAACTGTTGATTATGTAAGAACGCTGCCGAAACCATTTGATTATAAAGTGGAAGGCCGCATAGAAAAAGTTGCTGCTCCGGTCGCAATACAGTAAATGAACTTGGTTAGCATTAATTAACTGCTACTCCCCTAATGGCGGCAAAAAGGCATCGTAAGATAAGCCTAACTTGTCGACAGGAGGGGAGTTTTCTTATGAGGACGAACCTTATTTTTTAAAATTACCGGCGAATCAACGGATAAATAGAGGAGAACAGCCTAGTCGCAATAAGTTCATGTCCTTGATCATTAGGATGTACCGGTGCGAAACCGCGTAAAGCATCCTCGGCATGCCCGCCCTTGTATCCGTCTATTAAACGGTGTTCGTTACCTGAAACCCACCGATCCACTTGGGCGACTAGACATCGATTCGTAGTCGCGGACGCAATAATCACTTGATTCATGCTGCCAATGGTATTCACCGCAATTGCGCTATTTGGGAATGGATTGTATTGGGTGCAGCAGACGATATGTTTAACTCCCATTATACGGGCCATTCCAAGTATCATATCGAGCCTTCTTTTGAACCGGTTCATCATCCCTTGAATCAGATCATTTCCGCCGATCCATACCGTAATTACATTAGCAGAACTAAGAAGCGAAGGATCGGTATAGATCTCTTCCGCGAGGTCAGAACTAGTCCAGCTGGGTTGAGCAAGCACGCGTAGTTTTGCCTGAATTCCCTTTAATCTTAGCATTGCGGTAACTCTCGAAGGATACGCTCTTGAGCTGGAACTTGCATTCTGACCATAAGTGATCGAATCGCCTAAAGCTAAATAATTAAGCATCACTGCGCCTCCGGCTTGAACCAGCCGATGTAAGACCGCCGGACGGTGAAATCTTGATTCATGAGAACACAAGCCATGAGACAGTAGTTCGCTCTTTCAAGGTAACGCAGATCAAACCATGTGACTTTCACGCCGTCAGGATGGGTTATTTTTAGAGCCACTAAAAACGGACTGAAATTCTTCAATATCTTTACGGTATCTGTTTGCTCCGAACACTTGATATGGCGGTCGCCGACATCGCCCAAGTGGATAGGAGACTGCCAAATGAGGTTCCCGAAACGCCAAACTCCCGCATGAACGGCATTCGCTCGAACAATGACAATCGACCATCTGAATAGGGAAAATGTCGGAAAAATAAGTACCTGACCGGACGAATGCGTCGATTCCAGCTGTTTTTTGATTTTTGTCCGGAGATAGAATCGTATCCCAATGTAGACTGCGCTTCCTGCATAAAGAAACAGAAACGGATAACCGCTTCCCAGCCCTTGTTGCAGCCAGATTAAAGCACACACCACATGAGCCGTCCACAGTACGGGATCGAACAACGGTAAAATATGATATCCCTTCCTGTCCGGTCGAAAGGGGTAGGCGATCTGCGTGCCGTAACTGTTCAACAAATCAAGCGCGATGTGAATACAATAGCCCACGGATACCGAAAGCCATAATAAGAGAAAAGGGATATTCGTCCAGCATGCACTCAGCAAACCGGTCACGAGCAGGCTCCATAAAGGAAAAAGAAAAATCGAATGGCTTGCTCCCCTGTGGTATCGCAAATAGAGCTCAGGCTTAAGCCTTGTCATCACATCCAAATCCGGTGCCATTGATCCGACGATGCACGATACCGTGATAGGTAAGATGAATTCATGATGGCTGGAAATCTCCGGAATATTGGTTAAAAGCCCGGCTAATGTGCTTCCTATCGTCAGATGACTGATGCTGTCCAATTCTCCACCTCCGGCAATACGATGTTGATTACGTACATCATATTAGCGAAGCGGTTCCGGAGTATGGACAATTTAACCGATATGACAAAAGTTCATCAGCCGGCAATATATTGATAAGAATAGAGCGGATTTTCTCATCGCGAAGCAGGAAGGGGATGACGGCGATTGAACGTTTGCGGCGACCGACTGGGTGAGGAGATCGGACGATTGGCGGATCAATTGTCAGGCTTGCAGGCGGAGGACGGGACTTGGAGATTCTGTTTCGAAAACGCAGTATCGACCGATGCGTACATGATTATTGTGCTTAGAACGTTGGAAATCGCGGACGAACCTCTGATTCGGCGGTTGCGCGACCGGCTGCTCGCAGCCCAGCACGCCGATGGTTCTTGGAGAGTTTATCCGGATGAGGATGAGGGGAACTTGTCCGCTACCGTGGAATGTTACTATTCTCTTCTATATTCCGGCTATAACCGTGAATCGGATCCTCCTCTGGCCAAAGCCAAAAAGTTCATTCTTTCCAAAGGCGGCCTTCAAAACATAAGCGGCGTACTTACCAGAGTGATACTAGCTGCGACAGGTCAGTATCCCTGGCATCCATCTCACATGATCCCTCTCGAATTTATACTGCTCCCCTCATCTTTTCCCATCAGTATTTTCGATTTCTCCGGATTTGCACGCGTGCATATCGTTCCTATTCTTGTGCTCGCGGATCGCCAATTCTCCATCCGAACAAACCTCACACCCGATTTGTCCGAACTGAAGGTGAACCGCTCAGGGAATGCTGTCGGATTCTTCGATGATCGTATTGGCAATTTTGCCGGCATCCCCCGACAACTGCATGCGGACGCGATAAAGAGAGCGGAGAGATTCATGCTGGAAAGGATTGAGCCTGACGGAACCTTTTACAGCTATGCCACTTGTACGATCTTGATGATATTTGCCTTGCTCTCGATCGGCTATGACAAGCGCCATCCCACTATCAGTAATGCTGTTCAAGGTCTGAGATCGATGCTGTGCAGAAGCGGACAACAGATTTTCCTGCAGAATTCGCCATCCACCGTATGGGACACGGCGCTGCTGAGCCACGCTTTGCAGGAAGCGGGAGTGCCGGTCGATGGTCAAGTGATTCGCGCTTCCACATCCTATATTTTATCCAAGCAGCACCGCAAGTTCGGCGATTGGAAGATCCGTAATCCGAAGACGATTCCCGGCGGCTGGGGATTTTCGGATTCCAACACGCTCAATCCGGATGTTGACGATACGACCGCGGCCTTGAGAGCAATCAAGAATAGAACGGCGGCGGATACATCGTATCGGCAAGCTTGGAACCGGGGATTAAATTGGGTGTTGTCGATGCAGAACGATGATGGCGGCTGGCCGGCTTTCGAGAAAAATACGGATCAAGAGCTGCTCACCTTGCTGCCCATGAAGGAAGCCAAGTCAGCGGCAATCGACCCTTCAACGGCGGATTTGACAGGCAGAACGTTGGAATTCTTGGGAAACTCCGCTGGACTTGGAAGTCGCCACTCTTTCATTCGTAAGGGTACCGACTGGCTGACCAACCGGCAAGAAAAGGATGGATCATGGTATGGGCGCTGGGGAGTATGCTACATCTACGGCACTTGGGCCGCATTGACGGGTTTGACATCAGTAGGAGTTAACGGGGACAATTCAGCCGTACGCAAGGGTACAAGATGGCTTTTAACCGTCCAAAATGCCGACGGAGGATGGGGAGAATCCTGCAAAAGCGATCGCATGATGCACTATACACCACTTGGAGAGAGCACACCTTCACAGACGGCTTGGGCGCTTGACGCGCTTATAGCCGTACATGCTTCACCGGTCCCCGAAATGAACAAAGGCGTGCAGAGATTAATAAGCCTTTTGCACGAAGAGAATTGGCGCACCGCATATCCTACGGGCGCAGGGCTTCCGGGTATTTTTTATTCGCATTATCATAGCTATCGTTACATTTGGCCGCTTCTTGCGCTGAGTCATTATAAAAACAAGTATTGTGTGTGACTCTTATGGATTGCTATTTTTCCGCCTGGGATCTTTCTTGATTGACACATATATTCTCAAGGAATACCATAGATGTGTAAGAGGCATTAAAGGTCAATATTTTCCGGTTGAGAGGAGTTTTGGCAATGAAAACAAATGTACAGGTGACTGAGGACTAGAACTGAATATGGGTATTTATCGATAACCTTTCATAGTGGAATGCTTATTAAGGGACGTAACACGACACTAAGCTCGTGTTTTTGATGTTGTCCGTAGATAGCAACCTAGAGGGTTGTTGGTCTACGGTATTTTTATGCCCATTTTTCCTTGTACGGTCAGACAACTCTCAGCTTTTCCAGAGAATATTGCTTAAGGACGTGAAAATTGATGAATTGATGGCATTCAATGGTACCTATGCGCGATTGTATAATATGCAGTTTAAAAATGATAAGGGGGATTACTATGTTAACGACAAAGCAATTGCAAGATATTGAACAACTGCAAAAAGAGTGCGAAACTCATGATCATTTACAACTGAAACTGAACTGGGAAATGCTAAGAAAACGCGAAACGAATCAGCTGGATTTTCTTCATTATGAAAATGAAGAACTTGTAGCGTTTTTAGGTTTGTATGCTTTCGGTTCGACAGTTGAAGTATGCGGCATGGTGAAACCAAGTGCACGACGGAAGGGACGTTTCCAGCGATTGTTCCAGCAAGGAATGGAAGCAGTCAAACAAAACGGATACAAGAAAATCTTATTGAACGCACCTGCGGGATCGGATCCAGCAAAGGCTTTTTTGAAGAAACAAGGTGCTGAATATGGTTTTTCAGAGCATCAAATGAAGTGGCAGGAAAGGTCTCTTGAAGAAGTAGAAGGCATTGTTCTGCGTCAAGCAAACGCGGATGATTTTGACTTGCGTGTACTTTTAAATGTTACAGCGTTCGGTCTGGACGAAGATGATGCCCAAGCGATAGAAAGCATGATCGACGGAGATGAAGACACCGATATGTTTATGATTGATGTGAGCGAAGAAACGGTAGGGAAGATTCGTGTGGATCAAGAAGACGGGCAAGCGTGGATATATGGATTTTCCATTTTGCCGGAGCACAGAGGCAAAGGAATCGGCAGAAAAGTGCTGCGCCGAGTCATAAAAGAGCAAAGCGCAGCCGGTCATTCGGTGCATTTGGAAGTCGAAACGAAAAATGACCATGCTTTAGGGTTATATGAATCAGTTGGATTCAAAGTTGTACATGCACAAGATTACTATACGTATCATCTGTAAAGGCGGGAGAAAATCATTGATTCCAACATTAGAAACTGAACGACTTATTTTAAGAGAAATCCACAGAGAAGATGCAGATAGTATCTTTTCTTACTTTTCAAATGACAATGTAACACGACATTACGGTATGAAAACTTTTGAAAAGTTAGAACAAGCTGAGAATTTGATAGATGCTTTTTCAAAGAATTTTACGGAAAAAAGAGGTATACGTTGGGGTATCGAAAAAAAAGACAGTAAAGGCTTAGTAGGAACAATTGGTTTTAATCTTTGGTCGCCAGCTCATAAGCGTGCAGAAATTGGTTATGATATTCATCCAAACGTTTGGAGAATGGGTTATACATCTGAAGCATTACAAAGAATTTTAGAATATGGATTTGATAAGTTAGGACTTACTCGAATAGGGGCTGTAGTATTTATAGAGAACGAAGCTTCTAATCAATTATTATTGAAACAAGGATTTGAAAAAGAAGGTATTTTGAGAAACTATATGTATCAAAATGACAAAGTTTATGATGTTAATATATATTCTAAGATGAAAAAGTAATTCATTTATGGGGGCGATTATTGATTATTAGTCGCTCGAAAAAAAGCGTACTCGAGAAATTCCGAATACGCTTCTTAATTTGATGAAAAACAACAATTAAGTTAAACAGAGCCAATCGAAAAAAAAGAGAGAGTGGAGGTGTTACCGTTTCCAACCGGCGACCGCCATTTTCCTGCGGACATAAGCCAGTTGGCCTTGCAAGGGGATGCCGATCGGGCAATTATCGTCACAGGCCATCAGGCCGACGCAGCCGAAAATTCCATCCTCAGAACCTACGACTTCGAAGTATTCCTGTTCATCTCTTTCATCACGGGGATCGATCATGAATCTGGATACGCGGTTGACACCCGCCGCGCCGATAAAATCGGGTTTGATGTTGGCGGTCGCGCACCCTCCGATACAACAACCGCATTCGATGCACCTTTCCACTTCGTATATGTTTAATGCGGTTTCATTGTCCATTCTTTCTTCTTGCTCATTCGGGTTAAAGGTTTTCCCCGTATGTACCCAAGCTTCCGTTCGCAGAGACACATCCCGGAACCACATGCCGGTATCTACCGACAAATCTCCAAGAAGCTTAAATACAGGGAGCGGCATAAGAGAAATTTCCGCCGGCAAATCTCTGGTCAATGTCTTGCATGCAAGTGTAGGCCGTCCATTGATCAGCATGCCGCAAGAGCCGCATATGCCTGCCCGGCAAACAAAATCGAATTTCAATGAGGGATCCTGTTCTTCCCGGATTTTATTCAGTACGATGAACAGTGTCATTCCCGTTTCTTCTTGCAGCTCGTAGGATTGAATCGAAGGCGGATGTTTAGGAGTGTCCGGATTATAACGGAAGATACGAAAAGTCAAATGACGTGGACTCATCTATGTTCCTCGCTTTCCAAGCTTAAGATTTAACCGTTGCCGATTGCGTGCTCGCTTCGCCATATCCTCGATCGCCGGGCGGAGATTCGGTAATCTTCACGGGTTCATATTCCAGGACGGGCTCAGCCGCTCCAACCGGCCAATAGGCCAAGGTTCGTTTCAACCATTGCTCATCGTTCCGTTTGGGGTAGTCCTCGCGGAAGTGGCTGCCGCGGCTTTCTTGCCGGGCAAGCGCTCCAGCTGCGATGCAGTAAGCGAGCCGGATCATTCCTGTAATTCTGAGCGCCGAAGCCAGCTCGGGGTCTCCGCCGAGTCCGCCGCTGCGCAGGCCCACTTGATACGAACGTTGATGCAGCTCGTGCAGCCGGCCCACCGCTTTCGTTAAGGCCTCCTCTGAACGGAAAATGCCGACGTGCTCGCTTAAGATTTGTTCCATCTCACGGCGAAGCTGATAGACGTTTTCGCTGCCATTGCGGTGATGAATCAAAGCGTCGATACGGTCTTCCTGAAATCTTACATGATCTTCAATGAGAGCAGAGGATACATGGACGGAGGCTTCTTTTGTGTATTTGGCAATTTTCTCTCCAATGATCATTCCGGCGACGACCGTTTCAGCCAGGGAATTGCCGCCCAAGCGATTGAAACCGTGCAGATCCCAACAAGCTGATTCACCCAGCGCGAATAATCCGTCCAGCCCGTACGCCATACCGTCAATATTGGTGCGGATGCCGCCCATGCTGTAGTGCTGAGTCGGACGAACGGGAATCAAATCATGGATCGGATCGATTCCGGCAAAATTTCGGCTTATATTGGCGATTTCACGCAAATTCGTATTAATGTGCTTGGCGCCGAGATGCCGGATATCCAGCCAGACATGTGCCCCGTAAGGACTTTCAACACCATACCCTTTGCGGATATGCTGAATGATACGGCGTGAAACCACGTCCCTGGACGCCAGCTCTTTCTTATTCGGTTCGTAATCGGGCATAAACCGGTGGTGATCTTTGTCCAGCAAGTATCCGCCGTCACCGCGCGCACCCTCGGTAATCAGAATCCAGGTGGGGACGATACTCGTCGGATGGAATTGGACGGCCTCCATATTACCTAGAGGAACAATTCCTGTTTCCAATGCTACGAACATTCCGCTGCCTTCATTGATGATTGCGTTGGTGGAAGCTCCGTAAAGACGACCATATCCGCCGGTTGCGATTACGGTAGTTTTCGCCGTATACACCCGCAGTTTACCGGTTCTTAAACATCTGGCAACCACACCGCTGCACCTGGTGCCGTCATGGATCAACGATAGAACTTCGGTTCGATCATGGACGGTAATCCCGAGCTTAATGACAACGCTGTCCATGGTATAGAGCAAGGTATGACCGGTTCCATCCGCCGTATAGCATGTACGCCATTTTGCCGTTCCGCCGAAGTTCCGGGCCGCAATCAACCCTTCCTTTTCGGCATCTTCCTGGATTTCCTTGCCGTCATACATGCGTTTGCCCTCAACAACTCGATTCCAGGGCACTCCCCAAAAAGCCATCTGTCGCACGGCAACCGGTGCGGAATTTACAAAGAGCCGGGCCACATCCTGGTCGCAGCCCCAATCGGAGCCTTTGACCGTATCGGCAAAATGAACATCGGTGCTGTCTCCTTTACCCATGGCGCTGTTCCCGAGCGACGCCTGCATCCCGCCTTGTGCCGCCGAACTATGTGAACGCCTCGGTGGAACTAAACTTAATAGGATGACATTCAGTCCTTGAGAAGCCGCCTCAATCGCCGCGCGCTCACCTGCTAACCCGGCTCCGACAATGATTACATCTGAAGCGAAGCTATCATATCGGCTCATAGAGAATCCCCCAGCGATAAAAATAACCACAGACTCACGAGCCCCAGAGCTATCGTACAAACCGTGATGACGGACAACACTTTTTTAAGGCTTCTTCTTTTCACATATCCCCATTTCACTAAAGCCCTATAAAGCCCGACGCTGGCATGATACTCAGCCAACAATAGAAGCACGATATAAAATCCGAGCATCCACGATTGAACGCGATCGGCGCTTAATTTCGCATTGATTCCTGCATACACGACAATGAATACATGGATGATGACCAGAATCAGCATCGCGCTGCCTGTTACTGCTTGGAAGAGCCAGGACCAGGTGTCCGAGTGTTTGATTGTTCTCGCATGCTTCCATACAATCTTCTGCTCCTGCCATCGGCTGGGGATGCGACGAAAAACAGCCCCGACATGAGCTCCCACCGTCAGGATGACGAACACCACAGCCACATCCAACAGTCGAAACTGTTCCATGAAGCCGGCAAGCCGGTTAAAAGCTTCCACCCCCAGAAGAATGGAACCGACGAAAAGCATGTGAGTCCACAAAAATCCGACCAACAACAAGCCGCTGACCGTCTGGACCATTTCCGTAATGAAGTCGGCTTTGCTGGTTCGGGTCAAGGCCTTCTGCAATTGCATAACCATTCTCCTTTGCAACTGGAATCATTATTGTGACGGTTCCTCAGGGGCCTTGTCAGCATCCAGCCCAAGGGCCTTTCCGCATTCGGTGCATACCAACACCGGAACGATTAGTTCATAGGAGTCGTCATAAACGAAAGGATGATCCGACCGATATACAACCTTCGTCGCGGCGCCACAGCAATCGGAAATCGTCATTCGCGTTCCGTCCTCTCTAATCGGTATTTGCTGTGCGAGGGTCACAATAAACCTTATTCCAAATCTATGGCTAACATGCAGTAGGGCATGGCGATTCTGCGGTTTTATGTTACCATGTGAAAATAAAACCTTTCCGGGACAACTCATGTTAATGAACAGAAAGGAACTCATGTCATGAGCTTTGAGCTGAATGAAGAGGTCATTAGATTGTTGTGCGGACGATTCTCTTATGAAGACGGCGAAGCGATATATCACGCCGGTAAAGTAACATTTACGAGGGAAGATCTAGAAACATCAATCTTTGAAGCAACGATCGAAGGAGAAGGCACACTCATTCGAGTGTCCGTCGATGGCTCGCGGGGGGAACTCGATGCCGAGTGTTCCTGCCCCGTGTTTCATCCTGACGACCAATACTGCAAACATATCGCCGCCGTCCTTTTGAATATCAATGATATTCGACCTGCCAGGTCGTCGGCAGACAGGGAACTGACGAGCAGGATGCTGCAGTTATTTGACGACAAACCGCTGCGTCCAACTCGCGCACGACCTCTCTTCGACGCAAGGGAGGTCGTCAATGTGGAATTCATCTGCAAACCCGTTGATGACAATAATGGGAATAACATGTTCGGCATTGAGATGAAGATTGGGAGTAAACGATTATATATCGTGCAGAATGTAAGGGAGCTCCTCAGTCACATCAATAAAAGAGAATGCTGTGTCATCTCCAAACCTTTCACTTACGATCCGGAGCTCCACAGCTTTCAAATAGAAAACGATGCGATTATTCAATCGTTAATTCAAATTGCTCACAATCAACCTTTTTACAATGACGCAGTAAGCCCTCATTCCCACCGGCTGCTTAGGATCCCCCCTGCCTCATGGGAAGGACTTCTATCATTGCTTACAGATGCCTCATCGGTAAAGCTTGTGCACAATGAAAGTACATATGATGGAATCTTATTATCGGACGAACCCATGCCGCTCGTCTTTGCGTTCGACCAATCAAACGGTCTGGCAGAAGGCTATCAATTGAAGGTACAAGGGTTAGATAAGATTACCATTATGGAGGCATATGGAGTTATCATAGCCGAGGGTAAACTGCTGAAACCAGCGCCGTTTCACCTCAAACGTCTGAACGAACTAAAGAAAATATTCGAGGGCTCACGTAAACGCCAAATGTACATCATGCCGGAGCAAGCAGGACCTTTTATGGACAAGGTAATCCCAGGTCTGATGAAGCTGGGCAGCGTGAGCATCGCCCAAGAAGTGTCGGATCGAATGGTGCAAACACCGCTAAAGGCCACGCTTTTCTTGGACCGGGTGAAGGATCGCCTGCTCGCCGGATTGGAATTTCAATATGGTGATATTGTCATCAACCCTTTAGAAGCAAACGGACAACAGCGCGGAGAGGATCAAATACTGTTACGGGACGTGGATCAAGAGCGGCAAATTCTCGAGCTTATAGAGCAAAGCGCCTTCATTAAGACGGAAGGCGGATATTTTTTGTCTGATGAAGCCGAGGAATACCATTTTCTGTACCGTGTCGTTCCACAGCTGGAGAGGCTGGTACAGGTATATGCCACATCTGCAGTGAAATTGAGACTCCACAGGGGTCATGTCCATCCTAAGGTAATGGTCGATGTTGATGAACGAACCGATTGGTTGGAACTGAAGTTTGAGATTGAAGGAATTCCCGAATCCGAGATACGGAATGTCATTAAATCACTTGAAGAGAAACGTAAGTACCACCGGCTGCCAAACGGTGCACTGTTACCGCTGGAAAGCTCCGAGTTCCAGGAAATAATCCGTTTTCTTAACGATGTTGGTATGCACAAGAGTGATATGAACGGATCGGCAACTCGCCTGCCTGTCGTTCATGGGCTTCATTTGATAGATACCGTGCAGATGGGGAACGCCGTAAATTTGGGTAAATCGTTTCGCCGGCTCTTGGAAAGCATGCGGAATCCGGACCATCTCGAGTTTCCCATTCCTGACGATCTCTCCGGTACTCTCCGGGATTACCAGAAATACGGTTACCAGTGGCTGAAGACGCTTCCTGCTATCGCTTCGGCGGTATTTTGGCAGATGAGATGGGTTTGGGCAAAACCGTACAAAGCATCGCTTTTCTCGTTTCTGTGCTGCCTGAAATTCGGAATGCGGGAATGCCGGCCATGATCGTCTCGCCTGCCTCGCTCATGTATAACTGGCTCAATGAGCTTAAGCGATTCGCACCTCAAATTCGAGTCGTCATAGCCGATGGCAGTAAAGAGGAGCGAAGCGGCGCTCTGGGTGATTTATCACAAGTGGACGTGATCATCACCTCTTATCCGCTATTGCGCAGAGACTATGCCCGATATGGCCGTTTATCCTTCCATACACTCATTTTGGATGAGGCTCAAGCGTTCAAGAACTATTACACGCAAACGGCCCAAGCGGTAAAAGCAATGACTGCCCGGCACCGCTTCGCCTTAACGGGAACTCCTGTGGAGAATTCACTAGACGAAATTTGGTCTATTTTCGATATCATACTGCCCGGGCTCTTTCCCGGCAGGAGCGATTTTGCTGAAATGACCAGGGAAGCTGTGGCCAAAAGGATCCGTCCGTTCTTGCTGCGCCGACTCAAGTCCGATGTATTGAAGGAACTGCCGGAGAAGATCGAGACGCTGCAAGCTTCCCGGCTGCTGCCGGATCAGAAGAAGCTGTATGCGGCCTACTTGGCTAAGCTGCAGCAAGAAACACTGAAACATTTGGACTCGGACGATTTTAACAAAAACCGGATCAAAATATTAGCCGGTTTAACCCGGCTTCGCCAGCTGTGCTGCCACCCTGCTTTGTTCGTGAAAGATTATGCAGGAAGCTCGGCCAAATTCGATCAGTTGATGGAGATGGTGGAGGAGTACCGCAGCACAGGGAAGCGAATACTCGTTTTCTCGCAATTCACTGAAATGCTTGGCCTTATCGGTCGTGAGCTTGGTTATCGGGGTGTGCCGTTTTTCTATTTGGATGGGCAAACCCCTGCTGCCGAACGTGTTGAGTTGTGTAACAAATTTAATGAAGGTGAACGAGATTTATTTCTTCTATCGTTAAAAGCCGGAGGCACCGGACTGAACCTGACCGGGGCGGATACCGTGATCTTGTACGATCTTTGGTGGAATCCGGCGGTGGAACAACAGGCGGCGGACCGAGCGCATCGGATTGGGCAGAAGAAAGTTGTCCAAGTGATCCGTCTGGTCACCCAGGGCACTGTGGAAGACAAGATGTATGAACTCCAGCTGAAGAAAAAGAACTTGATCGATGAAGTGATCCAGCCGGGCCAAGAAGGTCTGTCTGCCTTGTCTGAGGATGAAATTCGCGAGCTTCTGATGATTTAATAGACATGTGAGTGTATGAATGGCATAATACGCTCATAGTGTATGAACTACTTAATACATACACTTGAATGAGAGGAATCGTATGCACACGAATGATGGCGGGACGGAAGTTTTTTTCAACAATCGTGATCCGGTCTATCTTCAGGTTGTTCGGCATTTCAAAGAACAGATTGCAACCGGAAGGATGGAAGCCGGTCAGGTTATTCCGTCAAGAAGGGAATTGGCGGCCTTGTTCAAAATTAATCCCAACACTGCTCAGCGGGCCTATAAGGAAATGGAGGAACAACAATTGATCGTGACCGAGGGCAACTCCCCTAGCCGCATTACGAATCAGATGGAGATCCTCCAAAGTATACGCACGGAGCTGCTTCATGACACTGTCGCAGCGTTTATCGCATCCATTCGAAAGATTGAGGTGCCGATCGAAGAGTTGCTAGATTTGGTGGAGAGAGAATTTAATGAGGCAAGACTACATGAGAGCACGAAGATTTCCGATTCAGGCGGTGATAGAAATGATTGAGGTCGTAAACATGCATAAGCGTTACCGATTGCGCAATGTATTGAATGGAGTTTCCTTCACTGCCGAAAAGGGACAAGTCACCTGCCTGATCGGGGTGAATGGGGCGGGAAAATCCACTGTTCTCAAGGCGATTATGGGGTTGACGCCAATGAGTAAGGGAACCGTTCGCATCGATGGCCGAGCCAGGGAACGGGAGACGTACGAGAAGGTGGCTTTCATTCCGGATCATCTCACGATGCCGTCTTATATGAAGCTGTCGGAAGGACTGCGGTTCATGGCGGACTTCTATCAGAGCTGGAATCAGGCACGTGCCGGAGAGCTCATGAAATTCTTTCGATTGGATACAAGTGAAAGAGTAGGTAATCTTTCCAAAGGCACTGCCGCCAAATATAATCTGGTCATCGGTCTCGCCCAGGACACAGATTATGTGCTGATGGATGAACCATTCTCGGGCATTGATCTGTTCAGCCGCGAGTCGATTGCGGAGGTATTTTCCACTGATTTGATAGACGGGCGCGGTGTCCTTCTGACCACACACGAAGTAGGGGAAATAGAGCATTTGCTCGATAAAGCCGTTCTTCTGAGTCACGGCACAGTCGCAAAAGAATTCCAATGTGAGCAAGTTCGCAGTGAGGAAGGGAAATCGGTGGTGGACGTGATGAGGGAGGTGTTGTGGGTATGAATCGATATTTGAAACTATTACATATGGAAATTCACCGGTTTCGATATATTTTAGCCGGTTTGATGGCGATTACTGCGGCAGTGCAGATCGGGGTCATTATCAGAACCCTTGTCAGAGAAGTAGCTAAAAGAAAAGAAGACATATTGAACCATCAATCAATAGACGTCGGGAGCGCTTTATTTCCAAGCGGTAAGCTTTCATTCGCATCCACCATGTTCGGGATTCAGTTTTGGTTCGCTCTTCCGATCCTGCTAAGCATTGCGGTGCTTGGACTGTATATTTTCTTGATTTGGTATCGCGATTGGTTTGGGCGTCACACGTTTGTTTACAGGTTGTTGCTGCTGCCGACCGCAAGGCGAAATATTTATCTTGCGAAAGCCACAGCAATTCTGGCGTTCATACTCGGAATGCTTGCCTTTCAATTGCTGTTGCTGCCCGTTGAAAATGTGATCTTTAACCTCATCGTTCCTGCTGAAATGAGGGAGGCTTCTTATTTTGCGGATGTGATTGCAGCGAATCAGGCACTTCCCTTTCTGCTGCCGCAAAATTTCGATCAATTTGTTTTCTCATACGGACTGGGATTCAGCGCCGTACTGGCTGTCTTCACGGCCATATTGCTCGAAAGAAGTTACCGGCGGCTGGGCATTCTGTACGCTATCCTCTATCTAATTGCTTGTGCCGCTGCAGTTATCATATTGCCGGTGTCGAATCAGACCTATTTTAATCCTAGCGCTTATTTATATCCGGAAGAGTTTTTCATGATTGAGATGGTAATTTTCGCACTTGTTGTGGCATCATCAGTGTGGCTTGGATTTCGGCTTCTGGCCAAGAAGATTACGGTGTAAGGGAGGGTTATCATGAAACGCTATTATTCGTCTGTTATTCTAGTCCTCCTCATTATCGTCTCTATTGGCACTTACTATTTTTACCGCAGCACGGATCGTCTTCCGGAGTTTAAGCTTGTTGCGGTAAAAGGGGATCAGAAAGAGGCCGACGGAATTGAATTGTCCGGCAATTACGGAGCGCGAATGCGTTCCGAGATCGTGAATGTAACGACCGAAGGGAGCGAATATAGCAGTCGTCAATCGATGTACGAACAAGAAATTAAGAATGCCCGCTCGTGGTTTTACCAGCACAGCGACATGAGAAAATTGGTTAAAGAACACCGAGATTTCATGAGAGGGAAAACCGATCCGGACAGTTTTTATATGGATAAAGAATGGATTATCTACGCAGCCGTTTCCCAAAGCCCGGCAAATATAGAAAAGCCGGAGACAGAGATTCGCGTACAAGTTCTTAACGTGAAGACAGGGCGAGAAGATCAGTTTGCAACGATTATTAGTGAACAAACACCCTATCACAACGCGCAAGTGGTGGATGTGCAGCGGTACGATAATGAACTTCAAATTCTCACGAGTGCTATGTCGGGTACAGAGTTTTCGACTAAATTTCGCAAGTATGTATTGGACTTGTCGAACGGACATCTCATTCGAAACGAAGAGCTGCCTTACAAGTTTATCGATCGTGAGGGTGTTAGATATAGTCACAACGTCATCTCGCATGAAGTCAGCTCTGCGCCGGGTAATTATGTGCTGCTTGCCGTCCGTGAAGAGAAAGTCACCGTGGACCGGAATCAGTCTTACAGCAGCCAACCGATTGCCGATCATTTTTTCGCTTACTCTTACAAGACAGGGAAACTTATAGAAATACCTGAAAGTTGGACGGCAGCAAGTCTGAATAGCCATCAGCAGTATAATTTAAACGGTAACCGGCTGTCTGTATTGACCTATGGCAGCGCGAATATTTCCGTTTCCGGCTACGATTTGGACACCCTGCAGGAAGCATATAAAAGAACATCATATACAGCCGCGCAGCTCGGAGCCGTCTCTATAGGCAGTGCCTACATGTCAGGTAATCGGGTGATCATTCTTCTCCATCAAAATGATAAGCCGATGATGGCCGTCAATGATAAGCCGATGATCGCTGTCATTGATGCAACCAAGGGGGCGCTGTTGTATCAAGGGGAAGTCGTTGTCGACGGCCCGGCCTCTGAGGCGGAAGAGCACATGAAGCACCTTAGGCTTTACAATCTGACTCCTCGAATATGAGAAACGCAGCATCGTTACGGAGACTGGAAATTGATGCTTATCAGATGGCGTTTTATGTCCTTCAAAATGAAGATCTTGCACATGAAGCCGCCAAGACAGCGTTGTTGGCACTGGGTAAGAACAATGAATTTCATACAATGCCGGATGTGGATCAGAATGTGATGATGAAAAAAACGATTATATCAGCAACCATTCGGGTGAAGCAGAAAGTGTTGTCATAAATGAAATATATTAAAAAATCTTTTTAGTACCTGGTTCAATAAATTAGAAAACGGGTAAATAACTTTGAAAGTTATGATTACTTTGCATTTCTGAACGATAAGACCTTCAAAGTAGGGGGTCTTTTTTCTTCTTGTAAACATTATCTTACACATATGGAGGCAAGCCATGCATCGCGTAAACTTGAACCAACAATCCTTCAACCAACAGGTGTTTGAGCATGCTCCCTTTGGGATCGCCCTTATTAGTCCAGATGGTTTGATTTTAACGGTGAACCCCGCCATTGAACAGATGTTTGGCTATTACCATCGATCTGCGTAAATGCATCAAGGACAGCTTCAGCGTCATTTCAGCGAGAGCCGAAGAAAAGAATCTGGAGCTCTGCAGCACCATCAATCACGATGTTCCTGACTATATTTACGGCGACTACGAGCGGTTGAAACAGGTGCTCCTGAACCTGCTCGGCAATGCCGTCAAATTTACGCCAAAGGGCAGCATATCGGTAAGGGTGAGACTAGCGAAGGAAGACGCGTCCCTGTTGGCCATTACCGTAACGGATACGGGCATTGGGATTGACCCCGACCAGCTCACCAACATTTTTGAACCGTTTGTACAGATTGACAGCTTTACGACGCGCAAGTACGAAGGCACTGGCCTTGGCCTTGCCATCAGCAGTAAAATTGTCGGCATGATGGGCGGCGAGATTTACGCGGAGAGTGACGGCAAGAGCGGCTCGTCTTTTACCTTCACCATCAGGCTGCAGAAAATATCGCCCCCCCCACAGCGAAGAGGCTCGCGTGCAGATGCCGCATACGGAACGCAAGGCGAGCATATTGCTCGCTGAAGACAATTCCATCAACCAGCTAGTGCTGACCAAAATGCTTGAAAAAATGGGGCACAGGGTTGCCTCCGTCACAAACGGCAAAGAGGCGGTCGAAGCGGCGCTCAAAGAGCAGTATGATCTCATCTTCATGGATCTGCACATGCCGATTGTGAACGGCCTCGATGCGGCGAAGGCGATAAAACAAGATCTCAAGGAGAAAAGCCCCTGCATTGTCGCGGTCACGGCCAACGCCTTAAAGGGCGATCGGGAAAAGTGCCTAGCCGCAGGGATGAATGCGTATGTCAGCAAGCCTGTAAAGCGGGACGTCATCCTAAGGCTTTTAAATGAGTACGTGAAATAGCACTAAAAGGCCGAACGCCTTAGACGTTCGGCCTTTTGTGTCGCTCACATGATTGGGTCAATGATGATGTGAACTGCCTGCAGCCGTCTGATTTGGTGGAACTCGAGACCGTATAGATGATTTGGTACCGTAGAAATATATTCGACAGCGACTAGCTTTAAGCCGCCTTTATCATCCGGCACATAAATGACCACTTCCGGCATCAGTGCATCAACCTGGTCATCGATTAACCGGAAATTAATATAATGGTACCCCATATTGGGCACGAACTCATCGGTAGGTGTATAGCCATCGGCAATGGCTTTATTCACGTCACGATACTTTTCTGTTGCTTTTTCTAATTTTTTCAGTGCCCAGTCGACGCGGTCAGGGTAGTTGAAACGATCGGTGTGAGGGTTCTTAGCGGCAACTAACGAAGCTAGCAAAAACACGGAGATGATAATGGAGAGCAAAATGCTAAAACTTCTTCAATATAAATACCTCCCATATGTAAGATCCATTTAACTTATTCGTTACCTCCAGACAATATGATTTTCAAACACTGACCTTCGTCAGTAAAGGCAAATGATCGGAGGCACGTCGATCTCGGTCAATTGTCTCAGCGTTCCGGATTACGATCTGCGGGCTGGTAAAAATATAGTCTTTCTGCGTGACCGGATGAACAGAGGGGAATGTGCTTAAAGGACGACCGTGTAACTGATGAGTCACATCGTTCAACACACGGGTGATTTTGTTCCATGAACCTGAGCCGGGAATCATGTTGAAGTCGCCCATGAGAACGGAGGGACCGGACTCGGCCTCAAGTCGCTGAACGACCAGCTCGGTCTGTATTCTGCGGAGGATCGGAATAAAGCTCAGGTGGGACAGAAAAACCTTCAGGAGTTGCTTGCCGCCCAAATCGATTCCGGCTTCCAGCACTGACCGCGGTTCGCTGATCGTTAAACGCCGCGCCCTGAGTCCATGATTGGTGTGAGACACAATAGGAAAACGGGAAAACAGGGCATTGCCGTATTCACGTATGGTGTCGCCCTTTTTTCTTGTAATCGCGGCACCGAAGGCACAATTCAAACCGAGCTCCCCGCAGAACCAGGAGAATTGATCTTTGAAGCCGCTTCTTTTATGAAAGAACCGGTCGACTTCATTAAAACCGATGATATCCGGATCAATTTCTTTCACCAGCTTCGCAATCCGCTCGAGGTTAGGCTGCCCGTCCATTCCTTTTCCGTGGTGCATGTTATAGATCATGATTTTGAGTTCGGTCATCGTGAACGAACACCACCCTCAGGAGAATGTAATCTATTGTAACGTTCCATTGTTTGGAAAATCAAATTCAGCTCATACAAGGAGTATGATATGATTCTCATGTATTTAGAATGGGACGAATGAGAGGTGACGCACGCTGTTTATCATACGCAAGCTTTCGCTGAAGTTGTTTCGGCTTAAGAGCGTCTTTCTTTTAATCGGAACGGTTATGTTCGTATTATCCAGTGCAACTCTCATTTATCTGCTCGAGCCTGCGACATTCAAGGAACGATGGTTCAACGCACTATATTGGGTCATGACAACAATAGCGACCGTCGGTTATGGGGATTTTTATCCGACGACCGTTCCGGGCAAAACATTCGCTATGTTTCTGTTCGTATTCGGAATCGGGCTTCTGAGCTTGGTTATCGGGAAAATAATCGATTATTTTGTGCAAATCCACCGTAAAAGGGGAGCCGGCCAATTGAAATACCAAGGCGATAACCACATTATATTGATCAACTGGAGCAGGAAGGCCAAATTAGCTGTGGAAGAGATTTTATCTACCGACGAAGACATCGAGATCGTCATCATAGACGACTCAGATAAACATCCTTACGATCACAATAAAGTACATTTCGTCAGCGGCGACCCAACATCGGTTGAAACCCTGGAGAACGCCGCCGTCCGGCATGCTCGCGCTGCCATCGTTTTCTCGGATTCCCGCATCGACGATTCCTCTCTGGTTGACGGCAAATCCCTGCTGATTGCCTCCAGTATTGAAAGGTATGCGCCGGAGGTTCATACGACCGTCGAAATCGTAATGGAAAAGCACATTCAGAATTTCCGACATGTGAAGGTGAACGAGTTCGTGCTCTCCCATGATGCCGTTTCACGCTTGGCCGTGAGGGCTGCATTGCATGAGGGGAATATCGACATTTATACGCAGCTTCTGAGTCGGAAGGACGGAGCCGATCTATACGAAATCCCCGTGAATCCGGCTTGGGCAACGTATGGCGAAGCCTTCCAGGATCTGATTCGAAAGGGAGCTACCTTAATTGCGGACCGGAGCGACATGGGAATCAACCGCCGCTTGAACGATCCTGTTCCTCCTGACGCGAAGCTCTATGTGATCACCGACAAAGAGACGATCATAACGCTTCGGCGCGAAGGAGAAGGAAGGCTGCAGAGATAACTCGGCGGCCTTTTGAATTTTAAGCGCAGGGGCTTGCCACATTTTCTCGACAGAGTGTAAAATAACACTAGCATTAGCACTCCTGATATCAGAGTGCTAACCCGACTTGAAAGGAGTTTCAACACATGGCCAAAAAACAATTCAAAGCCGAATCGAAACGACTGCTGGAAATGATGATCAACTCGATCTATACGCAAAGGGAAATTTTCCTCAGAGAGCTTATTTCCAATGCCAGCGATGCCATCGATAAGATCTATTACAAAGCCTTGACCGACGATAAGCTGGTGTTTAACAAGGACAGCTATTACATCAAAATAGCGGCCGACAAAGATAGCAGAACCTTGACCATCACGGACACGGGAATCGGGATGAGCAAGGAAGAGCTGGAGAATAACCTGGGTATAATCGCCAAGAGCGGCTCGTTCGCTTTTAAGAAGGACAACGAAGCGAAGGACGGTCATAACATTATCGGCCAGTTCGGCGTCGGCTTCTATTCGGCGTTCATGGTAGCCGATGTGGTCACGGTCATCAGTAAGGCGCTCGGCAGTGATGAAGCTTACAAGTGGGAGTCACAAGGGGCGGACGGCTACACCATTGTGCCAAGCGACAACGACGAAGTAGGTACGACGGTGATTCTCAAGATCAAAAACAACACCGAAGACGAGAATTACGACGAGTTCTTGGAAGAGTACCGTCTGCGGTCCATCATTAAGAAATACTCCGACTTCATCCGTTACCCGATCAAGATGGATGTGATGAGCCAAAGGCCTAAGGAAGGCAGCGACGACAATGAGCTCGAGGACTATACCGAAGAACAGACCGTTAACAGCATGGTGCCTATTTGGCGTAAAAATAAAAGCGAGCTGACGGCGGAAGATTACGAGCGGTTTTATTTTGACAAACATTACGGGTTCGACAAGCCTCTCAAACATATCCACATCAGCGCCGATGGAGCCGTCGTGTACCGGGCCATTCTGTTCATACCGGAAAAAACGCCGTTCGATTATTATACGAAGGAGTATGAGAAGGGGCTGGAGCTGTACTCCAACGGCGTACTCATCATGAATAAATGCGCGGACCTGCTTCCCGACTATTTCAGCTTCGTGAAAGGCATGGTAGATTCGGAGGATCTGTCGCTGAACATTTCGCGGGAGATGCTGCAGCACGACCGGCAATTGCAGCTGATCGCCAAGAATATCAAGAGCAAGATCAAGAGCCAATTGCAAAATATGATGAAGGACGAAAGAGAAAAATACGAGCAATTTTTCAAATCGTTCGGCAGACAGCTGAAGTTCGGCGTTTACAACGATTATGGAATCGACAAAGACGTGCTGCAGGACCTGTTGATGTTCTATTCGTCTAAAGAGAAGAAGCCGGTTACTTTGGATGAATACGTCTCGAGAATGCCGGAAGACCAGAAGTACATCTACTATGCGTCGGGGGAATCAATCGACCGCATAGAGAAGCTTCCGCAGACGGAAGTGGTGGCCGACGCAGGCTATGAGATTCTCTACTTCACCGATGACGTGGACGAGTTCGCCGTCAAGATGATGATGCAATATAAAGATAAAGAGTTCAAATCGGTATCCAGCGGCGACTTGGGCATTGAATCGAATTCGAGCGAGGAAGAAGCCGACGCTGCGAGCGAGCACAAAGACCTGTTCGAAGCGATGAAGGGAATATTGTCGGACAAAGTAAAAACCGTCAAAGCCTCCAAGCGGCTGAAATCTCACCCGGTCTGCCTATCCAACGAGGGCGAATTGACGATCGAGATGGAAAAAGTGCTTCGATCGATGCCGAACGGCCAGGACGTGAAGGCGGACAAGGTGCTGGAGATTAACGTGAACCACGAAGTATTCCGCTACTTGCAGGATGCTTATCAGCAGGATAAAGAGAAGTTGAGCCTGTACACTCACCTGCTGTACAACCAGGCGCTTCTGATTGAAGGCCTGCCGATTCAGGATCCGGTAGCGTTCACCAACGATATTTGCAAGGTTATGGTTTAGTGATGGAAGTCAAACCCGTTGTGCTGACCGGCAGCAGGGTCGAGCTTGTACCTATGCGGAACGAGCATATCCAAGGTTTATATGAGGCAGGCAACTATCCGGACATATGGACAGTTACACAAGGCCGAATCTTTTCGCTTGATGAAGCTGAGCTGTATGTGCGAAAGGCGCTTGATCAAAAGGGCGCTGTACCGTTTGTGATCACTGAGCAGGCATCCGGTACGATCATCGGAAGCACGAGATTCTTCGACATATCCGCTTCCGACAGGCATTTGGAGATTGGATCCACTTGGCTCACGCCTGCAATGTGGAGGACGGCAGTGAATACCGAATGCAAATACCTGCTTTTGAAGCATTGCTTCGAAACCTTGGGAACTATTCGGGTTCAATTGAAGACCGATTCCCGCAATTTTCGATCTCAACAGGCAATCGAGCGGTTAGGTGCGGTAAAAGAGGGCATTCTCCGCAATCATATGATTCTTCCGGACGGGTATATCCGTGATTCGGTTTATTACAGCATTCTTGACAGAGAGTGGCCGGACGTTAAATTACGTCTTGAACAATTTCTGCATCAATAACAAGCACGCTTCCTCGAGGCTGATATGTTTTCATATCGGCAAGTCTGGTTTACTAAATAGAGTTAAGGAAATTTGGTAAATCATGCTAACCGAATGAGGAGGTTGCAACTGATGCTGAAATGGGCACGAATCGGATGGACATCAGTCCTCGGTGCCGCATTGTTGACTGTCGGCATGGGAGGAGTCGCTTCAGGAGCATCCGGGGAATTGAGCGAAATACAGAAGAGGGCCGGCGGCGAAGCGTCATTGTATCTGAACCGGGCCAGCGCTGAGAAAGCCATGTATGCGGAGTGGACCCTGATTCCGCAAACGGTGTCGATCGGCGATGTGGTGATGGTCAGGAGCGCCAATCCGGGTGAAGTCAGCTGGCAGGGAAAAACCTATAAGCTTCAATCTTTTGGAGTCGGCTATTACACGTATCTGCCGGTTCCCAGACAGGTTAAGCCGGGGAATTACCAGATCGGTGGCAAGCCGCTCACCGTACTGGATAAGAAATTCAAAACGCAATATCTCACGGTTTCGAAACAGATGGAGAGCATGCGCCAAAATACGAAGCGAATAGCCGAGGATCAGAAGAAAATCGATGCGGCGAGGAGCAAATCCAAGGCGGAATTTCTGTTCACATCCTCATTCATCCAGCCCGTTCAAGGGAGGTTGTCCACTCCCTACGGACATACCCGGTACGTAAACGGCAAGTTTGACAAATCCCATATGGCCATCGACCTGGCAGCCAAGGCGGGAACCCCGGTGAAGGCGACCAATGATGGGATCGTCGTGTTGGCGGATTCGCTCTATCTGACGGGCAATTCGATTTACATCGATCACGGTATGGAACTGTTTTCGCAATACGTTCATCTATCGAAAATGTACGTCAAACCAGGGAAGCGGGTGAAGCGCGGCGACGTCATCGGTGCGGTCGGCTCAACCGGATTTTCGACCGGACCGCATCTGCATTTTGCTTTCTGGGCCCATAATGTGCAAGTGAATCCGAATATGTTCTTCGGCACGACGCCTTTTAAATGGTTAAAGGTTTCAGGCTGAATAGGAAATGACCAAACCAAAGCAGGCTGCCATCGGCAGTCTGTTTTTATTCATGGTAAAATCAACAAAGGAAGTACATTGTAACGAAGCCTGCAATGGCCGGGGATATATGACGCAAGCGGTGAAGCTCGCGTTTGATTATGCATTCGAGAAAGCGGAGTTACACCGTGTTCAGGCCTCTGTCATGCCGTGCAATTTGCCATCCATTCGAGTGGTTGAAAAAGCGGGATTCAACTATGAAGCCTGCGCGTAATATTATTTAAAGATCAATGGACAATGGGAAGACCATAAGATTTATAGTGTGACAAATGAAGATTGGAAATAAAGAGGAAATTTGACGTTTGTCGCGAATAGTTGGCTTAATACGAGTCCATGGGGGAAAGTGCAATGTCCGTGAAAGAGCAGCTTGAAAGTCTGGTGACCAAAATCAATGCCAACCCGGAACACATTCAGAATGAAAAAGAAAGAGTATTTCAACTGAACCTGTCAGATACCGGAATACTGCAAATCCACGTTAAAAATGGAATGATTGCTGTGATCGAAGGCAATGCGCTTGTTCCCGACGTCACATTAATGCTTTCCGATGCAAACTTCCTAAAATTACTTAGAGATGATTTAAATACAACGATGGCATTCATGACCGGCAGTTTGAAGGTGGAGGGAAGCATAGGATTGGCGCTAAAGCTTCAGGAGATTGTGAAAAGATACATATGAGACTGCTCATTTCCGGATTCATTATTTTACTCTTTGCAGCCCTTCGCGATAAATATAATCTTTCAGCCTTTTCATAATGTATGTCTGGCTTCTATAGATCCGCAGCACGTTTAATTTTTCTCTCAATATATAAGGGTGGAGCATTTCTTTAGACTTGTAAAAGGTAAATAAGTTTTTTGGCGCCAAATGCATCATCAATCTTGATAAAGCCTTATGCTGCGGATGGCCATACTCACCTGATCTGTTATGAGTCACGATCAATCTGTATGGTCGTTCCTGCAGTTTCGGCTTCAGTGTTCGCGCCAATAATCTCATATTAAAATTGCCGTAGCGTTTATCCGGGAAGTTCCAGATCTCATACTTGGCTTGCACGGCCTGCATCGCTTGTCTAAATTCTTTCACCCTGACCGGGTTACCGCCGTTAGTGACGCAAATCACTTTCCAGCCCTTTTCCAATATGAGGCTTGCACCCCCAAATATAACTTCGTCATCCGGATGCGCAACGATCATCAACTTATCGTAATCGAACATAGGAAGGCACCTCAGTTCAATAAGTAATTGACACAGGATTTGTAAAAAGGTAGGCTATGTGATATAGACTGACTAGTCGGTTTTTGGTAAAAATGTTGCGGCAAAGGAGTGGAACTCATGGAAGCGGCAGTGGCCGAGATCTTTGGCGAGCATATTATTGAAGAGGCCGCTAAACGCTTCGGGCTGAGATTCGGCAGTCAACGGAAGCTGGGAGATTTCGAGAATTATGTTTTTGAAATGGAACGTAACGGTGAGTTGTCTATTCTCAGGTTGACGCACAGCAGCCATCGTTCGGAAGCGCAAATTGCGGCGGAATTGTCATGGATCTCTTATCTGGTTTCCCAAGGGCTGAAGATCCCGCAATGTTACCGTTCGCAGAATGGACGAACAACGGAGTTGATCGAAGCAGGCGGATCTTACTTCACAGCCAGTCTTTTCGAGAAAGCTCGCGGTCATCTGCCTGATTACACAAATCCCGCCCAATGGAATGTGGATCTGTTCCGGCAATGGGGCGAGCTAACCGGCCGGATGCATGCAGCGACTACCCGTTACGTGGTGAGGGATGACGAGCTCCGCCGTTCATCTTGGGATGATGACGATCTCATCAAGAATGCGAATGATTACATCCTGCCTGGAGACGAGTATGTTCTAGAGCGGCTGAACGAAGTGCTTGCACACTTGCACGGATTACGCTCCAGCAATGATGTGTATGGGCTTATTCATACTGATATCCATCCGCGTAATTTTTTTGTGAGCGACGGTGAGATCAGCGTTTTTGACTTCGACGACTGCGCATATAATTGGTTCATCCACGATGTTGCCATCCCGCTCTATTATTCCTTGACCTGGGTACCTTTCGAAAATAGCAGCAGCAAGACTCAGTTTGCGCAGGATTTCTTCCAGGCCTTTTGGTCGGGTTACCGATGCGCTTATGAACTGCCGTTGGAATGGCTTGAACATCTGCCTTATTTTCTGAAGCTGCGTGATATTTGCTTATACCTTGTATTGAACAAAAAAACCGAGCTCATAGATCGATCGGCTCGTCTTCAGCAATGGATGGAAGAAATGAGAGACCGGATCAAGAGAAATGTGCCCATCGTACAACTGGACTATCATTCATTATCTGAGAGAGGATGAAACCGAGTATGAAATTTAACGATATGCCTTACCAACGTCCGGATGTTAAGGAAGTGGAGAAACAGTTCAAGGAAATGATTGCTGTCTTTAACACGGCAGAGAATGCGGAAGAACAAAGTGAAGTTATAGTGAGAATCAATCGTCTTCGCAGTGATTTCGATACGCAGGGCCAATTGGTATTTGTACGTCATTCTATCGATACGACCGACGAATTCTACAAAGCTGAACAGGATTACATGGATGAGATGGGCCCGATCATACAAGAATACATAACGGACTACTACCGCGCGCTGGTAAATAGCAAATTTAGGGCGGATCTTGAGGCCAAATGGGGCGCCCAGCTTTTCCGTTTAGCCGATCTGTCGCTGAAAGTTTTCAAGCCTGAAATTATTGAAGATCTGCAGCATGAAAATAAGCTCTCGACAGAATATGCCGCACTCATTGCTTCCGCTAAGATTCCCTTTGAGGGAGAAGAAAGAACGATTGCGCAATTGCTTCCCTTCGAACAATCAACCGACCGGCTGATGAGAAAGAAGGCTTCCGAAGCCAGATTCGGATTTTTCGCCGAGCACGAAGCAACTTTGGACAGAATCTATGATGATCTTGTCAAAGTGCGAACCCAAATCGCCAAAAAACTCGGCTATGCGAATTTCGTACAGCTTGGCTATGACCGGATGAGCCGCACCGACTATAACGAGGCGATGGTGGAGAACTTCCGCAGACAAGTGCTGGAACACATCGTACCTGCGGCCACAGAGTTGAGAGAGCGGCAGCGCCGCCGGATTTCCGTAGACAAATTGCAATATTATGATGAAGCGTTCAGCTTCAAGACAGGGAACGCAACGCCAAAAGGTGATCCGGCGTGGATCGTTCAGAATGGCGCCGACATGTACCGCGAGCTCTCTCCGGAAACGGATGAATTTTTCACACTTATGATCGACAAAGGTCTGATGGATCTCGAAAGCAAGAAGGGCAAGCAAATCACCGGCTATTGCACCTATTTTAGTAAATATGGCATGCCGTTTATCTTTGCAAACTTCAACGGGACATCGGGCGATATAGATGTGTTGACCCATGAAGTTGGTCATGCGTTTCAGGTTTATCACAGCAGAGGCTTTAATGTACCGGAATATGAATTTGCTACTTCCGAATCCAGCGAAATTCACTCGATGAGTATGGAGTTTTTCACTTGGAAATGGATGAACCTCTTTTTCCAGGAGGACGCGGACAAATACCGCTTCGACCATCTGGCGAGCTCTTTGCAGATCGTTCCCTATATCGTCGCTGTGGATGAATTCCAACACTATGTTTATGCGAATCCGGAAGCGACCCCGGCGGAGCGCAAAAATGCATGGCGCAGCATCGAACGCAAATACATGCCGCACCGCAATTACGATCAGAACGAATACTTGGAGCGCGGCGGATTTTGGCAGAGACAGCTCCACATTTACCAATTGCCGTTCTATTATATCGACTACTCATTGGCGCAAATTTGTGCGTTCCAGTTCTGGAAGCGGATGAATGAAGATTGGGGAAGCGCTTGGGCAAATTATTTGAAATTATGCCAAGTGGGCGGGAGCCGCTCTTTTACGGAATTGGTGGAGTATGCAGGACTCATCTCGCCGTTCGAAGACGGTTGTGTAGAGTCGGTAATCAGTGAAATTAACAATTGGCTGAATTCAGTAGATGATACTCAATTGTAAGAAGGAGAATGTATGTTCGTGTGAAGCATGAAAGTGCGTCCACCCAAAAGCTGCTCGATGTTTTGACCGATGAATCCTTAGCGCAAGAAGTTACCCCGCAGGATCGGACGCTGGGCCGTATCGCTTGGCACATCACGACTTCCCTGCACGAGATGATGTCCCGTACTGGGCTCGATTTCGAAGCCCCGCATCACGATACGTCTTTACCTTCATCCGCTCAAGTCATAGCGGACAGTTACCGAAATGCGAGCGAGGCTTTGCTGGAAGCGATTCATAAGCAATGGACGGATGAATCTTTGCTGGAAGTACGGGAGATGTACGGTGAACAATGGCCGGTCGGGCTGACACTGTCCATTCTGATCAGCCACCAAACCCACCACCGCGGGCAAATGACGGTGTTGATGCGGCAAGCGGGTCTTCCTGTGACTGGAGTTTACGGACCTTCACGCGATGAATGGACGCAAATGAATATAGAACCTCCCGCTGTCTAATGTGTTCATGCAAGCTCCCGCCAGGTATCCACACCTGCGGGAGCTTTTTGGTACAATAAAGCAAATATGCGAATTGAATTTTTTAAAATGTGAACGGAGGCAGCGAACTTGAAAAGCGATGAGGGCTATATTGACGTCCCTGGAGGCAGGGTGTGGTACATACGCGTAGGTGAAGGCGGTAAGACGCCTTTGCTTGTACTCCACGGCGGCCCAGGTAATACTCACGATCCGCTAAGATCGGTGCTCGACGTGTTGGCGGATGAACGGCCGGTTATTTTCTATGATCAGCTTGGCTCGGGAAATTCGGACAGACCGGATGATCCGTCACTGTGGAGAACGGAGCGTTTTGTAGACGAACTGGTTCGCGTACGGGAAGCGCTGGATTTAAAAGAAGTACACCTCTTGGGGCATTCCTGGGGCACGATGTTCGCCGCATCCTATCTGATCAATAGGGAACATTCGGGCGTTCGAAGTGTTATTTTTTCAAGTCCATGTCTAAGTGCCGAACGCTGGAAGCAAGACGCGGACCGTTTCCTGACACAATTGCCCGAAGACGTCCAGCAAACCATTGCCCGTCATGAGGAGCAAGGAACAACAAGCTCCGAAGAGTATCAAGTTGCCATGACAGATTACTACAAAAGGCATGTTTGCAGAGCTGATCCGTGGCCGGCTATTCTGACTGAAAGTCGTGCTAAAGGGAATAAGGAAATCTATATGACGATGTGGGGACCTTCAGAGTTCTTCCCGACAGGAAACCTAAAAACTTTCGACGTAACACCCGAGCTTCATAAAATGGATATCCCATCACTGTTTGTATGCGGCCGGTATGACGAAGCGGCTCCTGAATCGACAGCATACTATCAGTCTCTCGTGCCGGATTCCGAGATCCATATTTTTGAACACAGCGCCCACATCAGCTACTTGGAAGAAACCGAGGAGTATGTGAAGACGATACGAGGATTTTTGAGCGAAGTCGAGGGCAACGAATGCCGAAACTCATAAGTCCAAAATGTGGACAAAGCGCCGGCCATGAGACAGCATGTGTTGAATAAGAGTTTTCAGGGGAGAACCTTCGTCATAATAGGGTGAAGCATTGCTGCGGATGTGAATATAGGGAAATTCGAGAAACGGATGATAAAAGAAAGAAGCCAGATCATCGTCACCGAATTCGTTCACTAGGTTTATTATTCTTTTCACATCTTGCTCCACGGTTGCGCCGCCTACATAACCGAGAGGCGTCGGTACGTAAAAACTCTTTCCGAGAATCGATTTGGACTTACGATAAGTCACTTGCCGGCTGTGAGGGACGTCCGGATTGTCTTCGTAAATCAGCAAACTGCAAGCCTCCAGAATTTTTCGCTGAACTTCGGATGCCGCGTAATGAGGGGTTTCCCACCAATCCGGCCGCAATCCTGCCGCTTGAAATGCAGACAATGCCATGGAATATCGGCTGTAGGCGTATGAACGCTGAAACCGTTCGGCCGCCGATAAAGAATCCGGTGAATCGTCCGGCGGACAGTCTTTGCTGCAGCCCGAATAAGCAAATTCATAACCCTCAGCGCTGACAGACCGGCCGTACTGGTGAGTATAGCCATGCATGCCGAGGGACGCTCCGCGTGCGGTTAATGCATGTAGAGTTTGAGAGAATCTTGAGGCAAAGGAATCGTATGGATTGCCGATGGAGTGATCGATTCCGCGCCCTGGATCAATGAAACGAGAAATGACCGCAACGTGAAAAGGCACTTTGCAAGAATATAGATAATCTGCAATAACGAGTAACTTTATTTGATTTTCCGCCGTCTCGTAATAACCTCCGGGACCGATATCCTCGAGTCGTATTAATGCTTTCGGCATTTGAATATCCCTCCAAAGCGATACGCTATCTTAGTTGTCATCCTTATGACGATCGATTGCGTTTCATCACTTGTTCAACTGGCAGAGAGTAAACGAGTATAAGAAGGGATCAAGCCTAATGAATCTAGTGAAAACTTGCAGGCAGCTTACTTTAATTGCCGTATCCTTTCTCTATATGTTTGTTTACGTTTCTACAGTGGCAGCTGCAAATACAGGCAGTGAGAAAGCGGTGAAGCAACGCCATTTGCCCAAGGGTTTTGTGTACTTAGACGAAGTCATTCCAACCGCTCAATATGACATTCGTTATTACAGCGAATACAATTTTATCGGCAGACGTGTAGTGGGCTACAAAGCTCCACTGGCGATCATGTCCAGTCAGGCAGCTAAGGCTTTAAAGGCTGTCAACAATGATCTGGAAGTTAAGGGTTATAGGCTGAAGATCTTTGACGCTTACCGTCCACAAAAGTCCGTTAATGATTTTAAAACATGGTCTAAAGACATTAACGATACAAAAATGAAAAAAACCTTTTATCCGAATGTAGATAAAAGGAAATTGTTCAAACTCGGATACCTCGCAAGCAGGTCAGGACATTCGAGAGGCAGCACCGTTGATTTAACGATCGTGGACAAAATAACGGGCAAAGAAGTGGATATGGGTAGTAATTTCGACTATTTAGGCCAGATCTCGGCTCACGGAACTTGATTTCGATGTTGAATGAAATTGAAGAAGGCTGTGGAGCAGCCTTCTTTTCATGATTGTTCTTTTGCTATTTTCGATGGATTGTTAATTTTATAAGGTACGGGGTGTCTAGTGAGTTTTTTGGTTATAATTTTTGCTTCAAATGTGATCTTATCCCCGATTTCCAATTCCATCTTTTTAAGTGTGGCGCTGTGGCTGGACCAGGCGACCCCAAGATCTGTTTGCGGCTCGTCAATGGACACGTTTTCGTAAATGACCACTTCATCGTCGTTATCGGAGAAGTTGTTGGGCACAGTCGTGAATTCCTTAACCGTTGCGGTCATTTTCACTTTTTCATCAGGAAGCTGCAGCTTTGCTGCTTTTTCTTTTTTGGCTTTACCTTTCGGTTGCTCTGCCTGAGGCACGTCAGCTTTGGCTTCTGCGTCAACAGGGGGTTCAGGAGCTGCATGGATTTCATCTATGGATGCGGCTTGTTCAAGGGGGATCTCCTCGGGACTGACCGATTCTTCCGCTGAGGTTGTAAGTTTCTGATTGAAATTAGAGGCCTGCATCTCTTTCAGGTACGAAGGGTGGATACAGTGCTTTTGTCTGTTGTCGAATTCGATTACAGCGGTCATTCTGTCCACATATCCGATGATGCTGCAAGGCAGGCTCATATTGTTTCGCTTATAGTAAAATGTTTTGATTTTTGAAGCTTTCTCTGAGAGCAGAACCCATTCCTTGCATTTTTCAATCTGTTCCCCCTCATTATCGAATGCGTTGTATCCTGAGGGCTCAATGAGAAAATTGTACGCCATAGCTTGTTAACGACCTCCGTTATTGAAAGATCCGATCGATTAATTGTTCAAAATAATATTACAGATACGCCGTTTGCAATGCAACAAGCCAATTAAGCGACATAGTTGAATAGTGGTACGGGGAATCGTATCATAGATAAATGAGGATTTGCATTTGAAATGAGGTCAACGAATGAATAAACCATCCATTTATGGATTGACATTAGATCAGCTGACGGCGTGGCTGCAGGAACATGGGCATACGAAGTTTCGTGCGAACCAGGTTTGGGAATGGCTTTATCGGAAGCGGGTGACGAGCTTTGCCGAGATGGCTGATGTAAATAAAGAATGTACTCAGTTATTGGCGGATCATTTTGTCATTGAGACTTTGGAAGAGCATTTAAAGCAAGAATCGTCCGACGGAACGATTAAGTTTTTGTTTCGATTGCAGGACGGCAACTTGATTGAGACGGTGCTGATGAGCCACAAGTTCGGTTTATCGGTTTGTGTCACGACGCAAGTCGGCTGTAACATCGGATGCAGCTTTTGTGCCAGCGGATTATTAGCCAAAAGCCGTGATTTGTCCAGCGGCGAGATTGTGGGACAAATTATGAAGGTCCAGCGTCATCTGGATCAAACAAAGCAGGGTGAACGTGTAAGTCACATTGTAGTGATGGGGATCGGCGAGCCGTTCGATAACTATGACAACATGGCGAACTTCATCAGGACTGTGAAAGATCACAAAGGACTTGCAATCGGTCCAAGACATATCACGGTCTCAACAAGCGGCCTGGCCGAGAAAATTTATGAATTCGCCGACAGCGATTTGCAGGTGAACCTTGCTATCTCGTTGCATGCGCCGAATAACGAACTGCGAACACGAATCATGAAAATAAACCGCGCCATTCCAATAGAGAAACTGATGAAGGCTATTGATTACTATTTAGAAAAAACAAACCGGAGAATTACGCTGGAATATATCCTGCTGAAGGATGTTAATGACCGCAGAGAACATGCTGTTGAGCTGGCTGAGCTGATTGGAGATCGACGCGATCTCGCTAATGTTAACCTAATCCCATATAATCCTGTGGATGAACACAGTCAATATCAAAGAAGCGAGCAGGAATCGGTTCGCGCTTTCTATGATACGTTGAAGAAGCAAGGCATTAGCTGCAGTGTTCGCATGGAACACGGGGCAGATATTGATGCCGCTTGCGGGCAATTAAGAAGCAAACAAATCCGGGCAGCCACATAAAACAAAGAATCCGTCCTCTGGGCGGATTTTTTCGTTATTGGGTATATTTAGACAGAAGAAGCGTTTGTATGGAGGGGGCGTTGTAATGAGTCAAGCAAATTTCGACGAGGCGCGCAGGGCTGAAGCGAATTATCATAAAGAGCTCTACGAAGATAACGAAATTTTAGAGCCCGGCACGTGGATGTCCAAGCCCATTCCACTTGTAATGGAGCTGCTGGACCGGTTGTTGCTGCACAAAACCGATGTGAATGTGCTCGATCTCGGCTGTGGCGCCGGGCGCAATACCATTCCGATTGCGATTGCCCTTAAGAATACAAGCAGTAAAGTGGTCGGGCTGGACTTGCTTGATGAAGCGGTAGCTAAGCTGCGTGAAAATGCTCAAGAATATGGAGTTTCCGATCTGATTGAAGCTGATAAAAGCGATGCTGAACGTGCGGAAATAAGAGAAGATGCTTACGACTATATTATCGCATGCGGCTGTCTTGAGCATGTCTCATCGGAGGAGGCGCTGGTACAGGTGCTTGAGCGAATGAAGCGCGGCACAAAGCTTGGCGGCATCCACTGCATAGAGATGAATACGAATGTGCAGGAGATTGAAACAGATACCGGCCGTGAGCTGCAACCACTGATCGAGCTTAATCTGCCGACGGAAAGAGCTTTTTCCATTTTAGAAGAGACCTATAGAGGTTGGAATGTACTTGAGTATAGAACGAAATTGCAGTCGATTGACGAAGAGAAATACGATAAACCGTCGCAGTTTCGCGCTCAATCGATTATTTTTGCTGTACAGAAAAATCAATGAAAAACACTTCAGTGGGCATCTTCATCACAGATGGCAGCAGCAAATATTTAGCTTGTCATTCCACAGGGAATTCTTTTTATGATCTGCCCAAGGGGCTTAAAGAAGAAGGAGAATTACCGATCGATGTTTGCTGTCGGGAAACAAAAGAAGAAACGGGCATCGTGCTTAATCCGAATGAACTGCAGGATTTGGGCGTCTTTCAGTATATGCAGAATAAGGATTTACATCTTTTTATGTGGAAGACAGCTGCACTACCCGATGTGAATGATTTAGTTTGCTCTTCCTATTTTGAACATCCGAAGAGTAAGAAATTATTGCCGGAGGTCGATGGATATCGATATCTCTTCTTCCATGAAGCCGAGGAGCGAATGACGAGAAGTATGGCGCGAATCATTGACCAGATCGTGAAATCTTTATAGTGGGCGCATTAGGCTGAAAAATTAATTTGACAATCCGAATCGACACTCCGATCCCAATCAAGACCTAATAAGCGTCCAAATCCCGCACACGGCTGCTAACAGAAAGCCGAGCAATCCAGTCCTCATCAGCCATTTTTCCTGTTGTAAAAATGTCCGGGCATTCCTCAGTTGAGCCCGATGTTCCTGTCCCATATTGATTTCCTCCATTTTATGGGGCTCGCCTCGACGCGGCAACCTTCAAGAGAGTTTAGGCGTCAATAGAGGAAAGAACATAGAGAGCAGCGGCACCATAGGAGGCAAAAAAAATGAGAAAAGTTATTTCTTTAATGGTAATATTTATAATTATTGCAGGCTGTCAATCGCCAAACACGATAACTCCAGCAACACAGCCATCCGAGCAGTCAGCGAAACCCATGCCCGGATCCAATGAAAAACTTGCTGTTTACCAGATGAAAGCCGCCGCTAGTCCAGGATCCGATGCAGTCGTTTCCCTCCTGCACACGATAACTGATAAAGATAGAATTAATGTATTTCTTGATGCGTTTGAAACGGCAGAGCCAATGCCTGGAGCAGTGAAAATGATATTTCCACCCTATAAAGTAGTACTCGGTACCGCGGAATACTATCTTTGGATCGACGAAAAGAAGCATGGCGGTTCTATGATGAATTTGGAAAATACGATGAAAATGTATACTCTGTCCGAGTCCGCAGCGTACAAGATAAAAGAGATTTTGTCATGGACTGAACCACAGAAACCAATGGATGGAATTGTTGTGGATAAAAGAACAAATGGAAAATATTCCGAACTTTTAGTGGTTTCTGAAACAAACGACAGCGATTCGGCATGGTATATCGTTGATAAAGATGTCTTTGACAAAACAGACCAGGGACAAAAATTGGCGATCACATCCGGGAGAACACAGATGGAGTCAAATCCGCCGATTCGAGTCGCCATAACGGTAAGCACTCAATGAGCGAGGGAAAGCATGTATAAGAAAGTTAGTAAAAGCATTATTTCAGTAATTTCCTTACTGCTTCTAGTCGTATTGGTGATGAACGGCTTTAACTTCGGCGCAATCATCTGTGAATTCTATCATCCGCGTATTATTGAAACTGAGATATATAGTAATTCCTTAATGAAAAATCAAAACGTAAATATCTATTTGCCGCATGGGTACAATGAAGCGCAGAAATACCCGGTGCTTTATTTGCTGCATGGAAAAGACGGTAATGAAAACAGTTGGTTTAACGGATTTTTTGGAATAAGTGCAGCTCATATCGACCGAACCGCCGACCGTCTAATCAAAGAACAGAAGATAAAGCCTATGATCATTGTGAGCCCAATGATTGACAATAGTTATGGGGTAAACACATCTTCGACTAATAAAAAGGTTGGAGACCACAATGAAGGATTATATGAAGACTTTATTGTTAAAGAGTTGATTCCCTATGTGGATTCAAACTACAGCACCATTCAAAGCAGGGACGGACGCTATGTCGGCGGCCTTTCGATGGGCGGCTTCAGCGCACTGTATTTGGCATTTGCTCATCCTGATCTATTTAGCAAGGTTGGGGGTCACAGCGCAGCGCTAAGGCTTGACGTAAACGCAGGTTCAGGCATTGGATGGTTATTCCAGAACGGACGTGACAGAGAGAATATTGACCCGGTCTACTTAGCAGATCATGTCGTTAATAATGGGCTATCGGTGTATTTAGATCATGGTGATATGGATCATTCTTGGTTAATTGAGGGCAACAAAACGTTGTTTACCATGCTGACAGCGAACAAAATGAATGTCCAGTATGTAATCCAACCTGGTGGTCATGATTATAAATATTGGTCTCGCCAAATTGCCCAATACTTAATGTTTTATTCTGATCCGATGGAAAAGGAGAAATAACGCCCAATGAAGAATAGCATCATAGACCTTAAGTTTAAATACAGTGAACAAGAGTTTAAATCGGCGATGATCCAATCCCATGGGGATACGAAACGAATTGCGTTCGATTTGCTCATAGTAACGCTGCTATTTGCATACGGCATATATTTATTAGCGAATGATCAATACGGTTTCTTCAGTTCATTCATGATCCTCGTTTCCTTGCTATACGTATTCGTTATTATTGCTAGAAACTATATCGTTCCAGTGATGTTGTTCAGAAAAGAGCCCAAGTATAGGAAAGAGTACTTTTTATCCTTTTCAGATGATGGAATTGTATTTAATGCAGGGAGTATCAACGCGAACCTTGATTGGGATTACTACAACGGGATGAAAGAAACAAAAGATTTCGTTATGCTAACCTACGGTAAAAGGGGTCAGACGATCATACCCAAGCGAGTTTTTACAGATGAACAATTAAAACAATTTAAACAGCTGGTCCGAGAGAAAGTGATAAAATAACAGACGTAAAACGAATACGGTTGACGGTAGTCAACGAAGGATAAAATAATGATGTTCAACATTTACTTATCGTTGAAGTTGGAGGGCAGTAACGAATGAAAGAATTGATCCTGGCACTGGTAACGGGACTCATCGTGGGATGCATTTTTAAATTACTTAAGCTGCCGTTGCCTGCCCCGCCGGTTCTATCAGGGATTATCGGCATCGTGGGAATTTTCTTGGGCGGCGTGCTCACCGAACGGGTGCTTGACTGGTTGAGATAAAGGGCACAGAGCCGTGGGTGAACTTGTTCATCCACGGCTTTTTGCTGTGCAAAAAACTCTATACCAATAATAATATTGCTATAATGGAAGACAGAACCAGTCGAATTATGTGATGGCTTAAGTTTATTCGGCCGTGCATATGAAACCCGTTGACAACGGCCAACACATGAAGTAGTACGAGACCCGGAAGCATCAAAATCTCCGCCAGCGGGTTCGCAATAATAAGTACTCCAACGGCAAGCAAATACATACCGCCGATCAACATTCCGGAAGCCGACCACAGAGGTATCATTTTTCGACTGATCTGCATTACACTGCCCGATGCTGTGATCACTCCATACAAGCATGCTGTGCAGACCGCAATCCATTCGTTAATCGTCATCTCACCACTCCCTTTATCATTCGACCAAAGCCGATGACATCATTAAAAGGAGTGTGGTTAACCACATGTCAACCCTCAATCCACAAAGGAGCTGGCCGCTATGAAAATCAGCGAGTTTATCGCACTGCTGAACACCACCAAAGAAACGGTCCGGCACTATGAAGATTTGAATCTTGTAACACCCAAACGTGTTAAGAGCCGGAGGGAATATGGGCAAAAGGAAGTTCTGGATTTTCAGGTCATTCTGGAATTGAAAGGGATGGGTTTGTCCTTAAAAGATATTCAATTGCTGTTTGACTTGAAAAGGGCGATCGGATGCGGGGAACAAGGATTGGTGCGAGAGGTGATTCTACATTTGACCAACCACCTGGAGATGCTTCGCAATGAGGAAGATTTGTTGCGTGAAAGAAGAATGAAGCTGGAGAAGCAGCTCGAAGAAGTAAAACTGTTATTGGTGTAAAAAAGAACAGAAGGGATGATGATTTTCTATGAAATCAACGCTACCGAGGTTAAAGCTTTCCGCCATTTCCGCTTGTCTGGCAGCAGGGCTGCTTGCCGGAAGTGTAATTTCGTCCTATCATTCGGTGTCCGCTGCTGCTACTGCCAGTCAAGCGATAACGATTATGATGAATGGCGCATTATATACACCGGAATCGAACCCTTACGTGTCAAAGGGCACTGTATATCTACCGCTGCGGGAGATTTCCAGCGCATTGAAAGCGGTTGTAGTGTGGCAAAGTCATACGAAGAAGGTGATCATTACACGGCCGGATCAGACCATTGTTCTTACTCTAGGAAAAGCGACCGTGACTAGGAATGGAGCTGAAGTCAAGCTCTCTGCCACGCCGATCGTGAAAGAAAGCCATGTGTATGTTCCTTTCCGCGCAGCAGCGGAAATACTGGGGGCTTCGGTAAATTGGAATAGTAAAAGTCAGACAGTCGATATAACCCATAAGCTTGATTTCGATACAGTGATAGGCGTGAATTCATTCTATTGGCTGAATCGAAAAAACGGTCAGGTGTTTCTAGCGAAGCCTTACGACAGCCAACCGAATCTGCTTGGAGCTATGAATATTGATTTGCAAAGGTTCAGCACAATGAAGCTTGCTTCATCCGGGGGCGTAGACCAGCTGATTGTAGAGGATTACTACGGAGAGCCGCTGCTCAATACGGATGTGTATACCGCATTAATCGTTAAGGGGGCCATTGTGAAACAAACCAAGGTTCATTACTGGCAGCGGTATACGCCGAATGTGACTTTCGACGGCCGCCATCAGGTCATGACTGATGGAAAAGCGATATTTCTGCTTGATGCGACCGGTAAATTAACGAAAGAGTATGATCTGGTCGCAATGACCGGGAACGACGAAACGTTCTCAGTCGAGGGAATCGGGCAAACATATGCGCTAGTCAGGCCGAACACAACGGGTCTTTTGACGCTTATTGACTTGGAAACCGGCGATACGACGCAGATCTACAAACAATTGAACGCCCAAGAACAAGAATATGCTGAGACGAACGATGTACCCTATCATGGTGACCATATTAAATTCGAAAGTGAAAAAGACGGACAGCTCCATTTTTCCTATCACAGTATTTTTGATAATAAGGACCACATGTTTAGCTTTAAGCTGAAATGAAACGAGGAAACGTATGTTACAAAAACTATCGGCAAACGACCCCCTGTTGAGTGAAGAACTCTTTATGAAAGATGAAGTTCAGTACAATTTAATTCACAGAATTACGGAGTCAGAAGACGCAACATGTCTAAAATACAATGACGGAACAATGGTTTTTGCTCAAACACCCGGTAACAATGGTTGGTTATGGATTGCAGATCAAGTGGCGGACGAGCAAAGAAAAGTAATGATCAAACAATTAATTGATTATTTGGGAGGAACACCGTCGCCCGGAATTACGGGAGAACCCCGAGCAGCGGAGATGTTTGCATGGGCTTTTTCTGAGGTACACAATGTTGAATACCATTCCTATAAGCTGCTGCAAGCCTACTGCTGTCCACAAATAGTGAAAGCCAATATTCCCGGTAGAATTCAAGCTGCTGCTGAACAACATGTGGAGACGATAGCGGAGTTTCTGGCAGGCTTTTTGCAGGCAGCCTATGAGGAGACAGTTGATCCCGTAAGCCAACTTGCTGTGGCAGAGGGGATGATCAAAAGCGGTAACTTGCACCTCTGGATTGTGGATGAGCGTCCGGTATCGATGGCTAATATCGCGCATCGTGCTCCGAGACAAGCAAGGATCAATGCTGTTTATACCCCGGCTTCTTATCGCAAGAACGGATATGCAACTGCTATCGTTACCGGATTGTGTGCAATACTAGAAAGCGAGTCTTTAGTACCGATGTTATACGCAGATTCACAGAATCCGGACGCCAATAAAATCTATAAGAAGATTGGTTTCGTGGAGAGTGGGCAAGTACTGGATATAAGGTTTACAACGACAAGCTGAGGAGGCGACCGGAGTGTCCGAGGAGAGAGCAATCCCTTTTCATCCTGTGCTTTCCGCCTGGTTCTCGGAATCATTCGGACTGCCTACCGATGTCCAAAAGCAGGCCTGGCAAGCCATTAATGAAGGCAGCCATACTTTAATTGCGGCTCCCACAGGATCAGGCAAAACGTTGGCGGCATTGCTGCCGTGTCTGGACAATGTAGTCCGATCAAAAAACTCAAGCCCGAATAAAGGCGTCAAAATCTTATATATCACTCCGCTGAAAGCTCTGAACAATGACATTCATCATCATGTGCTCCAGTTCGTCGAACAGTTGGAAGGCCGCGCGGCTGAGAGCGATGTCGAATGGCCGGGGATCCGATGCGAAGTCCGGACAGGTGATACGAGCCAAAGCAAACGGGCAGCCATCATGCGTAATCCTCCGGATGTGCTGATCACCACGCCGGAATCACTCTTTATCATGCTGACCTCGGACAAAGGACGCAAGATCTTGCAGACGGTTGAACAAGTGATTGTGGATGAGATTCACGATCTGGCGGCCGATAAGCGAGGCGCACATTTGTCGCTGTCCCTTGAACGGCTGGCACATGGATGCATGCAAGCGCCTCAGCGCATCGGGGTGTCGGCAACGCAGAAGCCGCTGGATCGTGTTGCGCGTTTTCTAGCGGGATGGCAGGAAACGGAGGAATCTACGGATTCGGACGTGATCGGAATGAGCCCCCGCCCGGTGACAATCGTAGAGAGCACGATGAGCAAAGACATCCGCGTCTTGGTCACCATGCCGGATAATAGCAAGCCGATCACGACGAGGGAAGAAGTGTGGCAGCCGCTGTTGGAACGTATTATGCATGCGATGGAAGGCTGCTGCTCGGTATTGCTGTTTGTGAACAGTCGTCGATTGTGCGAAAGATTATGTTTACGCCTTAATGATCATGTAGGCTACGAAATGGCACGTTCCCACCACGGCAGCATATCCCGGGAGCGGCGTCTTGAAGTGGAACGGATGCTCAAGGAGGGGACGCTTCGCTGTATTGTGGCGACCTCATCGCTTGAGCTGGGTATCGATGTCGGTCATATCGATCTGGTTATACAAGTCGATTCTCCGCAGGAAGCCGCAAGAGGCATTCAGCGGATCGGCCGGGCCGGCCATGCCGTCGGGGAAGCCAGCTGCGGACTCCTGTTGGCACGGCAGAAAGCTGTCTTACCGGAGCTTGCAGTGCTAAGTCGACAGATTGCCCATCGTGAAATAGAAGATATTCGTATCCCGCAAGGTCCGATGGACGTGCTTTCCCAGCACGTGACCGCAATGGCGGCCATGGGCGATTGGAAGGTGGCCAGTCTGCACCGCCTTATCATGCATAGTGACAGTTATCACCATTATCCTCTGCAACGGTTGGAACAAATGCTGCAGGTGTTGGCCGGATTCTACCCGTTCGCCCGCCCGCTTCTCGACTGGGATCGCGACACAAACATGATACGCAAAAGAAAAAACACATCGATGGCCGCTTTAACCGGTGCGGGAACCATCCCGCAGAGCGGCAACTATCCGGTGCATCATCTGGACAGCCGGGCCCATCTCGGCGAGCTCGATGAAGAATTCATTCTCGAGACCCGCGTCGGCGACGTATTTCAACTTGGGACAAGCTCGTGGATGGTTCGCGAGATCCGTAATGATCGGGTTTATGTGTCGGAGGCGGGTAACCGGTTCAGCCAGATTCCTTTTTGGCGCAACGAAGCGGGCGCCCGCAGTTATGAAGTCGGTGTGGAAATCGGCGCTTTTCTGCGTGCAGTTGAAGCACGGCTGCAACTCTCGGACGAAACGGCGTCGACCAACGAAGCGGAGCTGAATAAGCAAGCGGTCGATTGGTTGCAAGAGGTTTACGGAATGGACAGGTTGACCTCGGAAGAGCTGCTTACCCTTGTGCGTTCGCAACATCATGCCTGCGCATTGCCTACGGATCGGCAGATCGTCATTGAGTATTATCGCGATGTGATGAACCAGACACATGTGATTCTGCATAACCACTTCGGCCGCAAGGTGAATCGCGCCTGGCTGCTCGCCATTGAGCGGCAGTTCGAGAGGCTGCTTCCGTACCGCTTATATGGTAACGCCAAGGACAACGGCATTGAATTCGTGCTGCCCGAGTGGGATTCGTCATGGCTTCAGGCGATCTATCATGTGACACCTGCGAATCTGGAGGAACTGCTAACGGAAGGCATTAGCGGTTCACCGCTGCTGGGAATCGCTTTCCGCAGAATCGCGGAGACTTCGCTGCTGCTTTCTCGCAGCTTCAGCCGCACTCCAATGTGGCAGAAACGGCTTCGCAGCGAAGCGCTCCTCCGCGATGCGATGCCCTATGCGGAACATTTTCCTTACCTAAGGGAAGCCATGTCCGAATGCCTCCACGATTATTTGGGCTATGACGACCTCAAACGTGTGCTGGGACAATTAGCGGCAAATGAGATGGAGTTTGTCGTGCGGGAGACGCCGTTTCCCTCTCCTTTCGCCTCACAGTTTCTAATGGATTATGTGAACATGAAAATATACGAAGGCGACGGAATGGACGAAACCATCCGTCTCCAGTTGATGAACGTAAGCAAGGAAATGGCCGGTCAGCTTTTCGGATCGGAGACGCTCGGCAATGCGATAAGCGAGGAAGTCATACAACAGGAGAGCCGTCGGATGAGCGAGCCTGAGCGCCGTCCGACCAATGCGGACGAGCTCGCTGCTCTGCTTAAAACCCGCGGTGACTTGACCGCCCAAGAATTAACGAAGCTGGCAGGGGAACTGGCGCTGGAATGGCTGCAGCTGCTGCAGGATCAGGAACGTGCGCTGCCGTTGGATCTAGAGGGTGACGGAGAATATCGTTGGATCAGTTCCGATGAACAGGAAATGTACGCGGAATTTCCGGAGACGGAGAAATCCGTTAATTTCGTGCTCGGGCGCTACGTCGACCATCTGCTTTCCTTCACTGAAGCCGATCTATGCGACAGATACCCCGCACTTACTTTAGAACGAGCGACAAAAGCGGTGGAGCAACTGCTTGCGAACGGGTTAATTGAGCAAGCGCCGCACGCTGCCGATGAAGAGGAGCGGCTATGGACAAGCTCCAAAGTCGCCTCTCGGCTGGTGCGGCTGTCGATCCGCCATGCGCGCAATCAGGCAGAGCCGGTAGAACCGGCACGCTGGTGCGGCCAAATCGCCATGATGCAGCACGCGCTTCAAGGAACACAACAGCAAGGCAGCAATGGGCTTCGCACTGTGATCGAACGGCTGCAAGGACTGTTCTTTCCGCTGTCTCACTGGGAGTCGATTTTTTTCCGACCCGGCTGGTGAATTACCGGAAGGAAGAGCTTGATCTGCTTTGCGCATCGGGCGAAGTCATATGGATCGGCTGCAAAGACGAAGGGGACAAAGAAGGCAAAATCGCCTTTTTCCTTGCGAGCTCCAAGTCTTTATACGAGCCTTTCTTGAACGGTACGACACAGGAGCCGACCAAACATCCGAAGCTTCTGAAACTTTTGGAGGAGGGGGGCGCCAGCTTCCTCACCCGGCTTAGCCGGGAAACGGACAAGCCGCCTTCGGAGCTGATTCCGGACTTACTGGAGCTCGTATGGGAAGGCCGCGTCTCCAATGATCAGTTCGCTCCTCTTCGGCTTCATGCCAACGTCAAAAGCTCCAGATGGGCGAAAACGGGATCCGGTCTGGGCCGTTGGTACGCAACAAGCATGCTGTCCGAGGAGGACGCATATTCTGCGCAAGGAGAGGAAGCCGCAGCAACAGAGTCGCCGGTTTTGACCTGGGTGAACCATTTGCTGAAGGGATACGGAATGATCAACAAGGAGCTGACTGCGAAAGCTGCTCCATTCTCTTGGGATACTTTCTATCCGATGTTAAAACGTTTGGAAGAGTGGGGCGCACTGACAAGGGGCACGTTCATTAAAGGAATGTCGACGCTGCAGTTCACGACACGGGAGCTCAGCGACACGGTGCGTAAGCCGCTGCCTGTGTCTTCGGACACATCGTCCACTGTACTCTCTTCCGCAGATCCGGCCAACCCGTTCGGGTTAATCATCGACTGGCCTCAATCGGTTGAAGGTGCGTCCTTCGCCCGTAAGCCGGGGAATTATTTGGTGCTGAAAGGTGATCGGTGGTTGTACTGGATTGAGAACAATGGCAAGCGGATATTTAGTCTGCCTGGTTCCCATGCGGAGGTCACTCCTGTGGAAGAACAAGCGGCGCTGCTTAAAGCGGCCTTCCAATCTATCATCCGCAGGCAAGGTTTAGTAAAAATTTCAGTGGATCTATGGGATGGAGAGACAGTAACAGACACGGACGCCGGCAAGCGGCTTCTGCAGCTTGGGGCGGAACGTGACCTCAAATCCCTCGTATTCTGGTCGAATTGAGATTATTTTTGCCCGCCATGCGTAAAGGCAGCAACCATACTCATTGCGATATAGGCTCCGCCGGTAAACCAGTCTTGGATTTTGGATTTCAGGGGGCTCCCTGTCACCCATTTTCGAAGACTGGATGCAAGAATCGCGTAAGTTCCGTCACTGATAAAAGCAATGACAAGAAAAATACACCCTAAGGTTAAAAACTGAAGTGGAGTTGATCCGGCAGAGGGTGAGATGAATTGCGGCAAAAAGGCGAGAAAGAATAGTGCTGTTTTCGGATTGAAAATGGCAACGATAACCGCTTCGAAAAACACTTTCTTAAGCTTTTTGGCCTCGAATTTTGGCATTTCCGCTGGCGTCGCAGCAGGTGAGAAGAACAACTTCTTGCAGCCTAGATATAAAAGATACACGGCTCCCAAATATTTGACGATATTGAAGGCCAATGAGGACGCCATAAGGAATGCGGAGATTCCGACAGCTGCTGCGATCACGTGAACGAATCCGCCGACGGCTATCCCCATCACCGACAATAGACCGGCCGTTCTTCCCTGATCGATGCTTCTCGCAATGATGTAAAGAACAGCCGGGCCTGGAGTAACGACGAGAACAACGACTGCGGCCAAAAACAACCAAATATGAGGAAACTCCATTTTTATTCATTCCTTTGTGTATGTTATAGAGTGCATTATTCAGACATTGTACCGAATTGCTGCATGCTCGTAAATATATGGGGGTAGATCTCTTGTCGCAAAATGATTACAGCATCGCACATCATGCTCTGGATCATTATCAGATGTCCGACTGCAGGATCGAATTTCTCGGACAGAGTGACAACGTCACTTTTCGTGTGGTGCCGAAGTCGAGCTCTGGTTCATTCCTATTGAAAATTCTCAATCCATCCTATTCGCTGACAATGATAGAATCCGAGCTTTTATGGCTTGAAGCGATCAGTAAGGACACAGAGCTGGTTACTCCTTTGCCTATGAGAAATAAAACCGGCCATTTAGTGACCAAGCTAGTAACGGCAGATGAACATAAATCTGTCTATGTTACGATGCAGTATTGGGTGGAAGGAGAAGTTCTGGACAGACAGCCTGAACCCGCTGAAATCCTTTCGCTAGGCTCTCTAATGTCCACTCTTCATACGCATGCTCAAAGCTGGACAGTTCCTGCCGGCTTCAATCGCCCGTTGTACGGAACGGATCACATGCACACTTCGTGTAAGCAGATCAAGCTCTTGGTTGACAACGGAATAATCGACTCCGCCACATATGAGGTTATTCTCCAGACCGAGGCAGTGATCGACCGCGAATTTACACGACTGCCCGCGACGAAAGAGTCATGGGGGCTCATTCATTCGGATCTCCATGAAAGCAACTATGTTTTCCATAACGGGCAAGCGCGGCCGATTGATTTTTCGGCATGCGGCTTTGGATATTTCCTGTTTGATGTCGCGGAAACTCTTCTGCATTTAACGCCGGATCGTCGCCAATTGTTTGTTGAAGCATATGGAAAGTATCATGCGCTGCCGGATAACTATGAGCGGCAAATAGAGGCTTTTTTTCTGTGGGCAGTATTTAGAGGGTATGCTTTCCATTCGGTAAATCCGGATGAATACGAATATTTGTCTGAAAGTGTGCCCGCCATAGCAAACCGCTTCTGCAAAAAGTACTTGTGTGGAGAACCGTTTTTATTGAGAGGATGACAGGCTTGTTGAAAATAGAAAATGAACGGGACATCATCCGGTTGGTCGAGGAAGACGAGTGGATGATGCATATATTGAAAACCGTTCATCGTTTAAATTTGCCGGATTGGTGGGTATGTGCAGGATTTGTACGCTCTAAAATCTGGGATGTGCTGCACGGCTTTAGTGAAAGAGCGCATTTGCCCGATGTGGATGTCATCTATTTCGATGAGCTTCACATCGATGAAGCGGAAGAAAAGAGACTCGAAGAAAAGCTGCGCAGGATCGATCCTGAAATTCCTTGGTCGGTCAAAAATGAGGCAAGAATGCATAGGGTGAGCGGCATACCGCCGTATACATCCTCGGTAGATGCCATTTCCAAGTTTCCGGAAACAGCGACGGCTTTGGGGCTGACATTAAACAATGATCATAAGGTTATTTTAACTGCTCCTTGCGGGATAGAAGATGTTGTTCAATTGGCGGTGAAACCGACGCCCTATTTTGATGAAACGAAAGAAGGGGCAGTAATCTATGAAGAGCGCATCGTAAAGAAGAACTGGAAGGGGATCTGGAGTAAGATTACGGTGATACATAGCAAAAAGTCAGCGGATTTCCGCTGACTTTTTATTAATCATTAAGACGCTTCCGGAAACAACATAGATGATAATTGCAATAACTTGCCCGCTTCGCCTGAGAATCCTCTCTCCTTAAGCGTATCTGCAATGAAGTTGAATTCACCTTGCAGAACAAGATAGCGATCCGGATTATTCTGCTGAATGTCTGCGTACTCCTTCATGGCAGCATCAACGCCGCTGGAATCCGTTATTTGCGCCAGGTGATGGGCGATGGACCTCTTGATACGAGAGATATCTTCGCCCAGCAGGACATCTAGAATAGTGGTGTACACAATTTTCAGTCCTACATAATCGGAATTCGTCATGACGCTCACAGCAATTCCTTCATCAGGCAGCAGTATGAGGTTGCTGCGGAAGCCTGTGTCCCTGCCGGCATGCGACACCATTCGGATGCCTTTATATTCTCCCAAGAACCAAGATAGCCCGATCCCTTCCATCTCCGCACCATAATCTGTTGAGGCATACTTCTTCCACAATTCGTTATAGCTTACCTGCTGCAGAATCCTCTGACCGCCGGGCACATCGCCTTGATGCAATTGGGCAATCGCATAACGGCACATCTCTTCCGCGCTTGCGTATAACGTGGAGCTTGGAGCATGAGCACGGTTATAAGGGAAAATCTCACTAACTTCCGCACCGTAACCCTTTGTCAGCCCCAAAATATGAGGCGTCGCCAATTGACCGTCATCAGCCTCCGTTTTTAAGAAGGAGCTGGAATCCATACCTGTCGGTCGCAAGACGTTCTCCTTTATGTACTGCTCGAAGGAAACACCCGACACTTTGGCGATGATGTCGCCGAGTATTTCATAACCGATATTGCTGTAAAAGAATTGCTCGCCCGGATGCCACATGAGCTGTCTGTCGTCAATACTTTTGACGTATCGCTCCAGACTCTCTTTATCGTACTGCGGGCGATCCCATTCATAATCGTCTTCATCCGGCATCCCCGACGTATGGTTCAACAGCTGTCTGACGGTAATGAGCCGAAATCTGTCGTCCGAGAGCGTAAAATAGGGCAGATACTCCGTAACATAACCGTCCAAATTCATCTTTCCGCGCTCAGCCAACTGCATGATCCCGGTCGCGACCAGCGTTTTTGACACGGAAGCCATATGGAATAACGTCTTTTCGTCGACCGGTTCGCCCTTTGTTACATTACTCACACCGAAACCTTTGGCGTATATCGTCCGATAGTCTTTCACGATACCGACGGCTAGGCCTGGAATGGGGTGGTCCTGAACAAATTGTGAGAGTGCCTGATCCAGGCGTTCTCTGATGCGCTGAATATCGCTCATTGTATCCTCCGATTAATAGAATATGAAGCTATAAGAAATCGGGATACGATACTTTATACCAACGGTCCCACCTCTTTCACGGTTTTCATGCTATTAATTTTGCTGCACCCCGACATGAGAAGAAGAGCAAGAGCTGTGCAATGATATAAAGGATGCCCATCACGAAGGTCCATTCCACTATGGATTCTGTCCAGTTTAACGAGAATGGTAGTGCAAGAAGCCAGACTGCGGATATAAGGACGAAAAATTTACGGCGCGCATTGACCGTTGCCGCGAATTCCTTTGCGGAAGCTTCGGCTGCGTGACGTGAAACTGTGTACATGAAATGATTGATGAAGATCATCGTAAGGAATAGCATTATGCCGCTGTATACGAGCAGAGGGATGGAGGCGGTCGCCGGCCCTCCCGGGACACCCCAGACCGGGAAGATTTCCGCTAATGACAGCAGCATTAGAATTGCGGCAATCGGTTCCATCTTCAGGTAGACATTACGCCAATGTCCAAGATTTCTTACTGCGCTCCACATGAGACCGTATCCCACAATATCGGGTAGAACGTCGAAAAACCCGAATCGGAAGTCAATCAGCGTGAACAGCACACCCCAACCGAATCGGACAAAGGCTGCATTCATGGCTGTGCCTCCCCTTTGCGGAATCGAACGTAATTGGCTAGATCATCCTCATAAAGCTCAGGCTGCGAGTTGACGAACGCTGTGCCGGCCGTTTCGCCTTTCGAGTTTTCATAAGTAATTAAGAGCTGATAAGCATTGAAGCGGCGAATATCGTCTTCCGGTAATTGAAAGCGATAGTACATAGCAACTGACGCACCTGCGCGCAGTTCCATAGGAAATGCACTTATGTCGTTTGCCTTCCTTCCGTTAAACTCAATATCTATCGTTCCGTCCAGCACTTCCGGAAAACTATGAGAAACCTTGATGATCTGCACATCATGCCGAACGGTATAACGCGAGAGGCCGGTTCCGTCGTTAGAACCGCTTGTCAAGTGCGATGCCAACGTAATCTCTTTCTGTTCGTCAGGATGAACGATGACTTTTCCGATTGGCACAGTTTCTACCAGACCGTCATTATAGCGTACACTCACTTGCTCAAAGGCCAATTGCTCTTTTATTTGCTGAAGCATTTCAGGATAGGCGGTAACAATCGCTTCCCGGAGCTGTAAGCGTCCGCGTTCACTGAACGTACTCGTAGCCGCGACATTAAGAAGAATCCCGTTCGGCAGCTCGAATTGATAGGGCTCCCGTTTCGAGTCACTGTTCGCAATATAATAAAGCCGCATGTGACCTAGCAGGGAAGCAGGCAATTCGTAGTAGTGATTGAGAAACAACGGTTTCTCAAGCTTTTGCGATTCGTAAACCCACAAGTTTCCGCCCCATGACAGAGCCATCGCCAAGGTGAGCAGCCACCATTTCCAGTATTTCTTCACAGAGCCCCTCCACTCCAGAACATTTTCCATACATCTTAGACGTTTCATCAGTCATATTGGTCGCGTTGCCAAACTAAAATCTTCACATCTGCTCGAGGCGATTGGCTAATTGAACTCGAAACACAAGGAATCGGCGGAGAATATGACGAATTATTATCAAGAGATAAAGCCATAAATGAGGTGCCAACTGTGATTCAATTTTCTAATGAGCGTGTGACGATTTTCCAAAGTGATTTGTACCAAACAACTTCAACTGTGATTGAAACCGACGATTTTATTTTAATAGTGGATCCTGCGTGGCTGCCGGGCGAAATCCAACAAATCCGGAATCATGTGACCTCGCTTCCACAGCACAAACAGCGTTTTCTCTTGTTCACGCATGGCGATTTTGATCACATTATAGGCTGCAAAGCGTTCCCTGAAGCGAGGACCATTGCCAGTATCGAACTGCGAGATCATCCGGAGAAAGAGGCAAGAGTCAAGTCTATCCATGATTTTGATACAAGCCGCTATATTACACGGGATTATCCGGTGGAATACCCCCAAATCGATATCGTCATTGAAAGAGACACCCAGCAGATTCAGATCGGCTCGAGTCAATTAACTTTCTACAAAGCGCCGGGGCATACCAATGACGGCTTGTTCACCATTGTCGAATCGCTCGGGATATTTTTGTGTGGAGATTACCTATCGGATTTTGAGCTGCCTTTCATTTATCATAGCGCCCGTGAATATGAACGCACGATGATTAAAGCGAAGAAGATGCTGGAGAGTCACCCAACCAAGCTGTTGATCCCGGGACACGGTAAGCACACTGAGCAGACTTCTGAGATGGAGCGGCGGATAGCCGTGTCCATCAACTACATAGAGCGGTTAAAGCAAGCAGTAATTGCCGGCGATGAGGAAGCGATGAATACACTTAGACAAGAACATGGCTTTCTCTCATCCTTCACGGACGGCTGTCATAGAGAAAATGTAAACATTATTCAAAGTGAGTATGTAGAAAAAGGGGAGAAGTGATGAAAGTGCATGATTATAACGACTTTAAGTCCCGCGTATTCTCAGAGGTACATAAGCAGGTGATCGGTCAGGACGATGCATTGCAATTGATTGTCGCCGCTCTTCTTGCCGAAGGGCATGTTCTGCTTGAGGATGTTCCGGGCACGGGAAAAACGACGTTGGCTAAAGCGCTTGCTCAAACTTTCAAAGCGGAATTCAATCGGGTTCAAGCAACTCCCGATCTGCTGCCTCAGGATTTGCTGGGCGGCATGATCTACCGTCCGCAGACGGGCGAATTCCAATTGCGCAAGGGACCGATATTCACCCAGTTCCTGTTGTTCGATGAAATCAACAGATCCACACCGCGCACCGCTTCGGCGCTGCTTGAAAGCATGGCGGAAGGTCAAGTCAGCATAGACGGTCGGACGGAAAAGCTATCTACTCCGTTTTTCGTCATCGCGACGCAAAATCCGTTGGAATCTCAAGGTGTATTCCCCCTTCCCGAAGCTCAGCTGGACCGGTTTCTCGTCAAAGTAAAGCTGGGCTATCCGAACCTGGAGGAAGAGGGGCGAATCCTTCAAAGGTTTCGCTCCGGCATTCAGCCGGAACAACCGAATCCCGTCATTACCCCCGAGCAGCTTTGCGAGATCCAGCAGCAGTGCAAGACGGTGCGCTTATCGAAAGATGTGGAAACCTATCTTTTACAGATTGCTCGCCGAACAAGAGAGGACAAGGCGTTCATCACAGGCGCCAGCCCTCGCGCAAGCCTTGCTCTTATGGCGTTGTCGCAAGCACTGGCATGGATGGACGGCAGGGATTATGTCACACCGGATGATATCAAACGCGGTGTGGTTCCTGTTTTTTCTCATCGTGTGCAATTGACGCCTGAATATAGAGCAAGAGGCGATAGCGAAGAGTCGGCGCTGCTCGGCATCCTTGAACGGACTCCGGTGCCGGCGGAGCTACGGTCACTCCATAAAGGAAGCGGGAAAAAGCGATGTGGCTGTTGTTATGGTTTATTTTGATTCTGGTAGTCTTTTCGCTGTGGGCGGCTCCTGAATATTGGGGAGCTAAGGTATATCCCCGCATCCGCGTCGAGACGGAGCCCGTGGATACGATCGTCGACATCGGTGACCCTGTAACGTTTCGCTGCCGTTTTATTAACCCGACTCGATTGCCTTGTCCTCGCATAAGGCTTTCTTGGGTGCTGCCGGAACATCTTAGAAGCGGATCCGATACAGATACGGGACAAGTCGACATTGATTTCTATTTGATGCCCCGTCAAAGCGCCGAAGTGACTTTCACGGTCTATGCGGCACGCCGGGGTGTCGCCGAATGGAATGAAGCATACTTACAATTTACGGATCTGCTAGGGCTGCGCAAAGAGTACCGAACCGTCTATGTGCATGCAAGAATGGTCATTCGGCCAAACCGCAAGAAACCGATCGAAGTCACGAAAGCGTTAACCGAGTTAATCGGAGAGATGCGCACAAGACGTTACTATAGTGAAGACCCGAGTCTGTTCATGGGGTTGCGTCCTTATCAGGCAGGGGACCCGCTTCGCGGTATAAGCTGGCTCGCTACCGCAAGGAGCGGTGAGTTAATGGTGAAGCAATTCGGTCATACGACGGCTTCCAAAGTGCTTATTCTCTTTAACGGGCAAACGGTGTATCCATTTTGGAAGACGTTTTACAAGCATCGTATTGATGTGATGTGCGAGAGACTTATCCAAATTGCCGACAAGCTCATCGATAATGGAACATCCGTCGGCTTGCTGACGAATCTCAATGACAACATTATGCGGAGCTGCTATGAACCTGCCGCATCGGGTGCTTATCAATCGGCGCGTCTGGCTAACCGGATGGGCTCAATCACTCCCTATGCGACATCTTCTATGGCTGACTTGATCCATTCTGCATCCGATTACGCTGCACAAGACGATACCATTCTTCTGCTTACATCTTATTGGGATGCAGAAGGCATTCGGGCTTTAGCCGGAATGAGCCGCAGATTCAAGAGTGTCTTAGTTTATAACCTGAATTGGGGCGAGCAGACAGGTACTTTGCCGGGCGTACCGACATTCACCGAACAGTTATCAGAAGATGAACCCGGGGAAAAGGGGGAAGTCTCTTGACTCAACGGGAAATTTCACCGCCATGGTTTGGCTTTCTCGAAGGCTGTATCGTAATGAGCTGGCTTCTGCTGCTGTCCGGCCTCATGGTCGATTCGGATGAGATGTCGGTGCTGATTGGCTTTCCGATCCTTCTCTTTGTAAGCGGATGGTTAATGAATGTTTTGAATAGATCGGCAGGTTCAACTGTTGTGGCCGCTGCCGGAGCAATCGCCATCATCTTAGGCAGTCTGTCTTTTTTCATTCCATTCGGAACTACGCGTTTTCTGATAGTGGTGCCGGTGATCGGATTCATTTTCGTGAGTCGCTTCAGCCGTATATTATCGCAAGATCAAACGATGGAGTATATGTCACGCCGATACTTTTTACAGGAGTCGTTCGTTATTCCGTTCTTATGTCTTTTCTGTTTCCAATATGGACTTAAAAGTTCACTCGTTTCACCCGTATTACTGGTCGCCGGCGTAGCTGCTTACCTGTTCTTGCGCTGCTTCCAATTGGTGCTGATACAGAGAACTCTTCGCGGGAAGTGGCAACTTCAAATATGGAACACGATGCTTCCGGTCGGTTTCTTTGTGGCGGCGCTTCTTATACTGGCAGCTTTTCCATATATCCTTTATGTGACTGCGTGGATTTTTGTGCCGATTATGGATCTTCTAGCTTCTTTCCTCGGACGGTTCAAAAGAACACCGCTGGAATCTCAAGAGGACAATCCACCTGCCGACGAGGAACAAATGGCTCAGATGTTAGAGGAAATGAGGCAGGCAGCATCTCACCCTGTACATATACCGGATTGGGCATTGATTCTGACCATCATGCTTATTGCGGGGGCCATTTTGGTTATTTTCCAAAAAAAGAAAGGGATCCGGCGAACAATATCACCAACCGTCCCCGCTGTGCAAATCATTCGAAACAAATGGTCGGAAAGCCGTGGACTGCAATATGTGCAATCCGATTCACCCGTTCGGCGAATCTATCAACAAATGCTGCAATGGTTTGAGCGACAAGGAAAGCCCATCCGAATTCATGAAACGCCAAGGGAATTTGCGGCAAGACTCCGGCAGGAGCAATGTTTGGATAGCGTGCAGGAACGCGATGTGGAGGAACTGTCAATGAACTACGAGCGCGTGCGCTATGGTGCGGCCGCTTCATCGGAGGACAACGAGCTGATGATTCGGAAAGCCCGGCAAGCATTAGAACGTCTAAAGTCAAAGCCGGATGCCGGAAGCGGTGATTGATATTCGATAGGGGGGTTAAAATGGCAGTATGGCGCAAGATGTGGGTGGCTGCTGCGATCGGCATTTTGTCACTCATGCAGCCGTCAACGGTACTGGCCAACGGGGGGCCTCTTATGGAGCCTGCTGACGGCAACGGAAATCTGCAATTTGACCCTAATTCCAATATCAGGCTGGTTGCAGAGAAAGTAATATATTCGATTAGAGGTCCCGATGGCGCCGACGATACCGAAGTATTGGTGGAATACGAGTTACATAATAGAAACGGTCATATTAAGACAGCCGATATCTTGTTCCTCACTCCTGCGAGCGGCGATTTCACTGTCACTGAAGGGAGTCACAAGCTGACGACTGCTCCCGCAACGAGAGGCATCCCCATCGATTGGCACACTGACATCAAATACAATGTTGTTGATCCTATAAGCAGTAAAATATTAGAGATACCCGATGGATACGGAATTAAGGCAACAGGAACACGCTTCAGTTTGACGTTCAAACCGAATGAAAGGAAGCACATCCACATCCGATATCGAGACAGCGGAGGCATGTATGATAAAGGCGTTATCAACACGGTATTTACACATTTGTATTATTTAACGCCGGCAGAGTTTTGGGATGGGGATCCCCGTGTGGAGCTTGAGGTAAAATTTGCGCAACCTGGCAGCCGGCTGAACAGCAACTTACCGCTGCAGAAAAGCGGCCCATTGAGCTACAAAGCCGCGTTCGATCGTCTGCCGGATAACGATTGGTATTTTTCATATACCTATCCGAAGAGGCTGCTCTTTCCAACGAATGTGGAGCGTGACCATAATCTGCTGGTGCTGGCAGCTGCGGCCGTGTTGACGGCGATTGCGGCATGGCTGGCGCTTAAGCTGCGGAACACGCTCATATTTTTTTTTCAGCGCAATTGGGATCTTCGTGTTTATCTGTTACTACATTACGAAAATGGGCGGCTATCCGTTTAATCCTGTGTTTGTAGGGTTCACCGATATCGCAGCGGGCTTGATATTGCTGCTGTGTTTTGTGAGAATCAGGAAAAGAGTAAAAGCCGCGGCTTAGAGAAGCAAATGGAGGAGATCAGTATGAATCTTGGATTACAAGGGAAAACGGCGATCGTCACAGGCGGCAGCAAAGGCATCGGGCTTGCTGCGGCACTGACGCTGGCTGCCGAAGGGGCTCAAGTGTCAATCGTTGCTCGGAACATCGAAGCTCTGGAGAAAGCTGCACGGTTGATCGTTGAGCAGACAGGAACAGAGCCGCTTATTATTTCGGCAGACGTCTCTCTGGAGCATGAAGCTCGCCTCGCTGTGGAGATGACTGTCGAACGGTTCGGCGGCGTCGAAATTCTGATTAATAATGCCGGAACGATGGCTGCCATGCCTTTTGAAGACGTATCAACTGAAATGTGGAACACGGACTTGGATTTGAAGCTTCTCGGTGCGGTTCATTTCGCTCGGGCTGTCGTTCCTTACATGCGTAAGCGTGGAGGCGGCGCAATCCTGAATGTTACTGCAATCGGAGGAAAAACACCGACCGAATCATCTTTGCCGACGTCCGTCAGCCGTGCTGCGGGATTGGCTCTCACCAAGGCGATGAGCAAAGATTTGGCCGGCGATAACATTCGGGTAAACGCGGTTTCCATCGGGTTTGTCCGCAGCGATCAAATCGAGCGCATGTGGCAAGCGACGGCGCCGGAGCTGACTTGGGAGCAGTTTGCAGCCGATCCTCGTCATCAGATACCTCTCGGACGCATCGGACGAACGGAAGAAGCCGCTAACGTGATCACTTTCCTTGTGTCGGAAGCGGCGTCTTATGTGACTGGAACCGCGGTTAACATTGATGGAGGAAAAGCCGCGGTGTTATAATGGACGAATTGTATATCGACCAAATTTGGCTGTCCCCCTCCAACATTCGACATTTTTTTTGAATCACGAGCAATGGGTAGATAAGAACGCAAAATGGCCGTTCCTAATTGGAACGGCCATTGTTTTGTATTGAGACAAAGAAGTAATCAAAGTATTCCGGATTAGCCATCACTGAATTACCCATATCATTTTGAGCCATTTTGTAGGTAAATTACTTACATGAAAGGGCTTGCATAAAGAAAAATATGGTGTTAATATGTGATTAATAAAGTAAGTTTACTACATAAATGAGGATGATCATGGGAAATAATTCTATTATTCTAGAGCAAATCACAAATAATCTAGATCAGTACAGCAAGGCGGATCGTCGGATCGGTGAAATCATTCTGGAGCGGCCCCATGAGGTCGTAAACATGAGTATTGGCAAGTTTTCAAATATTGCCGGCGTGAGCGACCCGTCGATCGTCAGGTTTTGCCGTTCGTTGGGAATTGAGGGATTTCGCGAATTCAAACTCAGACTTGTGAAAGAGCTGGCAGTGGGCACTTACTATGTACATCGGGAGGTGAGTCCGGATGATAGCGCTTCGGAGTACATAAACAAAATCGGCCGATCAACAATTAATGTTTTATCGAATGTTGTAAATAAGTTGGATCATAAACAAGTCGAACTCGCGGTTACCGCATTATCGAATGTCGATTGGATCGAGTTTTGGGGTTTTGGGGCTTCGGCTGTCGTTGCAGCAGATGCGTATCACAAGTTTTTCCGATTAGGTGTTCCTTGCGCTCATTATTCAGATTCGCACATGCAGAGCATGTCGGCCAGCGTCATGACCCGCCGTTCCGCAGTCGTGGTCATATCGCACACAGGCCGGTCGAGAGAACTGATCGAGAATGTTCAGATCGCGCGCGAGTCAGGAGCGGTTGTCATCGGCATCACTACTCCGGATTCTCCTTTAGCTCAGCAATGCTCTCAAGTTGTCGCCGTTGATTTGGACGAGGATACGAATGTTTACACGCCCATGAACTCAAGGTTTTCCCATCTGCTTGTGTTGGACATTCTCGTCGTCGGGGTCTCCTTGCAGTACGGACAACAGCTAACAGACCGGCTGAAGAGAATGAAACGAGGACTGACATCCAAAAAAAACCGGGAAACGGGTGACAGATAAATGCTGGCTCGGATCGAAAAGTGGTTTGTCGGCTTGAACAGGCTGGTTATTGGCATTTTGATCATTATCATGTTTCTGCTCGTGATGGGGAACGTGACCGCCAGATATTTCTTTGAATCCTCGTTCAACTGGGCAGAGGAACTGGCGAGTACGATCATGATTTGGATAACTTTTCTCGGTATCGGATTGGCCATGCGGGAAGGGCAGATCGTCGCGATTGAAACTTTGTACGATTATATTCCGAAACGCATCGCACAGTATGTCCGTGCACTTGTTGTGCTAGTTGTAATCGCTTTTATGGGGTTTCTCGTTTATCTTGGATTTTCCTATTCAAAGGTAACAATGAGCCAGCTCAGCGCTTCGCTTCGTTGGCCGCTTGGATTGATTTACATGGCGGTCCCCATTGGTTCAATCTTGTTTATCCTGCATGTTATCGCGATTTTCCGAAGCATGGTTAACGGTTCCTTGGTGAGCAGCACATTGACCTATCAAGATGAAATCGGAGGAGAATCGCGTGATTAGCATATTGTTGATCGTCTTCTTTGTCGCATTGGCCATCGGCGTACCTGTTGCATTGGCCATTGGAGTATCCTCGTTCATTGCCTTGATTTTAATCGGCGACGTGCCGCTGGAAGTTCTTCCTCAATCTCTTTACAGCGGTATCAACTCTTTCCCCATGATGACCATCCCGTTTTTTATACTCGCCTCCGACTTGATGAGCGGCGGAAGATTAACGCAAATCTTAATTAATTTTGCCCGCGACTTGGTCGGACATATCCGCGGCGGGTTGGGATACGGCAATGTTATCGTCGGCTTAATGTTCTCGGGAATGAGCGGTTCTGCTCTTGCAGACGCTGCCGGCCCGGGTTCGATTTTCACGAGAATGATGCGCAAGTCGGGATATGACCCTTATTACGCCGGATCGCTGAGCGCCGCGGTTGCCGTACTGGGTCCGATCATTCCTCCCAGTGTCATGATGGTCATTTACGCTTTGACCGACGGCAAAACTTCCGTATCAGGCTTGTTTCTTGCGGGCATCGTCCCCGGCATTTTGTTAGCGCTTTCGCTCATGGTTCTGAATTTTTTCGTATCGAGAAAGCACAATTACCGGTCACACAGTGAAAGAGTACCGTTCATCACGTTGCTCAAAAGCTTTATTCATTCGCTGCCTGCGATTCTGATGCCGGTTCTGATTATCGTAGGTATTCGCGGAGGAGTCGTTACGCCTACGGAAGCTTCTGCGGTTGCGGTTTTCTATGCGCTGGTCGTAGGCTTCTTTGTCACCAAAGGTCTTACCTTAAAAAATATTTTCGGCATCATCGTGAACAGTACGATCGTTTCTTGCTCCCTTCTTCTCATGATTGCCATGGGTTCCGCGTTTTCCTGGGTGCTGACGTATGCGCAAGTGCCGCAGCGTGTGGCCGAGTGGATGACTGGATTGACCGACAACACCTTAGTCATTCTGCTGCTCATCGCATTCATCTCCCTGATCGCAGGTATATTTCTCGATACGCTTCCATCACTTGTCATTCTTGTGCCTGTCTTGGCACCTGCAGCTTATATGTATGGAGCCGAACCGCTGCAAGTCGCCATGGTTATTATTTTGACTCTCGCAATCGGGATGCTCACACCTCCCATCGCGCCGTTGCTATTTATCATCAGCGCAAGCGGCGGACTCCGGATTGAGCGGCTCAGTATCGCCATCATCCCGATGATCATCGCAGAGATGGTGGTTGTTTTGCTTGTCGTGTTCATACCGGAAATTTCAACAGGATTGCCGAACTTATTCGGTTTCAAAAACTGACCTTTCACTCTTGAAGGAGGTGAAGTTCCACCAGCCCTAACGGAACTTAGCATTCATCTGAATCATTTGGAATCAATTACGAAACTTTCAGGAGGGTTACCATGGTAAACAAGAAGGTTTGGGCTTCTGTTTTGTCCACGATCGTATTGGCTGCAATCGTAATATCCGGATGTTCGAGCAAGAGTGCATCCAATTCCAATTCCAGCTCGCCTGCCGGTACACCAAGCAACGCCGGCGGTAAGACCGTGACCCTGAAAATCACGCACTTTCAACCTGGTACTGAGGATCAACCGGCTCATGCAGCTTCGCTGCAGTTTAAAGAATATGTTGAAAAACAGACCAACGGCTCCATTAAGGTAGAAATTTATCCGGCTAGCCAATTGGGTGACGCGAATGTTGTGCTCGAAGGCATGAAACTGGGATCGATCCAGATGGGGATTGTTCATGACGGACCTGTTGCATCGGTATACGCGCCGGTTGGTGTATTCAACCTTCCTTACTTATTTAAGGATCAGAATGAAGCCTGGTCCGTGTTCGACAGCGATTTTACGAAAAAATTGAGCGAAGACATGGCGTCCAAGACGGGACTCCGCTTCCTGGCTCTAGCGGATAACGGCATCCGGCATTTTACCAACAGTAAGCATGAGATCAAGAGCATCGCTGATCTAAAAGGATTAAAAATGCGCATTCAGCCGGGCAAATTATATGAGGAATTTATGAAAGCTACCGGTGCAAGTCCATCAACGATCGGTTGGACGGAGCTCCCGGCTGCGCTGGAACAAAAAGTAGTGGACGGGCAGGAAAACGGAGTCACAAACATTTTGGCGGCAAGTATGTATCAGACTCAGAAATACGTTACGTTAGACGGCCACATTTATAGTTTCCACGCCTATTTGATCAGCGATAAGTTTTTCCAAAGTCTTACGCCGGCACAGCAAAAAGCCATCGTCGAAGGTGTAAATCAGGTGAAAGCCACGCACCGGAATATGACGTCGGATCAAGATAAGAACGCGGCGAAAATCCTTTCGGATAAAGGTATGACCGTTACTGAGCTTTCCGCTGAGGAAATCGATAAATTCCGTCAAGCTACCCAACCGGCCGTAGTAGAGTGGATGAAAAAAGAGATGGGCAGCGAGTGGGTTGACGGTATTCTCAAAGAAGTGGATTCCGTTCGCAAAGGTTAATCACAGACGTTTACTCTCATCATGAAGGATGAATGACGGATGGCCGAAACTTCAATCATGCGTGTCGTGATCGTGAATGCCTTTTACCCGCATTATGAAATGGAAAAGGAAATTTTGGCCCCATTTCATTCAACAGTGGAGCACGTGCACGTCAGTGGAGACCTGGTTTTATTGCTGGATGCCGTAAGATCAGCGGACGCAGTCATGGTTCGTGAAACGCCAATCACCGCGCAAACGATTGGTGCAATGGAGAAATGTAAAGTTATTGTCCGGTATGGTGTCGGTGTCGACAATATCGATTTGATAGCTGCACGCGCAAAAGGTATCTATGTTGCGAACGTTCCCGATTATGGCAGCGATGAAGTGGCGGAGCATGCGCTTGCGCTGCTGATGGCGGTATCTCGTCGGATCGTATCTCGGGATCATGCGGTGCGCGGCGGGTCGTGGAACATCGGACCCAGAGAGCCTATGTATTCTTTAAAGGGACGCACGGTTGGCATTATCGGATTTGGGAGAATCGGGCAGGCCTTTCATCAGAAGGTTTCCGGACTGGGATTCGGAAAAACATTAGTATACGATCCGTCTGCTAAACATCCGGTCCCTGAAGTCGAGTATGTAACTTTGGAACAGCTTTGTGCCGAATCCGATGTGATCTCACTTCATTTGCCGCTCACAACCGAAAGCTATCATCTTTTGGACAGATCCAAATTAACTTTAATGAAACCGAATGCGATTCTTGTGAATACGGCAAGAGGCGGTCTTGTTGACGAAGAAGCCTTGGCCCAAGTGCTGCAGGACAGAAAGATATTAGGTGCGGGACTTGATGTATTTGAGATGGAACCGCCTAACCTGAATCAACCTCTTTTTCAACAGCATAACGTCATTGCCACCGATCATACGGGATGGTATTCGGAAGAATCGCTGCGCGATTTGCAGGGAAAGGCGGCTTTGGAAATCGCCAAAGTTTTTTCCGGTTCCCCCCCAGGGGCATGGGTTAACAGATGGGAGGATTAAGGTTGCAAGGAAACGTGGTTTCAGACATGTTAACTCAGCTCTCTACTTGTCGAATCGTTCCCGTAATCAGAACAAGCTCCACCGAGCTGGCTTACAACGCAGTCCGTCTACTCCTGAATGCCGGCTTTCATACAGCAGAAATCACATTGTCCGTGCCGGGAGCGGTAGAGCTCATCAAGCAATTTTCCGCGCAAGAAAATGTTCTGGTCGGCGCAGGCACGGTATTGAATGCCAAGGAAGCGCAAGCATGCATTGAGGCGGGCGCGAAATACATCATTTCGCCTGTTCTGGCGGATCATGTGCCCGAGTTGTGCAAAGAAGCGAATGTGCTGTGTATTTTAAGCGGACTGACACCTTCCGAAATTTATACGGCATGGAATCGAGGGAGCGCGGCCATTAAAGTTTTTCCGGCGCATTCCATGGGCGGCCCCGGTTATTTGAAGTCACTGAGGTCTGTGTTTCCTTCCATTCCGCTCGTTCCGACAGGCGGAGTAAATCTGCATAATATAGGCGACTACTTCCAGGCAGGCGCATCCTTCGTCGGCGTAGGCAGCGATCTGGTAAACACGGCTTTGATAGAAAATGATCCCGCGAGCTTTATCGAACTGGGGAGGAAGTATTTACAATCAATAGAAACGTAATTGAGGGAGGTACATCATGGTTTATTCCAAAAATGTGATCGAGAAGTTCAGTCTGGTTACCACAGCTTCTGTAGCGGATGCCGTTGATCAGATTGTAGGCAAAACAGGCTATATGGATTTTGAAATTAAGCCTCAAATCAATAATAAAAAAATTCGTCGGACCGGCGGTTACCGTGAAAGAAGTGCCTACTAACGAAGTATTGCCTCCGGTACTTGCACTCGATGCGATTGATGAGTCTGAAGAGGGCAGCGTAATCGTCATCGGCGTGGAAGGCAGCGACCGCAATGTTGCCGTATGGGGAGGCTTGATGACGGCCGGCGCATACGTAAACAATCTTGCAGGAGCCGTGCTTGATGCCGGCGTTCGCGATGTAACCGAGATCAGACGCGACTATGGTTTCCCTGTCTACGCCCGAAGCGTATCTCCTGGAACGACGCTGGGACGGTATAAGACGGAAGCCATGAATGTTCCTGTTGAATGCGGCGGCGTGACTGTAAATCCAGGCGATCTGATTGTCGCGGACATCGATGGGGTTGTCGTCGTACCTCAAAAGCATGTCGATCAAGTATTGGAAAGAGCTCTTGAAATCGAACAAAGAGAAGCGGAACAAGCGAAGTACATCAGAGAAACAAAATCGCTGCGCGAAGGCATCAAGAAGTATAACCGAATTTAGGAGTGACCGTATGGATATTCTCGCCATTGGGGAACCGATGATGGAGTTCAGCGAGATTCGCGATCCTCATCGCGGCAATATTTACTTGCCCGGTTTGGGAGGTGATACGTCGAATTTTGCGGTTGCCGCATCCAGGCAAGGGGCGAAAGTAGGTTATTTTACGCGACTGGGACAGGATGTTTTCGGAGACCGGTTTATGGAACTATGGCAGCATGAAGGCATTGACACAAAACTGGTGATTCGAGATCCCAAGGCTCCGACAGGCATTTATTTTGTTACCCATACCGACCAAGGGCACCAGTTTACGTATTATCGCAAAGGATCCGCCGCCAGTTTGCTGAATGCCTATGAAATAAGCGAGAGCATGATAAAGGGAACCAAGCTTCTGCATGTTTCTGGAATCAGCCAAGCGATAAGCGAGAGCAGCTGCGACGCGATTAATCGAGCCATTCATATTGCCCGTTCGAACGGCGTCATGGTTTCATATGATGCCAATCTTCGGCTGAAGCTCTGGCCGCTTGCTCAAGCGAAGGCCGTTATTGAAAATTCGGCGGTATTGTCCGATGTTTTTATGCCGAGCTATGAAGATGCCGAACAGCTTACCGGACTTCAGGATGAAGATCAGATTGTGGATCATTATTTGCAGATGGGAGTTAAGCGCATAGCTCTAAAGCTGGGAAAACGGGGCGTACTGGTCGCCACCTTCGATGAACGTCACCGGATCGACGGATTTCAAGTGAATTCCGTGGATGCAACCGGTGCGGGAGATACGTTCGACGGCGCATTTCTCTCCCAGATGCTGAAGGGCGTTTCAATGCCGGAAGCTGCGCGGTACGCCAATGCTGCTGCGGCCATTTCGACAACGGGGTATGGGGCAGTGGCGCCGATCCCTGATCAAGAGACTGTTGAAGCATTTCTAATGAAACAGCAATAGAAGAAGAAAAGGGACGAGCTGATTGATTGCTCTGTCCCTTTATTTTTGGATGCGCCCACAGATGCAAGCTCTCACTCTTCTTCTGCTTCTACAGCGAGCCGGGCCATTTTCATTATGTTCTCGAATGATCGAGCTCCCGCAATAAACCGTCCCGTGAAGCAGAAGGTTGCATCATGAATGCCTGTGATTTCGCTAAGTTCCTCGTCTTGCTTACCCGCCCAGGCTTATGGTAAAGCCTTTCTTGCCTGAAAACCTCCTTTTTGAATTGTAAGTTCTTTCCATGTCGTTTTGGAATATGTATTGTTTTGATTTATTAGCAATATCAATAAAGAATGCGGGACAGATAACGTGCCTGCGGCCCGTTATGAGACAGTCTTTGCGAGTGTGAGAGCTGTTAGCGGGCGCCAGGCCCGTTAAACAATTGCTCAGGGTGCGGCGGTCATACAGAAAGACTGAGAACGTTAATATTAACGGTCTCAGTCTTTCTTGCTCAGCATGCTGGCTGCTAACGGATCGATGCTGACTCGTCAACCGTTTGCCGCAGCTCGTTGTTCAATCTATCAACAACAGTAAAGTCAGTGGCTTCCGTATAGAACCGTTTGATCCGTCCGTCCAACTGCCGAGCCTCTTCCAAATAGGCAATAGCCTCTTTCATTTTTTGCGAGTACCGTTGTTTGATCGGCTCCAGTTCTTCAGCGAACCGTTCATCGGTTCCGGGTACGATTAGACGTTCGTACATATCCAGAATTTCGTCACTGTCCCTCTTGGGGAAATATTCGTGAGGGGCGGTGCTGTCGAAGATGGCGGAACCGATTTCCGGGAAAATCAGCATGTCAAGACTGTTCGGATCAAAGCCGCAGTGAAACACTTCGACATCGAAGCCCCGGGCCTCGGCTGCAGCGGCCAGACGTTTGAGCAGCGTCGATTTTCCGGAACCGGGACGTCCCTTAAGCAAAATCCTTCTGCCGAGGTCTGCTGTAAGATTCTGAATATGATCGACAGAGCCTCTTGGTGTCGCTGCTCCGAAAAAGAGATGGCGTACGGATGCTTTCTGGCTTACCGTCCGGCTTCCGAATAAGGAGTCAACCAGCTCGTGCACCAGTTCATCCGCCTTATCGAAATCCATTGCCTCAATGTAAAATTTCTCCCATTCATCGTGTACCCGCAATGCTGACAAGAACGATTCATAAGCTTTACCATAGTAGGTTTGCAGCTGTTCCTGAAGCGTCTCAACTTGTTCCACAGTCTCCTCGGACAGAAGACTCCGGTTCAACGCGTTCCCAAATTCAAGATACACAGTTTCCACGCTGCTTGAAGATGGAAGTCCTTCGCATACGGTTCCATCCGCGACTCCGATCTTCAGCCCGGGAATGATCAAGGCGTCAAGTTCATCCGGATTTAACGGGGAATGGAATAATTCCACGCTCCATCCTTGGTTTATCGCGGCGTCCGCTAACCCGCGAATTGCCGTCGACTTACCCGTTCCCGGCCAACCAGTAAGGACAACCATTTTAGACAGCCCTTGAAATGCGGAATGGTATAGATAATGGACACCGTGTGCCGTATTGCCTCGGGCAAAAAAATGACGGGCGGTTCCGGTCATATGGCAACACTCCCTTGAAATCGATGTATCGCATTATATGCATGCCGCCGTTTTGGGTGTTTGCCCACTCCTGTTAACGCCTATTGGAGCTGTCAGGCCACGACCACTAACGGCCTGCTTTTGTCCTCTTGTTCATGCGCTGTCTCGGGAAATGGATGTTCTCTTTCTTTCACCCATCTGTCAAAATGATTCGTTCGATCGAAGTGAAACGCCCATAAGTGCTGCTTGTTTGTCTCCATATCCAAATACCATTCACAGACTTGTTTATAGTAGAGGTGATGTTCGAGCGTGTACATCGGGATGGGAACAAGATCGCAATACAGCTGCATGTCATATCTCCTCTCTGGGTCTTTATTCATATTGTATGGCACAACGCCCATACGGTCCGGGCATTAGCCCGTATGATACAATTAATAAAAACTTACGAGGCGGTTCGCAGATGAAGACAAGAATAGGCTGTTTGCATGCTCATTATTCAAATATCGGGTATATAGAAAAAGAATTGACCGACGAAAATGTGGAGCTGGTTCACTTTGTGGATCCCGGACTGATGTTCCGCATATCCTCGGCCGGAAATCAACATTTTACGGGAATTCAAGAGAGGGTTGCCTCCCAGCTGGAGTGGATTTCGCAGTCTGATGTGGATGCCGTTCTTATTACCTGCACGAATTACATCGCACTGTTACAAGGTGTACAGCTTCCATTGACCGTTCCCGTCATCAAGATCGACGAGCCGTTCTTTGGCGGCGTTTGCGATGTGGAAGAACCGCAAATCCTCCTGTTCACGAATCCTGCCACTGTTGCCGGCACGATGGAAAGGCTTGATGAATATGCGCGTCGACATGGGAAATCCATTAAAGTGGAGGTGCGTGTCATTGAAAATACTTTCGATCTGATCATGCAGGGCAACAAGGAAGCGTACGATACGGAGATTTCAAAATACATACAAGGTCTAACGCTTACGAACCCGAACCAAGTTATTTCCGTCGCTCAATTGTCCATGGTGGACGCAGCGCGACACGTAGAAGCCGAAATGAATGTAAGGATTCTGAATCCTTTGACCGCTCTAGTCACTCATATGCAAAGTACAGTTTTGGAAAAGAACAAATAAATGTGTGAAAGGGTGTAATCCATGAACAATGCAGCTGTGTGGGGCGGTGTATTTATCGTACTGTGTTTTGTACCTATGTTTTATAGAATTCACAGGAGATTGGCTAAAATAGAGGAGAGACTGGACCGGCTCGAAAGGCAAAAAAGGTGACAGCCAAGAAATCAGGAAAGCTGGGATCTGAAATTGTGCCTCATATTGTTTGCTTATCACGCGCATAAGAAATTCAAGCTTATTGTTGCTGCCAATCGCGATGAATTTTACAACCGACCGACCGAACCCGTTCATTATTGGGAGGATCATCCGCACATTCTTGCCGGCAGAGACTTACTCAAGATGGGTACATGGATGGGAATCACGACAACCGGGCGTTTCGCATTTCTAACTAACTACCGGAATCCTCAGGAAATAACGGAGGGGCAGCGTTCCCGCGGTGAGTTGGTCGCAGATTTTTTGAAGAAAGAAGAGACTCCCGGCTCTTACATGAATGAAGCGGCAAAAAAACGTCATTTATATCCGGGTTACAATTTACTGGCAGGCGATACAGAGGAGCTATACTACTACTCCAATATCGAGAATAAGGTTCAACAGCTGGAAAAAGGGATTTTTGGGGTGAGCAATCACCTGTTAAACTCCGAGTGGCCGAAGGTAAAGGCAGGAAAAGAGGAGCTTTCATGGATTGTAGATCGGAATGATGACTCTATCATCGATCAACTGTTAGCCCTTCTGCGAAGGGATGATCCGGTCTCTGACGAAATGCTTCCGAAAACAGGTGTGACTCTGGAATGGGAGCGCATCCTGTCTCCAATTTTTATTGCGAGTGATCGATATGGAACGAGGAGCTCGTCCGTTTTATTGATGAGCGATGAAGAAATGATCTTTACGGAACGGGTGTACTCTAAGGATGGGCTGAATGATCAGCAATATAAAATAAAATTATAACTCTGCCGCTGACTGTGAAGCCCGCCGCTCCAAGATCGCTGCGCCGACCAGAGATAGATCAGGTAACCGAGCACGAGCATCGTGCCGGTAAGTATGAACGGCGTACTGTAATCGGATTCCGCCAGAATCAAGCCGGCAGCATACGCCGCCAATGAGTTGCCTGCGCTTCGGGAGATGTTGCGCATGCCCGCAAACAGATTGCGGTCTGCTTCCGGCACTGCGGACATCGCTTCGCTGTCGAGTACGTTGCTCAACATGGAGAACAATCCGCCTCGAAGCAGCAGTAGGACAGAAAAGACGGGTGCCGGCATGGCAAGCGCGAGAAGGAAAGCGAACAAAGCATTGCACAGAAACAGGAGGCCGAATGCTCGCCGGATGCCGGCTTTTTCGAGTAAGTATGGCACAAGCAGAGAGCCCAGAAACAAGAAGAACCCCGACAGTGTCAACACGAGCGAGATGGCGCTGTCGCTCAAATCATACCGGTACTTGAGTATTACGTTCAAATAAGGGTTGAGCAAGCCGAACAATACCCCGGACATAAATATGATGGCACATAGGACGAACAGAGTGGAGTATGATTTCTTTGTCCCCGCAGCGCCGCGTGTCAGTCTTGCACTTGTCGACTTCTTTGCCGCTGTTTTTGCATCGGAAGCTTTTCCCGCAGGAAGCAGCACGCCTCTAAGTATGGAACCCAACGCAAAACATGCGGCAGCTGCAAAAAAAGGAATACTGATATACAGTTGTGGTTCCCCCGAGCCAATTCGGAAGCAAACCGCCTAACAGTGTGCCGATCCCGGTAAATAATGTGAAAACCGCGAAGAGCAGAGAATAGGCTGTGGTCTCCTCTCTCTTGTCCCGGCAATATTCGAAAATCAATTGAATTTCCGAGGTGACGATGGCAGTCATCCCTAGCGACCACACGAGTTGGCAGACTGTCACCCCGAGCGTCGAAGCGGCTGTTCCGAATCCGATCAAGCTGAGGGCGGCTGCGGCCATCCCGAACACCAGCATGGGTTTCCGCCCTGTCACTCGGATCAGAAATCCTGCCGGCAAGCTTAAAAGTCCCGTAGCCAGCGCTCCGAGGGAGGTGATTTGTCCAATCTCTTTCTCGTTAAAGCCTAGCTGCAGGAGATGCAGATTCAGAATCAACGCCAGAATGCCGGCACCTATGCCGAACAAACTCTCAGTACCTATAAAACGGCGAACTCCCGGAGATAAGTCCCCTATCATCGATTGCATATAATTGCGCATTTTCCGCCGATGCCCCTATCAAAGTCTATTAAGCCTGCCTATCATTATAACTTCTGGAAGGGGGTATGAAAATGACAACGGCAATTCACGATCCTTTCATCCGTACCCCGGAGGAAAAGAATATTGCGGCGCGTGCTGAGCGTATGGCCGCGGCGTTCGCAGAGAAAGCGGCGAAGCACGATATCGAAGGATCATTCCCGTTCGAAAATTTCGAGCTCATGAGGAAAGAAGGATATCTCAAGCTCACCGTTCCGGCGGAATTCGGAGGCGATGGACGCTCTCTCTATGAGATGCTGCTCGCGCAAGAACGGATTGCTCGCGGAGATGGCTCCACGGCCCTCGCCGCAGGCTGGCATGTCGGGCTGATCCTGCATTGGCGCACGGTACGTTCTTGGCCGCCCGCATTGTTTAAGCGGCTCTGCCATGATGTCGTGCACCATGGGGCTATGATCAACAGCTTCGCCAGCGAGCCGGCGACGGGAAGCCCCAGCCGGGGCGGCAAACCGCACACGACCGCCGTCAAGACGGATGGAGGCTGGTTCATTACCGGCAGGAAAACGTTCAGTACATTGAGTCCGATCCTTGACCAATTTATCGTCACTGCAAGTATGGAGGACACCGACTTCGTCGCTGAATTTCTGGTAAGGAAAGACGAAAGGGTGCGAATCGAAGAAACGTGGAACACGCTGGGAATGCGAGCAACCGGCAGTCATGACGTGATTTTAGAAAAGGTGTTTGTACCAAGCGATCATTTGATTACAAGTTTCGGGCAGGGACAGAGCCGGACGGCTGTCGATGACGGGGCGGGCTGGCTGCTGCATATTCCCGCGTGTTACCTGGGTATCGCTTACGCTGCGCGCGAGTATGCAATACGGTTTGCCGGCGGCTACAGACCGAACAGTTTACCGGGTCCTATAGCCGAGCTTCCCCACATCCGGCAGCTAATCGGGGAAATGGAGGAACAGCTGATCGTCGCACGAACCTACCTATATTCGCTGGCAGATCGCTGGGACAGAGTTCCGGAGGGACGGTCTCTGCTGAGAGCCGAGCTGGGTATAGCCAAGAAACTGGCGACCAATTCCGCTCTTTCAATTGTCGATAAAGCGATGAGAATCGTCGGGGGAGCCAGCTTATCCCGTTCCCTGCCGCTCGAACGGTATTACCGGGATGTTCGTGCGGGTCTGCATAATCCTCCTATGGAAGACACCGTGATTCGTTCATTGGCCGAGCGGGCCATTCAGGAAGTAATGGGCACGAACGAATAACGGATAGGAAAGCATCGGACCCTTGAGCCCATCAAGGGTCTTCTCATGTTCGATTTGGAATATATTTTGGTAGACGAGACAGGAGGTGTCTGATTGTCGATTAACAAATCCCCCTCAACGAACAAAATCAAAGTTCATTAAACGCAAATGAGATGCTTGAATATAAAGGGTATTTAAAACGGATTGCTGAAGCCACAACAGTAATAGAGGTAAATAACTATCAACAAAGAGTTATGAAGCTATTGAGAAATGCTAGTTCCGAAAGAAAGAAAGGCGTACGCCCGCTATGAAAAATGTGGTAAAATGTCAAAGCTAAGCATCTGATATACGGGTTGATTAAGCCGCTTGTGCTCGGTGTGATTGCAGGCCCAATCGCGGTGTTCAACATGTATGAAAGCTTGGCTTGGTACCAAATCTCATACCTTTCCATTGTATCCGGTATCGCTGGCGGAGCGACTCTTACTTCACTTGCCAACAGGGTTGTGAGCAGCGCCAAAAGAAATGCTGAAGCTGAGCAAGATCAGTTTGACGTTCAGCAAAAAACTGGGTAATATAGGGACAAGGAGGGGTTTTATATGAAGAATGACATCAAAACTACTGTCTTCTTGACTCCGGAAGAAATGGAGCAATATAAGGACCTCAAAGAGAAATTTGAAGCTGCCTCCAGCCGAATCGAGGTAAAGACCTATCACCGGCTGCTAGATAATCGAACGGCGAACAGAGAGCAATCTGATGATTGCTTTTTTTTATTGGCCGCTTATGCAAACAGGCTGCCCCTGACGGATTATTTCCGCCGGAGCAGCCTGTGATGGCTATATTATTCTCGCATCTTCACCCGTTGTGGGTCGAGTATAATGAAGGCATAACCATTTACTGGAGGAGTAATATGTTCAGCTATAAAAATACAACATCCGAACTCTCGGAAAGCGGAACCGAAACCGCTATTATTCCAGTAGGGGCTACCGAGCAATTCGGTCCGTTTCTTCCTATGCATTTAGATTCACTTATTGCAGAAAAATATGCCGAAGCCTACGGAAAAGCGCTTAACGCCTATGTCCTTCCCGTTCTGCCATTCAACACTTCTGAAGAACACGCCGGGTTCAAGGGTACTGTAACTGTAAGTCCTAATGTGCTTACCGCGATGCTCGAGGAGATTATGATTAATCTATCAAGGCAAGGATTTAAGAAATTTGTTCTATGCAGCGGTCACGGCGGTTCATATTGGGAAGCGGCATTTATCAAACATTTCAACTACAAATACTCCGATCTTCTGCTTATACACGCTCACCATAATCATCAAGCTTGGGAGAAAGCAATGGCCGCTGCTCAGTTTGACGAACTTAATGAACTGCATGGCGGTCTGCTGTCCGTATGTACTGCACTATGGTTATGTCCGGAGCTTGTTCACCTTGAGCCGATGGGGTCTGACATACCGATTGAGAGCCGTAAATACGCCGATTTCATGGGTTGGGAAAAGCTCACCTCTGACGGGTGCTGGGGCCATTACGAGCCGGGAATACATACTCCAGAAGAGTTGGCTGAAAAGGGGAAGATTTTTTGGACGAGCTTTATCGATAATAAATGTGCAGGACTGAAAGAAGTGCTTGAAGAGTCGTATCGTCTCAAAAATTTGACAAGGAAAAGGAACCCATACCATGAGTAAAGCAACTCTATTACGTGAACCCGCACAACGCAGATTGCTATTCAGCGCCGGACTCAGCTGGCTATTCGATGCCATGGAAGTGGGAATGGTGGCATTCGTCATTGCCGCTGTCGCTGCCGACTGGAACCTAGGCCCACAGCAAGTGGGGCTGATCTCAGCCATTAATTCGCTTGGCATGGCTGCAGGGGCAGCTTTTGCCGGCGCTTTCGCGGACAAGTACGGGCGCCGGTCCGTTCTCATCTGGACGCTTCTGATTTTCTGTGCGGCAAGCGGTTTGTCTGCGCTGGCAACGAGTTTCTTTGTCTTATGCCTGCTGCGCTTTGTGGCCGGCTTCGGACTTGGCGGGGAGCTGCCGGTGGCTTCCACATTGGTATCCGAGTCGGTACCTGTTAAAGATCGCGGGCGGGCAGTTGTCCTCCTGGAAAGCTTCTGGGCCGGCGGTTGGATCGTTTCGGCGGTGATCGCCTACTTCGTCATACCCGAATATGGCTGGAGGATGGCACTAGTGATCGGTGCGCTGCCGGCATTGTATGCCTTATATCTGCGAAGAGCCATCCAGGAATCTCCGAGGTACCGAACATCTGCGGCAAAGTTATCTTTTAGGCAGCGGCTTGCAGCCGTGTGGTCAACGAACTTCCGTAAATCCACGATAACGTTATGGGTATTGTGGTTCACTGTCGTCTTTTCCTACTACGGCATGTTCTTATGGCTGCCTTCAGTCATCATGATTTATAAAGACTTTGACCTCGTGAAGAGCTTCCAATACGTTCTCATTATGTCCATCGCCCAGCTTCCCGGATATTTTACCGCCGCCTACCTGGTTGAGAAGTTCGGACGCAAGTTTGTTCTCGTCACTTACCTGCTGTTGACTGCAGCCAGCGCCATATGGTTCGGCAACGCCGACACGTCAGGTATGCTTATTGCCGCGGGATGCTGCTTATCCTTTTTCAACCTCGGTGCATGGGGAGCCATGTATGCTTATTCCCCGGAGCTTTACCCGACGTCGGTGCGATCCACCGGTGTGGGGCTTGCCGCTTCGGTCGGACGCATCGGCGGTGTGATCGGACCCTATCTTGTGGGTATTCTAGTCGCCCAAGACACGCCGATGACAACCATTTTTACGATATTTTTCGTCACTATTATCATTGGAGCTATCACTGTCTTGTTCTTCGGTAAAGAAACAAAAGGAATCGATCCGGACAGTGTAGACATCCGGTTAAATCTGTAATAAACTCCATTATGTAACTACTTAAATTATTTTAGATGGTTACATCAAAATTATGGAGATCGGAGGGGAACGTCAACGATATGATGACCGTTCATCCTATTCAGCCAAGTCAATTGGAGCAGTTTATCCATATCGGAAGTGACACCGGCCATTGTGATGACACTAGACGATACCTTGAACAGATGCTTGCTGCCGGATCGATCCGCACCGAATGGTGTTATGTTGTGGAAGAAAATGATCATATGCTTGGCCGGGTCGCTTTTTGGTCACTGCCGAAATCAAGGACACCACAGGCGATCGTCCTGTTGGATCTGCCTTGGGAGAAGAGCAGTTACATGTCTGTCGGCACCGCGTTGCTTCAGCGCTGCTTTGCAGATATGCGTGATCTTGGTACGGCGAATGCAGAGTATGTGTTAGACGGCCCCGCTATGGCGCCGCAATGGCAGAACAACGCCGAAGAACGGATTAAATTGCTGGAACACGTCGGTTTCCGGCTATTACGTAAGACTTATCGTTTTGAATACAAGCATCAAGAACTTCCATTAGCTTTAGAGAAAGACTGCATATTCAAATCTTTACAAGAGACAGGCGAAGCGGCATTTATTGAGGCCATCGAACGAGTGGGCATCAATATCCTGGACCAGAGAGAGCAAGATGAGCAGCATCGATTAGGCCATGCGGCGCATGCCCTGGACTTATTTAGGGATCTGCAGCAGATGGATGTTGAATCTCACTGGTGGCAGTTGGCCTATACTCCGGAAGGAAACCTGATTGGCTTAGTAATGCCGGCGAAAAATCCGACTTACGCTACAATCGCATACATCGGAGTGGTGCCGGAGCAGCGGGGTAAAGGCTATATTGATGTGCTGCTCGACCGGGGAACAAGAACTCTGTTCGAGTCCGGAGCAAATATCATTCGCGCGGACACCGACCTTAACAACTTTCCGATGGCAAACGCATTCATAAGATATGGCTACGAGCAGTTCGCAATACGACATGAATACCGCTGTCTGCTGGATTAATCGACACGAAGGCGGAAACTATCGAACGATATCGTTTACAAAATTTGCTTTATTATCTAGAATTGATAGGTAAACGATTGATAATCCTCTCGCTTAGGATGGGTGTACGCTCACCATGGAAATACAATCCACGCTAGGTGGCCAATTGCAAGATGTGTCTATGTTTATGGCGTTCCAGCACGCTCCGATCGGGATAGCCATTGTGGATTGTAACGGTAAGATAAGCAAGTCCAATCGTGCTCTGGACGAACTAACCGGCCGCTCGAATGACAATGGCGACAACTATCCGCTATTCGAGGAGCTTCTGGATCCGGCGGATCGGAACGTCTATCGTCACTTGCAGACGCAGGTTATTGAGACTGCTTCCGCTGTTCCGATTTTGGTCCATATCCTCGGACAGGACGGCACCACTGTCAAAGTGGAATTATCGGCTCAACTGATACGCGGCTCCTCGGCGGAGCCGTTATTTCTGCTTATATACGCCCGGGAGACAAGCGTGGAAGAAGCGGCACAGCGTTCTGAACGTACGAACAATGAGCGGAACCAATCTCTTATTTTACATAACCCTGCGATGATTCTTACCGTATGTTTGAACGGCTTTATCTTAACCGCGAATCCTGCAGCGGAACAATTGACGGGGTATAGCTGCGAGGAACTTATCGGGCGTGACAGCCGCACCTTATTGGCAACAGGTCAGGCTGATAAGTTGTGGGAGCTGTACTCGGAAACCCCATTGGAATCTCCGGTGGCTTATGAGGCATGTATGCGCAATAAAGACGGTATCGTGGTGGAATTGGGCGTGAAGAACGTCCCCATCATTACCGACGGGTCCGTGGTCGGCCTATATATCATTGCTCGTGATATCACGGATATTAAGCGTCAATCTGAGTGGAAACACGAAGCGGAACTAGAGCTGCGGGAAACGGTGCGAAACCAGCAAGGCTTCACTTTTAAATACAAACGAATTAATGGTGCATTTATTCATACTTTATGCGATGGCGAACTGCTGTATCGAATGGGGCTTTCCCCCGACAGAATTATCGGCCGAACGCTGTACGATTTTATGCCCGCCGATCGGGCCAAGGAGAAAGAGAGCTATTACCAAAGGGCGTGGGAGGGAGAAGATCTTGTCTACGAGGGACGCAGCGGAAGCCTCTGGTATATGGCATCTCTGCGCTCGATCAAGAAGGATGGAATCATCCACGAAGTTATAGCCTCCTGCGTTGATATAACAGAGTGGAAGAAAGCCGAGCGCGAGCTGGTTGAAGCCAAAGAACAGTTCGAATCTCTCTTCATCAGCTCACCGACCGCCATCGATTTGCTTGATACGAATGGCAACGTCATTCGGGTGAATCCCGCACATGAGGCTTTATACGGATGGACGAACGATGAGCTGCAGGGTAAGCCTATGCCTATATTTCCGGATCATGTGAGGGACGAATCACGGCATCTGAGAGAGCAGCTGCTGGCTGGCCGGACTGTCGTAGATTTGGAAACGGAGCGCTTGCGGAAGGATGGGAAGCTGCTTACAGTCTGTTTAACTTTGGCAACGGTAAGAGATAAGGAAGGGCGCGTATTCGGTTTCACCGGACTTACAAGGGATATTACAGAGAGTAAGAAGGCCGAAGAAATATTGCGCAAAGCGGACAAGTTGAACGTCGTCGGCCATCTGGCGGCAGGGCTGGCTCATGAGATCCGCAATCCGCTCACATCGCTGCGCGGCTTTCTTCAGCTGCTTCGCGGCGGGCACCGGGAAAAGGACAGCTTCTACGATCTTATGCTCTCGGAGCTGGACCGCATCAATAACATTCTGGGTGAGTTGCTCATTATTGCGAAACCTCAAGTCAGCCATTTTCAAAGAAAAAATCTCAGGCAAATGCTCGTCGATGTTCTGATCCTGCTGGAGCCGCAGGCGCTTCTGCAAAAAGTCGAATATCTGACTATTTTCGACGCGGCTGAGATGCCGGTGCATTGTTCGGAAACCGAGCTTAAGCAAGTGTTCATCAATATCATCAAAAACGGAATGGAAGCGATGCCTCAAGGCGGTATTCTAACTGTCGAGCTGACGGCTTCCTGGCATGATGAGATCATCATTCGCATTTCCGACCAAGGTGTCGGGATACCCGAAGATCGGATTCCCCGCTTGGGAGAGCCTTTCTATACGACCAAGGAGAAAGGTACCGGGCTTGGGCTGATGATGTGCTACAAAATCATTGAGGCTCATAACGGAACGATTTCATTCACGAACAGGGAGAGCGGGGGAACGACCGTTAACGTAAGTCTGCCGCTCGTCCGCGATCAACTTAAAACCGATAACCTAAGCCGCAATCAATTTTAAAGCACACAACAAAGACTGCCAATCGGCAGTCTTTTTGGTATAAAGATGATCTTCTTAGGAACAATATTGGAAAAACGTGGTGTACATAAAACGATTACATTAATCTCCAACAACCTTTGCGTCAGCGAAGTACGTAACATCTATGGAGTTAGTGCCGCCCGGAATATCTTGATCCGGTTTTTCCGATGCCGCTTCCCAACCTATATGAACGACCGTCTGCTCATCATCCGTTAATAACAAATGTTCATGAGTATAAATCAATGAAAAAACCTCCTTTAACGAGATCTTCCTTAGACCAAAAATTACCCGCAGGCATTGTTTGCCAACCAGCAAAACCGATTAGAAATTTCTTATATACGACATTCCCAATCATAAAACCTTGCCGTTTGAGTTGGAGAATGGGTATCATAAATAAACGAACGTAGGAAAGGAAGGTTGCATAGTATGAATGTTACCGAAAACCCGATCGTCGTAGCTTTGGAACCTGAATATGAAACCGAATATTTGAAACTGATGTACGAATACTTTACGGCCTCTGAGCGAAACAGCCGGGCTTCCTCCATACAAGAGAAAAAGCAAGTGATGGCTATAAAAGATAAAATGGCTATGCTTTGCAACCAGAATCCGCAGAAGTTGAACATGCTGAAATCGATTATCAAGCAGGTACGCGAGGCCAGGGAAAAAGCGATTGTCATCTCGAAATCGAATGCTGTGGTCTCCCAACTGTTAGAGGAGCTTACGAAGGACGAGGAATTGAAAGGCGTCCTCATGATCAGCACACAGCTGTCCATCCATGAAGCCAATCAGATGATCGACCGTTTCAACAAGGTGCCGGAATCCACTGCTCTGCTTCTCACGGACGCGGTCAATACGGGGCTGGATGTGACAGCGGCCAACCACTTGATTCACTATGATTACCCCGCCAGATATCCTGAAATCCTGCAGCGCAATAACCGTATAGCGAGACAGACTTCGCAGCATAGAGACGCAGGCATCTACTATCTGATGACAGCCGGCAAAATCGACGAATTCGATTACCGGGAATGCATGGAGCAGAACCAACCCATAAAAGGTGCGATGTCGACAGTGTAACGCTGTCGACCTTTTTTTCAGCGCGGTGGAAGCGATTGCTCGCGCTCAGTAATTTATTAAAAAGGAAGTGGCGAGGTGCAAAATCCATCCCTCATAACCGTTGAAGAAATGATGACGGAGATCGAATTGTTCCAATCCGTATACCCGGTTTTTATAGGCGAGATTGAAAGGGTCGAGAAAGCACGCGGCAAATTGAATGATTTTCAGCTCATGCTCGCTGTATCGTACGCCAAGAATGGACTCGGTGTGCTAAGCTTTGAACGGCGTCAAACGATAAACGCTATATTCACAGCATTCACAAACCTTTATCGGAAGGAGGGCTTGAGGGCCGCCGACCGATGGGCGAATGAGCATTTCGGCTGTCAATCGGACGACTTGTACATAGAAGACACACAGACCCTCGAGGACAGTGTTGAAGCAGGAATAGAAGAGTCGACGCTGAATAATGAAGATGTGCAAGAAGCTTCAGCTCGGATTGAGGAGCTTTCCTCCATCATCAGGGAAAAGGAAACGGAGCTGCTTGAATTCTACCGTGAGCTATTTATGTGGCAAACTTATTTAGGCGGAGATCAGAGTTCGGATGGGGAGACAAATAATGATAGAAAAACCGTTAGAAATTGAGGAATGGATAGTAGAAAAGGATATTTCAGCGCTGCAGACGGCTATGCAAGAGGGAATTGTGAGCTCGGAAGATTTAGTCCAAGCCTGCTTACAGAGGATTCGCAAATATGATCGGAAGATCAACTCTGTGCTGGAGATCAATCCGGATGCAATTGAAATGGCAAGAAGCTTGGATGAGGAACGGCAAGCGAAAGGCAGCCGCGGCCCGCTTCATGGCATTCCTATTCTTCTGAAGGACAATATCGACACGCATGACAAAATGCATACGAGCGCCGGCTCCCTGGCCTTGGCGGAATCGATTGCTCCGGAGGACTCTTTTGTTGCTGCACAGCTCCGGGCGGCAGGTGCCGTTTTACTCGGTAAGGCGAACATGACGGAATGGGCCAATTACATGTCGAGCACAATGTGGTCGGGGTATAGCTCAAGAGGCGGACTTGTTCTAAATCCATACGGCCCGGGAGAGCTGTTCATCGGCGGCTCCAGCTCCGGATCCGGCGCTTCGATCGCCGCCAACTTGGCAGTCGCTGCGATCGGGACGGAAACATCGGGATCCATCATCAGCCCGGCCAGCCAGAACTTTCTTGTGGGCATCAAGCCTACTATTGGGTTGGTCAGTCGATCAGGCATTATTCCCATAACTCATAGTCAAGATTCTGCGGGACCGATGGCGAGAACAGTCGCAGACGCAGCGATTATTTTAGGCGCATTAACCGGTGTGGATGAGCGTGATCCTGCGACATTATCAAGTGTGGGTCGTTCTTATCGCGATTACTCGCAATTTTTAGATGCAAGTTTTTTACAGCAGGCAAGAATTGGAATTCCGAGATTTTATTATAAAGATTTGGATGAGGCCAGGCTCGCCATAGTTGAAGAAGCTATACGAACTCTGAAAGAGAAAGGTGCTACGATCGTCGATCCCGTGCAGCTTCCCTTCTGCGAAAATACGGAATGGGATTGGGAGGTTTTGCGATATGAATTCAAGAAAAATCTGAACGACTATTTAGCCGGGCTGCCTGAAGCCGTGCCCGTTCATTCATTGGCGGATGTTATTGCGTTTAATGAAAGATACGCCGAAAGAGCCTTGAAGTACGGTCAGGACATATTGATTCGTTCTGAGGAAACAAGCGGAACATTAACTGAACAAGAGTATCTGGACAGTAAAACGAAAAATATCGAGATATCTCGCAGCCAGGGTATAGATCACGTTCTTCAAGCGCATCAACTGGACGCATTGTTGTTTCTTGGAAATGAGGAAGGCGCTGATCTTGCGGCGAGAGCCGGTTACCCGGTAATCACAGTACCTGGAGGTTATGCCGCAACCGGTGTCATTTCGGAGGATGGCCGCACGTCAAAAGGGCCCCAAGGCATAACGTTCGTTGGCACCGAATACAGCGAACCGACATTGATCAAGATTGCTTATGGGTTTGAGCAAGCAACCAAGCATCGTTTCCCGCCTAAGTTGGATTAAGGAGCGTTCAACTGTTACAAACCAATCTGCTGCAGCATAACGGATTTTAATGTGCTGATACGCCCATTTTGTCCGCATCAAGGGTGTGTTGGGTGAGCGCGCTCGGTTTTTACGGACATTTTGGGCGTATGGTGGCTGTTCGATGCTTGCCGTGAGAGACTGCGTCTGGTCTCTCATGGTTTTTTCGCGTTCTCTCACAACGATAAAAAGTATGGTAATAAAATAACCCACGAGAACCGTGGGTCGCTTTGCAATCTTTTGATTTCGGGACTGCGCAGTCTGCTTCGGTTACTTGCTCTGTCCCGGGTCAAAGGGCGGTATAGACGCGAAGGGCGGAGCGTCTTCATTCTGCGGCTCTTTCAGCTTCTCCGGGTCGCGTCGGGACGATACATCCGGCCTGGGACTTCCCGGTCCACCCATGAGCTCATCCATCGTCTGATCGGTATCACTCATTTCAATTCCCCCTTCGGTTTGCGCGCTGACGGTAGTTTGTGGACGGACAGGAGCAATTATACATTGCAGCCAAGGTCCGCAACTTGTCAGGCGTGTCATTCGTTTGAACATGTGAGGAAAGGAGTTGTGAAGGAATGAATGATAGGACATGGCGTTGGCTGACGATCCTTCTTGCAGCGGTTATTCTTGGCGGCTGTGGAGCATCACCAGACAAGCAAGGAGCTGAGTTGGAAAGCAAGCCGCATCTCGATTCGAGACGCCCCAGTCAACCTGGAGAAATGAGAAGCTATCTTGCAGCCAAGAATATTCCGAATGGCGATATTTACTTGCAAGACGGTCTGCTTTACGTAAACGTTGTGGCCCTGAACGAACGGATCGAAGCCGAAATTGCCGAACTGTTCGTGCCGGGTTCATATAAGCTAATGAATGTAAAATATACTATTCAACAATTGGAAGCGGCACAGCAGCTGCTGCTTGATCAGAATCTCCATGAAGAGCTCAATATATATTCCTCCGGCATTGACGTGATAGGGAATAAGATTTAAATAACAATACCTGATACTAGCGAGGCTGCTGCAAAGACGAGGCTTCAAAAGATCATTGACCCGGGAATGGTTAGCTATGACATCCTAAAGCTTGGAGAACCTCTGCTGGGAACAATCGTTGAGATCGACGAGAATAGGTAACGCATCCTTATTCTTGAGCCTGGTCAAGAAGATCCGACGTTCTGGTTCTCCCGGTTGGAAGTCGATACGATCAGCACAAAATAACGCGATAAATGGCATGCGCAGGGGGCTAATGATGATCGCATTTGTCATAACACTGTTTTTCTGGCCTTTGATGATCGCTTCGATTATTTGCTCTGCTGCAGGGATTCTGTGCAAAAGCTCCCTGTCGTTATTCGTTGCCGCTTTTTTAATTATTCCGATGTCCCTGTATCTTGCGGCCACGCCTAAGTTCATGGTCTGGGGGCTGGTATTTCCCTTGTGCTATATCGCCTCTGCACTATGTATTAAGAAATCCAAGCGACTATTGGCCTTCGCAACGAGTATTCCCGTGTATAGTGTGATCGGCTGGCTCGCATATACCGTATTCGGAGGATGAGCATGCGTTTACCGGATAAATTTATAAATACGATTAAAGGCGTTCATCAGGACGCCGGAGAACAGTGGCTGGCAAACTTCGACGAACTGATCTGGTATTGCGAGTGGAAATGGTCTCTTAAAGTGATGGAGCCTTTTCCGCTATCCTTTAATTTTGCGGCGCCGGTAATACTACAAGATGGCCGGCAGGCTGTATTAAAACTGTGCGTTCCCGGCAAGGAGTTTATTACGGAGAAGGAAGCGCTCATTGCGTACAGAGGCAGCGGGATTGCAGAACTGATGGACTATGATTCTGATCGGGGCATTATGCTGCTTGAGCGATTGAATCCCGGCGAAACGTTGAAGACCATACATAATGATGAAGAGGCGACGCGAATCGCAGCGGGCGTAATGAAAAAATTACATAAACCGGCCTCGACATCTCACTTTGGGGTATTTCCGACTATTCAGCAATGGTCTCAGGGGCTTCTCAATCTGCGACAACGCTTCGACGGCGGCACGGGTCCTTTACCGGAGCGCCTGGTGAGAAAAGCTGAACTTTATTTTCCCGAGCTTATTTCAACGATGAAAGACCCCCACTTGCTGCATGGCGACTTGCATCACGAAAATATTCTATCGGCAGAGAGGGAGCCATGGTTGGCGATCGATCCCAAGGGCTTGATAGGGGAGAGAGAATATGAGGTGATCTCCTTCTTACTGAATAACTTGCCTGACTCTGATAAATCGCGTATCACCGAACGCCGGGTTGATATTTTTGCGAATGAGCTTCAGCTGCGAAAAGACAGAATTCTTTCCTGGGCTTTTTGCCACTCGATTCTGTCAGCATGGTGGTGTGTAGAGGACAATGCCGGCAGCGCCGACTCTTCCCTTGAGATGGCAATGATCTTTGACAACTTACGATCACGATCGGTAACGACTAATGGATGAGTTTTATATTGATAAGGTCAGCTTAGATCATTCGGACATATCGCATCTGTTGGAAGAGAGCTTAAGCGAGGGACATCGTCATATTAAACGGTTATTCGAAGAGTTTGCGAGCGGGAGAAATACTTTTTCCAATGAGGGTGAGGCGCTTTTTGCGGCAGTGATCAATGAACGAATCATTGGAATATGCGGCTTAAATATTGATCCTTATGTTGAAGGTAAGCATGTCGGCCGTGTACGGAGACTTTATGTGTCAAAGAAATTCAGAAGGCATGGAATCGGCAGAAGCTTGATGCAAGCAGTCATTCAGGAAGCACAGAACACTATCGGGTAATCGTGCTTAACACGGATAATCTGGTCGCTGATCTGTTTTATCGTTCTCTCGGTTTTGCTGCCACGCCGCTATATCCGAACGCAACTCATCATATGGGCTTTGGTAAACAATAATGACGGGATCTGACTACGGACGCAGGAGGAAGGAACAACTTGCCTATTACGGAAATGGATCATCTTAAAGCAGTACTTGCCGACTGGGTCGAAGAAAGCAAAAAGCTTGCGCACCATGGGCAGGTCGCCGCTTACATACCGGAGCTGTCTCACTCGCCGCACGAGGCATTGGGTATTCACATCACGAGTATCGAAGGTGACTCCGTCTCGGCGGGGAATTGCGGCACGTTGTTCACCATGCAGAGCATTTCCAAGGTATTTACGCTTATAATGGCGCTCATGGATCGAGGGGAGGATGCGGTCTTTTCTAAAGTCGGCAAAGAGCCTTCGGGGGATAATTTCAATTCCATGCTCAAGCTGGAGCTGGTCGAGCCGGGCATACCGTTCAACCCGTTCATCAACGCCGGGGCGATCGTTGTTTCTTCCTTGATTGCGGGAGACGGTCCGAACGACAAAAAAGCCCGCGTACTCGATTTCTTCAGACGGATAGCAGGCAACGACAGTTTGGATTACAATCACGCGGTGTACCGTTCGGAGTCGGATACAGGGCATCGAAACCGGTCATTAGCTTATTTTCTTAAGGAAAACGGCGTGTTAATGGACGACGTGGAAGATGTGCTCGACGTGTATTTTCATCATTGCGCGGTAGAGGTTACGTGTGCGGATTTGGCGCGAATGGCTGTGCTTCTGGCGTCGGGCGGCGTAGACCCTATTTCCGGGGAATCGCTCATACCCCGCCGTTTTGTACAAATTGCCAAAACTTTCATGATCACTTGCGGGATGTACAACGCGTCCGGTGAATTTGCAATCGAAGTGGGACTTCCGGCCAAAAGCGGCGTGTCCGGCGGAATCATGACGATAGTGCCCGGACGGTACGGGATCGGTGTGGTCGGTCCGGCCCTTAACCGCAAAGGCAACAGTGTCGCGGGCGTTCACCTGTTAGAAAGGTTGTCTTCCGAGTTCGATTGGAGTATTTTTTAGAAGTGTAAATAGAAGCAGGAGGTGTTCCTAATGTCTGATAAACAGCCTGAAATCAAGCCGGACAGTCCGCCGGAAATCAAGCCGGACAGTCCGCCGGAAGTGAAGCCGGAAACAACACAGGAAGTAAATCCGCAAGTAACGCCTGAGGTTGAACCAAATGTCACGCCGGAGGTTCCGCCCGAGACGCCGCCGGAGATTTCTCCAAATGGAACGCCCAATAACGATTAACTGATGAGGGGAACGAGCCAGTGAACAGTAAAGAACGGTTTACCGATCGAGTCGATCATTATGTGAAATACCGGCCGGGCTATCCGAAGGAAGCGATAGACTATCTGTATGAAACTGTAGGCTTTGCCTCCCATTCCGAGATCGCGGATATCGGTGCGGGAACAGGTATTTTTACGAAGCTGCTGTTGGAGCGTTGCAGTCATGTGACCGCAGTGGAACCGAATGAGGCAATGAGGGAGTACGCGGAGCAGATGCTGCAAGGCGACCCGAACTTTCGCGCTGCTGCCGGCTCTGCTGAGATGACGGGGCTGCCGGACGGCTCCGTTGATTTTATTGTCTGTGCGCAAGCCTTTCATTGGTTTGATCTTGCAGCCGCTCAAACAGAATTTCGCCGAATACTCAGAGCCGGCGGAAAAGTTGTCCTCGTCTGGAACTCACGACTGACGGTCGGCACTCCTTTCTTGACTGAATACGAAAAGCTGCTGCATACATACGGCACAGATTACGCGGCAGTCAATCACCGGAACATTTCACAGGATCATCTCACGGCTTTTTTCCAACATGGCTCATTCCAGGCTGCCCGATTCAGCAATCGCCAGATCTTTGACTATGACGGCTTAAAAGGACGGCTGCTGTCTTCTTCTTACAGTCCGCAAGCCGGGCACCAGAACTACATACCGATGATGTCTGAGTTACGAAAACTGTTTGACCGCAATGAACAAGACGGGAAAGTGTTCTTCGACTACGAGACCGAAGTGTACTGGGGCGGGATTTAGCCGCGACAAAGAAAAAGCCCGAATGCAGCCGCGCATACGGGAAACTTCAATACCTTTTGAGCTGAAAATTTGTTAATTATCAGTAGCCTCCGCTGCGACCTCTACTGCGGCCTCTGCTGCGACCTCTGCTGCGGCCGCCGGAGCGTCCTTCAGAGCGGCCTCTGCTGCGTCCTTCAGAGCGGCCTCTGCTGCGTCCGCCTCTAGTCTGGTAGCGATAGCCTCTTGTGCGGTATCCCCCACAACGACGTTCATCCCAAACGGGGTAGTCCCCCCAGAAACCGCCCCAATAACTAATCTTGACTTCCTTGTCCCGGTCTTTGCTCAACTTAATACACCTCCTGTTTAAAGATTAATTTATTTTATGAAAGGTTGTCCGTCGGCGATTGAGACAAGCGCAGGAGAGATATGAAAAGAGGCGTTTCACTTCGTTGAAATGACCGGAATCGAGTGTGAGGTAATCGACAAAAGCTCGATATCAAAACTGCCGCAGCCGAACTGGCTTGCGGCATTTTTTTGTATTTTGCGGGGTGTGAAGCACTGTGAAAAATGTCGGCTTATGGATGAAAAATGGTAAATGGGTCGTATTTCTTAAGTTTCCATAAGTTGAGAGATTAAATTTATGCGGATCTGGTTAGATAGACATCAGTACAGGCTAATCCTCCCGGTTTATTAAAGAAAGGTCGGGGTTTGAAAACCGACACCTTTTTTTCACAATGTTGTTGAAAATGAGATGAAAATCTTTCATTTTTTCGTTATAATTAGTTCGATTGTATGTTAATTATTGGTATATATGGTAAATAATTAACCGCATTAAGAAGGATTATTTTATTCTGAATCGTACAGGAGGTGACGGATTTAAATGCAAGCTCAGGCGGCACTGATTTCATCAGAGGACCTGTACTTATTCAATAGCGGACAATTATTCCGGGCTTATCACACATTCGGTGCCCATCCGGTGAAATTCAAGCGCCGCAAAGGTGTCCGCTTCGCCGTGTGGGCACCGAACGCCCAAGCCGTATCCGTCGTCGGTGATTTCAACGATTGGACCGATCCGGATCACGAAGCGCCGCTGGAAAAGGTGGGAACAACGGGCGTCTGGTGCGGCTTCGTTCCCGGCTTGGCGCCGGGTACACGTTACAAATATAAGCTGGTAAATGCCGACGGCTCCTCGCAGCTGAAAACCGATCCTTTCGGGTTTACCGGCGAATTGCGTCCGCGTACCGCATCTATTGTCAGCACACTCGATAATTACGCATGGCAGGACGCCGAGTGGATGGAACAACAAAGAAACAGCGCTCCTTACAACAGGCCGATGCTGATCTACGAAGTCCATCTCGCGTCATGGCGCATGGACGCTCCCGAGCAGTTCCGCACCTACGCGGAGCTGGCTGAAGAGCTGGTCGACTATGTGTCTTCCATGGGGTATACGCATATTGAATTGCTGCCGGTCACCGAGCATCCGCTTGATCGCTCCTGGGGATATCAGGCAACCGGATACTACGCTGCCACCAGCCGATACGGACCTCCGGAAGGGCTCAAGAAACTGATCGACTGCTGCCACCGGAGAGGAGTCGGCGTGCTGCTCGACTGGGTACCCGGACACTTTTGCAAAGACGACCATGGCTTGAGGTTATTCGATGGAACCGCTTTGTATGAGGATTCGGATTACAGGCGGGCGGAAAAGCCGCTTTGGGGAACGCTTGCTTTTGATTTCGGCAAGCCCGAGGTGCAAAGCTTCCTTCTATCCAACGCTCTCTTCTGGCTGGATATTTATCACATCGATGGACTGAGAGTAGACGCGGTGGCCAGCATGATCGATCTGCATTTCGATAAACCTGAGCTTATGAAGACAGTTAACCGATATGGCGGAACCGGGCACCTCGAAGCGTTGGCTTTTTTAAGAAAATTGAACGAAACCGTATTTCGCTACCATCCGAACAGCCTCATGATGGCGGAAGACTCTTCCTCTCACCCTGCCGTCACGTCGCCGACCTACCTGGGCGGACTCGGATTCAATTACAAGTGGAATATGGGCTGGATGAACGACATGCTCCGTTACATGGAGACAGATCCATCCGAAAGAAAGTCACGCCACTCTCTTGTCACATTTTCGCTCCTGTACGCTTTTTCCGAGAATTATGTATTACCTTTATCCCATGACGAAGTCGTGCACGGCAAACGTTCCCTTCTAAACAAAATGCCAGGTTCTTATCCGGAGAAGTTTGCCAACCTGCGCTTGTTTTATGGCTATTGGATGACTCATCCGGGCAAGAAGCTGCTGTTTATGGGCGGTGAATTCGGTCAATTCGACGAGTGGAAGGATTATACGGGCCTCGATTGGGATTTGCTGAAGTACCCGCTGCACGACAGTATGAAGAGTTATGTCCGTTCATTAAATTCGGTCTATTTGGACAATGGCCAGTTGTGGGAGAAAGACCACGATCCCGGCGGTTTCGAATGGATTGACGTCAACAACTCGGAGCAATCCATCATCTCTTTCGTGCGCACCGGTGAAGCTTCCAAATCTCCACTCGTTATCGTTTGTAATTTTTCGCGTGACAACTACCGCACATACAGGATCGGAGTCCCTGTCTCCGGACGCTATCGGCTGACGATTAACAGCGATGAAGCCGATTACGGCGGATCGGGAACGCCATTTCCCGAGGAAGTGACAGCCGAGCAAATTCCGATGCATGGCAAGCCTTACAGCATAGAAATTCCTGTTCCCGCTTTGTCCTTTCAGCTATGGAAGTCAGAGTTGCAGACGCTTGCACAGACGGATGCAGAACCCGTACTCAGCGCCTAATTGAGGAGGAGAGAAGCTCATGGGCAAGACCGACTGTATTGCCATGCTGCTCGCCGGCGGGGAGGGCCGCCGGCTTGGTGTCTTGACGAAAGATGTGGCCAAACCGGCCGTTCATTTCGGCGGTAAATACCGCATAATAGATTTCACGTTAAGCAACTGCGTACATTCCGGGATCGACACTGTCGGAGTGCTTACGCAATATCAGCCTTTGGTGCTGAATCAGTATTTGGGCATCGGCAGCCCTTGGGGGTTGGATCGCAGGGATGGGGGCATGCACGTGCTGCCTCCTTATGTACGCAAGAAGGGCGGCGTATGGTACAAGGGAACGGCGAACGCCATTTATCAGAATATGGGCTTTATCGAGCGCTATGATCCTGAGTATGTCCTCATCATATCCGGCGATCACATATATAAGATGAACTACGAATTGCTGCTGGAATCCCATAAAAAAAACAATGCGGATGCGACGATCGCCGTGATCAGCGTACCATGGGCGGAAGCGAGCCGTTTCGGCATCCTTAGCGTCGACGAGAACGAGCGTATTACCGAATTCGCCGAGAAACCCAAAAAACCGAACAGCAATCTCGCTTCAATGGGCGTGTATGTGTTTACATGGTCTGTATTGAAGGATGCCTTGATCCGGGACGAAGCGAACGCGCATTCTTCCAACGATTTCGGCAAAGACATCGTGCCCACGCTGCTCCAGGAAGACGCCCGCCTGTTTTCCTATCGTTTCGACGGCTACTGGAAGGATGTCGGAACGATCGACAGCCTGTGGGAAGCCAACATGGATTTACTGGAAACCCGGCCTGCGCTTGAACTGAACGATCGTTCCTGGAGAATCCTCTCGGTCAATCCGAATCAGCCCGCTCAATATGTCGCCCCCCATGCGAAGGTGCAAAATTCTCTTATCAATGAAGGCTGTGTCGTCGAGGGGGATGTGAATCGTTCGGTGCTTTTTTACGGTGCGAGAGTCGGCGAGGGAAGCGTCATAGAAGATTCCATCCTTATGCCCGGAGCCGAAATCGGCCGCGGTGCTCGGGTCATTCGCGCAATTGTCGGAGAAGGTGCCAGGGTCGGTGAAGGCTGTCAAGTGGGCAGCATCGATTCCGTGGAAATTGCAGTTGTCGGCAGCGGCGAAACCGTCGAGTCGCAAGCTGAGATTCAGGAGGTGGAGCCCGTATGAAGCTGCCTATGATCGGTGTCATTAACTTGATTCATGAAGCGGATGAGATGGGTTCTCTGACATCGAACCGCTGTCTCGCGACGGTACCTTTCGGCGGTCGTTACAGGCTGATCGATTTCGTCCTTTCTTCTATGGTTAATTCAGGTATCCCGAATGTTGCGGTGTTTGCGCATACGAAGTTTCGTTCGCTTATGGATCATCTCGGTTCCGGCAGCAACTGGGATCTGCATCGCAAAAAAAGCGGTTTGTTCGTGCTCCCGCCCGCGCTGGAGGATCAGACGGACTTCGGTAAAGGAGACCTGTACCATTTTTATAGAAATCGCGATTATTTCGCCCACAGTCCGCTGGATTACGTCGTCATTTCCCGGAGCCATATGGTGGCGAATGTGGATTTCGCCAAAGCGCTCCAACACCATCGGGATACCGGCGCCGATATCACGCTCATTTGTAAAGAAACAACTGATGAAGTTCCCGGATTGGCGCGCAGAGTGCGCTTGAATGCAGCAGGGCGAATTGTGGAAATGCAGCATCATTTCGGCCGGCTGGCAAGCGACATCGTATCGATGGAGATGTACATTCTCAGCAAGGAGATCCTGCTTGATCTGGTGGAGACTTCCCTCGCGCAAGGCCGGGATCATCTGGTCCGGCACGCCATCCTGCCCCGACTCGACCAACTCCATGTCAATGCATATATGCATGAAGGCGTACTTGGCGTCGTGAACAATATCGCGGCTTACTACCGTCATAGTATGGAACTGCTGCAGCCCCGCATATGGCGGGAGCTGTTCTTCCAACCCGGGACGATCTTGACGAAAGTGAAGGATGAACCGCCTACGCATTACCGTACCGGCGCAGATGTCACGAATTCGCTCGTGGCTAACGGCTGTGACATAGAGGGAACGGTTCACAACAGCCTCCTTTTCCGCGGTGTGAAAGTGGCTAGAGGGGCAGTCGTCCGCAACAGCATTGTCATGCAGAATGGAATCATACGCGAGAACGGGAGCCTGGACAATTGCATACTGGACAAGGAAGTGGAAATCCGCCCGATGCAGCAGCTCATGGGTTCACCGGATATGCCGTTCTTAGCCGTGAAACGTAAAATCATATAATCAGAAAAGGGTGGCCTTATGAAGGTGTTGTTTGCAGCGTCGGAAGCCATGCCGATCATCAAGACGGGAGGGTTAGCCGACGTTGTCGGCGCCCTGCCGAAGGCGCTTTCCAGAAAAGGCGTGGAAGTAACCGTTGTTCTTCCGAAATACGGCGAAATACCGGAGGATATTCTGGCCCGGGCCGTCAAAATCGCCGAAACGGAAGTGCAGCTTGGCTGGCGCACACAGTATTGCGGCATTGAAGAATTCTGGCAGGACGGCATCCGCTACGTGCTCATCGACAATGAATTTTACTTTAAACGCGGATATCTGTACGGCTACGGCGACGAAGCGGAGAGGTTTGCGTTCTTCAGCTTTGCGGTACTTGAAGCATTGGACAAGCTGGAAGAGATGCCGGATATTATCCATTGCCATGATTGGCAGACCGGACTCATCCCCTTCCTTCTCCGAACGAAATATAAGCATCGCGCCGGGTACACGCATATACGTACCGTATTTACGATTCATAATCTGCAGTATCAGGGTGTGTTCTCACGCGAGGTGCTGCAAGATTTGCTGGCAACGGGGGACAACTCCTTTACCCAGGACAGTCTGGATTTCTACGGAGCAGGAAGCTGCATGAAGGCGGGACTTCTGTTTGCGGACAAGCTCACCACAGTTAGTCCGACATATGCGCAAGAAATTCAGACCGAGGCTTTCGGCGAGAAGCTGGATGGAGTCATCCGCCAACGCTCGGGGGATCTCCGGGGCATATTGAACGGAATCGACACGGATGTGTATGACCCGATGAAAGATCCTCATCTAGCCGCCGCATACCGTAACTCATTAACCAAGAAGCGCTTGAACAAAATCGCGCTGCAAGAGGAACTCGGCTTGCCGCTTAACGGTTCGGTACCCATGATCGGCATCGTTTCCAGACTGACAGGCCAGAAAGGCTTCGATATTCTTGCAGAAGCGCTTTACAGCTTAATGCAGGAAAACCTGCAGCTTGTCGTCCTCGGCGCCGGCGATCAAGCGATTGAAGCGATGCTTCATGACACCTGCATGAATAACCGCGAGAAGATGGCGATCTGGTTCGGCTTCAACGAAAGCCTGGCTCGCCGCATTTATGCCGCCTCAGACATCTACCTGATGCCGTCGCGGTTCGAGCCGTGCGGTTTAAGCCAAATGATTGCCCTTCGTTACCGGACGGTGCCGGTCGTCAGGGAAACCGGCGGATTGCGAGACACCGTAGACTCGTACAACGAATATACCGGAACAGGGAACGGTTTCAGCTTTGTGCCGGCCACTGCGCACGATCTGCTGTTTACCGTGCGAAGAGCGCTTTCCTTTTATGAAAATGACGAGGCTTGGCGGAAAATAATAGCGAACGGGGCTAAGAAGGATTACGGCTGGGAGTCGTCGGCACGTCAATACCAGCAGCTATATAGGGAGATTGTCAGCTAAGAGAGGAGAGACGTACATGGCGAGACATCTGGTGATCGGAAACGGAAAAATGCTTCTCAATCTGGACAATCACTGCTTTATCCGAGATTTGTATTTCCCCTTTGTAGGCCAGTTAAATCATGTCGGAGGAAACATGTGCCGCTTCGGGGTCTGGTGTGACGGAGCTTTCTCTTGGCTGGACGATCCGGAGTGGTCGATGACGCTTGGCTACATCCCGGAATCGCTGGTCACGAACGTGATCGCACGGAATGACCGGCTCGGCATAGAACTGTATCTTAACGACGGGCTTCACCAGCGGGAGTGCATTTACCTGAAGCGTGTCGTGGTCCGGAATTTGGGAGATTCACCCAAAGATATCAGGGTGTTTTTCCACCATGACCTGATGATCGACGGCAACGAGGTCGGAGATACCGCAGCCTTCTACCCGGACAATCGTACGATATTCCATTACAAACGCTCGTCCTATTTCATGTTTAACGGACAGTCTGAAGAAGGCGGCATCTATCAGTACTCAACAGGAATTAAACGATTCCACTCGGCGGAAGGAACATGGCGCGACGCCGAGGACGGGGAGCTGATGGGCAACGCCATCTCGCAGGGTTCGGTTGACAGCACGATCAGCTTTCGCACCGTCGTGCCCCCCGGCAATGACAAAAGCATTTACTACTGGATGTCGGTCGGCTCCGACATTGAGGAAGTCAAGAGGCTCGATCAATACGTACGGGACAGCCATCCGGAAATGCTGCTCAGCCGGGTGGTCATCTACTGGAACCATTGGTTATCGCGCGTCGGCAGCCGGTTTGCGGATTTGCCGGCGGAGGTCGTCGATCAATTCAAGCACAGCCTGCTCATAGTCAGGACGCAGATCGACGAGCGAGGCGCCATTCTGGCTGCCAATGACAGCGATATTCTGCAATATAACCGGGATCACTACAGTTACATGTGGCCCCGCGACGGAGCGCTCATCGCAGATGCCATGTCGCTGGCCGGCTTTCACGGAACGATTGCGCCGTTCTTTCACTTTTGCGCACGCAATCTGGCGCCCGGCGGTTATCTGCACCATAAATACAATCCTGATGGAACGGTGGGCTCCAGCTGGCACCCCTATGTCGTGAACGGCGTCCCCAGACTGCCGATCCAAGAGGATGAAACCGCGCTCGTTCTATATGCGCTCTGGAAAGATTACGAGCGGCACGGTGAGATCGAGCTGCCGCAAGCGCTGTACAGCTCACTTGTGCGCAAATCCGCTTCCTTCCTGTGCGATTATATCGAACCTGCTCTCGGTCTGCCGCTGCCAAGCTATGACTTGTGGGAAGAAAGGTACGGAATATGGACGTACACCTCCTCTTCCGTATACGCCGGTTTGATGGGGCGTCATACTTTGCCGATCTGTTCGGAGATTATGAGCGAAGCGATGAATACCGCACAGCCGCGGAGCGGATTAAAGAGGGGATTGTCACCCACCTGTGGGAGGAAAGTGCCGGAAGGTTCGCTCGCGGCTTGATTTGGCAGGACGGCCAATGGGTGAAAGATATGACGGTGGAGAGCAGTCTGTTCGGCTTGTTCGAATTCGGTGTGCTCGCTGCGGAAGATGAGCGTGTGGCCGGAACGATGCAGGCGATCTCGGAGAAGCTCCGCGTGCAGACGGGCATCGGCGGGATCGCCCGATACGCGAGCGACTATTATTTCCGGCAATCCGACGATGTCGAGAGGGTACCGGGCAATCCTTGGATTATTTGCACGTTATGGCTCGCTAATTACCAGATCGAAAAGGCCCTGACGGCGGAGGACCTGGCAGAGCCCCGCCAAACGTTGGAGCGGTTGAATTCATTTGCGCTGCCCGGCGGGAGTTTGCCCGAGCAGGTGCATCCGGAACACGGATCTCCGATTTCCGTCGCCCCGCTTACATGGTCCCATGCCACGTATATTCAGACAGTTTGTTATTACGTGCGCAAATACGATCAGCTGGTCAGCACCGCAAGACGAGTTCCTCAATGGGAGAAAAGCATTCCTTGGTCATGAATGCGGTCAAGATGCACCACAGCCGTGTGCTGCGGTGCATCTTGCTGTTTGCGCACGAATTAAAATTCGATGAAAAACGTTCAACAGACGGAACAACGATGAAAAACATTGCACTTACGCGCCTATGCACCTCCCTTTTTGGCAGACATCTTTCTATTTGTTACAATTGATAGGAAATCTCTTGCTGGAACGCTAAATCTAAAGGAGAGAGACTATGAGATACCGGCCGCTAGGTAAAACAGGGATGAAAGTCAGTGAAATCAGCTTCGGTACTTGGGCCATCGGCGGCTCATGGGGGCAGACGGATGAAAGCGAATCTCTGCGCGCATTGGACAAAGCCATGGATGAGGGAGTCAATTTTTTCGATACCGCAGACGTATACGGGGACGGCAAAAGTGAGAGGCTGCTCGCTCAGGCGACCAAGGGCAAAGAAGACCAAATCTACATAGCTACGAAGTTTTGCCGCGCCGGGGATATACACAATCCGGAGATGTATAAAGAAAAACAAGTGCGTGAATGGTGCGAAGCGAGCCTGAAAAGGTTAAACCGCGAGACAATCGACCTCTACCAGATTCACTGTCCTCCTTTATCAATCCTTAAAGACGGTTCCGTTTTTGATGTGCTGGATAAGCTGAAGGCCGAAGGAAAAATCCGCGCTTACGGGGTCAGTGTGGAATCGGTCAAAGAAGGATTGTTCTGTCTGGAACAGCCCGGTGTGGACGCTCTTCAAATTATTTTTAACATCTTCCGGCAGAAGCCGATTGCCGAACTGTTGCCTAAAGCGCATGAGCGCGGAGCAGGATTGCTTGTACGGCTTCCGCTTGCAAGCGGATTGCTGACAGGAAAATTCGAGGAAAACTCGCAATTTGATGCTGCGGATCATCGAAATTTCAACCGTGAAGGTCAGCAGTTCAATGTAGGTGAGACCTTTGCAGGATTGCCGTTCGAAAAGGGTGTCGCCCTTTCCCGTGAGCTGGCATGGATCGGCGAAGGACGTGAAAACATGACACGGGCAGCGCTGCGCTGGATTCTCGATTTTCCGGAGATTACTTGCGTTATTCCCGGGTTCAAAAATACACGTCAAGTCGAGGAAAACTTGGCGGCACAGCATGTGCCTTCCTTTACCCCCGAGGAGCAGAAGCGCTTGAAATCCTTCTATGATGATCAGGTGCATGAGCATATTCGGGGAGCGTATTAATCGATTCGGTACCCTCTATTATTCAATGCAGGCACATTCGCAGCGTGGATTTCGCGGCAGGTGTCCTGCATTTTTATTTGCAACCTTTTAGCCGGCTGACCAGTATTTAAGATAGTGTTTCACAAAAGGATCAAGAAGCGGGGGATCGGGTTGAGCGTGATTGCGGAATGGAACGAACAACTGCAAATATGCCGGGAAAAGCTTCAATTGAAGGAAAAATGGGAGCGCAGACTGTCGAATCTGAACATTGATCTGGAAGATGAAAACCGTCGCAGGGCTGAATTGCTGGATTTGCTCCGTAAGGAAGAGGCGGATGCAGAAAAGCTGAAGACGGCATCGTTCTCTCAATTTTTCCTGAACCTGTTCGGCCGTCTCGAAGATAAGCTGCGGATGGAAGAGCGTGAAGCCGCGGAAGCGAAACTCCGATACGATGCCGCTGAGTCGGCACTTGCCGCAATACACAGGGAGAAAACCGTTGTAATCGCTCAATTGTCTGAAGTTAACGATGTGGAAAGCCAGTACGCGCGTTTGCTTACAGACAAGGAATCCTGGATAAATGAGCATGATCGTCAAACCAGTGACAGGCTGGAGGAATTATCGCTCCAGATCGGCACCACGAGGGCGATCGCCAAGGAATTGCTTGAAGCGGTTTATGCAGCTGAAGAAGTAAAGGCAGCACTGACAAAAGCGGAAGAAACACTTACATCCGCTCAGAATTGGGGAACGTACGACATGATCGGAGGGGGTTTCATCGCTACTGCCGTGAAGCATGGCAGGATCGACGAGGCCGCCGCGCATGTTCAGGATGCACAGCATGGCTTGCGAAAGCTTGACAAAGAACTGCGCGATATCAATTGGGATTCGAATGCGGCAGGTGTTAATATGAGCGGTATGCTCGTGTTCGCGGACTTTTTCTTCGACGGTCTGATCTCGGATTGGATCGTGCAGGGTAAAATCAGTTCTTCTCTTGAGTCTGTACAACGAAGGCTGGAAGAGATCAGCGGGCTGAAAGCTCGCCTCACGCAGGAAAAAGTGCGATTAGACAACAGCATCGCCGAATTAACAACGCAGCGTAAGCTTCTTTTAGAGCGGTTCGAACCTGGAAAGGAAGGATAGTTTGTCCCATTCCGGCATGCGCAAGCCTGAAATCTCTAAATTCTCGCAGCCCGTCGTGGACCCGCTTTTTTATGTTCTGACCGGAACTTCCTTATTGTGCACGCTTCTCATCGTTGTGCGCATTGTGCCGGCAGATCGGGTTCAGTATACTTTCTTACTTTGGAATCTGTTTCTGGCCTGGCTGCCGCTGCTGGTCTCCATGGCCGCCATTATCCTGACCCGGCTCAACAAGGGCGCTGAATTGGCGGCGAGCCTTGTACTTTGCGGCATTGCCTGGCTCCTTCTTTACCCGAACGCCCCTTACCTGACGACTGACTTGATCCATCTCGTGTTTAATCCGGATTATGCCGCATACAACCGTGATGGATTGCTGATCTGGTACGATCTTGTCCTTTTCTTTTTGTTTTCATGGTGCGGGCTGCTGTTAGGCTATCTGTCCATGCGGCATTTTCACGAGATCGTAAATTTTTATATGAATCCGGTCTTAGGTTGGTTATTCGTATTGAGCGTCGCGTTTCTCGGAGGATTCGGCATTTACTTGGGACGGGTGATCCGGCTGAACAGCTGGGATATTCTCAATCCGCTGCGGCTCGCGGCAGGCATCCTCGAAGGCATTAGTCTTCGCTCCGCCGTGTTTACGGTGTTGTTCGGGACATTGATCTTGATTGTCTACTTGTCACTCTACATGCTCGGTGTGAGCCGGGCACCTGCGAAGGACAAGAATCGCATATGAATGAGATTGATGGCATACTAGTAGTAAAGTACTATCATGTTCATAAGCTTCGGAGCCTTAGTGTCAACGTAACCCCGATTCGGGATTTGCGAACCATGATTAAAAGGTCCCCCTGTGAGATAATAAAGGTTAGAGAGAGGAGACGATGGTCATGAGTTTTTTGAAGAAGATTACCGACAGCGTCAGTAAAGGGGTCTCGTCTGCGACCGAAAAAGCGCAGCAAACGGTGGAAATCACCCGAATCAATTCTCAAATATCAGGTAAGCGCAAAGAAATTGAAAGATTATACGCAGATATTGGCGAAGCCGTGTACAGCGCGTATCGGGCACATGATTTGTCGTTGGCTGAGGCGAAAGTCATTCCTCTATGCGAGGAAGTCGCGGCCATACATGAAGAGATTAACGCGCTGGACGACCGCATTAAGGAGCTCCGCAACGAGAAGGATTGTGTTTGCGGGGAGCGCGTAACTTACGATGTGCGATTCTGTCCGTCTTGCGGTCATCAGTTTCCGGAGCCGGCTCAGATTCGAACGGAAGAAGCCCCTCCGGCCAGCGAAGAGCCAGCAGTTGCTCCTGCAGCAGACGCCATCGGCATGGAGCCGCCCGCAGAGGCCGCTGACGCGATACACGCGGCGGATCTGTACACAGAGGAGACGGAAGAACTGCCGTCACGTCATCAGAGGCCGCAGCTTTGCCATAACTGCGGCAGCAGGCTGGAGGCAGACAGCCGTTTCTGTCAGACCTGCGGGAAAGCCGCGTATCAATAAATAAGCCAAAAAACCTTGCCGGCGTCGGCAAGGTTTTTTAGACCAGCGGGCTCATCTTACCAGAAACCGGCCCGAAGGATGATTACCAGCAGGATGAAGAGAACGAGAGCGAATGCGGCCGTTCCGTGGAAACCATAACCTGCAACAGGATAACCCATTGTTCAAACCTCCTTGTGCCAGTAATGGTGAATCACAATGTCAGCATATGGCGGGGGGCAGAAGGTCTCCTGTGCTCTTGTACCGGAAAAGGGGATGAGACCCCATTTTTCAGCGGATGACCCGGTTGAATATCGAATGTCTAACGCCTCGCGAATGTCGCGGAGCGTTTTTTCTTTGCTTTTTTCGGTTGATTTCATTCTGCCTTTCGCACAGCCCGAAGCAAGGGCATATGTTGAAGTACAAACGAAACGCGCAGGTTGGAGGGACGGAACAATGGCTTCGTTTTTCGATGGCGGTCCGCTGCCCGACTGGGACGAGATCAAGCGAATGCTGGCACGCGATTTTCCATGGAAGCTGGTCGAGCAGTGGGAGAAAAGCAGCGATACGGACTGGCTGAGTAAGTATATTAAGGATTTTTTTAATAAGGTAAAGCCCGAGGACCAGGCCCGCACTGAGAAGGCCAGCACTAAACAATGGATCCGTATGGAAACCGTGAAGAATGCCAAGTCTGTCAGCGTAACTGTCCGGCTCCCCCCCAATACGGATATGCGGCGTATGCAGTTATTTGCCACTTCAGAACGCCTTAAAGTTACGGGACTTCCGAACGATTCGTCCCAAGCGATCCGATTTCCTTGCTTGGTATACCCCCGCTCTGGTAAGGCTCAGATGAAAGGTGACGAGCTGGTGGTGCGTTTCCGCAGAAGGCCTCCGTCGACATCGGAACACGAATTGTTTATCCGCACGTAAATGGTATAATGCTAGAGAAAACGGTCTATTCAGCTTATTACGAGGCAATGTTTATCGCATAGGGAGGCAGCTTTCGTGGAATTGGTAGATATATCAGAAGTATCTCCAGCGCTGTTTATCGTAGGCGCACTTTTTATTCTGCTCATCGGATCAGCTTTAAGTCTCGGCGTATTGAGGTTGTTCCAGGAAAAGAAAACCCAGGGCATCTGGCTGCTCGTTCTTGCCGTTGTTTCCGTTGCGGCTCTAGTTGTCGTCATGAATACATGGTTCGTATAATTTGACGGACCCCCCCTTTTTCCTGCATAGTTAAAAAAGATAAATCCTCAATACGGGAGGGTAGCCTGGTGGGAACGACTGAAGAAATTGTGCGGCAAATGTCCCAAAAAGGGCTGCGGATCACGGAGCAGCGGCGTACGCTCGTCAAGCTGTTCGACGAGACATCCGGCTATTTGACGCCCAAGGATGTTTATGAGCACATGCAGCAGCTTTATCCGGGCCTCAGCTTCGATACCGTGTACCGCAATCTTCGTATGCTTCTGGATATGGAAGTCGTCGAACAAGTGCTGTTCGAAGACGGAGTGAAGTTCAAGCTGCGATGCGAAGAGGAACATCATCACCATCATATGATTTGTCTTCAATGCCAGAAGACGCTGCCGATCCGTTTCTGTCCGATGACGGGAACCGACGTGCCCGGCGATTTTCAGGTCGTGAAGCACAAATTTGAAGTGTTCGGAATTTGCGGTGACTGCCGGGAGACTGAAGTACCCGGTTCCGCAGCCAATGAAGCTTCCTCTGCCGGAGGGTAACCGGTATGCTTCGACGAACGCTGCAGGCTCCGATCCATTTTTACCGTAAATTCATTTCGCCGCTCACGCCGCCTTCTTGCCGGTTCGCTCCGACTTGTTCCGCTTATGCGCTTGAAGCCATAGAGGTGCATGGGGCGTTGAAAGGTTCTTACCTGGCTGTGCGCAGAATCTGCAAATGCCACCCTTTCCATCGCGGCGGCTTCGACCCCGTGCCTCCGGCGAACAAAAGGGAAGGCTGAAGGTGTGCGTCGCTTGACATCGGTAAAGGAAGTCGGTAATATTTTTGGCAAATAGTTGATATTTTCCGTTGAAGGGATAAGTACGAAGAATGTGGCCTGTAGCAGAGAGCCGGGGCAGCTGAAAACCGGTACAGGGCAGCTTCGAAAAATGGTCCTCGAGGAATTGTCTCCGAGCAAGCGCAGCCGGTTTCCGCGCTTCGTAAGGGGATGACGTAGTTCCGGCGTTAACGGACAATTCTTAATGAGCCTCCAACCGGCAATACGGAGGAAAATTGGGTGGTACCGCGTGAGTAACAGCTCTCGTCCCATACGGACGGGAGCTTTTTGTTTTTTTCATCAGTTAAGGAGATGAGATCAGATGGCACAAACGGATAAAACCTTTTACATCACGACACCGATTTATTATCCCAGCGACAAGCTGCACATCGGCCATGCGTATACGACGGTTGCCGGCGATGCAATGGCGAGGTACAAAAGGCTGCGGGGTTTCCAAGTACGTTATTTGACGGGAACGGACGAGCACGGGCAGAAGATTGAGCGCAAAGCCAAGGCAGCAGACAAAACGCCGCAGCAGTTCGTGGACGATATCGTTGCGGGAATCAAAGAGCTGTGGCGAAAGCTGGAAATTTCCAACGATGATTTCATTCGGACAACGGAGTCTCGTCATAAGAAATCCGTGGAGAAAATATTTGCGCAGCTGCTGGAGCAAGGTGACATTTACAAAGGTACTTATGAAGCTGGTATTGTACGCCTGACGAAGCGTTCTTTCTGGAGCGTCAATTGGTTGACGGCAAATGTCCGGACTGCGGACGTCCCGTTGAGTGGGTGCAGGAGGAAAGCTACTTTTTCCGGATGAGCAAATACGCCGATCGCCTGCTGGCTTATTATGAAGAGCATCCTGATTTCATCCAACCCGAGTCGCGGCGCAACGAGATGATCAATAACTTCATCAAGCCGGGTTTGGAAGATTTGGCCGTTTCCCGTACAACTTTCGATTGGGGCATCCCGGTTCCGGGTGATCCGAAGCACGTCGTTTATGTGTGGATCGATGCTCTGTCCAACTATATTACGGCGCTGGGTTACGGGTCAGATAATGATGAACTGTACCGCAAGTTTTGGCCTGCAGACGTCCATTTGGTCGGGAAAGAAATCGTACGTTTTCATACGATCTATTGGCCGATCATGCTGATGGCGCTTGGTGAGCCGCTTCCCAAGAAAGTGTTCGCTCACGGCTGGCTGCTGATGAAAGGCGGCAAAATCTCCAAATCCGTCGGCAATGTGGTGGATCCTGTCACATTGATCGACAAGTATGGGTTGGACGCCGTTCGATATTACCTGCTGAGGGAAGTGCCGTTCGGAGCGGATGGAGCTTTCACGCCGGAAGGCTTCGTCGAGCGCATCAACTTTGATCTTGCCAACGACCTCGGGAATTTACTGAACCGCACAATAGCGATGATTGACAAGTATTTCGGTGGAGTGGTTCCGGAATTCGAGAACGGTTTGACCGAATTCGACCGGCAGCTGGAGGAGGTGGCGCGGGCAACCGTCGAGAAGGTGGAGGCCGCCATGGAAAACATGGAGTTTTCCGTCGCCCTGCAATCGATCTGGAGCTTCATCGGAAGAACGAACAAATATATTGACGAGACCAAGCCGTGGGCGCTTGTCAAAGACGAAGCGAACAAGGCTGAGCTTGCTTCGGCAATGGGGCATTTGGCTGAAGCGCTGCGCTTCGTTTCCATTCTCATTCAACCTTTCCTGACGCAAGCGCCCGCCCGGATCTGGTCGCAGCTTGGTATAACGTCAGGACGGAATACTTCGTGGGAGAGCTTGAGCAGCTTCGGTTCGGCACTAGCCGGTACAGCCGTAGTGAAAGGCGAGCCGATCTTTCCTCGTTTGGAGCTGGCGGATGAAGTGGCTTGGATAAGCCAATCGATGAGCGGTGGCACGGCGTCTGCTGCTGTTGAGGCGTCTACGGAGTCGGCGCCGGGAAGCGCTGCGAGTGCTGCTGAGGACGCGGCGACGCCGCAAGCTGTACCTGAGCTGAAGCCCGAAATATCGATCGACGATTTCGCCAAGCTCGAGCTTCGCGTCGCCCAAGTGGTGGCCTGTGAGCCGATCCCGAAAGCGGACAAACTGCTCAAGCTGCAATTGGACCTCGGTTTTGAAACCCGGCAGGTCGTATCCGGGATTGCCAAGCACTACAAGCCCGAAGACCTCGTCGGACGCAAAGTGATCTGCGTAACCAACCTGAAGCCCGTCAAGCTTCGGGGAGAGATGTCGCAAGGTATGATTCTCGCCGCTTCGCAAGGCGATCAGCTCACATTGGCGACCGTCCCGAACGACATGCCGAACGGTGCGATCGTGAAGTAACTAAAGGAACTGAGTTCCGCTATACGTCATGCAAAGGGGTGAATGCGCCCGATAACGGAACTGAGGTTCCGTTATTTTTCTTTTTGGGAGCTGATTAGTTGGGTTTGGGTCGACTCGCAAAAACAGCTGTAAGGCGGTAAAGCCGTCTTGCAGAGTACGAAAGGCTCGCAAAAATTGCTGTAAGGCGACAAAACCGCCTTACAGAGTGTAGGTCGCTCGCAAAAAGAGCTGTAAGGCGGCAAAACCGTCTTGCAGAGTACGAACGGCTCGCAAAAACAGCTGAAACGCGGCAAATCCGCCTTACAGAATGCAAGTCGCTCACGCAATCAGCAGTAAGTCCGGTAACGTCATGTTGCACCGAGGCAAGCTTGTTTGCGTTGACAGGGCATGATAGGGGGGATATAATCAATTTTGTTAATAAAAATGATTACGATTAAGAGGAGTTGATCATGAGTTTGAAACCAGCCCGTATCCTGCCGATCATAGCCCTGTGCGCCATGACCGTCCTGTCCGCTTGCGGCAGCGGAAGCGCAAAATCCGATCTGGTCGAGGGAAAAGTAAACGTAGTGACCAGCTTCTATCCGCTCTATTACTTTGCTTCCGAAATCGGCGGCGACCGGGCCAATGTCGTTAATTTGATTCCGGCCGGAGTGGAACCGCATGATTGGACGCCCAAAAGCGGAGACATTGACACAACTTCCAATGCTCAATTGTTCCTGTATAACGGAGCGGGATTGGAAGGCTGGATGGAAGGGTTTCTGAAAGGCCTCGGCTCTGACAGCAAAGTGGTGACGGTAGAAACCAGCAAAGGGATCGACCTTATCGAGGGAAATCCGGAAGAAGAGGGCCATCACGCAGACGAAGCAGAGCCCAATACGGGTGAACAGCATGCGTCGGCAGAACACGACCACTCCGGCCTCGAGGTGGATCCGCATACTTGGGTGAGTCCCCGATCGGCGATGGTAATGGCCGCCAATATTTTCGATGCTTACGTGAAAGCGGATCCCGATCACAAGGCAGAGTATGAAAGCAGGTATGAGGACTTAAGCAGCCGTCTAAAGGCGCTGGACAGCAAGTTTAAAGACGGTTTGGCCGGGTTCGCGAAAAGGGATATCGTCGTGTCGCATCAAGCCTTCGGATACTTGTGCAGGGATTACAAACTGAACCAGGTGGCGATCATGGGACTTTCTCCGGAGGCGGAGCCGAGAGCGCAGGATTTGCTTCAGATCACGCAGTTTGTGAAGGAACACGATGTTCGTTATATCTTTTTCGAGGAGCTTGTCTCCGATCAGCTGGCCGAGACTTTGGCGGCGGAAGCGAAAGTGGACACACTCGTTCTCAATCCGGTGGAAGGCCTGACGCCCGAGCAGGAACAAGCGGGCGACAATTACTTCACATTGATGGAACGGAACTTGGAGAACTTGCAGAAGGCTCTGCAGTGTCTACGATAGAATAGCGTTATGAAAGGAGGGACCTCTAATGAGCAACAGCGCGGTGATGGAGCCGTTGGTTCAGCAGAGCGGGTTTTGCCACAGGGAAATTATTAAATTGGACGGGGTGTCCTTTTCCTACGATTCCAAGCGTATTCTTAATGATATATCGTTTACCGTGCAAGAGCGGGATTTCATCGGTTTGATCGGTCCCAACGGCGCGGGCAAAACAACGCTGCTGCGAATGATCGTCGGCCTCATCCGTCCGCAGCAGGGCAGCATTTCGCTTTTCGGCGTTCCTGCAGATCGTTTCAAGGATTGGAATCAGATCGGTTATGTCCCTCAGCGAAATAACTTTAATCCTTTGTTCCCGGCAACGGTCCGTGAGGTTGTACTCTCAGGTTTATACGGACGCAAAAAGCTGTTTCGGCGCATTACACGGGAGGATGCCTCCCGCTGCGAGGACGCGCTCGAAACGCTGCATATCGAAGATCTGGCGGATAAGCGGATCGGCGCTCTGTCCGGCGGGCAGCAGCAGCGTGTTTTTCTGGCGCGCGCGCTCATCAACAACCCGCAGCTTCTGATTTTGGATGAACCGCTGTCCGGGATCGACAGCGAGACCCAGCAAAGCTTTTTCCAACTGATCCGGCACATGCACCAACGGCACAATATCACATTCTTAATGGTATCGCACGATATAGAGATGGTTCGTTCCTATCTCGGACAAGAGCCAAAAGAAAAGAGCGGAAAGCTGTCCTTCTATGTCCGGCACTCCCATGACCTGGAAGATTGCGCAGAGACCGACTTGCTGCATTCCCTCCGGAAAGAAGGTTAAAGCCGCTTGAATATTTTAACTCTAGAATTTTTTCAAAGAGCGCTGATCGGCGGCGCACTGATTGCGGTAACGGCCCCGTTGATGGGGCTTTTCCTTGTGCTCAGGCGGCTGGCGATGATCGGCGATACGCTCGCGCACGTCAGTATCGCGGGTGTGGCGCTCGGCTTCCTGCTTAACGTCTACCCGGTTGCGGTCGGTCTTTTGTTCGCCATTGCAGCTTCATTCGCAATTGAAGTGCTGCGGCGTGCCTATCGAACTTATGCAGAGCTCTCTATTGCCATCATTATGTCAGCCGGTATTGCGTTGGCTTCGATCTTATTTACGTTAGGGAAAGGTTTTAATTTAAACGTAAGCTCCTATTTGTTCGGCAGCATCTACACGCTGAACAGTACGGATCTGGCTGTTATTGCGGGTGTTACGGTCATCGTGCTGACGATGGTGCTCGTGCATAAAAAAAGAGCTGTTCCTGCTCACATTTGACGAGGATGCGGCCGCTGTCAGCGGTTTACCCGTGAAATATTTCAATATCATGCTCAGCATATTGACGGCTCTGGTTATAAGCGCAGCCATCAAAATCGTCGGAGCGCTGCTCGTGTCCGCGCTGCTTACCATACCGGCAGCTTGCAGCTTGGCGTTGTCACGCAGCTTTAAGCAGGCGGTCATCCTGGTCGTCATTATCGGCGAGATTGCGGTATTAACGGGGTTATGGATGGCTGGAATATGGAATTTGGCGCCGGGCGGAACGGTTGTCATGCTGTTGATCGGCATACTGGCCATGTCGCTCATGACACGCGCCTTCCGGGTATAACGGAGAGGAGGTACGGGTTTGGCTGATCTTAACATCGGAATTGCGTTTGCCGCCGGGTTTGCTTCATTTATTTCGCCTTGCTGCCTGCCGCTCTATCCGGCATATTTGTCCTATATTACAGGCGTTTCCGTAAGCCAGATCAAGACGGATACCAGCTCGAGCATGCGCTTCAAAACCATGAGCCACACGCTCTTTTTCATTCTCGGTTTTTCCGTCGTCTTCTTTGCGCTCGCGTACGGAGCCAATGCGCTGGCAGACACCTTCATAGAGTACCAAGATACAATTCGGCAAATATCCGCCATCTTTATCGTATTGATGGGCCTTTTTCTCCTGGGAATCTTTCAACCCCAGCTGCTCATGAAAGAGAAAAAGTTGAATATACGGTGGAAGCCTGCGGGATACGTCGGCTCATTCATTTTCGGAGTCGGTTTTTCCGCAGGATGGTCCCCTTGCATAGGTCCGATTCTGGGCTCGATCCTGCTGCTTGCCGCCAGTAATCCCGGTACATGGGCAGGGCTGACGACGGCCTACTCTCTGGGGTTTGCGGTGCCGTTTTTCGCATTGGCTTTTTTCCTCGGATCTACACGATGGATACTGAAATATTCAAATATGCTCATGAAAATCGGCGGCGTTATGATGATCCTTATGGGTATTCTGTTGTTTACCGACCGGATGAGCTATATCGTCATTTACTTGCAGAGAATTACACCGGTGTGGCTGGGCTGAGCCTAAGTGAAATACTCAATTCGAGCTGCGGGAAAATGTTCGAAGATCCGCTCCGTAATAAACTCCCGCAGCGCCTCTGCTTGTTCATCGGGATACACGTATTTGTGCTGCCCCAGCGCCCCATTTTTTCTTCCGCTTCGCCTCGTCCATTTCCAGCTTGCTCTTGGGATATCTTTTCTCGATCGTCGTTTTCGCCGTTTTCGTGAAGCGGTGCTGAATCAATTCGAACGTCAGATCCTGACATGCTTCTGCAGGCACAGCCTCAGCCAGCTTGGCCAGCAGCTCCCCGTAGCCTTGCTGCCAATCGTCGTACCAGATGATCGGCGCAATGATGAAACCAAGCGGATAACCGGCCCGAGCGATTTTGCCCGCCGCTTCGATTCTCTCGTGGAATCGCGAGGTGGCAGGCTCGAAATTCTTGATCACATAATCGGCGTTCACGCTGAACCGGATACGGGTGTGTCCGTTATGCCGCAGCGGCAGGAGAGAGTCGACGTGATGATATTTGGTCACGAAGCGAAGACGGCCAAGGGGCTGGTCAGCCATAAAGGTGATCGCCTCTGCCAGCGACCCGGTTAGATGCTCGAGCCCGATGGGATCAGACGTACACGCGGCTTCAAAACGGGTAATCTCCGGCGCGCGCTCTTTGATATAATTTTCAGCAGCATCTAATATGTCATCCATATTCACATAAACGCGGATATACGGCTTTCCGCCTAACGTCGTCTGCAAATAGCAATAATGGCAGTGGCCCATACAGCCGGTTGCAATCGGCAAAGCGTACTCGGCTGACGGCTTGGATTGATCGAATTTAAGCGTTTTGCGAACACCTACCACAAGCGTGCGTTTTGCAATTTTATACTTTTCAAGCTCCGTTTCTCCCGGCAGATTCGTAATCCGGTTGTGAGACGTCGTCATTTGATAAGGCAGACCCCGCTCTTTCACCCATTCCATAATTTTCCGGCCTTTCAGGTAATCGAGAGCAGCGGGCTCGAAGTATACGAGCTCCGGCACGAATAACCCGGTCTCCCTGGGAACGCGCGGAGGAACCATTACTGTAGCGGTCATCGAAAACATGTCATCCTTTCCGTATGTAACCGGTCTGTTTCCCTAATATGCGACAAAAACGTCGCACTGATTCCATATTAGGCATTGAGACTTGCTCCTGCCCGGACTGCGGTGTATGATATCTTAAGTGCGGCGATAGGGTGCAGTCTTATCCGCCGGAAACGGCATTCGAGAGGCAAGAAAGGGGGATTCGCTTTGCCGACCCCAAGCATGGAAGACTATCTGGAACGGATTTACCGGTTGATCGACGAGAAAGGATACGCCCGTGTGTCCGACATCGCCGAAGGATTGGAAGTCCATCCCTCATCGGTAACGAAGATGATCCAGAAGCTGGACAAAGACAACTACTTGATTTATGAAAAATATCGCGGTCTTGTCTTGACGAACAAGGGTAAGAAGATGGGCAAACGGCTTGTGGACCGTCATCACCTTCTGGAGTCGTTTTTGAAAATAATCGGTGTCCAGGAGGAGAATATCTATCGCGACGTGGAAGGAATCGAGCATCATCTCAGTTGGGACTCGATCACCTGTATTGAAACGTTGGTAGAGTATTTTGAACGGGATGCATTGCGGGGCGACGAACTTCGTAAAATACGATCCGAGCTGGACAACGATTGACAGTCAATCTATACATAAAAGCCGTTCTCTGCCGTACTGTGCGTGCGGAAGGAACGGCTTTTTAATTGTATTAGCGGGAAACGATGCGGCATATGTTGAAAGCGAGAGCGTATGCTAGCGCTGATCAAGCGGAGGGGATTCCTCATGCAGGTCATTCCTGTTAATGCGGTGTTCGAGGGCGGAGGAGTCAAAGGGATATCTTTGGCCGGCGCGGTACGTGCGGCTGAAATGTGCGGAATACGCTTTAACAGGCTCGCAGGCACATCTTCCGGCAGTATCGTCGCCGCTATGATTGCAACCGGGTATTCCGGTGCGGAAATGAAGCAAATTATCGAATCCACGCCTTTTAGCTCCTTCTTGAAGCGGGCGGCCATTTTTAACACGAAAATTATCGGGCCTGCCGTCCGTTTATTTTTGCGTAAAGGATTATATTCCGCTGACGGCCTTGAACAGTGGGTGAGCGAGCTTCTGGCCGCGAGAGGCGTTCGTGTGTTCGGGGATCTGCCGCCGGGGAAGCTGCGGATCATCGCTTCGGATATTACGAACGGCAAGCTGCTTGTCCTGCCGCAGGATGTTGCGGCCTACGGACTGGATCCCAACCGGTTCCCGGTGGCAAGAGCTGTTCGAATGAGCTGCAGCATTCCTTATTTTTTCGATCCGGTCGTCCTCCGGGAGCCCCTCCGTTTTAAAATTCACCGGTCCAAAGGGGCTCTGAAAGCCGCGAAAATATCGTATGTTGTCGATGGGGGGCTGTTAAGCAATTTTCCGCTTTGGTTGTTCGAGAACGATGTCCTGTCGGGGTCCCCGATTCCGGTCATCGGCTTCCAAATGGTTGGGCGTTCCGAAGCTCAGCCGCATCGTATATCAGGACCGTTCACCATGCTTCAAGCGATGTTCGATACGATGATGAGCGCCCATGACGAGCGGTATATCGAACGCCAGAACCGGATTCGCACGATCAAAATACCGACGCTGGGCGTTTCTACGACACAATTCAATGTTAGTCCTGAAATGAGTGAAAAGCTGTATCAGTCAGGTCTGTCGGCGGGTCAGAAATTTTTCAACTGCTGGAACCCGAGATCCGGTATGTTGAACATTTCTATCAAATCGCAGCCGCAAAAAAAACGCGTGACCGGCAGCTCTGCATATGCCGGTCACGCGTTTTCTATGCTTATATTCAGTGGTACCGCGGCGGTTCATCTTCTTTGTTCTTGCGCCCCTCGATCACGGTAAAAGGCGACGCTTTACGTTTGGCCGGTTTAGCGGCGGTCCGCAAAGGTTGAGGACGGTTCGGACCCGGAGAATAACCCCGGTAGCGGGGCTTCCTCCAACGGTCAGGCGGAAATTTATACAGCAGGAATACGATAGCCACAATTATCAGGGGAATGATTAAACTCTGGGCTCCCCCGTTAAGCAACATGCTTACTAGTCCGATTGCCATCAGCGCGAGCACGATGGTGAACCAGGGGTGAATTCGGCTTCGCATAGGATTACCTCCCTTAGGATGGGTTAACCTGCCGGTCCAACTCTCTCATCCGGTTAAACGAAGCAATGGATACGGCGACCTGATCGTCACTCGGTTCTTTGGTCGTGAGCAGCTGCAGCCACAGACCCGGTGCGCCTAGCCATTTCAAAACCGGTATATCCCGAAGCGCGTTCGTCCATCTTAGAACCTCATAGGAGACTCCCAACACGACCGGCAGCAGTACGATCCGTTGTATTACGCGTTCGGTCAACGATTGCCAATCAAAGAACGAATAGATGATAATGCCGACCAGCACTGTGAAAATAATAAAGCTGCTGCCGCACCGGTAATGCAGGCGGCTGTACTTCTGCACCGAGTCCACGGTGAGTTCGGATCCGGCTTCAAAAGCGCTGATGACTTTATGTTCCGCGCCGTGATATTGAAACAGTCTTTTGATGAGCGGAGTCTGTGAAATGAACCAGAGATAGATGAGCAAGAATATGATTTTGATAACGCCTTCCAACAGGTTGTGCAATATCTTATTCGTAAATGCGTGTCCAAAGATCATACTTTCTAAAAATGTCGGAACAAGAGTGAACACGAGTTTGCCTATAATAAAAGAGAGTACACCCACAACAGCCACGCCGAGGATCATCGTAAGGTTCCAACCGCTCTTTTCCTTCTGTTTGGCGGCTTCCTCAGGGCCCGACTCGTCTTCCGCGTACATTTCGGCGGAATAGGTCAAATGCTGCGACCCTTTGGCTGCGGATTCAACAATTCCGATGATTCCCCGGATAAACGGAATCTTCTTGAGCTTTTGCAAAAAATTCTGCGGCTTTTTCGGTACTTCAAAAAAACTGATCTGCTGGTCCTTGCGGCGTACTGCCGTTACATGAACATGTTTACCGGCAAACATAACGCCTTCTATTACAGCCTGTCCGCCATAGACTGCGGTCGGTTGTTGAGACATTCATCTGTCACCTGCTTCTAATAGGCTCTGGGGCTGCCCGGAAGCAATACCCAAGTATATCTATTTTACAGGATTGCAGTGCAGAATGCCACCGGATAGTTTTCTTGGAAGCGCCCCGTATGATACAATCTCTGGAGAGGTTTACCGGAAGCGGATCGGCGATCAACATTCATCCGTGATACCGGTAACGGGAGGAGAAAGGTCATGCTCAGCATTTTGGTGTTAAACGGTCCGAATCTCAACATGTTGGGCGTCCGGGAGCCCGGCGTCTACGGATCTTTCACCCTCTCCGAGATCGAATTGCGGCTGCGTGCGCTGGCAGAAACACTGGGAGTCGAATTGCATTTTTATCAGTCCAACCACGAAGGTTCTCTAATCGATCAAATTCACGGGGCACATGGGAGGCATGACGGCATCCTTATCAATCCCGGAGCATTGACCCATTACAGCTATGCGTTACGAGACGCTTTATCGTCAGTAAGCGTTCCTGCTGTGGAAGTACATATGTCCAACATTCATCAGCGGGAACAGTTTCGGCACACCTCCGTAACAGCGCCGGTAACGATCGGACAAATTGCCGGTTTCGGCCCTCATAGTTACGAACTGGGGCTGCAAGCGCTGTGCCGGCATATTAAATCATAGCTCTGGCTAGAGAGTGAGGGAATTGTATAATGTCAAACGCTCGTGTAACCCGGTTACGGGAACTGATTGCCAAATCAGGCGGAGACGCTCTGCTCGTAACCCACGCGATTAATCGCAGATATTTGACCGGCTTTACGGGTACTTCCGGTGTCGTGCTCATTTCTCAGGACCGTGCGGCGTTTCTAACGGATTTTCGTTATCGGGCGCAGGCCGCCGAGCAAGTGAAAGGCTTCGACATTGTCGAGCATGGTGCAGACGTCAATGTAACGGTAGCGCAACTATTGCGGCAATGGGGCGTACAGGTTCTATTGTTTGAAGACCGGGATGTCACCTTCGCCGCCTATTCCAATCTGACGAAAGCTTTCGATCCTGTGAAGCTTAAACCTGCAAGGCGGAATCGTCGAAGGCTTGAGGATGGTCAAGGACGAAGGCGAAGTCGCGATCATGCAGGAGGCCGCCGATCTGGCGGATCGCGCATTCGCACATATTCAGAGCTATATCAAACCCGGTGTTACTGAAGCCGCAATCGCTCTGGAGCTGGAAGTGTTCATGCGCAGTCAGGGAGCAACGAGCTCTTCATTTGACACAATCGTAGCTTCCGGCGAACGTTCTGCGCTGCCGCACGGCGTCGCAAGCGACCGTGTTATCGGCCGAGATGAATTCGTGAAACTTGATTTTGGGGCATATTACAAAGGATATTGCTCGGATATTACTCGTACGGTAGTTGTAGGCAAACCTTCCGATAAGCATAAAGAGATTTATGACATCGTCAAAGAAGCGCAGCAGTACGCACTCGACCATCTGGCTCCCGGTATGACGGGGATGGAAGGCGATGCCTTGACGCGGGATATCATCACAAGGTATGGTTATGGTGAATATTTTGGCCATGGGACGGGCCATGGACTCGGAATGGAAATTCATGAGGCGCCTCGGCTGTCGTTAACAGGCGATATCGTTTTAACCCCCGGCATGGCGGTTACGGTCGAGCCCGGCATTTACCTCCCCGGTTTCGGAGGGGTAAGGATCGAGGACGATGTAATACTGACAGATACCGGAATCCAAATACTTACCCGCTCACCTAAGCACCTGATCATTCTGGACTAATTGGGAGCGGCGTCTCTACAGGAGGGAATTTTGCAGTGATTTCCGTAAACGACTTTAAAACAGGCGTATCAATTGAGGTGGACGGCGATATTTACTCCGTTCTCGACTTTCAGCACGTAAAACCGGGCAAAGGCGCGGCGTTCGTCCGCTCCAAGCTGAAGAACCTGCGTAACGGTAACGTTGTTGAGAAAACCTTCCGTGCCGGCGAGAACGTCGGACGCGCTCACGTCGAGAACCGCGGCGTACAATATTTGTACAACTCCGGTTCCGAGTACACGTTCATGGACAACGAAACCTACGATCAATTCAATCTCGACAAGAAGCAATTGGAGTGGGAGGTCAACTTCCTCAAGGAGAACATGACCGTTAACATCTCCAGCTACCAAGGTGAAATTATCGGGATCACGATTCCCAACAGCGTAGATCTCAAAGTTATCGAGACCGAGCCCGGAATCAAAGGCAACACCGCAACCGGCGCAACTAAGAATGCTAAGCTGGAGACGGGATATAGCGTACAAGTCCCTATGTTTATTAACGAAGGCGACGTACTCTCCATCGACACGCGTGAAGGACGTTACATGTCCCGCGCATAACAAGCTCGAAAAAACCTTGTTACTGCCGCATAGCCGCGGTATTAACAAGGTTTTTTTATTTTGTTTTTTCTTTTTTTGCGTGTGTGCTGCGCTCAAATTCTTAGATAAAAGTTATAGTTTTTGGCCCAATATTATTATGTTATAATAGACTGCTGTATGCAGAAGTTCTTTTGAGGAGTGACTATCGGTGTCGTTGATCGTGATGAAATTCGGCGGAAGTTCCGTCGGCACCACGGAGCGGATGGCACGCGTTGCGCAGCGGATCGTAGACAAGAAGCTGCAGGGCCACCGAGTCGTTGTCGTTGTGTCGGCGATGGGAGATACAACGGATGATCTCATTGATAAAGCGAGAGAATTGAATGATAACCCGCCATCCAGAGAAATGGATATGCTGCTGACAACCGGAGAGCAGATCTCGGTTGCACTGTTATCGATGGCGATCCATAAGATCGGACATGAAGCCAAGTCTTTTACAGGCTGGCAGGCAGGAATCGTCACGGAAGAAGTCCACAGCAAAGCCAAGATCAACGATATATCGCCGGCGCGTATTCATACCGCGCTTGATCAGGGCTGCATCGTCATCGTTGCCGGATTCCAAGGAATGTCGGAGAACGGAGAAATCACGACACTCGGCCGGGGCGGCTCCGATACGACTGCCGTAGCGCTCGCCGCAGCGGTGGGCGCCGATGTATGCGAAATCTACACGGACGTAGACGGCATTTATTCAACGGATCCGCGTGTCGTTAAATGTGCGCGGAAGTTAGATGTCATCTCTTACGATGAAATGCTGGAGTTAGCTCATCTTGGCGCTGCGGTGCTTCATCCCCGCGCCGTGGAATATGCGAAGCTTTATAAAGTCAATCTTGTCGTACGCTCAAGCTTCACGCAAAATGAAGGAACGTTGGTCAGGGAGGAAGCGGAAATGGAACAGGGCATTGTGGTACGGGGAATCGCATTTGATAAGAACGTTGCCCGCATCAGTGTGTTGGGCGTTGAGGATACTCCTGGCGTGCTCGCCAGAATGTTCGGAGCCCTCGCGGCGGCAGGCATCGATGTCGATATTATCGTTCAAAGTGGTGTAATGCACGGCAAAGCGGACTTTTCTTTTACAGTATCGTTGGCTGACCGGGCTCGCGCACTTGATGTAATTGCAGGTATTAATACCGAAGTTCCTTACCGCGAGGCGACTTTCGAAGAGAACCTCGTCAAAGTGTCGATTGTCGGCGCGGGCATGGTGTCGAATCCGGGGGTAGCCGCAAAAATGTTCGAGGCGATCTCCAAGGCCGGTGTCAGTATCAAGATGGTAAGCACTTCTGAAATTAAAGTTTCGTGCGTCATTGCCGCCGAACCGGTGCAGGAAGTCGTTCGTGCGCTTCACACCGCTTATGGCTTGGATACGGCTGAAACAGCTTTCGTCGGCGGTCCTCAAGAACGCAGGTAACCGAATATTCATGTTTTAACAGCCCTTCTCCTTGTCGTAAGACAAACGGGAAGGGCGTTTTTGTTGTCTACTTGCCGACAATGAACGAGATGATCTTGAGCAGCAATGCGGTCAGCCCGGCAGCCATCAAAGGTCCGACGGGAATTCCTCTTAAGAAAATGATACCCGAGATCGACCCGATCACAATGCCCACGATGAGCTGCGGGTCCACTTTCAACAAGTCTAATCCCCGGCTGTTAAGATAAGTGGCAATCGCGCCTCCCGCAAGCGCAACCCATCCTACCCAGCTGGTCAAGGCTCCAACGATGTCCTTCAGCTGGACACGGCCTGATGCGAAAGGAACCAGAACCGCCAAAGTGAGGAACAGCAGTCCGAATTCCATGCCGCGCCTTTCAATGGACGGCAAGTATCTTTGCAGGTGCACCAGCTTGACGATTAATAGGATGCAGGCGGCGGTCGTGATAATAGGTGAACGGCCTAATAGACCGATTACAATAAGTGCGACCAGCACCAGCTCTCCGTTCATGTATGCGACACGCTCCCTCAGTGGGTGCCGCCCGATGGGCGGTATTTCTTTTTAACACGATATGGAACAAGCCCCGCGTTTAGAACGCGAGGCTTGTAAGCCGTGTGGATCAGATCATATAATCTACAGCCACGGTGCGCTGTAATTCAAACGTATCGGATCGCAGTCCGCGCCGCATCGTCTCCAATGCGATCACGTCCTGTACCGGAATATTACCCAGATGCACATCCGGGCCGAGTGATTTGATCAACGCCACTTGCTGTTCCTTCAACGGGGCTTCCCACAGAACACGGTTCAAATTAGGCATTACATTCAAGATCACGTTCAGGTCCCCCTCGCGGCAGTCACCCCTTTCGTCGAACAAGCCGACGCCTCTGCCCGATTCCCTGGCCTCAACCGTGACCAGATCCGCGCCGCACAATAAATCCTGTTCGGCGGTTTCGGCGAAATCCTTCACATTAATGCGCGAGCCGAATATCTTTTTTCCGTATTCCGTAAACACCCGCAGCCCGAGAGCCACCCCTTCCTTTATCAACTCGTTTCGCTGCTCGCGGTCCAATGAGATCGTGCCGTCTGAAACTTCAATGCCGTTAAAGCCCACAGATGTCACCTGGTGGAAGAACGCCGGCACTAAATCCAGCTTCACGGCGGTTTCCAGCAGTGTCCCGCCCGGTATTACCGTCATTCCATGACGCAAAGCAAGCTCGATCTTTTCGCGCAATATATGCAGCGGGTACAGCGGTGATGTGCCGAAGCCGAATTTGACGATGTCAATATAGTCTCCGGACGTGTCCAGTAAATCCGCAAAAGCTCCAAGTCCGAGGCCTTTGTCGATTACCATCGTGCAGCCCTTATCACGAGGTTTAGCTTGCCTGCGTCCGCTGGGATCGCACAAAGCTTTAGGCCACGCGGGGCTAAGTGTCTTTTCCATAGGCGTCTCTCCTCGCTTGATCAAAGAATGGGAGGGGTGGATTTCACAAAGCCAATATATGCATCAGCCTATTGTTAGGTGCCCTGACAAGCGCCGCCGGTAAGCGCAGAAAATCGCAGGACTCAGACAAGTTGCCCGGCCTGCCTGCATACAATCGGAGAAGGACAAGATCAGAAGGGGAAATGCGTATGGATAAAGCGGCTTTTAGTATGGCGTTGCTTCGGATATTATCCGGCAGTATCGAGCTGACAGCGGCATTCGTGATGCTTCGGTTTAATGACGTTCAAAAAGCGCTGATCATTAATTCGATGCTCGCTTTAGTGGGACCGCTCATTCTTATCTCGACTACGACAATCGGGCTGGTCGGTTTGTCGGACAAGCTTTCGCCGGTTAAATTCATTTGGATCGCGGCGGGGGTATCCTGCTTGCTGATCGGAATTTTGCGAAAGTGAACGATAGCCGGTTCGGCGCCGGCCAAGCATGCATAATCCTTTTGTCCGAGCCATACATATGAACAAGCAAAGGACAACTTCTGTCGGAAAGGGGGTCCCCGATGCCGCAGGCCTTAATGGATTTATTCCCGGCTGCGCTGCGCACCGTGTTGGAGAAAATTCCGATACAGGCGTCTGATACGTTGGAGGAAATACGCATACGCGAACAACGTCCGCTTGAAATCAGCTACGGAAGCCGAACGTCTTTTGTTCGAGCGGATGGAACGCTGACAGACGACCATCGAGCGAGTTTTATTCCTGGGCGCGAAGAATGCCGGGCGTTCCTCGAAAGAGTTACGAACCACTCCCTTTACGCGGTGGAGGAAGAGCTGCGCAGAGGTTTCGTTACCGTGTCGGGAGGTCATCGGATCGGTCTCGCCGGCAGGACGGTGCTGGAAAAAGGGTCTGTCGCCTACCTGCGGGACATCGCAGGTTTTAACGTTCGAATCGCGCGTGCGCGGATCGGTTTTGGTTCGGGGGTGCTGCCCGGCTTGCTGGACTTTAAGGCGAAGACGATTCGGCACACACTCATCGTATCCGCTCCGCAGCAAGGGAAAACAACGCTGATCCGGGACTTGGCGAGATGCATCAGCTCGGGAGAGTGGAATCATCCTTCGGCAATGGGCTGGGGCGGACGCAAGGTCGGCATTGTAGACGAGCGTTCGGAAATCGCAGCCAGTGAGCGGGGGGTTCCGACATTTGATCTAGGCCCGCGCTGCGATGTGTTGGATGCATGTCCGAAAGCGGAAGGCATCATGATGATGGTCAGATCGCTTTCTCCGGAAATTATCGTCGTCGATGAAATCGGACGGACTGAGGATGCGGCGGCTCTGAATGAAGCCATTCATGCCGGCGTTCGAGTACTGGCTACCGCACATGCTTCGGATCTTGAAGACGTGTTTGCCCGCCCGGTATTGTCGCGTCTCGCGGCGGACGGTGTGTTCGGTTCCTATGTTCTTCTGTCGCGAAGCGGAGGGAAGGTGCTGCACCGGATCGTATCGGCTGAAGAAGCGGCTGCAGAGGCGGCGCGCCGGTACCGTTCGCGTGCCGGAGCGGCTCCGCGCGATGCTCCTAACGTGCGCATTCGTGCTCCCGATCCGCATGCTGGAGCAGGTGACGGCCATGATTAAGTTCGCGGGTATCCTTTTGATTCTCTTCGCGGGTACGATGATCGGTTTCCTTCAAGCCGCAAAATTCGCGGCCCGCCCGCGGCAAATCCGGCAGGTGCTTCATGCGCTCCAGCGGCTTGAAACGGAAATCAGCTACGGACAAACCCCGCTTGCCGAGGCTTTGTCCAGAATATCGGAACTGGTTCCTGTCCCCATGAGCCGTATTTTCGCCGACATTTCCCGGTCCCTTCGTCCTGAGGCCTCCGGGGCCGGAGAAACCGTCAGCGAATGCTGGCAAAGGGCGGTTAACGCCGGATGGCCCTCCACCGCAATGAAAGAGGCGGAGCGGGAAGCTTTCCTCCGGTTGGGAGCCACACTCGGCGGCAGCGGCCGTGAGGAACAGCTGAAACATATCCGGCTCGCCATGCTGCAGCTGCAGGCGGAAGAAACGACCGCACGCGAGGATCAGCAGCGATATGAAAAGCTGAGCCGCAGTCTGGGGGTGCTCGGGGCCGCCCTGGTCGTCATTCTGCTCATTTAATACAGGGGGGCCGCAACGATGAACATCGACGTCAGCACCATTTTCCAAATCGCCGGCATCGGCATTATCGTGGCGATGATTCATACGGTGTTGAAGCAGATGGGCAAGGAAGATATGGCACATTGGGTAACCGTAATCGGATTTGTAGTCGTGTTGTTCATGGTTGTTCGCCTGCTGAACGATTTGTTTCAGGAAATCAAAACGATATTTCTTTTCCAGTAGGTGAGGATCGGTGGATATCCTTCAAATCGTCGGCATCGGCTTTCTCGCAACCGTACTCATTCTGGTCATACGGGAACAAAAACCGATGTTCGCCTATCTGCTCGCGGTGTTTGTCGGTGTGGCCATCTTTCTATCGCTCATCGGCAAGATCGGCGACGTGGTATCCGTATTGGAAGATCTGGCCGATCGCTCAGGCATACCTTCCGTATACCTGAAGACGATGTTAAAGATTATCGGAATCGCCTATATCGCGGAATTCGGGGCTCAGATCGTCAGGGACGCCGGATTGGAGAGCATTGCATCCAAAATTGAGTTTGCCGGTAAGATGCTTATTCTCGTCATGGCGGTGCCCATTATCAGCGTCATCGTCGAAACGGTGTTGAATTTGCTGCCGGTGTGACGGGATTGCGAGGAATGGGGGGAGAACATGCGCCGGCAGACGAGGATTTGGATACGCAGAGGAATCCTGCTGCTTGTGACGATGTTCTTCATCTTGGCTGGAGGCTTGACAGCGGACGCTTTCACCGGAGAACCCGGCGCCGGCGATGCCGTTCAAGGGACAACCTCGCAGCCTGAAGTTGCGGAGACACTTGCCAAACGGCAATCGGAGGATGTCAATCTCCAGCAGATCGAGAAATATTGGATGGACTTAAAGGCTCAATACGGCGGGTATTTCCCGGAAGGCAAGCTGCCCGAGCTCCGAAGGTTGATGTTTCCCGATGGAGAGAGTTGGAGCCTCGGCCAGGCACTGTTCGGAGTCGTCAGGTTTTTTCTGCACGAAGTGCTGTACAGCAGCAAGCTGCTCGTAACGATCGTGCTCCTTACGGTCTTCACCCTGCTGCTCGAGACGATGCAGAACGCTTTCGAACGCAACACCGTCAGCAAAGTGGCGTACGCCATCGCTTACATGGTACTTATTATTCTCGCCGTCAACAGCTTCCGCACCGCCACCTCCTATGCCGGCGATGCGATCGGCAATATGGTCCAGTTCATGCTGGCCATGGTTCCGCTGCTGCTGACCTTGCTCGCCGGCACCGGCGGTGTGACCTCCGTCGCTATAATGCATCCTCTAATCGTCTTCATGGTCAATGCGATCGGCACATTCATTCACCTGGTCGTGTTTCCCTTGCTGTTCTTCTCGGCGGTGCTTCACCTTGTGAGCTCCATTACGGATCGGTACAAGGTCACTCAGCTGGCGAATTTGCTTCGCAACGCCGGCACTTGGATCATGGGCGGAATGCTTACAGCGTTTTTGGGAGTACTCTCGATTCAAGGAGCCGCCGGAGCCGTAACGGATGGAGTCGCACTGCGCACCGCCAAATTCGTCACCGGCAATTTCGTGCCGGTCGTAGGACGTATGTTCTCGGATGCCGCAGACACCGTAATGTCAGCCAGCTTACTCGTGAAAAATGCCGTAGGATTGGCAGGCGTAATCATCTTACTCTTTCTTTGCGCGTTCCCGGCTCTCAAAATATTAACGCTGGCACTGATCTTCAATGTTGCGGGAGCGGTCATGCAGCCTATGGGAGATTCGCCGATCGTGCAATGCCTGCAGACGATAGGAAAAACCTTGCTGTATGTGTTTGCGGCTCTCGCGGCGGTAGGATTGATGTTCTTCCTTGCCGTAACGATCATTTTGACTGCCGGCAACGCCGCGCTGATGATGCGCTAGAGGAGAGGGGAATACCGATATGGCATTGATGGATGCGCTGGCCGGTTGCTTCGCCAAATCATTGCCGTCATCCTCCTCGCATCGCTCGTGGATCTGCTGCTTCCCAACCGCACCATGCAGCGTTATGTGCGGCTGGTCGCCGGGCTGTTCATTTTGCTGACTGTGGCAGGACCGGTTCTGCAATGGGTGAAAGGCGATTTCAGCAGCCAGTTGGCGGCAGGAATGGAAGGCGTGCAGCAAGTGCCTGCAGGATCCGCCGATCAGCTGGCAATGATCGAGAAAGAAGGTGAGAGGTTGCGCGACAAGCAAGACATACAGGCCGCTGACCTCGTGTCTGCGAGACTTGCGGCAGCGATCCAGAATGAAGTGGAGCAGAATGAGAATTGCAAGGTTCGCAAAGTTGACGTGCAGACGACACGAACTGCCGACGGCAAATGGACGGTAGACACGGTGACGGTTCTGCTTGAGCCGGAACAGGATGATTCCCGGCCCGCCGGCGAACCTCCCCCGATCGGCGACGTGATACCGGTTGCGGAAGTTAACATAGACGTCTCAGTGAACGCCTGGCCGCGGGATGAAGAGCAGCCAGCCGCCGAGACACCGCAAGACTCGGAGGAAACGCCCGCCGATCGTCCGACCCAGCTGCGTATATCGGAGTTCATCTCCAGCAGATTCGGCATTGCAGCCGAGATCGTTGAAGTCCGGCAAGCTCTGCACCGTTAGGCGGCCCGTCATCACAAAAAGGGAGGTGTACGATGGCAAAATGGCTGCAGCAATTGGAATCGTTCATCAGCGGAGGTTCCGGCGTAGGTTCAGGCGGAGCTCGGAGAGTCAAAGCTTTCCGCCTGCTCATCCTGATCGGTTTGATCGGAGCGGCCTTGCTGCTCGCCGCCTCCCTGCTGAACGTCAAAACGGTTGACCCGGCTCAGGATCCGGACTTTTCTCCGCCGCATGACGAAGATGTTCCTCAAGCGGAGGCGTTCTTACCGAAAGAGGACAAGAGCAATCCTTTTACCGACATCGAAACCCAATTCGAAGGCCGGCTGAAAGATTTGCTGGAATCGATGGTCGGCGTAGGCACCACGGATGTTATGGTGAACGTCGACTCGACGGAAGAAACGATCGTGCAGCTCAATGAGAAGCAAATGTCTGAAATCACCGATGAAACGGACCGTAACGGAGCGCGCAGACACATCACAAATATAACCAAAGACGGCCAGGTTGTGTTGTACGATATTTCCGGCGACGGCAAGCAGTCTCCCATTATAGTGAAGAAGCTCAAACCTCGTATAAGGGGCGTTATCGTTGTCGCCAAAGGCGCAGAGAACGGCACCGTTCACAAGCTGATCGCCGAAGCGGTATCCCGCGGGCTCGACGTGCCGATCCACCGGATCTCCGTCGTTCCTCGTAAAACCTGACCGTTCGCATTTTATAAAATCTGGGAGGAATGAACGAATGAATAACAAACGCCAAACAATCTGGCTGGTGTCGATGCTGAGTCTCATGGTCATACTATCGGCCTATTACTTGTTCACGGAAGACGTATCGCCGGCTCAGAACGCAAGCGACAATACCGAACAGACGGGTGCTCTTGGCCCGACAGGCTCGCCGGACACGACGCAGGACGGGATGGAGCTTTCGGAAATCAATCCGATCACGGAGCTGGGTACGGATGACGTCTCCGACACTGCCGGCACTCAAGACAATGCGAAGGATGAGGCGAAGGGCAATACGAAGGATGAGGGTAGTATAGACGAAACGGCCACGTTGTCGCCTGAAGACGAAGCGGTCTTAGAACAGGTGGGAAATTCTAAAGGCAGACAGCTTCTGGATAACCTGCAAAGAGAAAGGAAAGAAAATCTGAGCAGGATGGAGGAGCAGTTGGAGGCCATTTACGCTGCAGGGAAGTCCAGTCCGGAAGAAGCGAAGACTGCGGCTGAGGAGCTTACCCGTCTGCAGGATATGGATGAGAGAATCACGAGTCTGGAAGACAAGCTGCTTCTGGACTTCGATAACGCCGTCGTCACGGAAGAAAAGAGCAATTACAAGGTCATCGTCTTGTCCGATAAGCTGGAGAAAAAGCAAGCGGTCGGCATTCTCGATCTGGCTTTGAAGGAACTCGCTGTTACGCCTGACCGGGTGACGATCGAGTATGTGAAGACAAGTTAAGTTATCGTCAAAGTTTAAAGCAGAACAAGGGATACCGCTCAGCAGAATCGCTTATGCTGAGGGTGTCCCTTGGCGCATTTTCGGCATTATTCAAATGTTTTCGTGCGATCTGAGCGGTTGAACCCAAGCGCTCTCTACTATTTACGGCTCTTTCCATTTCAATCGAGTGTGGTATAATAGTTCCGTTATGGCAACGAACAGGCTTTCTTTAGACGGGGCAGCCCCGAATCAAGGAGTGACCGACATGTTTAAGCTTAGTGAAATCAAAGAATTGATCAAATTGTTAGACCAAACATCCGTACACGAATTGGAAATCGAGAATGAAGCATGCGTCTGGCGATCCGCAAGCCGGGACGTACAGAGATCGTGAATGTGCAGACCGCGCCGGCTTCTCATACATATCTGCCTGCAGCTGCGACCCCGTCGTTACCGCCTGCTGCTCAGGGCGCACTGGTTCCGGACGCGAAACCCGCAGCTGCCGACACCTCTCATTTGCATCGCATCGTGTCTCCGATGGTCGGCACTTTTTATCGCGCCCCATCACCGGACGCAGCCGATTTCGTTAATGTAGGCGACAAAGTGACCGACAAAACCGTCGTCTGCATCCTCGAAGCGATGAAGCTGATGAATCCGTTGGAAGCGGAAGTAAAAGGCGAGATTGTGGAGATTCTTGTGGAGAACGGCCAGCTGGTAGAGTTCGGACAGCCGCTCTTCCTCGTTAAACCGGAATAATCGCCGAGGAGGCTCTCACCTTGAAATTTCAGAAGATTTTGGTGGCCAACCGCGGTGAAATTGCGGTACGCATCATTCGTGCTTGCCGGGAGTTGGGCATATCCACCGTTGCGGTATATTCCGAAGCCGATCGTGAATCTCTTCACGTGCGAATGGCGGACGAAGCGTATTGTATCGGACCCACAGCGTCCAAGGACAGCTATTTGAATATAACGAATATTATGAGCGTCGCCACGTTGACCGATTGCGACGCCATTCATCCGGGATACGGCTTTCTTTCCGAGAATGCCGATTTTGCGGACATTTGCGAGACTTGCAACATTACTTTCATCGGTCCTTCCTCGGAAGCGATCGGCCGTATGGGGGACAAGTCGGTAGCCAAGCTAACGATGAAAGATGCCGATGTTCCGGTTATTCCGGGCTCGGACGGCTTGGTGGAAGATATCGACGAAGCTGTTCGCGTAGCGCGGGAAATCGGCTACCCCGTCATTATCAAAGCAACGGCCGGCGGCGGCGGACGCGGCATTCGGCTGGCGGAGAACGAAGAAATGCTCGTTCGTGAAATTTCGACCGCCCAGCAGGAAGCGCAGAAAGCGTTCGGCAACGCGGGTGTTTACCTGGAGAAGTACCTTACCGGGATGAAGCATGTGGAAATACAAATTATTGCCGACAAACACGGGAATGTCGCGCATTTGGGCGAGCGCGATTGCTCGGTACAGCGCCGCCGTCAGAAGTTGGTGGAAGAAGCGCCGTGCCCGGTCATGACACCGGAGCTGCGCGATCGCATGGGCGACGCCTCCGTGCGCGCTGCACGTGCGGTTAACTACTCCGGGGCCGGTACGATTGAATATCTTCTTGGACCTGACGGGCAATTCTACTTCATGGAGATGAATACCCGGATTCAGGTCGAGCATCCCGTGACGGAGATGATCACGGGTATCGATCTGATCAAAGAGATGATCGCCGTCGCCGAAGGCGAGCCGCTTTCATTCAAACAGGAAGAAGTGCGATTCGACGGTTGGGCGATTGAATGCCGTATTAATGCCGAAGACCCTGAGCGCGGCTTTATGCCTTCGCCGGGACGGATCGGTTTTTATTTACCGCCGGGCGGTCCGGGAGTCCGGGTCGACAGCGCGGCCTATCCGCAATATATGATTTCACCTCATTACGATTCCATGATTGCGAAGCTCATCGTATGGGCGCCGACGCGGGATGAGGCAATCGCCCGGGCTCGAAGGGCGTTGGGCGAGTTTGTGGTGGAAGGTGTCAAGACGACGATTCCATTCCATCTCAAACTGATGAACCACCCGATCTTTGCACAAGGAACGTTTGACATCAAGTTTCTCGAGGAGCACGATCTGGACGCCGCTGAAGAAATCTAGTGCGGCTGCAGCTCACTCGACGCTTGATGCGGGTCAAGCGTTTGTCATAATTATCCGCGAATGCTATATTTATTAATAGTGACGGCGAAAGCTCGGACTTACCCAAGTTGCGCCGGGCCAATGGAGGTGGAACTGCGCATGGAAACGATAGCCCCGGATTACGAACGGACCGATATGGGCACCATTGAGATCGCGCCGGAAGTGATTGAAGTGATAGCCGGATTGGCGACAGTGGAAGTGGATGGCGTGGCTGGTATGAGCGGAGGAATATCCTCCGGGATCGGCGAGCTGCTCGGACGGAAGAACTTGTCCAAAGGCGTCAAGGTGGAAGTCGGCCAACGTGAAGCGGCTGTAGATGTCTCCATTATTATTCAATACGGACGAAGGATTCCGGAAATATCCGCGGAAATTCAACGGAATGTCAAGCGATCCATCGAGACGATGACAGGTCTGAATGTCGTGGAAGTTAACGTACATATTCACGACGTTCATTTCAAATCCGTCGACAAAGTCGATGAGGAAGAGCCGCAAGGACGAGTTCGATAATTAACGGTCTCGCACGCCGGCATCTGCGGTGACGGGAAGGCTGCGGCCTGCACAAGACGGTCCTCTGACGAGAATTTCCCTCAGGGAATCCTCGCAGAGGCCTTTTGCAATCAATCGGCATTTATCGCTGCGTTCTTTGCCTATTCAAGGACAGGGAGGACTCTACCGTTGATCAAAATATTGGACAGGCTGCTGTTATTTCTTTATAGTGCTGCAATCGGGGCATTGGCTGTTTTCACAGTCATTGCCGCAAGCGGCGGGTTAATTGAAAGCGGTTTGCATCGCTGGGTGGACCAGTTTACCGGCGGATCGCGCGCCGTACAAGGTGCGGTGATTATCTCTGCTATCGTTATATTGCTGGTCAGCTTGCGCTTTTTTTATCTTGTCCGTACGCCGCGGCGGCAGTGCCGCTCCGTCGATCAATCAGCGGACCGAGCATGGCGAGATCCGGATCTCCGTTGAAACGGTAGAGAATATTGCGCTTAAGGCCGCTTCCAGAACGCGCGGTGTTAAGGATTTGCGCGCACGGGTAAAAGTAGCTGAGTCGGGCCTCGAAATTCTCATTCGGGCGTTCGTGGACGGTGACGGGTCCATTCCCGCACTGTCGGAAGACATGCAGCGCACGGTATCGCAATATGTCGAAGATGCTACCGGTATCCCCGTGGCCGCCGTTTCCGTCTACATCGCGAATGTGACGCAAGCGCCGACTACCTTTAAGAGCCGTGTAGAATAGGGGGAGCACCGCCTATGTGGAGAGTTTGGGAAACCTACGGAGGACGGATCTCCGGTATATTGACCGGCCTCTTTTTCTTTTTTATATATGTATGGATAGGTTTTTGGGACATGTTGTTTTGTGCTCTTCTGGTGGGACTTGCATTCTGGATCGGCAAGCAAAAGGACGAGAAACGAGGCCCGCTTTTTCCTTGGGAACGCCTGACGGAGTGGGTAACGGAGCGGTGGCCGGGCCCGCGATAATCCCTGTGAAATGTTCATGCCATGACCGGACTGTGGAGTATCGGTTCCACAGTTTTCGGCGGGAAGGACGGTCATAGGTTTTTTTGTATCCGATCATCCCCATAATAGATTCAAGACGGTATAAAGCGCACATTTCGGGAGGACTCATGAAACGCAGACTTGCAAGGGAAATAGCGATACAGAGCCTGTATCAGGTTGAAATGAACGGTGTGTCCGGCGAGGATGCGGTCAACAGCGTGATGGAGGAAGCCCGCCAGGATAACGAGATCGGTGCGGAAGTTGCAGAGCTCGAGGGGATCAATGCGTTCACTCGCGAATTGGTTCAAGGCGTGCTGACTGAGAAAGAGATGCTTGATCGGAAACTTGCGGTTTTTCTGACCGGCTGGCAAGTAGACCGCCTTTCACGCGTGGACCGGCAAATTTTGCGGCTGGCCGCTTACGAAATGATTTTTCGTAAAGACGTTCCGCCTAAAGTCATCATCAACGAAGCGATCGAACTGGCTAAGCACTTCGGCCTTGAAGAGAACGGGAAGTTTGTGAACGGCGTATTGGGACGGATGCTGCGGGAGAGGGAAGAAGACGGGCAGCAGGAGAGTGACAAACGATGAGCGCACGGATTAATCGACGGCAAAAATATTTCGGACTCGATTCGCGAGGAACTGAGACGGGAAGTGGAAGGTCTCCGGCAAAAGGGAATCACTCCGGGACTCGTTGTCATTCTGTTGGGAGAAGATCCGGCGTCGCAGGTGTATGTGAAGAATAAAGCCAAAACCTGCAATGAGTTGGGTTATTACTCCGATGTGGTGCGGCTGCCTGCCGAGACTTCTCAGGAAAAGCTTCTCTCCGTTATTCGGAAATATAACGAAGACTCCCGATTTCACGGGATTCTCGTTCAACTCCCGCTGCCCGAGCATATCAAAGAAAAAGCTGTAATAGACGCGATATCGGTAGAGAAAGACGTAGACGGATTTCACCCGGTTAGTGTCGGAAACCTGATGATCGGGGACGATGCGCTGCTTCCGTGTACGCCGACTGCAGTTATCGAACTGCTGAAGCGTACAGGTAACGACCCTGCCGGCAAGCACGCGGTAGTGATCGGCAGAAGCAACATTGTCGGTAAACCGGTGTCGATGCTGCTTCTGCGTGAGAACGCAACCGTAACGATTTGCCATTCGCGTACGCCGAATTTACCCGAAATGGCTCGTCAAGCCGACATCCTCGTTGTGGCGGTTGGAGTCGCAAAGCTGGTGAAGAAAGACTGGGTCAAACCGGGTGCGGTTGTCATCGACGTGGGAATGAACCGTTTGCCGGACGGCAAATTGTGCGGGGATGTGGATTTTGACGACGTTGTGGAGACGGCCGGCTGGATTACGCCGGTTCCGCGGGGTGTCGGACCGATGACGATCACGATGCTCATGGCTAATACTTTAAAATCCGCCAAACGTTCTATCGGCCTCGTTTAATTTCGATACGCGTGAAAGGAGCCGTGTTCATGGAACCGACGCGTGTGATCAGCATCCGCGATATTAATCGTCTGATCAAGATGAGGCTGGAAGGCGATGGGAGCCTGCAGGACATCTGGCTTCGCGGTGAAATTTCGAATTTCACCAGGCATTCCAGCGGTCATATGTATTTTACTTTAAAAGATGAAGGTTCCCGGCTTAAAAGCATCATGTTTGCCTCCTACAACCAACGGCTCCCTTTTGCCCCGAAAGACGGGATGAAAGTGTTGGCGCGTGGAGGCATATCCGTTTATGAACGGGATGGACAATATCAATTTTACGCGACGGCGATGCAGCCGGACGGCATCGGCAGCCTCTATCTTGCTTTCGAGCAGCTGAAGAAAAAGCTCGAAGGGGAAGGATTGTTCGCAGATTATGCGAAGCGTCCGATTCCGCGGTATCCCCGGACTGTCGGCGTCATCACTTCTCCTACGGGAGCGGCCGTACGGGATATCATTATCACGATCGGACGGCGGAATCCTGCCGTTAACGTGCTTCTCTATCCGGTATCGGTGCAAGGAAAAAGCGCAGCTCCGGCAATCGTTAAAGCAATCAAAGAGATGAACAGCCTGGCCGAGGCGGATGTGCTGATCGTCGGACGCGGAGGCGGGTCGTTGGAAGAGCTGTGGGCTTTCAATGAGGAGATCGTAGCCCGGGCGATTAGAGCCTCCGGCATTCCGGTCATATCGGCGGTCGGCCATGAGACCGATTTTACGATCTCGGATTTTGCCGCAGATCTAAGGGCAGCTACACCTACAGCTGCGGCCGAGCTTGCGGTGCCTCACGCGGGCGAAATGAAGCAAGGGCTTGATCATTTGCAGCAGCGGATGGCCAAGTCGCTCCGTATTCTGCTTGGGAAATCACGTGAGCGCTGGCAGCATGCCGCGAGGTCTCCTTATTTTACACAACCGCGCCGCAGCTTACTCGTCCAGGCTGAACGCTTGGACAGACTGCGGGATCGGCTGCAATATCGCATTGAAGCCGGCCATGCCCGCGCGCAAGAAAAGCTGGCGAGGCTCAGCGGCAGGTTGAGCGCCGTAAGTCCCGCACAGCAAGCGGTCTATGCGAGAAAGCGGATTATTGCGTCCCGGCGCGGGCTGGAGTTGGCTATGGGCGGATTGCTGCGTCAGCGGGCCGGCCAATTCGGCTCGACGGTGCGTCATTTGGATGCATTGAGCCCGCTTAAGATCATGTCACGAGGATATAGCCTGGTTTATGATGAGCGGCAGCAATCCCTGATCCGTACGGTAAACCAGGTTCAGCCGGGAGATTTGATCCGGGTACGGCTTGCGGACGGTAAATTGGATTGCCAAGTCTGGGGTATTCACGGAGAGGAGCAGCCTAATGGGGAAAAACAGCGCGGATCCTAATACAAAGGATTATTCAGAGGTCACGTTCGAACAAGCGATGGAATCGCTCGAGTCGATCGTGGCGAGACTGGAGAGCGGAGATGTGCCGCTCGAGACGGCCATCGAGCTGTTTCAGGAAGGCATGATGCTTTCCAAGCTCTGCGGACAAAAGCTCGAACAGGTTGAACGCCGTATCGAAATGCTTGTAGAGGGCGATACAGGGCTTCAGCGCAAACCGTTTGCGCCGGCTCGGGAAGAGGGTTCAACAGATAAAGGGGAATAAGCGTGAGCATACCGGGCGATTTAGACATCTTTTTACAACAGCAGCGTGATTTGGTGGAAGAAGCTTTGAGAACTGCAATACCGGGCGATTGGCAGGTCCCAGACCGTTTGCGCGATGCGATGGGATACTCGCTGCACGCAGGCGGCAAGCGGCTGCGGCCGATTTTTGTTCTGACCGCCGCTGAAGCTGTAGCCGGCCACGAGTCGGCAGCGGATCGGGCGATGCCTTTCGCTGTCGCAGTCGAGATGATCCATACCTACTCGCTCATCCATGACGATCTGCCCGCGCTCGATAACGATGAGCTGCGCCGCGGACGACCGACGAATCATATGGTACATGGGGAAGCAATGGCGATTTTGGCGGGAGACGGGTTACTGACTCATGCGTTCCATGTGGTTACACAAGCATTCAGACGCGGTGTTCCTGCTGAACGGGTAGTTGCGGTGGTTGAGGAACTTTCGCGTTACGCCGGAATTTCGGGCATGGTAGGCGGGCAAACCGACGACATGTTCGGGGAGCAAGGGATCACGTCACTGGACCAGCTGGAAAACATCCATTTGCACAAAACAAGCGATCTTATCGCTTTTTCACTTAGAGCAGGCGGCCATGCGGCCGAAGCGGACGAGACGCAGCTGCATGCGTTAAGCTTGTTCGGCAGAAATGTCGGACTGGCTTTTCAGATACAAGATGACATTCTTGACGTTACCGGTAACGAAACCATTCTCGGTAAGCCGGTTCACAGCGATGAGCGCCAGGAAAAGGTGACATATCCCTACCTCATCGGCCTGGAAGAGAGCCGCAAACGGGTTGCCCGGCTCACGGCGGAAGCTAACGAAGCACTTCTTGAGGCGAGACTGGCTAAGCCGGATCGATTGCTGGAAATCGCCGAGTACATGATGTCGCGCGACCATTAGGTTGGAAATAACGGAACACAGTTCCTTTATTTTACAAGGGTCCTTCCCACCGTGAAGGGCTCTTTTTTTAGGCGCTTGGGGTATTCATTTGGCTTATGATATAATGATCCTAATATTGATTCGGGGAAAGCGGGGAACAACACTTGCTGCTCGAAAAGATCGACAGCCCAACTGACGTGAAAAAACTGGCGTTACCCGAACTTCCTCAGTTGGCACAAGAGATACGTGAATTTCTGATTGAAAAGTTATCGGCAACCGGCGGCCATTTGGCACCCAATCTGGGTGTCGTGGAGCTGACATTGGCGCTTCATTATTTGTATGACAGCCCAAAGGACAAGCTGATCTATGATGTAGGCCACCAGGCTTACGTACACAAAATTTTGACCGGACGCAAACACCGGTTCGACACGCTTCGGCAGAAGGACGGGTTGTGCGGCTTCGTGAAACGGAGCGAAAGCGAGCATGACGTCTGGGAAGCCGGGCACAGCAGCACATCCTTATCCGCTGCGATGGGGATGGCTTTGGCGCGCGATTTGAAGGGTGAAAGCAACAAAGTTATTGCAATCATCGGGGACGGAGCCCTTACAGGGGGCATGGCTCTCGAAGCCCTTAACCATATCGGCCACGAGAAACGAAACCTGATGGTCGTCTTGAACGATAATGAGATGTCGATCGCTCCGAATGTAGGGGCGCTGCATGATTATCTAAGTAAAGTACGCACTGAAAAAATATATCGAAAAGCAAAAGAGGAATTGGACTGGCTGCTTCGTAAGGTTCCGGCAATCGGCGGCAAGCTGGCCAAGACCGCCGAGCGTGTGAGAGACAGCTTGAAATATCTCGTCGTGCCGGACGGAATGCTTTTTGAAGAGTTTGGATTGAAGTATTTCGGCCCTGTCGACGGACATGACCTGCCGAAGCTCATCGAAACGTTCAAGCAGGCGGACACCGTGCAAGGGCCGGTACTGGTTCATGTCATCACCACCAAAGGTAAAGGATATTCCCATGCCGAAGCTGATTCCCACAAATGGCATGGTATTACCGGCACGTATAAAATCGAATCCGGACAGGTCGTCAAACCGGTCGGACCCCCCATGTATACCGAAGTTTTCGGGAATGTGCTGATTGAACTCGCTGAGCAGGACAGCCGGATCGTTGCCATTACCCCGGCTATGCCCGGAGGTTCGGGACTGCTGAAATTCGCCGACAAGTTCCCGGATCGCATGTTTGACGTCGGGATTGCAGAACAGCATGCGGCCACAATGTCCGCAGCATTAGCAATGGAGGGGATGAAGCCGGTGTTTGCGGTTTACTCCACTTTCTTGCAGCGTGCTTACGATCAAGTGGTTCATGACATCTGCCGCCAGAACTTGAATGTGATCTTCGCCATAGACCGAGCGGGTTTTGTCGGTTCGGATGGGGAAACACACCACGGCGTATTTGATATCGCGTTTTTGCGTCATATTCCGAATATGGTTCTGATGATGCCCAAAGATGAAAACGAGCTGCGAAATATGATGAAAACGGCTGTGGATTATTCGGATGGCCCAATTGCGGTGAGGTACCCTCGGATCTCCGGTATCGGCGTCGAAATGGATGTCCTTCCGTCACCGATCGAGATCGGCACTTGGGAAACGGTTAGAGATGGCGACTATGCCGCAGTATTAGCCGTCGGGCCGATGGTGCAGGTGGCGGAGGAAGCAGCCGATTTACTCAAGCGGGAAGGGTTGAACGTCCGCGTCATTAACGCCCGTTTCATCAAGCCGTTGGATGAGGCGATACTGCTGTCGCTGGCCAAGGAACGAATTCCGATGATGGTCCTGGAGGAAGGTTCGGTGCTGGGCGGCCTGGGCAGTGCCATTCTGGAGTTTTACTCTTTCCAGAACATTCAATCGGTGCCGGTTCAGATTGTCGGTGTGCCTGACGTGTTCGTAGAGCATGCGAGCATCAAGGAGCAGCGGGCGATGGTCGGTCTGACCGCTGAAGCTGTAGCGCAGCAGTTGTCCTCCTTAGCTGTGCGCAAGAGGCAGCGGGCCACCTGATGGACAAGACGACAGCCTCGGCTAAGGAACGATTGGATGTGCTGCTGCTGGAGCTCGGCTATTTCGACAGCCGAGAAAAGGCGAAAGCCGCAATCATGGCAGGTTTGGTGTATGTTGGAACCGAGCGCGTGGATAAAGCCGGTACGAAAGTGCCGCGCGACGCGGCGCTCAACGTCAAAGGAGCGCCGCATCCGTATGTCAGCCGCGGAGGTCTGAAGCTGGAGAAAGCGATCAAGGAGTTCGGAATCGACTTGACCGATATCGTCATGCTCGATATCGGCGCATCGACGGGCGGCTTCACCGATTGTGCGTTGCAGCATGGTGCCGCACAGGTCTACGCGGTCGACGTGGGTTACAACCAATTGGATTGGTCGCTGCGGCAGGACAAGCGTGTACATGTAATGGAACGGACGAACTTCCGGCACATGACGGCCGATCAGCTTGAAGGACCAAAACCGGGATTCGCCACAATCGATGTGTCCTTTATCTCGCTGAGGCTGATCCTGCCGGTACTGGCCGGGATGCTGCGCGAGGACGGGGAAACCGTAGCCCTGATCAAACCGCAATTCGAAGCGGGCAGGGAGCAGGTAGGCAAGTCCGGTGTCGTCAGGGACCCGGCGGTGCATGTCTCCGTACTTCGTGAAGTGTTATCGTTTGCACATGAGCTGGGCTTCGCGCTTCAAGGACTGACCTTTTCCCCGATCACCGGCGGAGAGGGAAATATCGAATTTTTGGCCTACTGGCGGTTGTCGGGAGAACAGGCGGCAGCTTCCGATTTTAGGGAACGCATGCCGGATCTGGTCAAGAAGACTGTGGAAGAAGCAACCTCCACGTTTCGCCGTACTGCGCATTGAGCTGATTGCCCGGTTGTACCCGGAGCTGCCGAAGAACGGCCGAGTGATTCGCCGGGCCTTCTTGGGCGGCTGCGGGTTTTGCTTTTTACATAGGGAAACAGGAAATGACCGATTGATCGCGAAAGGAAAAGAGAGCACTCAGCGCAGGCACGATTCGACAGCTTTTCCAAGGGCGACAGAAGCCGGTTACTTGGGAGGTTACATCGTGGAAAGGTTTGGCGATTGGATCCTCACGCTGGCTGCCGCCGGTGTGATGATTTGGTGGGTGTGGCGGCGCTTCAATCGATGGCTGCATGAGCCGCCGGGTGCAAAGCTGCGGAGGCTTGCGGTAGCCGGAGGCGTCGACCGGGATGAAACCGTTGAGTTGATCGAAAATTATGGATATCAAGTTTTGTCGGGGAAGCACAGGATTCCCTTGGGCGTGGCGATAGACGACGGGCCTACACAGGCAACGCGCCTATACTTCGATTACTTGGCAGCGAAGGATGACAAATATTATCTCGTGAAGCTGGACCGGGCGCGGCAGCCGCTGGAGTGGACGGCCAGCGGACTGCGGGAACGCCTGCTTGTATACGCTTTACTGTTCCCGGACTGTGAAGGCATCCTGGTCGTGGACTCCCGGGACGGACTTGTTAAGACAGTGCGATTTAAGGTGGAGGATGACGAATGAAGGGACAAAGACAGCGTAAAATTCGGGAAATTATCGGAACAAGAGAAATCGAAACGCAAGAAGATCTTGTCGATGCGTTGAAAACCGAAGGCATGCAGGTTACGCAAGCGACGGTATCTCGTGATATCAAAGAACTCCAGCTTATTAAAGTCCCGCTTGAAGACGGTCGTTACAAATACTCCATGCCTCAAGATCAGCGGTTTAACCCGGCACACAAGCTGAAACGCGCTTTATTAGACCACTTTCTCGGCGCTGAAGCCGCGGAAAATCTACTTGTGCTGAAATGTCTTCCTGGTACGGCCAATACGATCTGCTCACTGATTGACGGTATGGATTGGCCTGACGTGATGGGAACGATCGGCGGAGACGACACGATCCTGCTGATCGCCCGCAGCAAAAGCCAGGCGCAGAGCATTGTGACACGGCTTCACGATATGATGGAATAACGGAATCCGCATTTGATTATTTTTTCGATACAGAGGGGGCTTTTCATGCTTCAGGAACTGCGTATCCGGAATTTGGCGGTTATAGAGAATATTTCGGTTCACTTTCATCCAGGGTTTCATGTGCTCACAGGGGAGACCGGCGCCGGAAAATCGATTGTCATCGACGCGTTAGCGCTGGCCGCCGGAGGAAGAGGATCTGCCGATATGATTCGTCATGGCAGCGACAGGGCGGATATTGAAGCATTGTTCGATCTGCCTCATCATCATCCCGCCTGGGACACACTGGAGCGCCTCGGCGTCGAGGCTGACAGGGAAGATGGGCTTGTTATACGCCGGGAACTCCAGAGCCAGGGCAAGTCATCGGCCCGCATCAACGGGCAGAACGTCACGCTGTCGATGCTGAGGGAATTGGGCGAGCATCTAGTGAATATTCACGGACAGCACGAGCATCAATCGCTTCTCCGCATCGAGCGGCATTTGGATTGGCTGGATTTGTTCGCGGGCGAAGAAATGGCGAAGCACAAGAACGCCTATCGGGCGGTTTTTCATAATTATCAAGCGGTCAGCCGCGAGCGGCGCGAGCTGGAGGAGAAATCGCGGCAAGGCATGCAGATGCTGGACCTATACCGTTTTCAATTGGAGGAAATCAGCAGCGCAAGGCTAATGCCGGGAGAGGACGAATCCATCGGGGATGAAAAGCGGAAGCTGACCCATGCGGAGAAGCTGTCCGAATCCGTGAACGAAGCGTTCGAGCACTTATACGGGGATAAAGGATTATCGGCCATTTCGCGCGCGCTTAGCCGGCTGCAGGACATTGCGCAGGTTGATCCGTCGATTCTGGGGCCGCTGGTTGAACAATTGCAATCCGCTTACTACAGTGTTGAAGACGCCGCGTTCCAGCTGCGCGATTATAGGGAGAATATCGAGTTTAATCCGCAACGGCTCGCACAGATTGAAGACCGTCTTGATCTCATCCATTCATTGAAACGCAAATACGGTGAAACCGTCGAAGATATTTTGGTTTATCAGACGAAAATTCAATCGGAAACGGAACAGTTGGAAAACCGTGATGATCTGCTGCGCGAGCTCGCAGACAAGGAGGAAGGTCTTTTACAGGATCTTAGAGCCAGGGCTGAGCTGTTGTCCTCCATTCGCCGCGATGCGGCGCGCGTTCTGGCATCCCGCATCGAACAGGAGCTTTCCGACCTCCAAATGAACAGATCTGTGTTCGAAGTCAAACTGACAGCCGGCGCCCTTTCCGTGAATGGAACCGATAGCGCCGAGTTTCTGCTTTCCACAAATCCCGGAGAGCCGCCTAAGCCGCTCGGCAAGATCGCTTCCGGCGGTGAAATGTCCCGCGTCATGCTCGCGTTGAAGGCCATTTTCGCCAGAATTGATGAAATTCCGGTATTGGTATTCGACGAGGTGGATACCGGCGTGAGCGGCCGAGCGGCGCAAGCCGTCGCTGAGAAATTGTCCATCCTTTCGCGTTATTGTCAGGTATTCTCGATCACCCATTTGCCTCAGGTGGCTTGTATGGCCGACCACCAATACGAAATCAACAAAAAGGTCACAGGGGACGAGCGTACGCAAACATCGGTCACGGAACTGAAGCCGGATGAGCGGGTCGAAGAACTCGCCAGAATGCTCGGAGGGGTGGAAGTTACGGAAAAAACCCGTCATCACGCACAAGAAATGCTTGCATTGGCCGAACGTCAAAAAAACGCGTAATGACGGGAAAAATCAAACATGTAGGAAGCTTTTCGGCAACATAAAAGGGATGGGGCAAGGTTACCTTATAGGTACGCCATCGGCGCCTGCGCACGCCGGTCACGACTGTAAGGGAGCGTGAAACCTTGAATCAGAATCCGTCCAGAAGACGACGATTGGGCCTTGTCCTCGTTCTATTTTTAAGTTTCGCCGTTTGGTCCGCCCCCATTCAACATTTTGCCGCTTTTCCGGACAAAGTGCGTATGTTTCAGGGACAACCCGTGTCTCTCCATTATGCGATGCCCGTGCACGCACAAGGCAGCCTGAACCCCCGGGTTGCCGTCATTAACGGCAGCAACAAGTCAAGGGTGCGCGTAGACCTTAGAGAGCCGTTATCCATCCAGCCGAGGCACAGCGGCGTTACCGATTTGAAGCTGCGCCTGTTCGGCAAAATCCCATTCAAAACGGTCCGTCTTCAAGTGATCCCCGATTTACGGGTAATACCGGGAGGGCAAACGATCGGCGTTAAAGTAAAATCCGCTGGTATTATGGTTGTCGGCCATCATTTGGTGCAAAACAGATCAAGCAAGATTTCACCGGGCGAAGATGCCAAGCTTAAGCTCGGAGATCTGATTGTCGAAATCAATGGAGAAATATGCAGCGACATCGGCAAGATTGCGGAATACGCGGAGAAATCCGGACGTACAGGCCAACCTCTGCAGTTGCTTGTCCAGCGCGGTAAGGAACGGTTCAGAACAAAGTTGACGCCTGTTTTCGATGAACAAGCTAAAGCTTGGCGGCTCGGCTTATACATTCGTGATTCGGCTGCGGGTGTAGGCACATTGACATTTTACGCACCGGATCAAGGAGTGTACGGCGCATTAGGCCATGTGATCACGGACATGGACACGCAAACCCCGATCGTGGTGGGCAGCGGCGAAATTCTGCAGTCGAACGTCACCTCCATTTCAAAAAGCCAGAACGGCGAACCGGGGGAGAAGAGGGCGCAGTTCATCAGAGAAGGCAAGACGCTCGGCAGCGTAGAACGCAATACGCCTTTCGGCATCTTCGGTCAAATGAAACAAATGCCAGACCACTCTTATCACCGGTCGGCGATTCCGATCGCTTTCGCCGAAGAGGTGAAAGAGGGACCTGCTCAAATCTTGACGGTCGTTAACGGTCAGAAGGTGGAACGATTCAACATTGACATTGTCCATGTGTCGAAGCAGGCTGCGCCGGCTACCAAAGGAATGGTCATACGGATAACGGATCCGAAATTGCTGCAAAAAACGGGCGGTATCGTCCAAGGTATGAGCGGAAGCCCCATCATTCAGAAGGGGAAATTGGTGGGAGCCGTTACACATGTATTCGTCAACGATCCGACATCGGGCTATGGCTGCTTTATCGAATGGATGCTGCAAGACGCCGGTATTATGCTGGACCCTGAGCAAACAACTTCTAAGGCGGTTTAACGCCTTAGAATTGCTCATTTTTATAAAAGGAATCATCGCGATGTCGAAAAAAAGCGAAAAAAATCAACATTTGCCGCTCTATGACGTAAATTATTAATTATATTCCAATTGCCGAAAAAAATAAAGAAATATTTTCTAATTCAGAAGGAATAACGAAATGCAGTGTCGAAAACGGATATACAGAGAAACGATAAGCGTTTTTCACTCATGATAATAATAAATCTCGCCCAGAGAAAGGGAGGACCAGACATTGCAGCGGATTGAAGTGTTTCTTGCAGACGACAACCGAGAATTTACGAATTTGTTATCAGAATACATCCAAGAGCAGGATGATATGACGGTCATCGGAGTGGCGTACAACGGAGAAGAGGTCATTCGTCAGCTGGAGGAATCCCGCAGGATTCCGGATGTAATGATCCTCGATATTATTATGCCGCATTTAGACGGCCTTGGAGTTCTGGAAAAACTGCGCGACATGAATTTGCCCGGCTTGCCTAAGATCATCATGCTTACGGCGTTCGGACAAGAGAACATTACACAACGGGCGGTTCAACTCGGGGCTTCCTACTACATACTCAAGCCGTTCGATATGGACGTGCTGGCCAACCGTATCCGCCAATTAGCGGGCAGCGCCTCTTCCGCGCAGATAACGACAAGTTCTGCAGGTAACTCGATGCGATCCAATATCGTTCCGCTTGGCAAACCGAAGAATCTTGACGCGAATATTACAAGCATCATACATGAAATCGGCGTTCCGGCACATATTAAGGGGTATCAGTATCTCCGCGAGGCCATCACAATGGTGTACAACAACATCGAAATTCTCGGGGCGATTACAAAAACGCTATATCCTGCAATTGCTGAAAAATTCAAGACAACTCCATCCCGCGTCGAACGGGCGATTCGTCATGCGATCGAAGTAGCCTGGACGCGCGGCAACATCGACAGCATTTCCCACCTTTTCGGCTATACGATCAGCATTGCGAAGTCGAAGCCGACGAACAGCGAGTTCATCGCGATGGTTGCCGACAAGCTGCGTATCGAGCATAAGGTAAGTTAACAGCGATAAATCGAAGAGCCCCGGCAATTTGCCGAGGCTTTTTTGCTCTATACGTATGGATGCCGGCGGAGTATACAATTATTTTGAGGAGGATATAGAATATGATCGAAACAAAGACATTACGAGGACTCACCACTGTTAGTTTTTGGACGGATGATCTAGAAGCAGCTAAGAAGTGGTACTCTGAGTTGCTGGGCATACAGCCATACTTCGAAGTCCCAGGAGGTTATGCCGAGTTTCGTCTTGGCGATTACCAGCACGAGCTGGGCCTGATTAATAGCCGGTACGCACCCAAAGGTTCGGCGACCAACCCGGGAGGTGCGATCGTGTACTGGCACGTCGATGATGTGACAGCAACTTTCGAGAAGCTGCTTTCAATGGGAGCGAAAGAGTACGAGGCAATTAATGAACGCGGCGAGGGGTTCATCACTGCTTCCGTGGTTGATCCCTTTGGGAACATATTAGGCATTATGTACAATTCACACTATTTGGAGATGCTGGCATCGATAAGAAAAGTGTGACCTGTCGCCGTCGGCGTTCGCTTCAAGCATGACCTTTTTTTACAGATTCGGGGGAGAAACGTAATGGATGAAAATGCAAATGCGGAATGGGAACAGCGGATATCGGCTCTGTGGGCATCCATCAATAACTACAGCGAGGAACAGTTCGTGGGCCTGATGGAGCAACTGGCCGCTGAATTACCCGCAGACAGCGCGGTGGCGATGTTCGAACGCGCGTCCTCGTTGGACACGACCGGCCATTCCGACCTAGCGGTGCCGTTGTATCGGCAGGCACTTCATCTCGGGTTGCAGGGTGAGCGTCGACATCGGGCTGTCATCCAGATGGCGAGCTCCTTACGAAACATCGGCCGCGTATCAGAGAGTGTCGAATTGCTGACCACCGAGCGGAACGCAGGTTCTGATCAACTGAACGACGCGGTCACTGCTTTCCTGGCGCTTGCTCTCGTTGACATCGGGCGTCAGCGTGAAGCAGTCACGCTCGCATTGACGGCGCTGTCTCGTCATTTGCCCAGATATCAGCGTTCGCTGGCGAACTACGCCAGAATGATATCAGACAGCCCAGTGAATGAAAAGTCACGAAGGAGTTGCCGTTGCGGTCCCTTCATCATGAATTAAGCCGCTGCCGGCGGTTTAAAAGCAAAGAAAACACGACACCGGATGAACTAAGCCGCTGCCAGCCGCTTACATCTAACGGATCACAATAAACGGTCTCATCATTTCGTAATCCTCGTGCTCCATGATGTGACAGTGCCATACATACAACCCTGTATAAGGACCAAACTTCATAATAATTCGAGTTACCTGGTTCGGATTCGCTCTCACGGTATCCTTTCCTCCTCGCTCTTGAGGTTCGGGAGGCATCGCAGGACCCGTATAATGAATAACTTTTTCCTTGTTGTACTTTTCTACATCGAAATTTCTGCGGTCTAAGATTTGAAAATCAATCAAGTGAATATGGATCGGGTGTGAGTCCGTCGTTAAGTTGATGAGATACCATATTTCGGTTGCGCCCAATTTCGGATTTTCCGTGATGGGGGCATCCCACTGTTTGTTATCCAACAGCATGAATTCACGGCCGTACTTATCCATATTATCGTTTAAGGTCAGGTATCGTATTTTCGAAGCTGACTCTTCTTTCACGGGCACAAAAGGTACCATATAAGCCGGAATTACACTCGTATCCACACTGGACAGCGGGAGCGTCACTCGAAATTGCATTACGGTGCCTGTATTTTCATTTGTAGGATCTCCGGTGGGGAAAGGAGCGGGGGCATCATTTGTCATGATAATGTTCTTGCCCGCAAGATTGCTAAAATCAATGATCACCTCAGCTCGTTCAGCAACACCCAGCATGATTTCCTTCACTCCGATCGGGTGCTGCATGAAGCCTGAATCCGTTGCGATTTGATACATAAGCTGCCCCGAATCCAGCTTCAGCCTATAGAACCGGGTGTTGGACGCGTTTAACAGCCTAAATCGATATTTGCGGGGTTCCACATTGAGATACGGCCATACTTTGCCATTCACCAAGATCGTATCCCCAATAAATTCCGGAACGATCGACGTCTCTAATTCCGGTACCGGCGGGTCCGGCTGTTTCGGGTAATATAGAGAACCGTCTTTATTAAAAGTCTTGTCTTGTATAATAAGAGGAACCTCATACCGCCCGCTCGGTAAATTCAATGAACGTTCCCGCTGATCTCTTAAAAGGTAAAATCCCGCCAATCCCGCGTATATATTTAGCCGTGAGATCCCGATCGTATGGTCGTGATACCAGAGGGTGACAGCCCGCATGTAATTATCATATCGATAGATTTGCTTTCGGAAATAGGGACCGACTTGTTTGAATCCCTTGGTAAACCAAGCGTCCGGATAGCCGTCGCTTTCCGACTCGACACTAGCGCCATGTACGTGTACCACTGTTCGTACTTCCGGTTTATTTAACTCGGCACCATGCACGGTATGGTCAATCGGCAAAAAATGCTTATCCGGAAGATCGTTGATCCATTTTATAAAAACTTTTTCCCCGCTCTCCACTTCAATTGTAGGTCCCGGATAGCTGCCTTCATAGCCCCATACAGTCGTATCATTCAGCTCACTATGGAGAGATTGCTTAAATTCCGTCATTCTCACTTCATAATAAGTATGAGACGCATCTTTCCATCGAGCTTGTAAAATAGGGGGAATGGGGAGTTCATCCGCAAATTTAGAGAGTGTCATATTCCCGCTCCTTTTTAACCTGCTCATATTAATGATCTTCTTTCTAAAGGTTATAAAATAGACAAGCCATGTATGATAAATTCGAATGGGGAAGTGTTGACAGTTCTATTTTTTGCAATTGTTTCACAACCCCTTCTTCCTGTTTATATGTTTGGAAAGCAAGCAAGCCAGTATTTAGGCTCCTAGGGAGCGATTCACTATTGGGGGTAATGACATTGGAAAACCTAAATAAAGAACAGCTGTTGGACAATTTGTATCGTGAAGTGGGCGACATGCTTTATAGAGCCAAACAGAACGTTCACGGCCGGGCGGAAGATTTGCAAGAGCTTGACCTGGTATATGGAGGGGTTGAGACGATCAAGCACCTGAAACCGGACTCCGATGCCTGGTGGAAAGAAGCGGCAGTCGGGCTCGAACATATACGCAATCGCTTAGTTACGATGAGTGAAGATCAGTTATTTACCAATTAAGCTAAGCAGCTCGCCGCAGCCGGATCGCCGGTTCGCGCGGGCTTTTTTATTAATTTTTCATCTCGATTTAAGGTAATATTCTTAATTTCTGATATAGTTAATAGGCAGTTGTCATAAATAAGGAGGCAAATTACAGAATGAGTGATTTTCAAAAAGAACCGCCAAACGACGAAATTAAGGGAACATCAACACCGGAAAACAATATCGGCGAACCTAAGGCAGCAACGGCCGGTACGTACCGCGAAGTCCAATCAGGTGTTAAAACGGCCCGAACCGGTATGCCGGTTTGGCCTTGGATATTGGTTTCCGTTATCGCATTGGCAGCACTGGCGTTCGTTCTGCTGCGGGATGACTCCAGCGCAGGTGCGATGAATAAAACCGTTGCCACAATGGACGGCGCTTCGCTGACAAAATCCGATTTGTACGATGAAATGGTCAAACAAATGGGAGAGGAAAATCTGACCAGAATGGTCGGAAGCATGGCCGAGAGCAAATTGATCAGCTTGGAAGCCGACAAAGCCGGCATTAAGGTAACCGAGGCAGATATACAGAAGGAAATCGATAAGCTTAAAGAAGGTATGGGCGGGGAAGAAGCCTTCAATCAGGCTATGCAGCAATACGGGATGACTCCCACGATGCTGAGCGCTCAAATGAAGCAAGGGTTGGAGCTTCGCAAAATTTTCGAAAAGCAAAATCCCGTGAAAGAAGAGGATTTGAAAGCTTATTTCGACAAAAACAAAGCGATGTTTGAAACTCCAAAGCAAGTAAAAGCATCTCATATTCTTGTTCCGACACAAAAGGAAGCGGACGCGATATTGGCTGAGTTGAAAGCGGGCAAAGATTTTGCGGCGCTCGCGAAAGAGAAATCCCAAGATCCCGGTTCCAAGGATCAGGGCGGAGATCTCGGATTCTTCGGCCAAGGGCAAATGGATCCGCAGTTTGAAGAAGCCGCATTTGCATTGAAAAAAGATGAGCTGAGCAAAGTTGTGCAATCGCAGCACGGTTTTCACATCATCAAGGTGACCGACATTAAAGAAGCGGTAGCACCGACTTACGAAGCGAAGAAAGACGACGTGAAACAAGCCTACCTGGAAGAACAAGTGCAGACCAAGCGGCAAGAGTGGATGGACAAAGTCAAGAAGGAACGCAAATTTGAGAACCTTCTCGACAAGAGCAGCGGTGCGTCTGCGACGCCTGCACCTTCACCTGCGGCAACGAAATAAGCGAAATAATTGAGCCATATAAACAGCTTTCCGGATCCGGACGACGGGTTTCCGGGGAGCTGTTTTTTTGTTTATTTTTAAAGTAAACCTTAAGGCTTCCTTAAGAAATGTAAAGACTTGACCTTGCTGCGGACAGAAATCGGGTACATGAGGTATAGTGGGGAATGAAACGCAGATAAAGGAGAAGTTTCCTATGAACCGACGCATCCTTATTGTCGACGACGATCGAGAAATCGCAAATTTGATCGCGATATATTTGAAGAATGAAGGTTTCGAGACCGCTCAGGCCCATGACGGCGACGAAGCGCTGGAAATGCTGCAGCAGCAAGACTTTCACCTTATTGTGCTGGATGTCATGATGCCTAAGGTGGATGGGATGGAAGTCTGCCGAAGGGTTCGTGAAACAGGCGCGATTCCCATTCTGATGGTCAGTGCAAAAGCCGAGGATATGGACAAAATACTCGGTCTGATGACCGGCGCAGATGATTATCTGGTCAAACCGTTTAATCCGCTGGAGCTGGTCGTCAGAGTAAAAACATTGCTTCGGCGCGCGTACCAATATGCCCAGCCGGCAGCTTCGAGCGCAGAACAGGACGGTATCCTCAAAATCGGCGAGCTGACCATAAACAAGTCTACCCATTCCGCGGAGGTGGATCGCCGTAAAATCCATCTCACTTCAACGGAGTTCGGGATTCTCTTCCTGCTGGCGAGTAATCCCGGCCGGGTTTTCAGCGCAGAGGATATCTTCCAGCAGGTGTGGAGAGAGAAATATTTTGAGTCTAACAATACCGTAATGGTACATATCAGCAAGCTGAGAGACAAGCTCGAGCAAGAACTTGGACGTAAGCTGATCACGACAGTGTGGGGGGTAGGCTACAAAATTGAAGTCTAACATCGCATTTCGAATGGCTTGGCGTTTAGTGTTGCAAATCCTGCTGAGCACCGTGCTCGGCATCGTTACTTTTGTGCTGACTGTCGTTGTGCTTGAGCGCATCACCTATAATACGACCTCACCCATTAGGTCAATCGGGAGGCAACTGGTCCACGTTTATGGTGAGCTTCCGATAGGAATTGTCGGTTCGTTTCTATTATTCATTGTATATATGGTGATCCTTAACTGGAGACGTTATCGTTACTTCGGAGAACTTAGCCAAACAACGGAGCATATTTCACAAGGAAACTTCGAGGTCGTCATTCCTGTAAAACAGCGAAATGAAGTCCGTTTTCTCGCAGAGGATATCAACCTGCTGGTTGCGGAACTCAAACGTTCATTGGACGAAGAAAGGAAGGCCGAGCAGACTAAAAACGAACTCGTGACGAATGTCTCCCATGATCTTCGCACGCCGCTCACATCCATCCTCGGATATCTGGGTCTCATTGAGCAAGACCGGTACCGTGACGAAGTGGAGCTTCGGCATTATGTGCAGATCGCCTACGCCAAAGCTGAACGGCTTAATGCGCTTATCCATGATCTATTCGAATATACCCGCATGAGGCATGATGTCATTCCTTTGCATAACAAGAGATTTAACTTGGTCGAGCTGTTGAACCAACTGCTTGTTCATCACCATCTGGCGTTGCAGGAGGCCGGGATGGAAGGGAATCTGATCACCTCAGAGCACGAGCTCATCGTATACGGCGACCCGGACAAACTGGTCCGCGTATTCGAAAACCTATTGGTTAACGCAATTAATTATGGGCGCGACGGCCGAAAGCTCGACATTTATGTCACTCGCACAGAGCAAAACGCGGCGATACAGGTTGTGAACTATGGTGAACCGATTCCTGCGGCGGATTTGCCGCATATTTTCGAGCGATTCTACCGGGTGGATAAGTCGCGTACGGAAAACAGCGGCGGCACTGGGCTCGGATTGGCTATCGCGAAAGGGCTGGTCGAAAAGCATGGCGGTACGCTGACGGCTTCGAGCAACGGCGGCAATACGAGTTTTGAAGTTCGTCTGCCGTTATCTTAAGGAAATATTATGAATTGCTTTCAGTTTGTTTAAACATTGCCCTCTACAATGAACATTATCGAAAGATGTTCAGGAGGGTATCAAAGTGAAATTAATCAAAATTGTTATTATCGCTGCATTGATCGGTGTGTTTGGATGGGCCAATGGGCTATGGGGACAAATCAGCGCATCACGCGGCTCGCAGCTGCAGTTGGCGGCTGAATCGGCCGTTCTGTTGGACGCATCGACCGGCGAATGGCTTTATGTACATAACGCTCAAGAACCTCTGCCTCCTGCAAGCATGTCTAAAATGATGACGGAGCTGCTCGTTCTGGACGCCATCGAGCAAGGGAAGATCCACTGGGAGGACAAGGTCACAATCAGCGCTTATGCTGCGGGAGTAAACGGCGCTTCAATGCAACTTCTATCCGGTCAATCTGTGGGCGTGAGGCAGCTTTTTGAGGCAATGGCGATTCATTCCGCTAATGATGCCTCCGTTGCGCTTGCCGAATTCACAGCCGGTAGTGAAGCGGAGTTTGTAGAACAGATGAATGCCAGAGCAAATAAGATCGGATTATCGGATGAAACTCATTTTGCCAATGCGACCGGTCTCTCCAGCCGGGATCTGGACAGTTACGCTACCGCAGCCGCGGATGGGGAAACGATAATGACCGCGAAGGATGTCGCGCTGCTGGCTCGGCATTTGATCAAGAGTCATCCGGAAGTGCTGAAGGTGACCAAGAAATCGTCGGCAGGCGGCGGATCAAAGGCGGCGAATCTCCGGACCACGAACGAAATGCTGCCGGGGCAGCGCTTCGGAACGAAAGGGAATGACGGCCTGAAGACGGGATATACGCAGAAAGCCGGATACTGTTTCACAGGAACGACCGTGAGAAACGGCAAACGATACATTACGGTCGTCATGGGGACGGACACACCCGAAGCCCGATTTGAGGAGACGAAGAAGCTCCTCGCCTATGGGGAGGCTAAGTCATGAACCGGTTCGAGCAGCAAGTCGATGTGCTGAAATCCGTCGAAGGCTTCTGCTACTCGGTTTGTGTCCATCTGCTGAACGAAGAAGCGATTGCTGCCAAAGCCGCGAAAGCCGCGCTGCTGGACTTATACAGGGACAAGCAATTCTGGACCCTTGAAGCGTCTGAGCGGGAGAAGGCCGTGCAGCGAAAAGCCGTATCTCGTGCGGTTGAACAGCTGAAGAGCAGGTAGCCGAGATAAGAAAGGCTCCGACGCCGCTAGGGCGAAGGAGCCTGTTTGTTGTTTATTCCGTTTTGCTTCCGGAATCCGGACGGGGAGGGCGCGGCCTTTTGGCGCGAAAACGCGAAGACAAATAATTGCGTTTGCGATCCCGGTAGAAAGTCCAGCCGCCGATAAATGCGATGCCGCATAAAAATAAAATAGCGCCAAGTATGAACATGCCCCAAGCGAAAACGGGATTTTGCAGTTCCACATTGCCCGTCTGAGCGAAATAGTCGTAAAGAGCGTCTTTCATCAGCAGAAAACCGTAAGCGGCTCCAATCCCGGGTATGACTAACAGCAAGACGGCGATCAGCCGCGAGATAATTAATTTCATAGGATGAGCCTCCCAACATTCTTTTCTATCATACTGATTTCACGGAGGATTGTCCACGAATAGCCAACATTGCCTCCCAAATGCCCTATTATCCGACAAAAACGTATGTTATTATGGCACAAGATACTAGCGTGGAAGGAGTCGCCGCAAGTGGTATTTTCGAGTTTGTTTTTTCTATACCTATTTTTGCCTGTCTTACTGATGGCCTATTTCGTATTCAAAAATACGACATATCGGAACTGGGTTCTGATCCTGTTCTCCTTTGCCTTTTACGCGTGGGGGGAACCCATCTGGATCATACTTTTGCTATTAGCGTCCATAATCGGATATGTATTTGCTTTGGGTATCGAGAGGTACAGGGGAACCGGACTTGCCAAACTGCTCTTTGTTCTGGCGGTCTCGGTCAATATCGGGATATTGGCCTTTTTCAAATATGCCGGTTTTCTTGTCGATAACCTGAATGCCGTATTACCGTTCCATATTCCCCATCCGGAAGTTACTTTGCCGATCGGGATTTCTTTTTTCACATTTGAAATCATTTGTTACCTTACCGACGTCTATAAGGGTGTAATCGAAGCGCCAAGATCGCCGAAGAAGCTTCTGCTCTATGTTTCCTTCTTCCCGCATCTGGTCGCCGGACCCATTATCCGTTACACCGATATTCAGCAGCAGATCGATAACCCGAAGGTTACTCTGGCGGGGTTCAGCGAAGGCATTACACGGTTTATGATCGGTCTCGGTAAAAAGGTCATTTTCGCCAATCTGCTTGGAGAGAGCGTGTCCGTCATCCTTAATCCAAGCGCCGATTCATCCGTTCTCGGTATATGGTTCGGTGTCTGCCTTTTTGCTTTGCAAATTTATTTCGACTTTTCCGGATATTCGGACATGGCAATCGGTCTGGGCAAAATGTTCGGATTTAATTTGCGGGAGAATTTCAACTATCCGTATATTTCCAAGAATGCCGGCGACTTCTGGCGCAGGTGGAACATGTCTTTGGGCGGCTTTTTCCGCGATTATGTGTACATTCCGCTAGGCGGAAATCGCAGATTCCACGTCCGCAACTTGTTCGTCGTTTGGTTCCTGACAGGCTTCTGGCACGGAGCCAGCTGGAACTTCATTATCTGGGGTCTATATTTCGGCTTGCTCATCTACCTTGAAAGCCTGTTTCTGCGTAAATGGCTTGATGCCGCTCCAAAATTTGTCGCTCATATCTACATGACGTTAGCGATGCTTGTCGGTTGGGTGTGGTTCTATTTCACCGACCTGTGGGCCGCTGTTAAGGCGCTGGGCATCATGTTCGGTGCAAGCAGCCTGCCGCTTACAACGGTTGAGCTCGAAATCTACTTTAAAGAAAACTTACTTCTGTTCCTTATTGCGATTATCGCATCCACACCGCTTGCCAAATGGACGATTGGCCGGATCTGCCAAGCAAACCCAAGGCTTCAGACGGGATTGCAAGATTACGCGGTGCCGGTGTTTAACGTTGCTCTGTTAATTGCCGCTACCATTTTGCTCGTAGGCAGCACTTATAATCCGTTTCTTTATTACCGGTTTTGACGAGGAGGGTCCACATGAAACGACAGGCCAAGCTTAATATCATATTGTTTCTCGTATTCATATTCGGCCTTTCCGCCGTCAATTTGCTGGGGGCGAAGTCCCAGACGGTATCGCAGCTCGAGCAGCGCGCCATTCAACAAAGACCGGCATTTACGATCGATCGGTTTTTTGAAGGCAAATTTACACGTGAATACGACAACTTTTTTGCCGACAACTTTGCATTCCGCACCTCGTTAGTTCAAGTAGGTACAGACATGAAACAATTGAAGGGAATGCCGGTCGGCGACACTGCATCCATTGTTGTACAAGGCGGCGACAATATGGCGGTCAACATGAACGCCACCGGCGAGGCGACGGAGGCCGGGGCGACGGCCGCGAGCTCGACGACAAGCAAGTATCTGATCTTGAACGATCGGGCGTTCACCTTGTTCGCGTACTCCCCATCCGCCGCCGAGAAATATGCGGAAGCGCTGAATCGTTTCAAGTCGTCGGTCGATCCTAAAGTGCGCGTATATTCATTGCTCGCGCCGACATCCATAGAATTTTTGGATAACGAGAAATATAAACAGATGTCAGACTCGCAGAAAGTCGCCTTTGATCATCTCAACGAGCTGCTTGATCCATCAATCGGGCGCGTTGATGCTTATGGAGCGTTGAACGAGCATCGCAGCGAATATATCTATTTCCGCACGGATCACCACTGGACGGCTTTGGGCGCTTATTACGCCTATACCAAGTTTATGGATACGATAGGGGATAAACCGGTTCCGCTCGATCGGTATGAATCGGGCGAGATCGAAGGGTTCCTGGGCACCGCTTATAAAGGGACACTGAATGTTGACCTTAAATCGAACCCGGACACGATCACATACTATACGCCGTTTGTTGACAACACCTATACGATGTATACAAGCAAAGGGAAAGCTGCTGTCAAAAAAGTGGTGGATCCCAACTATGCCAAGAGAGGCAACGGGTTCTACGCGGTATTCCTGGGCGGCGACTATCCTTGGGGCGAAATTAAAACCTCTAACAAAAACGGTAAACGCATCGCAGTGGTGAAAGACTCGTACGCCAACGCTTTTGTGCCGTATTTGCTGCCGCATTTTGAGAAAGTCTATTATCTTGATCCGCGTCACATGAATGAGAATATGCTGGATTTCGTGAAGCGGGAGAAAATTACGGACGTACTCTTCCTGAACAACTCAACGGTGGCCCGTAATGACGGCATCGCCAAGCTGTTGAACGAGAAAATGGATCTCGGCAAGTAATCTTGAGCGGTACCCGGTTACAAAATCCGGGGTGCCGCTTTTTTGTTTTTGTTCCCGGCGCGAAAAAAAGGTACAATAGGAGCGTCAGTTGACATATGGAGGGGAAAATATGCCAATCGAAGTCGATGTCGCCATATTGGGCGGCGGGCCGGGCGGCTATACGGCAGCTGTCAGAGCGGCGCAGGCCGGCCGCAGCGTTGCTGTCATTGAACGGGATAAGTTAGGCGGAACGTGTCTGCACCGCGGCTGTATCCCGAGCAAATCGCTTCTCAGAAGCGCGGAAGTGTTCGCCACGATCGGGGATGCTGCAGCATACGGGGTGGCTATGCCGAAGGGAAAGCCTCTGTCGATTGGAAGGCTGTCATTACCCGCAAAAATAATATCGTTGAGCAGCTCCATCGGGGCGTACAGTCTTTAATGAAGATGAACAAGATTCAAGTCGTCGACGGCACCGGCCGAATTATCGGTCCTTCCATCTTTTCTCCCCGGAGCGGGGCGGTGGCAGTCGAGCTTGCGGACGGTGAATCCGAGACAGTTGTGCCTAAGAATCTGATTATTGCGACGGGCTCACGCCCTCGCAGGTTAGAAGGGCTTCCTTATGACGAAGTGAATATTGTGACCAGCGACGAAGCATTGGACTGGGAATCGCGGCCATCATCCATCCTTATTATCGGGGGCGGCGTCATCGGCGTCGAATGGGCATCCATGCTGAGCGATTTCGGTACGGACGTGACGCTGATCGAGACTGCGGAGCGGCTGCTGCCGGGAGAAGACAAGGACATCGGCGCAGAGCTTTCCAAGGCGCTCGCGAAACGGGGCGTTAAAGTCATTACCGGGGCTTCACTTGATCCTGCTTCATGTATGGTGACCGACTCCGGTGTTTCGGCAGTCGTCCAGGTCAAAGGCGAAGAGTGTACGCTGACGGCGGAGAAAATGCTCGTTTCCGTCGGCAGGCAGGGCAATGTGGAAAACTTGGGCTTGGAAAACACCGATATTAAAACCGACAAAGGGTTTATACTCGTCAACGCGCACACCTTGCAAACGGGTGAGCCGCATATCTACGGCATCGGCGATTGTATCGGCGGCGTGCAGCTTGCTCATGCGGCGATGCATGAAGCGGCCATCGCGGTACAGCACGTGCTCGGCGGCAAGCCGAAACGCGCGATGGACAGGGATATTCCCCGCGCCATTTATTCGCGTCCCGAAGCGGCAGCGATCGGTTGGACGGAAGCGGATGCTAAGGCGAACGGATTTGAAGTTAAAACGGCAAAGCTTCCTCTGCGGGTATTAGGCAAAGCCTTGGTATACGGCGAAAGCGACGGCTTCGTCAAAGTGGTGGCGGATGCCGCCAGCGGCGATCTATTGGGTGTGCACCTGGTCGGTGCGCACGCCACTGAACTGATCGCGGAAGCGTCACTTGCCAAACTGCTGGATGCCGTGCCATGGGAAATCGGGCGCACGATTCATCCGCACCCGACTCTTTCGGAAGCGATGCAGGAAGTGATGTCCGCTTTGGATGGATCAGCTGCGCACAGTTAAATAAAAAAAATGCATAACGGCCAGCTCGGGAAAAAGTAACGATTCCCGGCGGGCCGTTTTCTTTCTTTTTGCCGATAAGCGGGTTATAATAAGATTTAAGTTCAAGTATTAAGACCAGGTTACAAAAAAACTCTGTCAGCTAGGAGGACCCGACATGAAACAAGCAGGTTCGGTCCAACAAAAGCTTCGCCACAGCGAGCTGGGACTTTCCGATGAGCGGGTTATCTCGATGTACAAGACGATGATGCTCGCCCGCCGTTTTGATGAAAGAGGACAATTGCTGCAACGTGCAGGCAAAGTGAATTTTCATGTTTCCGGCATTACACAGGAGCCGTCGCAGGTTGCGATGGGTTTTGCTATGGATAGGGAGAAGGACTGGTTCCTTCCGTATTACCGCGACTATGGATTTGTTCTTAGTCTGGGCATGACGGTCAGAGATTTGCTGCTGTCCATCTTCGCGAAGGAAGAAGATCCGAACAGCGCGGGCCGGCAGATGCCGGGACACTTCGGAAGCAAGCGTCTGCGGATCGTGACGGGCTCGAGCCCGGTCACTACCCAGGTGCCTCATGCCACCGGATTTGCGCTTGCCGCGAAGATGAGAGGCGAGCCGTCTGTAGCCATCGTGACGTTCGGGGACGGATCAAGCAATCAGGGAGATTTCCACGAGGGCTGCAATTTCGCAGGGGTTCATCAGCTTCCCGTTATTTTCGTATGTGAAAATAACCAGTACGCCATCTCGATGCGTTACGAGCAGCAGACGAGAGGGCGTATTTGCGACCGCGCCTTGGGTTACGGTTTCCCCGGCATTCGCGTGGACGGCAACGATCCGCTGGAGGTTTACCGCGTCGTGAAGGAAGCGCGTGAGCGCGCGGTTGCCGGACAAGGCCCGACGCTCATTGAGATTATGACTTACAGGGTCACCGCACATTCAACCTCAGACAATGACTTGGCGTATCGAACCAAGGAAGAGGTCGAGTTTCACAAGAGCAAGGATGCGCTCCCCGTGTTCCGGCAATATTTGACGGATGCCGGTCTTTGGTCGGAAGAAGAGGAAGCGACGCTTCAGTCCGAGATTCGCTCGACGATTGACGAAGCGAATGAGTATGCGGAACGCGCGCCCTTTCAATCGCCGGAAGATTCTGTCCGTTATGTTTACGCTGAGGAGGGCAACTGATGCCGGTTATTGAATACATCGAAGCCATTCGGCTAGCTATGCATGAAGAGATGGAACGGGACGGCGACGTGTTCGTCATGGGCGAAGACGTCGGCCTCAAAGGCGGAGTGTTCGGAACAACCAAAGGGCTGCAGCAGCAGTTCGGGCAGCAGCGTTCGATTGATGCTCCGCTAGCGGAGTCTGCTATTGCCGGTGTAGCAATCGGTGCCGCAATGGCAGGAATGAAGCCGATCGCCGAAATGCAGTATTCCGATTTCATGTTCCCGGCAACGAACCAGATTATCAGTGAAGCCGCGAAAATTCGCTACCGTTCCAATAACGACTGGAATTGTCCGCTCGTCATCCGCGCCCCGATCGGCGGCGGAGTATTCGGCGGTCTGTATCATTCCCAGTGTCCGGAGTCGGTCTTTTTTGGCACGCCCGGACTGAAGATCGTAGCGCCTGCCACCGCCTATGACGCTAAGGGATTGTTGAAAGCGGCCATCCGGGATCCGGATCCGGTGCTTTTCTTCGAGAACAAGAAATGCTACCGCCTGATTATGGATGAGGTTCCCGATGAAGATTACGTCGTTCCGATCGGCAAGTCGAATGTGATGCGGGAAGGCAGTGATCTGACCATTATCGGATACAGCATGCCTTTGCATTTTGCCATGCAGGCTGCAGAGGAGCTTTCCCGTGATGAAGGGATCGAAGCGCATATTCTGGATTTGCGTACGCTGCAGCCGCTCGACCAAGAAGGTATTCTCGAGGCGGTTGTTAAGACAGGCAAAGTACTTATTATCCATGAAGACAATAAGACCGGCGGTATCGGTGCGGAAGTCTCCGCTATTATCGCCGAGCATTTGTTGTATGACCTGGATGCCCCGATCCGCCGTTTGTGCGGGCCCGATGTGCCTGCGATGCCGATCAATCCTCCGGGTGAGAAGCATTTTCTGTTGAACAAAGACAAGGTTAAAGCGGCCATGCTGGAGCTCGCACGGTACTGACCGCGCCGCTTGCCGGGGAGGAGAAACTACAATGGCGAAACAGGTAATTGAAATCACGATGCCGCAGCTGGCGGAATCGCTCGTATCAGCAACGATTGACCGCTGGCTGAAGCAGCCGGGCGACAGCGTCGATATGTACGAGCCGATATGCGAACTTATAACCGATAAAGTGAATGCCGAGCTTCCTTCGACGGTTCGAGGCAAGATTGTGAAAATATTAGCGGGCGCAGGAGAAACGGTCGAGGTCGGTGCGGCGATTTGTCTGGTCGAGACGGAAGTCTCTGCGGCTGGAAATACGTCTGAGGAGAGAGCGCCTGAAGCGGCCGCCCCTGCTCCTGAACGGCCGGCCGTCGCTGTTTCTTCCGGCACATTTGACGCCAGCGCTCCTATGCGTCACCGTTATTCCCCCGCCGTTCAGAAGCTCGCGGCCGAGCAGGGTATCGACTTAAGCCGTGTATCAGGTACGGGAGAGGGCGGACGCATTACGCGAAAAGACGTATTAGCAGCAGCAGCCAATGGCTTATCCGGCTTGCCGGCCTCGGATAACAGACCGTCTGCCATGACAGGACAAGCCTCTGCCGGTGCAGGCTTTGGAACGATGGACCCGAACATTCAGGTACGTTCCGGCGGTATGCACCTATCCGAATCTCCTCGAATCCCGTCAGTCGAAGTACAGGGACAGGAAATGCCCGGACGCGGAGAATATTTTATCGATGTCACCCCGATCCGGAACACCATAGCAACCCGAATGCGCCAGAGCGTTAGTGAAATTCCGCATGGATGGATGATGATTGAAGTCGATGTGACGAATCTCGTCGTTCTGAGAAACAAGTTGAAAGAAGAGTTTCAGAAGCGTGAGGGCATAAACCTCACTTATATGCCGTTCCTTATAAAAGCGGCTGTTAATGCCATTAAAGATTATCCGATTATGAACTCCGTCTGGGCCGTCGACAAGATTATCGTAAAACGGGATATCAACATTTCACTTTCGGTGGGCACAGAAGATTCGGTAGTTACTCCTGTCATTCGCCAAGCGGATCAGAAGAACATTGCCGGCATTGCCCACGAAATCGATGATTTAGCTTGGCGCACCCGTGATAAGAAGCTAAAGCTGGATGACGTTCAAGGCGGTACCTTTACCGTCAACAACACCGGTTCTTTCGGAGCCATTCTGACGCAGCCGATTATCAACTACCCGCAAGCTGCCATACTTACGTTCGAATCGATCGTGAAGCGGCCGGTTGTGATCAATGACATGATCGGCGTCCGGTCGATGGTCAACCTGTGCTTGTCGTTGGATCATCGGATTCTTGACGGCGTCATCTGCGGCAGGTTCCTGCAGCGGGTCAAGGAAAATCTCGAGAGCTATACTCTTGACACGAAGCTATATTAAAAAAATGGTAGCCCGTTTGGTTGCTTCACAGCAATTAAACGGGCTATTTTTACGGAGTGCGGTCCCGTTTATTGCAGTTGACGATTTCATTGCGATACAATGGGAGGAGCAGTTGCAAGGAGGAATACGGTTATGCATGCGCTGGAAACCCGATGGCTGTCACGAATGAATTATGGAGAAGCTTGGGATTTGCAAAAAGAGCTTGTACGTGCAATCGATCGCGAGGAGCGCGGCGACACCCTGTTGCTGCTGGAACATCCCCCGACGTACACGGTAGGTTCGGATCGGCATCCGGAGCACTTGTTGTACGAACCTGAAGAGCTGGAGGAGCGCGGCATCGGGTTGTTCGAAATCGACCGCGGCGGGGATATCACCTACACGGACCCGGCCAGCTTGTGGGTTATCCGCTGCTTTATCTGGATGCTGTCGGACTGGACTTGCACGGGTATTTACGCAAGCTTGAAGAAGCCATAATCGGCTTGCTGGCGGAATTCGGCATAGAAGGCGGCAGAAAACCGGAATATACAGGGGTCTGGGTCGGGGATGTGAAAATAGCAGCCATCGGCGTCAAATTTAATAAAGCGCGCACCCGGCGGGGATTCGTCACCAGTCACGGATTTGCGCTGAATGTGAAGATCGGCGTCGAGCAGGAGGGATTCCAGGGAATCATCCCATGCGGAATTGCCGAGTACGGAGTAACTTCACTGGAAGCTTTGACCGGATTGTCCCTCAGTGTGGAAGAAATCGGGCGGCGACTCGTCCCTCATTTCTGCCGGGTATTCGGCTACGACTCTTCTATTGCATCAGAAAGCCTAAGCTCATAACAAGCGTTGAGAGCAGCATGGCAAGCAGCGTTACCCACACAACGACTTTGATCCAACGGTTATTCATGCAGTCAGCACCCTTTCACAAAATTTATGATTCTTCTATTGTAACCAAAGCTTGTACAGGAGGAAAGATCATGGTGAACAGAGAACGTCTTCTCGCGGAATTCATGGAATTGGTACAGGTGGACAGCGAGACGAAACATGAACAGGAAATCAGTAAGGTTCTAAGAAAAAAGTTTGAGGATTTGGGTCTCGAGGTCACCGAGGATGATTCGGCAGAAAGAACGGGGCACGGCGCAGGCAATATGTTTGCTTGGCTTGCGGCCTCCGAAGGCAATGAGAACGTTCCCGGACTGCTGTTCACTTCCCACATGGACACGGTGTCACCCGGTAAAGGCATTAAGCCCAGATTGGACGATGACGGATACATACGCAGTGACGGAACTACGATTCTCGGAGCTGACGATAAAGCCGGTTTGGCAGCGATGTTCGAAGCCCTGAGATGCATGAAGGAGCAGGGGACGCCCCACGGGTCGATTCAATTTGTCATTACGGCCGGCGAAGAGTCGGGCTTGATCGGATCCCGGGCGATGGACGGTTCTCTTTTACGCGCCAAAATCGGTTATGCGCTCGATTCCAATGGTGAGATCGGAGCGATCGCAATTGCTGCTCCGACAAATTCCCGCCAGTACATTACGATCCGCGGCAAAGCCGCTCATGCCGGCGTCAATCCGGAAGACGGAATCAGCGCGATCCAGGTCGCTTCGAAGGCTGTTTCCCGCATGAGGCTTGGCCGCATTGACAAAGAAACAACGGCCAACATCGGCCGTTTCGAAGGCGGCGGCGAAGTGAACATCGTCACCGACAGCATCAAGATCTACGCCGAGGCCCGCAGCCAGGTTCAAGAAAAGATGGAGCGGCAGATCGAGTCCATGCGGGAAGCTGTGGAAAGCGCCTGCAAGGAAAACGGCGCCGAATTTGAATTTATCAGCAACATCATTTATCCGGCGTATTCCTATGGAGACGAGGATGAGGTCGTGCAAATCGCTCAGTCCGCAATCCGTTCCATCGGTGCGGCTCCGCGTACTTTTGCCTCCGGTGGAGGCAGCGATGCCAACGTATTTAACGGACATGGCATTCCTACCGTGAATCTGGCCGTCGGATATGAAGATATCCATACGACCAACGAGCGCATCAAAGCGGATGACGTCGTGAAGGTGACGGAGCTGGTTCTGGCGATTGTGCAAGAGACTGTGAAGCGCGGATAAAGTATGTTTACGATAAGGCTGCCCGACATCGGGCGGCCCTTTTTGCGTGCTTGGATAGCCATGCTGTAAGTTCGATTGGCGGACTTAGAGATGGATTTGGCGGAAGCCAGCTGTGCTGTAAGTTCGATTGCTAGACTTAAAGATGTTAGCGGGAGGATTAAAGCGCTATCATCGAAACGTTACGTGTTAATTATTTTAATAAACAAACTGTAGATATCGTATATTGACATCGTTTTAGAACTTAATTATGATGATTTTATAAAACATATCGAAACGTTTCGATTTGTTTTGATTATGAAGGCTAACGAGCTTCATCGATTGATTATGAACGGGGGAGGGATATGGCAACCATCAAAGATGTCGCCAAACTCGCAGGGGTAGCGTTATCCACTGCTTCGCTCGCATTGGGTGAAGGCGGCAGGGTGAGCCCGGCAACAAGGCAAAAAGTATTGGAAGCCGCCCGCGAACTCAACTATCAGAAAAACGGTTTTGCGATGGACTTGAAAAGAAGCCAGACCAGAACAATCGCTTTGATTTTGTCCGATTTGTCCGGTCCTTATTTCTCGGAGTTGATTCAAAGCGTCCAAGATTTCGCCTTATCGCGGGGTTACGACTTGATCGCATGCAGCTCAGTCGGCGGACAAGATTCAACCGCGGTTAAATTTCTTCGCGAGAAACGGGTAGACGGCGCGATCGTGCTTGCGCATAACGTCTCTAACGAAGTGCTGCAAGAATCCGCGCGGGAAGGATTTCCGATCGTTGTTCTGGACCGTGTCGTTCTGGGGGACTACCTGATCAACGTGCTGGTTGACGGAGAGCAAGGCGGCTATGAAGCAACCAAGTATCTCATCGAACAAGGTCATCGGCGAATTGCTTACATAAGCGGTCCGGTGAACTCCTACGACAATATTCAAAGGTACAGCGGCTATCAGCGAGCGCTAAGCGAGCACGCTCTCCAGGAACTAAAGAAATGGAATGTGATCGGGCATTTCACGCAAGAAGGCGGCTTTCAAGCAACGAAGATGTTGATCCTGCAAGGAGATCTTCCGGAAGCGATTTTTTACGCAAATGATGAGATGGCTTTAGGCGGAATGAAAGCGCTTGCCGAATCCGGTATTCGAATACCGGAACAGGTATCGGTAATCGGTTATGACGATATTTTTCAGTCGCAATATGTACAGCCGTCATTAACAACGATCCGGCAGCCGAAGTATGAAGCCGGTTCCATGGCTGCGCACTTGTTATTTCAAGCATTGGAAGGTCAATTCGTGAACAAGAGCTACAAGTTTTCGGTGGAGCTTGTCGAGAGAAATTCTTGTGCGCCAAGCTTGGTTCGAAAGTAAGTGCAATCATTCGCATATTTAGGGGGAAATCAGTTTGAAAAGAAAATCATGGAGCATGGTATTGGCGTCAATGGTAGCGGTAACAACTCTTTTGAGCGGTTGCGGCGGTAAAAATAACAGCGCGGAAAGCAGTGCTCCTGCAGTGAGCCCGTCGGCTTCGGCGTCCGCTTCCGCATCGGCTTCGCCGGCTGAATTGTCCGGCGAGCTGAAAGTGATGGTGCCGGGCGGCGGCAACTACTTGAAACATGTGAATGATTATGTAGCGAAGAAATTCAACGAAGAGCACCCTGGCGTTAAAATTGAAGTCGTTCAAGAGCCGGAAGGCGGAAACCTCGCCCCTCTGATCTCGGCCAACAACCTGCCTGACATCTATATCGGTGTGTTCGGCTACCAGCCTGCGAAGTTCGCGAAAGACAAGCTGATTGTCGACATGAAAGATATGCCGGGTTCAGAAGATTTGTTCAGCCGCATTCAACCGCAGTTCGTTCATGAAGATTTCGGCGGACGTTACTATGTGCCTTGGAACGCAACGACTCAGCTGATGATTTATAACAAAGACCTTTTCAGAGAAGCCGGCCTCGATCCTGAAAAACCGCCGGTAACGTTTGACCAATACCTTCAGTATGCGAAGCAAATCAACGAGCTGCCGAAACGCAAAGACGGTGCCAAAGTATACGGAGATTACTTCTGGAACGAGGCGCTCACTTGGGGCGGCTGGTACTGGACGATGAACGCGCAAATCTATTACAACTTTAACGACGGCAAATTCGGCTTGATGAACGGTCTGGGAACCGATGTCGTTCTCGACAAGCCGGAAGCCAAAATGGCGGAATTCCTGAACTTCATGAAAGAAGCTCAGAAATACGCTCCGCAAAGCTCCAAGGACAATGATTTCTTCAAGCGCGACAAAGGGATGTGGCTGCAATTCGGTTACGGCTGGATGGCCAACCTCGCAACCGCTAAAGACAAGCCGATGGAAATCGGCAAAGACGTAGGCATCGCTCCGATTCCAGTCCAAAAAGAAGGCGACACGAGCTGGTCCACGCTTGACGGACGTTCACTCATGATCTTCAAGAGCAATCCTGACCGTGAGAAATTGGCATTCGAATTCATCAAGTTCATGATGAAAGATGAAATCAACCTTGAATCTCTGAAAGTAATGGCTCAATTGCCGACGTTGACTTCCCTGGTGAACGATTCTTATTTCCAACGTCCTGAAGTGAAACCTTTTGTCGATCAACTTGCACATGTCATTCCGAACGAATCGATCCCGGCAGTTGACGATGTAGCGAACGCATTCCTTAGCAACTACACGTTGTTCGTTGTTAAAGGCGAAGGCACGGCTGAAGATACGGTCAAGAAAATCGCTGCAGAAGCACGCACCAAATTGAAGCCGTAAAACTCGTTCTAACCAAAGACTTCTAACGTAATGGATTGGACAGTCTGCGAACGTTCGCAGGCTGTCCAATTCTTAGGAAGGGTGTGAGGCAAGTTGACACCGCTCAAAAAGCGCCAGACCGTAACCGGTTATCTATTTTCTCTGCCTTGGATCGCGTATTTTCTCGTGTTCATGTTATATCCGCTCATTCTTGCTTTTAAAATCAGCTTTCAGAAGGTCAGCGTCACACAGCCTCACAAAGCTGAATTCGTCGGCTTCGGCAACTGGGTGAAGGTCGCAGCGGATCCGGTGTTTTGGAAATCCGTGTTTAACGTCATTTATAACCAGTCGATCTTTATTTCACTGCTGTTTGTTATCTCTTTGGGACTGGCGCTTCTGTTAAAGGAAGTGACCAAAGGCGGCGCTATTTTCCGCACTCTTTATTTTCTCCCGGTCATTACATCCGTTACAGTGGCCATTGCGGTATTTATCGTTCTGCTCGGCGTTAACGGACCTGTTCAACAGTTGCTTGTGTCAATCGGTATTTTGGATAAACCCACGGACTGGATGATCACCAAATGGTGGGCGATGCCGATTGTTGCCATATTTAACAGCTGGAAATGGTTCGCGATCCAGATGATCATTTTCCTCGGCGGTTTAATGACCATCAATCCTGAGATTTATGAAGCTGCCGAAATCGACGGTGCCGGTTGGTGGCAGCGCTTCTGGAATGTGACCATTCCGCAGCTGAAGCCGCAGATCGTGTTTGTGAGCACGATGAACATCATTAACGGCATGCAGATGTTTACCGAATCTCTTATGTTCTTCGGTTCCAGCGGAGGTCCTTACAAGGCCGGTATGACTCCGGTTCTTTATCTGTACAAAACCGGCTTCAATGACATGGATATGGGCTATGCGTCCTCGATCGGACTTTTCTTGATGCTCATCATTGTCGTTCTGACAACGGTGCAGTGGAAAATTATGAACCGCAATGAAACGAAAGCATAGGGGGTGAGCAAGCCGTGACACGCAAACAAAAATCAAAAGTTCTGGTGTATTTGGTCCTTGCCCTCTGTTCGATCGTCGTTGCCTATCCGTTCGTATTTATGCTTCTCAACTCGTTCAAGACGGGACAGGATATCATAAATTCGCCTTACGGGCTGCCTCATGTTTGGACAGTGCAAGGATATGTCAAAGTCATTCAAGAACTGAATCTGGGCGTCATGTTCAAAAATTCCATCATCATCGCCTTATCCGTTACCGGTTTGAATGTCGGATTGAATGCTATGGTGGCTTACGCGATGAGCAAACTTGAATTTCCGGGACGCGGCCTTTTATTCAGCGTCATTGTCGGATCGATGATGGTTCCTGTCGTCCTTTTGATGATTCCTACTTATTCGATGTACTACAATTGGGGCTGGATTAACAATTTTATCGTCGTGATTTTGCCCGCCGGCTTGAGCGCGTACAACATATTTCTGGTCCGGCAGTTCATGATCACGATTCCGAACGAATTGCTGGAAGCTTCACGGCTTGACGGCAGCGGCGAATTTCGCACGTTCTGGAGCATTGTGCTTCCGCTGTCTATGCCCGTGTTGTCCACGGTTGCGATACTGGCCTTTATGGGCAGCTGGAATGACCTTATCAACCCTCTTCTCTATTTGGAGGACCGTTCCAAGTTTACGCTGCAGCTCGGCATCTATTCGATCCGGACGGAAATTCCGGGGCAGAACGTGGATCAGCTATGGGCCGGACTTGCCATTACGACCGTTCCCGTCGCCATTGTGTTCTTCTTTCTGCAGCGGTATTTCGTTAGAGCCTTTACGGGTATCGGGCTGAAATAGGAGGGAAGAAACGGTGAAAAAACGTTATGCGTTAATAGGCTTGATCGTCGGCATCGCCTGATCTACGGCTATGTATGGTTTGAAAGCTATCAGGATTCGAAAACCTTCTATACGCAAGCCGAAAAGAATCTGTCCAAAAAGGACTACGGAGTTGCGATTAAAGGCGACGAAGCTTACAGCGAAAAAACCGGAAAGTATGAGTATGTCGGCGGATTCGAGCAAGTCACCAACATCTGGAGAAATTCATGGGCATGGCCGAAGCCGGGCGTCTATGCAGATGCCAAGTCGAAAATTGATGACATTATCAAAAAGCAAATATCGCCGGAAGAAGGAATGGCGCTTGTCCAGATGTACATGGGGCAGAGCAACGGATATTTGCCGGAAATCTTAGTCGAAAGCGCGAGAAAATTGATCGATCAAGAGCGCGGGGATGAAGCGAAGGATGTCATTGCATTCCTGACTGAAGCTTTCGGCAGTAACCCGGAAGTAAAGAAACAAGCGGAAGAGCTTTCCGCACTTATAAAGAAATAGCTTGCGGATAGGGACGTTGGGAGGAGCCATATATGGGAGAGGTTAGGTCGCAGCAGGGCAAGTTCGTTATCGATGGCAAAGATGTGTTCCTCTACGGAGGAGAATGCCATTATTTCCGCGTGCCGAAGGACGAGTGGAGAGACCGTCTGGAGAAGCTGAAGGCAGCGGGCTGCAACTTGGTAAGCACTTATGTGCCTTGGGTGTGGCATGAGATTGAGGAAGGCCGGTATGATTTGACAGGAACGACGCGCGGCGAACGCGATTTGAAGTCGTTTCTCGAACTTGCCGGTGAAATGGGTTTATATTGTATTGTGCGTCCGGGACCTTATGTCATGGCGGAAGTCCGCTATGAAGGAGTGCCGCAATGGGTGCACGACCGCTATCCGGAGGTCGTAGCGAAGCAGCGCGACGGATCTAATCACCCGGCCCGCATCGTATCCTATCGGCATCCGAAATTCCTGGAGAAGGTCCGGCACTGGTATGAGGCCGTCAATGAAGTGATCGCGCCGATGCAGATCGGGCGGGGCGGACCTGTAATCATGTACCAGCTGTGCAACGAGATCGGCATGCTTCACTGGGTGACGAATACATCGGACTTTAATCCGGACACTCTCGCGCGTTTTGGAACCTATCTGGCAGAGCGTTTCGGCAATGTTGATCATTTCAACAAAGAATTCGGCGTACAGCAAGCGTCTTTCGACGCCTTTGTTCTGCGCTTCGCGGCAGGATTGTCTGAGGACGATCCTTCGTTCCACACCTTATGGGGCGAATTCTGGCGCGACTATATTCACGACTATGTCGGCGACCTGCGATGTTTCGCCAAAGAAACGGGCATCGAGGTGCCGTTTATCATTAATGTTCACGGCTTTAAAGACTATTCGATCTACAGCCGCGGCGTGGATTACCCCATTGGGTTGTCTCAGCTCTATAGGACGGCGGATTTTGAAGATGTCATACTTGCAGGCGACTTCTATCCGGGACGTATCGGTTATGACAACTACCATGACCTCGTGTTGGCTTCGGCTTATACGAAAGCCGTGTCCAATCCGGACCAGCCGCTTTTCTCTGCGGAGTTCCAATCGGGAAGGCTGTCGGACCGTCCGCGTTTGTACCCGCAGGATTTGGATCTGAATACGCGCACTTGCGTGGCACATGGCATGAACGCTTTGAACTATTACATGTTCGCGGCAGGGGAGAACTATGAGCATATCGGCCTGTTCGGACGCCGTCATGAATGGCAGGCACCGCTTGATTCCGAAGGCAATCCGCGCCCGAATTACGAGAAAGCCCGTCAGTTGGGTCATATGTTTCAAGCCATCGGCGGCGCACTTCTGGATGCTCCCAAGCGAATTCATACGCATGTAGGCTTTCACCCGAATGACTATATGACCGAGGTTGTGGAAGAACGGGAGAAAGGCATGATCCGCGAGATTGCTGCCAAGCGTGAGCATTTCGCTTTCGACGGGATGCTGCGATTGCTGACTGCGGCGAACATTCAATTCGAAGCGGTAGATTTGCTGAAAACATTTACTCCGGCAGCGGTACCTTCTCTTTGGGTGTTTTCAACCGCATATATGGAAGAAGATTTGCAGCGCCGGTTAGCCGAGTATGTGCTGCTGGGCGGACAGTTGGTGCTGTATCCGGAAATTCCGACGAAAGACCGCCGCGGAAATCCGTGCACGCTGCTTGCCGATTCGCTTGATCTTGGCGAGTGGGATATTGTTTCGGCTTATGCCGATTATGTGGACGTCCTTGATATCGATTCCGTTATGGTTCGTCAGCGCTTGAACTTCAGCCGCTTTGAAGGACGCAAGGTTGCGTCCTTCACGAGAACGGGCGGCGACGAAGTGGCAGCCTATATCAATCAAATCGGCAGAGGCAAGATTCTCGTATTTGGCCTGGCGATAGGACAAGATTACGGCTATCAATTGGATGTGATGAAAAAACTAGCGTCTCTTATCGGCGTTCATGGTCATATTCAGTCAGACAACCCGCATTTGTCTCTTGTCGAGCGAACGGACGGCAATGTTTCTTTCATTTTCGTGAGCAACTACGATGAAACAACGCAGCAAGCGCATTTGACTTTAGATGGGCAGCCGTTGTTCGACGGTGAGAGAATCAGCCTGGAGCCCCGCAGCGGCGCAATCTTCGTGCGAAACTTACCCATAACCTCCGAGCTTAGTGTAGAATACGCAACAGCGGAAATAACAGGCTTGTCTGTTCAAGAAGGAGAAGTGAGTATTCAGTTGTGTCCGGTTGCGGGACAAGGCCGCATCAAGCTTCGATTCGAAGGTGAATGGATAGATCGGTCCGGCGTGCGCTACAGCGACGAAACTGTCGTACTGGAAGCCGCTGAACTGCCAACAGGGATCATTTTAACTAAAGTTTGAATTTTTCGGGGAGGAGCTGCAAGCAATGACTAACATGACATTCCCGGAATCTTTTCGCTGGGGAACCGCAACTTCCGCTTTCCAAATAGAGGGCGGAGTTCATGAGGGGGGACGGGGAGAATCCATATGGGACCGGTTCTGCCATACCCCCGGTAAAGTGGCGAATGGTGATCACGCAGACATCGCCTGCGGACATTATCACAGGTACAAGGAAGATGTTGCGCTCATCGCCGAACTCGGCATACCGAACTATCGTTTCTCCATCGCTTGGCCGCGTATCTTTCCTCGGAAAGGCGAGCTGAATCAAGAGGGACTGGAATTCTACTCGCGCGTGCTGGATGAACTCGAACGGCATGACATTGAGCCCATGGCCACGATCTTCCACTGGGATTTGCCGCAATGGCTGCAGGACGAAGGCGGCTGGGCGAACAGGAACATCATTCCGCAATTTCTGGAGTATGCGGAAGTGTTGTTCAAGGCATTCGGGCATCGCGTTAAACGGTGGAATACGATCAATGAACCTTGGGTCGTAGCCATGCTTGGTCACGGTGAAGGTGTGAATGCGCCGGGACATACCGATTGGTATGAAGCACTCGCCGTTTCTCACCATGTGCTGCTTGCGCACGGTTTGACCGTACAGCGTTACAAAGAGCTTGGATATAAAGGCGAAATAGGCGTTGTGCTGAACTTTACGCCGATTGAAGCGGCTACGGACAGCCACTCGGATCGTGATGCTGCGCTACGCAAAGACGGATACTTTAACCGCTGGTATTTGGATCCTATTTTTAAAGGCGCGTATCCGCAAGACATGGTAGCTTTGTATGAAAAGAAGCTGCGGCCGTTGGATTTTATTCAGACTGGCGACCTGCAGAACATTCGGACGCCCGGCGATTTTCTCGGATTCAACTACTACACCCGTTCGGTCGTGAAAGAAGGAAATCAATTTCCTCTTATTGACGTCGATTACGTGCAAACGGACGCTGCAAAAACCGATATGGGCTGGGACATTTACGAGGAGTCGCTTTACCGGTTGCTGACAAGACTGAAAGTGGAATATACGGATTTGCCGCTCTACATTACAGAGAACGGTGCGGCATTTGACCACCCGGTTGAAGACGGACAAGTTCATGATCGGAATCGCATCGAATATATCGCAGCACATTTGGAAGTATGCCACCGGTTCATTCAGGAAGGCGGCAACTTGGCAGGTTACTTTGTGTGGTCTTTCATGGACAATTTCGAATGGGCGCTCGGGTACCAGAAACGGTTCGGCATCGTGCATGTCGATTACGACACCCTTGAGAGAACGCCTAAAGACAGCGCGAAGTGGTATGCGGAAGTGATACGCAACAACGGATTAGTGTAACACGAAGGGTTGTGCAGCATACGCTGCACAACCCTTTTTCATAATACCAAGACTGACAATCGCGAATAGGAACAGCAACTATTTTGACTCATACCGGTCACTTCTCGGCGGAGAAAGCAGTTCACATAACGGCGTGTCCGCGCCGCGCAGCTTCTTCTCTTGGCGGAGCGCGTGCCGGATCTCCCAGGCTTTTCCCACAAACTGCAACGAATCCGGTCTGACATATTTTTTTAACATGAAGCTGCCTCCTCTGGCGACTGCCGCTTGCAAATCGGTGGACAAGTCTATATTTTGAACCTATGAGCGTTGAAGTGATTTCATGACTGGAGGATTTGCAAAAATGACTGACAATGAGCAGCAGCGTCACCGATTCTACGAAGAAACTTTGGAGGTTAAGCCGATTTTCCAAGGGCGGATGATTTCGTTAGAGGTTGATACAGTACGATTGCCTAACGGTGAAACGTCGACAAGAGAAATTGTCCGCCATCCGGGAGCGGTCGCGGTATTGGCGTTAGTGGACAACAAGATGCTCGTCGTGGAACAATTCCGCAAGCCTCTGGACAAAGTGCAAGTGGAGATCCCCGCAGGCAAGCTGGATCCCGGGGAGGCGCCTGAAACGGCGGCAGTGCGCGAGTTGGAAGAGGAGACCGGTTACAGGGCGCGTTCAATCAGCCATCTTCATTCTTTTTCAACCTCTCCCGGTTTTGCGGAAGAAATTCTTCATGTTTACTTCACGGACGATGTTGAAAAAGGCGAGCTGAAATTAGACGAAGATGAATTTCTTACGTGTGAGGCAATCACGCTGGAACAAGCGATGGAATATATCCGGCAGGGCCGGATTTGCGACGCCAAAACGCTGTTGGCTGTTTATGCGTGGCGGCTTCGTACTGTGACGGGGTCATTCTAAGCCATGTCCGGGAACTGCAAGCTAAACCCTTACTTTGCGGATTTGCATGTGCATATCGGGCGGAGTGAGAGCGGACAACCGATAAAAATCAGCGGCAGCAAGGAGCTGACGTTTCGCTCGATTGCCAGAGAAGCCTCACAGCGCAAGGGCATTCAACTGATCGGGATCATCGACTGCCACTCGCCGGCCGTTCAGACCGATATTATGAATTGTCTCGATTCGGGAGAAATGGTGGAAGTCGCAGGCGGGGGCATCAGGTACGGCGACACTACGCTCTTGCTCGGAACGGAGATGGAAGTTCGGGAGTCGACGGGCGGGCCGTTTCATCTGCTCGGTTACTTGCCTGACTTGAAGTCGATGATGGAATGGACGAGCTGGATGAAGCCAAGGGTAACCAATATCACACTGAGCTCTCAACGTATACGCGTGACTGCGGCGGAACTGCAAGCGGAGCTGCTGGCAAGGGGAGGTCTGCTCATTCCGGCCCACGTCTTCACCCCTCATAGAGGGTTGCTCGGTTGCGCGGCGGATCGGCTCGATGAGCTTCTGGATCCGGCCGGAATCGCAGCCATCGAGCTCGGACTAAGCGCGGATACCGAGATGGCGGGCTATTTGTCCGAGCTTGACAGGTATTCCTTCTTGACGAATTCCGACGCTCACTCCACCGGAATGATCGGCCGTGAGTGCAATGAACTGCTCCTCGCCGAGCCCTCATTCCAAGAGTGGGCTATGGCGCTAAGAGGAGAGGCAGAACGCAGGATCCTCGCCAACTACGGTCTGCATCCTCAGCTGGGGAAATACCATACGACATTTTGCACATCGTGTAATAAAGCTTTATCCGACAAGAGCTCCCCCTTGTCCGTGTGTCCGCTTTGCGGCAGCGCAAAGCTCGTGCGCGGTGTTTCAGGCAGAATCGCTCAGCTGGCGGATCGTGAGAATTCCGTTCAGCCTGCGAATCGTCCTCCATACCGCCAACAGGTTCCTCTGTCTTTTTTTTCCTGGAGTGGGGCGCGTCATGCGGGATCGGCTGCTGTCCGAAATCGGAACGGAAATGCAGGTGCTCCATCAAGTGCCTCGTGATACATTGGCGAGTGTCACCGGTGAACGCATAGCCGATCTCATTATCCGCGCAAGGAAAGGCGAGCTCGCATTTACGCCTGGCAGCGGCGGCACGTACGGACGCATCGGTCATTCATAAAAAAGCCTTGTCCATCATACTAATAGGCACGAGACATTGGCGGATGACGGATGGTCAAGGAGGCGTGCCTGTGAATTTTCGGCTATGGAACTTGTCGGCTCGCAACAATCTGAATTTATACGTGTTCATGGGTGCCTTGATTGTCGTAGGCGCAATTTTCGGAGCGCTCTTGGTTAATGCGCTGACGTTGGATCAGCAGCAGGAGCTGGCGGACGAAGTCGGGGTTTATTTAACGACTGTACAAGATTCCGACAATATCGCGGCATCCGCGACATTTTGGGACAGCTTCCTGTTTTACGGCAAATGGCTGGGACTGATCTGGCTGCTGGGCTTGTCGGTGATCGGTTTGCCGATCGTCCTGGCGCTTGATTTTCTCAAAGGTGTGCTGATCGGGTTTGCGGTTGCTCTGCTTGTCCGGCAGCTGGCGTGGAAGGGGTATTCTTCTTCCTGGCTTCCACGGCTCCTCAGAATGCGATTGTCATACCGGCGATCATGATCGCAAGCGTATCTGCTTCGCGGTTCGCCTATTTTGTCGTGAGGGAGCGTTTGTTTCGCCGGAAGGGCCAGCTTCTGCCTCCATTCCTGGCGCATACCGGTGTGGCAGCGCTGATGCTGCTTATGCTTTGCTGCGCGTCTTTATATGAAGCTTTTATTTCACCGTACGTTCTGGAACGGATAACACCGATGATTGTGCCTGCCGACAGCTCATCCTTATTGGTAGTTTCGGACCATTTGTGAAAATTGACTTAATGAACAAGCACCCCCTATAATGGAACCATGTGTAGCTGTGACCGGAGGGGGAAACGCATGGAAGCCCGCATTGAAAAAATCAAGCAGCATCTGCAGTCTCAGGGCTACAAGCTGACTCCGCAACGGGAAGCAACGGTGAGAGTACTTCTGGAGAACGAAGAGGATCATCTTAGCGCGGAAGACGTTTTTATGCTCGTAAAGGATAAAGCTCCGGAGATCGGCCTCGCAACCGTGTATCGGACTTTGGAGCTTCTGAGTGAAATGCATGTCGTAGAAAAGATGAATTTCGGCGATGGCGTCGCTCGTTATGATTTACGTACGGATAATAACAAACACCATCATCACCATCTCATATGCGTGAAATGCGGCTCCATGTCGGAAATTATGGAAGATTGGCTTTTACCGCTGGAAGAACGTGTGGAGCGGGAGTACGGCTTCACGGTGCTCGATCACCGGCTGGATTTTCAAGGGATCTGCGCCAAGTGCCAGAGCGACCATCCGCCGCAAACCGAAACTAATTAATGATAGATAGCAGGCTATCCGGAAGAGAGATCTTCCGGGTAGCCTGCATTTTTGTTCTTCGGGTTAGTGGAGGATATAATTGTAAAAGCAGGAGAAATTGCAAACAGCTTAGAAATTAAAAATGTATAAAACCTGCAGATAAAAAGGAGGTCTGAAAAATGTCGATCTATGATTATTCGGTCCGGCAGCTAAATGGTGTAGAAACGGGTATGAGCTCCTATCGGGATAAAGTGCTTCTCATTGTGAATACAGCCAGTCAGTGCGGATTTACGCCGCAATACGCCGAGCTTCAAAAGCTGTACGAAACTTACCGTGAGCGGGGGTTGTTCGTGCTCGGATTTCCATGCAACCAATTCGGAGCACAGGAGCCGGGCAGCGCTGAGGAAGTTGCCGAGTTTTGCAGCATCAATTACGGCGTCACTTTTCCGATGTTTGAGAAGACGCTGGTGCAAGGACCGGACGCCCATCCGCTATTTCAGTACTTGACCGGCGAAACGGACGGGGAGATCAAGTGGAATTTCACGAAGTTTCTCGTAGACCGCAATGGCCGGGTCGTGCAGCAATACGATTCTTCGGTGAAACCGTTGGAAATTGCACCTGATCTAGAAAAGCTGCTGTAATAATATCATTCTTACTTAGCATTAAGAGCAAAGTGAGTCTACATTTTCTGGGAGGAATTCATTTTGATTATCGGAGTACCGAAAGAGATCAAAAATCAAGAAAACCGGGTGGCGTTGACGCCGGCCGGGTGCAGTATGCTTCAGGAACAGGGTCATGCCGTCATCGTGCAGCACGGTGCGGGAGAGGGCAGCGGCTTTTCGGATGAAGAATACGCGGCAGCGGGTGCGGAGCTGGCCGCGCAGCCTGCAGATGTTTGGGGTCGCGCTGAAATGATCATCAAGGTTAAAGAGCCGCTTCCTGAGGAGTACAACTATTTTAGGAGTCAGCAAATCCTTTTTACTTACCTTCATCTTGCCGCGGCGCCGGAGCTGGCTCAAGCATTGGCTGATCGGCAAGTGACGGCCATCGCCTACGAAACGATCCAAATGCCTAACGGCAGCCTGCCGTTACTTACGCCGATGAGCGAAGTGGCGGGGCGCATGTCGGTGCAGGAAGGCGCCAAATATCTGGAGGCGTTCCAAGGCGGTCGCGGCGTTCTGCTCGGCGGTGTGCCGGGTGTTCCTCCGGCGGAAGTCATCATAATCGGCGGAGGGATCGTTGGAACGAATGCGGCCAAGATGGCTCTCGGTTTGGGTGCCGATGTCGTCGTTCTGGAGAAAAACGGCGACCGGATCCGCTACCTGGATGATGTGTTCCAAGGACGCCTCCGTACGCTGATGAGCAACCCTCACAACATTGCCAACGCGGTACGCAAAGCGGATCTATTGATCGGCGCTGTCTTGGTTCCGGGAGCCCGCGCGCCTCGTTTGGTGACGGAAGAAATGGTTAAGACAATGAAAAAAGGCGCCGTTATCGTTGACGTTGCAGTAGATCAAGGCGGCTCCATCGCGACGATAGACCGGACGACAACGCACGAGAATCCTATTTATGAGAAGCACGGAGTTATCCATTACGCTGTCGGGAATATGCCTGGCGCTGTGCCGCGCACATCAACCTTGGCCTTGACGAATGTAACGATTGACTATGTCATGCAGCTGGCAGCAAAGGGCTTTAACGAATCCGTAAAGGCAAATGCCTCGCTGGCACTTGGTGTTAATAGCTATAAAGGGGCGCTCACTCACCCCCAAGTGGCGGATGCGGTTGGAATGCCGTATACGCCGATTGCAAGTTTGTTGTGACATGATTTGGCCCCGTCTGTCATACCGTTTAGAAGCAAGCGGACTAGGCGGGGGGACGGGAAATGAAGGATCCGTTGGAAAAATGGTGGGAGCGTCTGCAGTTCACGCTCCTTTTTCTTGCGTTAACCGTATTTATCCATGGCTTATTCGGCTGGTTTAACAGCTGGCTGAGGGTTGAGGATCCTTACAAGGTGCCGGAAGGGAGAGCCGCCAAAGTGTTTCAATCCGGACAAGGCAACGACCCTTCCGGGTCGCCGGGGGATCGGCTGCGCTTATTTTTCTGGTACGGGGAATAAGGAATGCTTACAGGGAGAGAAATATGTGAATATGCAAAGCTGGCTGCAGCCATTCGCGGCTTATTTAATAGAAAAGCGGGGAGTCGCGCCAAGTACGGGGCAGAGCTATCAAAGCGATATGGCTGATTTTCTGGCCTATACGGATTTGCAGCAAATTCGCGAGCCGGATGAACTTAAACCGCACCATATTACAGCCTATTTGAACGAGCTTCGGCAGCAAGGAAGGTCGACAGCGACGATATCCCGCCGTATGGTTACCATTCGGACTTTTTGCAAATTTCTAGCGCTGGAGAGAGCTGTGAGCTATAATCCTGCGATGCAGCTGGAGAGTCCGAAAGCGGACAAAAAAACCCCGGCTGTTTTGACCTCTTCGCAGCTGGACAAGCTGCTGCAGCTGCCGGATACGGCAAAGGAGCACGGACTTCGGGACCGTGCGATATTGGAGGTTCTTTACGCGACGGGCTTGAGGGTTTCCGAGATGACGTCGCTGAATGTGGAGCATGTCCGGCTTGATATGGGCTTCTTATTATGTTTGGGTTCCGGCGGAAGGGAAAGAATGGTACCTATCGGTTCGCATGGGGCGTTCTGGGTTACAAGGTACTTGAAAGACGCCCGGGGCCGGTTATTGTACGATGCCGAAACCGAACAAGACGCATTGTTCGTCAATGCTGCGGGTCGGCGCTTGACCCGCCAAGGATTTTGGAAGATCATAAAGAAATACGCGGATCAACTCGGTGTTCAGATGACACCTCATACGCTCCGGCACTCTTTCGCCGCTCATATGCTGGAGAATGGCGCGGACGTTCGTGCGGTACAGGAGATGATGGGGCACTCGGCCCCGTCGTCGACTCAGATCTATCAGGCGGCGGCGAAGCTGAAGATCAAAGAGGTGTATGACCGCAGTCATCCGCGGGCGCGTTCCGATTAAACTCTCTTATTTCTCTAACAAAAAAGGGGAACACCGGCAATGGCATTCAAAAAATAACCGTTATTGTGTTAGACAGCGTTGGAATCGGTGAGCTTCCGGACGCCGCCGCTTACGGTGACGTCGGAGCTCACACGCTTGGGCATATTGCTCAGCACGTCCCTGAGCTTGCTTTGCCCAACCTGAGACGGATGGGCTTGGCGAATATCGCGCCGATCGGGGACTGGAAACCTGAGCTTTCACCGATCGGCTATTATGGCAAGATGGCGGAGGTATCCGTAGGCAAGGATACGATGACCGGCCATTGGGAGCTTATGGGCTTGCGCATCGATACGCCTTTTCGCACCTTCCCGGACGGTTTCCCCCAGGCGCTGCTGGAAGCATTCGAGAAGGAAACGGGAAGGCCTGTGATCGGCAACAAGCCGGCATCCGGAACGGAAATCCTGGACGAGCTCGGTGAGCAGCAAATGAAAACCGGCTCATGGATCGTGTATACTTCGGCGGACAGCGTTTTTCAATTGGCCGCGCATGAAGAGATCATACCGCTCGAAGAGCTGTTCAGGGCGTGCGAGATTGCGCGGAGATTGACGCTGACTGACGAATTCTCGGTTGGCCGAGTCATTGCCAGACCATACATAGGACAGCCGGGAGCTTTCAAACGGACTGCCAACCGCCACGACTACGCAGTGAAACCGCCGATGCCAACCGTTCTGAACGCACTCAAAGATAACGGTCGGGACGTCATCGCTGTCGGCAAGATCAACGATATTTTCACAGGGGAGGGCATCACGCGCGCAATCCATACGAAAAGCAACGCGGACGGAATAAGCGTGACGATACGAGAAATGAAATCGGACTTCCATGGACTGTTGTTCACCAATCTTGTCGATTTCGACTCCCTGTACGGTCATCGCAGAGATCCGGAAGGCTATGGGCGGGCGTTGGAAGAGTTTGATCGAGCCGTGCCCGATTTAATGTCGGCGATGAGCGAAGACGACTTGCTGGTCATTACCGCCGATCACGGTAACGATCCGGTTCATGCCGGCACGGATCATACCCGCGAATATGTGCCGCTTCTGGCGTGGAGTCCGGGCTTGGGGTCCGGATCGCTTGATGTTCGTCCCAGTTATGCTGATCTGGCTGCTGCGATTGCGGATAATTTTAATGTCGAGTTCAATACACACGGTCAAAGTTTTATGCACTTGATCAAATAACGAGTGAGGGAGAGAGAGGTTCATGGTGCACGCATCATCCAAAGCGGTCATTGACGAGGCGGCTCAATTCATTTCATCCAAAACGAGCTTGCGGCCGGAAATCGGTCTGATTCTAGGTTCCGGTTTAGGTGTTCTGGGAGACGATCTGGAAGACGCCGTAACAATCGATTATGCCGACATTCCTCATTTTCCGGTCTCCACGGTGGAAGGCCATGCCGGAGAGCTGATCATCGGAAAGCTGCAGGGAAGGAACGTCGCTCTCATGCGGGGGCGCTTCCACATGTATGAAGGATATGAACCGGAGAGAACCGCGCTGCCTGTGCGGGTAATGAAAGCGTTGGGCGTAACCGCGCTGCTGGTCACCAATGCGGCCGGCGGGGTCAACCTTGATTATAAAGCCGGAGATTTGATGATCATTTCGGATCATATCAACCTAACGGGGCGCAACCCTCTTGTCGGTCCGAATGACAACGCGCTGGGCGTGCGGTTTCCGGATATGTCGGAGGCATACAGCCGCCGATTGCGGCAAATTGCGAAGCAGACGGCTTCGAGCTTGGGTTTTGAAGTACAGGAAGGTGTGTATGTCGGCTTGCTCGGACCGAACTACGAAACGCCGGCGGAAATCCGCATGCTTCGCACATTGGGCGGGGATGCCGTCGGCATGTCGACCATCTCGGAAGTTATCGTGGCGAGACATTCAGGCATGGAAGTGCTGGGAATATCCTGCATCAGCAACATGGCGGCAGGTATTCTCGACCAGCCTCTATCGCATGCGGAAGTCATGGAGACAACCGAACAGGTAAAAGAAAAGTTCCTGTCCCTCGTGCTCACGCTGCTGCCGCAAATGTAAAAGAACTTCGCGAAAAAGCCAGGCTATGTCTGGCTTTTTCTATGCCCATTTTACAATTACGTTCGGGCAGTTTAATCCCGCTGATGTCCCGGCACGCAGACCTGGGCGCAAGCATACGATGTGTTATGCGATGGCAGCCGAAAGGGGGGAATACGGGATGCTTACGGGTGTGCAGGTCGTCCTGGTTGGCGGAGATGCCCGCCAATTGGAAGTGATACGTCGTCTTACGGAGCTGGATGCCGCCGTCATACTGGCCGGATTCGATCGGCTCGATACACCGTTGAACGGAGTTTTGAAAACGGAATGGACGCCGGACATATTAGCACATGCCGACGCATTGGCTTTACCTGCGGTGGGAACGGAAGATGACGGTACGATTCCGACCATTTTCACCGAACAGGAAATGAGATTATCGGATGCGCATATGGCCGCTATGCCCAAGAGCTGCAAAGTGATTACAGGAATGGCTAAGCCGTATTTACGTAAGCTTTGCGAGAAACATCACGTAGAGCTGATCGAGCTGTTCGAACGCGACGACGTAGCCATTTACAACTCGATTCCGACGGCTGAAGGCGCTTTGATGATGGCGATCCAGAATACGGATATCACGATTCACGGCTCATACTGTATGGTGCTCGGTCTTGGAAGAACCGGATTTACGCTAGCTCGCACGTTACAGGCTTTGGGTGCTCGTGTGAAGGTTGGAGTGAGGCGGGACGACTCGTTCGCACGTGCGTTCGAGATGGGTTTCGAACCGTTCAACATGCCTGATTTGGCGCGCCAAGCGGGGAATATCGACTTGATTTTTAACACAATTCCGACTATGATAGTCACAGCACAAGTGATCGCTCAACTTCCCCTTGGCGCATGCATTATCGACCTGGCATCGAAGCCCGGCGGCACCGATTTCCGCTTCGCCGAGAAGAGAGGAATCAAGGCGCTGCTAGCGCCCGGATTACCCGGAATCGTGGCTCCGAAGACAGCAGGTCGGATCATCGCGAATAGTCTTATCCAGATCATTCTGGAAGACAGCCGACGGGGGAATATACAATGAATTGGAATGGAATTACAGTAGGGTATGCGCTGGCCGGTTCACATTGCACATTGCCTGAAGTGATGCCGCAAATTCAAAGATTCGTTGATGCCGGAGCCAATGTTGTGCCGATCGTCTCCAGTACAATCATGACTACCGATACGCGCTTCGGCACATCGGCTCATTGGCAGGAGACGCTTCGTAATATCACAGGCAACGAACTCATAGCTTCAATAGTAGATGCAGAGCCGCTCGGACCGTCCAAGCTTCTGGACGTGCTGACGATTGCGCCCTGCACCGGCAATACGACAAGCAAATTGGCGAACGCGATGACGGACGGACCGGTATTGATGGCCGCTAAAGCCCAGATGCGCAACCAGCGCCCGCTGGTGCTTGCCATCTCTACTAACGACGGCTTAGGGCTGAACGCTGCCAACATTGCGAAACTACTAATTATGAAAAACGTATATTTTGTCCCTTTCGGACAGGACAATCCGCAAGCGAAGCCCAATTCTCTCGTAGCTCGAATGGATTTGGTGATGGAAACTTGCGAGGCTGCCTTACAAGGCAAACAACTGCAGCCTTTACTCATTGAGCGGTTCCAATACGCTTAAATTATATCTGCGTTACCTGAGGGGAGAAAGAAACCAAATGTCGACACAAACGTTGTTTAACGTCGCCGTCGTTGGAGCGACAGGCGCCGTTGGGGAACAAATTCTGAGGTTGCTTGAACAACGCAATTTTCCGATTGCAACGATAAAGCTGCTCTCTTCAGCGCGTTCCGCGGGTAAGACGATTGAATTTAAAGGCCGGCAGCTGACGGTTGAGGAAGCGACGCCGGAAAGCTTTCGCGGTGTAGATATCGCTCTGTTCAGCGCCGGCGGTGATGTGAGCAAAGCGCTCATTCCGCATGCGGTGGAACATGGCGCCGTATGTATCGATAATACGAATGCATACCGCATGGATCCTGAAACTCCGCTGGTCGTACCTGAAGTGAACATGGACAAAATCAGCGGCCACAAAGGGATTATCGCGAATCCGAACTGTTCCACGATTCAGATGGTCGCCGCATTAAAGCCGCTTTACGATCGCTACGGCATCTCACGGATTATCGTATCCACTTACCAAGCGGTATCGGGTGCGGGCTCACGCGCTATAGACGAGCTGCAGCGCCAATCGCAAGAGGTATTGTCAGGCAATGACGTGAAGCCGGATATGCTCCCCGTTTCTTCTTTGCCGGTCAAGCATCAAATCGCTTTTAACGTGATTCCGCAAATCGACAAATTTCAGGACAACGGATTTACACTAGAAGAGATGAAAATGATCCGTGAAACGCAAAAAATCATGGGTGACGACTCCATTGAGGTAACGGCGACTTGCGTGCGCGTACCGGTCGTCTACGGCCATTCCGAGTCGGTATATGTCGAGCTGAAAAAAGACTTCGACGTACAGGAAATCAAATCACTGCTTTCCGATGCTCCCGGCATTGTGCTTGTCGACGATCCGTCGACCCAGCAATACCCGCTGGCCACAGATGCTGCAGGCAAGAACGATGTTTTCGTCGGGCGTGTGCGCCGCGATCTGTCGAATCCCCGTGCGCTTAACATGTGGATCGTTTCAGACAATTTGTTGAAGGGCGCCGCTTGGAACGCAGTTCAAATCGCAGAATACATCGCTATTCCACAAAGCTAATCAAGATGAGTCGCCACAATCCTTTCTTTTCTACCTCATCGGTTGGAATTGGGCAGAGCGGAGGAAGATAAGATGGACATTATCGTGCAAAAATTCGGCGGGACGTCGCTGTCCGACGAACAGAGTCGGCGCCACGTCCTCCGTCATATTTTGAGGGAGAATCGAGCGGGACGGAGTGTTGTCGTCGTCGTATCCGCTATGGGAAGACGCGGAGAACCTTATGCCACGGACACGCTTTTGGATCTCGTCAGCCAGAACGGCGGCACGCTCCCAACGCGGGAAAGAGATTTGCTCCTCTCTTGCGGCGAGTTGATTTCCGCTGCGACCCTATGCAGCCTGTTGAACTCGGAAGGTCTGCCGTCGGTCGTATTAACGGGAGGACAGGCCGGGATCGTTACGGATGATCGCTATGGCGCTGCCCGGATCGTGAAGATCAATACAGATTCGATCGTTCAGCATTTGACCGAGGGCCGGATAGTGGTCGTCACAGGTTTTCAAGGAATGACGCCTGAGGGTGAAATTACGACACTTGGCCGTGGCGGAAGCGATACTTCCGCAACAGCTTTGGGAGCGGCGCTGGGAGCGGTCGTTGTCGACATTTACACGGATGTTGACGGTATCCTCACTGCGGATCCTCGCTGGGTCAGCAACGCTCGTCATTTGCCTGTGGTGAGTTACGAGGAAATTTCAAACATGGCGCAGAACGGCGCGAAAGTTATTCACCCTCGGGCTGTAGAAGTTGCGATGAAAGCCGGAGTGCCGATACGCGTGCGCTCTACCTTTTCGGATAGTGAAGGTACACTGGTGACACGCGGTGAGTCGCTTCGCAACGGCGGAGTTTGGACGGACCGTACGGTTACGGGTCTCGCTCACGTCAGCGGGGTTACCCAGCTCTCGGTTGTCGATGAAAACGGGCCGGCGGATTTGCAGATGCGGGTGTTTCGAACGATGGCCAAGAATGGAATCAGCGTGGATTTGATCAACGTCATGCCGACCGGCGTATATTATACGGTATCTAAGAACGATACCCCATCCGCAATACAGCTGTTGAGTGAACTCGATTTTAAGCCGCAAGTTCGTGAAGGATGCGCGAAAGTATCTGTCATCGGGGGCGGAATGAACGGAGAGCCCGGTGTCATGGCGGTGATCGTGGAAGCGCTGACGAATGCAGGTATCCGAATTTTGCAATCGGCAGACTCGAATACGACAATATGGGTGCTTATATCTGAAGCGGATTTGGCTCCTGCGCTGGAAGCTCTGCACACGGCATTCGGACTTCATCTTTCTTAAAGAGGCAGGGACAATTTAGAGGAGGAAAGGCGTATGAGTTTCGGACGATTGATTACGGCAATGGTTACTCCTTTCAACGAACAGCTGCGAATCGACTGGGATACGACGGCCAAGCTGATCGATTATTTGATCGAAGAGCAGAAGTCGGACAGTCTGGTTATCGCGGGGACAACCGGGGAATCCCCGACTTTGAAGGACGAAGAGAAGCTGGAGCTGTTTCGTTTTGCCGTGAAGAATGCTGCGGGAAGATGCCGAATCATTGCCGGCACGGGCAGCAACGATACGGAGCATTCCGTTCATTTGACTCAAGCTGCGGAAGAAGCAGGGGTAGACGGCGTATTGCTTGTCGCTCCTTACTATAATAAGCCCAACCAGGAAGGGCTGTACCAACATTTCAGCACGATCGCCCGGTCCACGAATCTGCCGGTCATCCTCTATAACGTGCCTTCGCGCACTATAGTGAGCCTCTCCGTTGAAACGACGCTGCGTTTGGCCGAGCTGCCGAATGTGGCGGCTACGAAGGAATGTGCCTCAATCGAACAAATTACGGAAATCGTCAAAGGTGCTCCTGAGGGCTTCCTTGTATACAGCGGAGACGACGGGATTACCCTGCCTGCTTTGGCCGTAGGCGGTCACGGCATTGTCAGCGTGGCAAGCCATCTTATCGGAGCGCAAATGAAACGAATGATTTCCGCTTACTTAACGGGGAATGTGCAGGAAGCTGCTGCTCTTAACAGCGAATGCTTTCCCTACTTTAAAGGCTTATTCAATTGCCCGAACCCGGTACCGAACCCGGTTGCCGTCAAATACGCGCTGACGCTGCGCGGCTTGCCTGTCGGGGGCGTACGTCTCCCGCTGGTCGGCGTGAACGAAACGGAAGCTCAATTCCTGAAACAATTGGTTCAACAATAGCTGTGGTGTCGTCGGCCGATCGCCTCTGTCCTCCTTGGGAAAACCGACGTCCTCCGGATGTCGGTTTTTCGGTTTCTTTAAGGGAAATATGGGGACATTATTACGGATGAACTGCTCCACCCGGCGATCTTGTATTTGGTGTTTTGCTTCATGTATAATGATTGAGAGTGATTGGGTGCGGCGAAAAATTTGCAAATTGACAATTTCATATCGATCGGGATCGTCGAAACAATTTGGGAGGTACTAGACTTGTCCAAGAAAAACAACCAAGACAAATTACTGATTTTCGCGCTCGGCGGCGTTGGCGAAATCGGCAAAAACATGTATTGCATCCAGTATGGTGACGACATTGTGGTCGTTGACTCTGGATTGAAATTTCCGGAAGAAGAGATGCTCGGAATCGACGTCGTTATCCCGGATATCACGTATCTCCTGGAGAATCGTGACAAAGTACGGGCGATTCTGCTCACCCACGGCCATGAGGACCACATCGGCGGTCTGCCGTATGTGCTGAGGCAGTTGAATGTCCCGATCTACGGAACCAAGCTTACGCTCGGTTTGGTCGAAAACAAGCTGAAGGAAGCCGGTCTGCTCGGTGACACGAAACGGCATCTGATCAATGAATCGTCCGAGCTCCAGCTTGGTACGATCAAAGCCACGTTCTTCCGCACGAACCACAGTATTCCGGATTCCGTCGGCGTGTGCATGGAAACACCGGAAGGTATTGTCGTTCACACCGGAGACTTCAAGTTCGACCATACTCCAGTCAACGAGCAGTATGCCGACTTGCAAAAGATGGCGGAGATCGGAAGCCGCGGAGTATTGGCGTTGCTGTCGGACAGCACAAATGCGGAACGTGCCGGGTTTACTCCTTCGGAGAGCAATATCGGCAAAGAATTCGAAGAGATTTTCCGCAGCGCCAAACAGCGTGTCGTTGTCGCCACTTTTGCGTCGAACGTGCATCGCATTCAGCAGGTTATCAATGCCGCAATGGAAACCCGCCGCAAAATGACGGTTATCGGCCGGAGCATGGTGAACGTAGTGACCATTGCGTCCGAACTCGGCTATCTTAACATCCCGGACGGAATGCTGATCGAGCCTGAGGAAGTGAACAAGCTTCCTGCGGATCGTGTCGTGATTCTGTCAACGGGCAGCCAAGGCGAGCCGATGTCGGCGTTGACCCGGATGGCGCGTTCGACTCACCGCAAGGTGGATATTTTGCCGGGAGACACAGTCATTATTGCTGCCACTCCGATTCCAGGCAACGAGCGTTATGTCGGGCGTACAGTGGATGAATTGATGCGCCTCGGCGCCAGCGTTATCTACGGACCCGGCTCGATTTCCGGTGTTCACGTTTCCGGTCACGGAAGCCAGGAAGAGCTCAAGCTGATGCTGAATCTTATTCGTCCGCAATATTTTATTCCGATTCATGGTGAGTACCGCATGCTGCGCCATCACGCATTGCTCGGAGAAGCGGTCGGCATTCCGAAGGATAATATTTTCCTGCTGGATAACGGCGACACAGTGGAGCTGCAGAACGGCCAGGCCCGCAAAGCGGGTAAAATTCCGTCAGGTAACGTCCTGATCGACGGGCTTGGCGTCGGAGATGTCGGTAACATCGTGCTTCGCGATCGGAAGCTTCTGTCACAAGACGGAATTCTTGTCGTCGTCGTTACGCTGAGCAAGCAAGACGGGACGATCCTGTCCGGTCCGGATATTATCTCGCGCGGCTTTGTATATGTGCGCGAATCGGAAGGCTTGCTCGAAGAAGCGAATCGGATCGTAACCGGAACCCTGCAGAAATTAATGAGTGAGAAAGTGAACGAATGGGCGTCACTGAAGACGAACGTCAAAGATGCGCTCGGCCGTTTCCTGTATGAACAAACAAAAAGAAGACCGATGATCTTGCCGATCATTATGGAAGTGTAAACGGATTTAAGATCACCCCACACTCGCTAAAACCGTTCCTGTCCGCGCCAGCGGATCGGAACGGTTTTTTTTATTTTGCGTCTGTGCTGTCAAGAAGCCCGCCTGGCTGAACGGATTAAATTGGCGGCGTCCGCCCATACTATGTCAAGCTGTCAGACCGTATGCCCAAGTCCAGCGGTATGATGTCAAGTCCCTGATTCGTGAGAATTGGAAATTTTCTTGGCTATAGTGCGCACGAGTCAAAGAAAATAGACGCATCAAACCAAGCCCAGCAGAAAATGAGGTTGAATACCAGATTTTTACTGGGAATTCATAAAGGACTTTGGCAAAGGAGGCCGTTATTCCTCTTCGCGATTCACCTTCCTTCGAGGCGTGTAGAGTTGGCCGTTGCGTAGCAGCACATCGACCAGACGCACAAGTTTTCTTGCCGTTAAGACGAGGGCGCGTTTGTGTTGGTGCTTGGGTACTTCTTTGAACTTCTTCCGGTAGTACTCACCGAATTCCGGATCGCGGTTTTTCACCGAGT
>NZ_JXAL01000032.1 GCF_000829465.1 Cohnella kolymensis | reverse complement strand
GAGGCATCCTTTTCCTTTACCGAGATATGGTCATTATATTCGGCAACTCACGGACAGGCAATCCCGCCAGCATCTGGACGTTATGGTCTAGCGGCAACAAGATATGACGCCTGATTTGTTGCATGAACGCACTTTTTCGCAAAGCCTTTTTAACTTCTCTCTCTCCTGACATTGTGTTTTGCTAACCGGGGAATCGAACTAATAAAACGATTTCGTTTTGTCTTAATTTAATTTATTGAATTTTAACATAACTATAAGATCTTTTTAACCTTACGAACGAAAAAGAAAGAAGCCCCGTTATTTTGGGACTCCCCTCTTCTCCGGCAGATCCAATTATGGATTATCGGCATTTCACTTGCTTTATACCCGTTTCTCTGCAGGTAAATTCTCGAGAGCGAAAGATCCAACTTTGAGATCTCCGGCTCGTTCATAAGAGGCGATAATAACACCAGTGGTGGCTATTTTGCAATCAACGAGTTTCAATCCTTCTGCTCTTGTGCCTTCGGCAAAGAGGCGTTTACCGGTTCCAACGAGCACCGGGTATGTCCATATATGCATTGTGTGCAGTAAATTGTTTGCAAGGAGCGTTTGGATCAAATTCCCGCTGCCATGTACCCACAAATCAGGGCCATCTTGTTCAAGAAGCTTTTTGATCTCGGCCACCACATCTCCTGTTACCGTCACAGAGTTTTGCCATTCAAGTTTTAAATCCTTTTGAGAGACTACATACTTGCGTGCTCTGTTTAAGCTGTCGGCTACGGGATCGTTTTTAACATGTGGCCAGTGAGAGGCAAAAATGTCGTATGTACGTCTTCCTAAAAGCAAGTCATAAGGATTCTCCATAATATTTTGCATGAAGTTGGCCATCACTTCGTCCCAGTAATTGACTGACCATCCGCCCCAACTAAAGTTGCCGGTAGTGTCTTCTTTATCTGTTCCTGGAGATTGCAATACCCCGTCTAAGGTTAGGATTGTTGTAGTAATAAGTTTTCTTTTTATTGATTCGTTATTAGTCATTTAAGAGCCTCCTTAACTGATTCCGAACGTCTCCTTCAATTCAAAATAAACTACGACTGACTAATTAACATACAGACTCTGTTCTCGATTTGTTTCAAGTATTCAGTTGGGTTTCTTCGGAACTGCGGCGCTTAGTACCTTCAAGTAGTCGGCCGTTCCATTGACCTCGTTGTTGAGTAAATGGGTTGTAACTTGGCTAACGCATCCGGATCCCGCGTCAATTCCGGCGCTTCAAACACCTGACGCAGCTCGATTTCCCCTTCCCCGAAAGCCGTGCCGGATCGGGCATCCTCATCGCCCACTCAATCGCTTCTTCCTTCGATTTCACCTCGATTAACGTGAAACCCGCGATCAACTCCTTCGATTCGGAAAAAGGGCCGTCCACCACCTTGGGCTTTCTTCCCGGTTCCGGATATGAAATGCGGATTGCGACCGAGCTCGGGTGGAGTCCTTCCGCCGCAACGAGCACACCGGCTCTCGCCAGCTCCTCGTTATACTTCGCCATGGCGTCTAACAGCTCTTGACTCGGCATAAGGCCGGCCTCGGAATCTTTTGTCGCTTTGACGATCATTATGAATCTCATCGTCATTCTCCTTTTCGTGTTTGATTGACCTCTATATGCACAACGAACGGGTGAAGCCGGAATCGACGAAGCGAGAAAAATTTTTTACGACTGACTAATCAACATACAGACGCTGTTCTCGATTTGTTTCAATTATTGGGTTTGGTTTCTCCGCAACTTGCGGCGCACTCGGAAGCGCGACTCAGGAGCAGCTCGCGCTCCTTCTCGTTGCGTGCCAGCGCTGCGGCGCGTTTGAATTCCTCACACGCTTCTTGCTTGCGGCCCAGTTTTACGAGGAAGTCCCCTCGTACGCTGGGCAGAAGATGATAGTTTTTTAAGGACGGTTCCTGCTGTAACGCATCGACGACTTCCAGTCCCACTTCCGGGCCGAACGCCATCGACAGCGCGACCGCGTGATTAAGGTCGACAACCGGCGACGGCGCGACTTGGGATAGCGCGTCGTAGAGGGCCGAAATCCGGACCCAGTCGGTCTCCGAAGATGTACGGGCACGGGCGTGGCACGCAGCGATCAAAGCTTGGATCAGATAGGGACCGAACGCCCGACCGAGACGCTCGGCCCGTTCGATTGCAGCCAGCCCCCGGCGGATCAGCAGGTGATCCCAAAGCGCCCGGTTCTGGTCCATGAGCAGAATCGGTTCTCCGCTCTGGCTCACCCGTGCCCTGAATCTGGAAGATTGAATTTCCATCAGTGCGACGAGTCCATGGACTTCCGGCTCGTGCGGCGTGATCTCGGCCAAAACCCGCCCGAGCCGCAGCGCCTCATCGCAAAGCATGGGCCGGATCCAACTGCCGCCGGAAGACGCGGCGTACCCCTCGTTAAACATGAGGTATATGACTTCGAGCACGGACGACACCCGCGCCGTCAGCTCAGCCTTAGGCGGCAATTCAAAGGGGACGTGAGTGGCGGCTAGCGTGCGTTTCGCCCGGACGATCCGCTGCGCGACGGTCGCTTCCGGTACGAGGAACGCGCTAGCGATTTCTTCGGTCGTCAATCCCCCGAGCAGCCGAAGCGTCAGCGCCACCCGTGCCTCGGCGGAAAGGACGGGATGGCACGTCGTGAAGATGAGGCGAAGAAGATCGTCGCCGACGGGATCGTTGATCGCCGCGTCCCAATCCGGCTCATGCTGCCGGTCGATCTCCCAGCCCAGCTCCTCGTATTTGCGGTCGCGCAGCTTGTTCCGGCGCAGGTGATCGATGGCCCTGCGTTTTGCGGTTATCATCAGCCACGCCCCTGGATTGTCGGGTATGCCGGTTTCCGGCCATCGTTCGAGTGCGATTATAAGCGCATCTTGCGCCAGATCCTCGGCAAGCCCGACATCCCGTACCATACGCGCCAGACCGGCAATGATTCTGGCCGACTCGATTCTCCAGATTCCATCGATGGTGCGGTGAACTGCGGATTCCTTCACGATTTCGGCTTCCCCGTCACGCGCTCCCGCATCGCAATTTCCTTGGCTAACGCTTCCGGATCCTGGGCGAGTTGCGGCGCTTCGAACACTTGGCGCAGCTCGATCTCCCCTTCCCCGAAGCCGTGCGGATCCGGCATTCGCATCGCCCACTCGACCGCCTCTTCCCTCGACTTCACCTCAATCAACGTGAAGCCCGCGATGATCTCCTTCGATTCGGTAAACGGACCGTCCATCACCTTGGGCTTTCCACCCGGTTCTGGATAGGAAATGCGAATCGCGCCGAGCTCGGGTGCAGTCCTTCCGCGGCGACCAGTACGCCGGCCCTTGCCAGCTCTTCGTTATACTTGGCCATAGCGTCGAACAGTTCTTGACTCGGCATGACTCCGGCTTCTGAATCCTTCGTCGCTTTGACGATCATCATGAATTTCATCATATACACCTTCTTGTCCTATGATTGGCCTCTAATGACTCAACGAACGGGACATGCCGGAATCGACAGGGCGGAAAGATTTGAAGTACCGCCGATGCTTGCCAAAGTCTGGCGATAGGCTAGATAGACGGCCTCCGCTCCGCGTACAAGACGACGGGCCAAGCTCTGGCCGATCGTACTCGTCGGAGTCATGATCGCGCCCCGTCGAGGAATTCGATCCCGTGCCCTGCTGCCCATTCGGCCGTTTAGCGTGCACGAACCGGTGAGTCGGTCGTCAGATTCACCAAGGTGCGTCCTCTCAGAACTTCGCCAAGCGGACCGACGATCGCGTGTACGGCGTCATCATCACGGACGCAAACAATCGTAAGCGGGCTTGCCATGAAGGCTTCAGTTTCATCATAAACCTGGTCTTCAATCACTTTCCCACAAAACCTTTCACTAAGTGCCCAAATTGGATAGTCCATTCAATAATCCTCCATCCAATATATAGTTTTCTGAAAATCTCTACACATTTCTTCAATTGCTCAGATGTTACATACAACATTCGATTATTATGTAGAAATTTCCTTTCAATCACTTTGCGAGCGACAAAAAAGTCACGTTTAAATACGTGACTACTTGATGGTAAGTATATACGTTGACAGTCCATATTAGAAAGCTAGAGACAACAGCAAAAAACCATCATTATGGACAATACATTTTACATTGTATTTTGTACATATGTCTTTAAACCGGAAAAATCCCTCGATTCCGTCAAGTGCCTTGTCGGATGTCGAAGGACAAGAACATGCATCGTTAAAGGACAAGAACTTACATCGATTATGTTTTCAGTGGGTCCTTTTATCTTGAGTTAATTCCTCCGCACATGAAATGACCACAGTCACACGTGTATGCTGAATATATTTGTTAACGCCCAACGAAATTAATAAGAAATCAACTTGTGAATTCTTTAAATAAATCTAAGTCAATGCTATTACATACCCTCTTCGACAATATTCAAAAAGCTAACTGACTAATATATTGATCGACATAACTTTTCAATTGTTTATTTTCATAGCTTGGGTTGTCAAATATTTTCATTGCTACACTCAATGGATGATGCGTTTTCATTTTTTTTATGTTTGCGACGTTTTTTTTATCGTGTTACATGGACATTCAAACGATGACAAGTCTTTATCATAATTTATTTGGTTACATTCTATTTTTGCATTCGGTTCATCAACATTAAATTTAAATGCGAGTTCAGGGACGCACATTTCTTTCATGTGATGGATCTCTTTCCAGTTTGGTACTTTACTATTAGCAGCCCCTTTTTGTGCGACATTAAGCCATTCCTTGAAGAAGTTTAAACAGAATTCAGCTGTTACGCGGTTCAGCAGCCAAGTTACTGCAGCTTCTTGTTTATCAGCAGGTATCACTGAATATTCAAGGAATCTCGAATGATAATATTTTAGTTCATTATGAATGGCCGTGGTTTGTGCTATTCGTTTGAAACAAAGAGACAAATACAATGATGGAGGCTTATTAAGAAGGAGTATATGAGAGACTGGCGCTAAACGAGAGTTGGGTGATATCAGCCGCTGAGGGATTCGTCGACGCAAGCGTCCTTACACGAATACCAATACGATCACCCGCAGAAACTACTAATCCTCCAAGATTTAAATTCGTTGCGGTTCGGAAAGTACCAGCTGTAATGACATTATTCGGAAATCCGAATCTAACCGAACTAGTTAGCGGAGTTGTCAAGTAAGCCGAAGAAATATGATCAATCCCATTATTAGGAGCTGACGGTGCGCGGAATACCGTAAAATCATATTGAAGACCGAGAGTATTTATAGAAACCACAGAAGTAACCAATAGATCCGCACTTATTTGTAAGTTTTGAACGGTACCGTTAAAGGGTATCGGGAAAGCAAACCCACCTGCTTCGGGCGGCATCGTTGATTCTCCGGCAGCGTTAATAACTTCAACCGTGCTACTGCCAAAACCCATTAAAATAGGAGCAGCGAGATTACTTCAGCACCAACTAGGATGATACCCGTTGAGAATGGAATTAATCCTCCACCTCCTGGTCCAGTTGGTCCGATTACTCCTTGAGGTCCGGTTGCTCCGGTTGGTCCCGTCGCACCAGTCGCCCCCGTAGCTCCTGCAGGCCCTGCTGGCCCTGCCAGTCCGGCTGCGCCAATTGCTCCTGCAATTCCTGCAAGTCCAGCTGGTCCAAGTGCTCCTGCAAGTCCTTCGGGTCCAGCTGCGCCAATTGCTCCTACAAGCCCCGCTACTCCAGCTGGACCAAGTGCTCCTGCAAGTCCTTGGGGTCCGGCTTCTGCAATTGCTCCCGCAAGTTCTTGTAGTAATTCCGGTCCTTGTAGTCCAGGAGGACCAGGAGGTCCTGGGGGTCCTTCTGGTCCTGGAGGTCCTGGTGGAATATTACTTCTTCCCATGATCACTTCTCCTTGTTTTCAAACGTCGTTTATCATATTAAAAGCTAAAACGAAAAACACAGCGAATACCCACCTAACCCAAAAATAGGCAAATAGAGCACTACATCCGCTGATTTTCTATTCATCTATGTTCTTGTACCATAGCATTATGTCTATTCTGGCATTACATAATAAACGAGATCGAAACCATAGGAGTGATGAGATTGGAGAGTGGCCCTTTAATAGGCATTCTGGTAGCTAAAAGGAACAGCAGAAAAAGAAGTTTGGAACTTTATCAACGTTATCACAATCTAAACCTGAAGCTTTACGCCTTTACACCGGCAGATATTCTTTGGAAGGAACAACGTATTATTGGACTTAGCCTGAGAAAGGGCATTTGGAAGCAGAGTTCGTTCCCTTTTCCCCATGTCGTCTATAACCGGAGTTTTAACAAAAAATTAATAACCATTCAACGCCTAGAGAAGACGATCGGAAAAAAGAAATGTTTCAACAATATCAATTTTTTTAATAAGTGGGATCTCTATAACCTATTAAAACAGTCAAATCTTAAACCCTACGTACCGGACACGTTTTTTATATAATGAAGTGAGTGTATCAGAACTATTAGAGAAATATAAATTGCTATACATTAAGCCTTCTTACGGATCTATGGGTAAGTCTGTGTATCGGGTTGAACTAAAGGATAGCGGAGATATTCACATCTCTTTGCACAGTCTGGCCCCAAGATATATTTGCAGAAAAAATGAAAACATTCAGAAAAAATTGGATGAACTTCTCGGACTAAAGAAATACATGGTTCAGCAAGGGGTTCATCTACTTAGTCAGCGGTATTTTGATATCCGGGTTCTTGTTCAAAAAGGTATTCTTGGAGAATGGATGGTTTCCGCCATAACGTGTAGAGTCGCTTATGAACATTACTTTAACACGAGCGTGTGTGGAACCATTTATGATGTTTCAGAAATTCTTCCGCGAATATTTATGCAGGAAGAAACCAATGAAATCCTCCAATCTCTGTACGAAGTAAGTGTAGAGGCCTCACAAGAAGCAGAAACTTATATGGGTTCTTTGGGTGAATTGAGTGTGGATTTTGTAATAGACGAGCATAACAAGCTATGGATTATTGAACTTAACGGGAAACCACAAAAAAAGTATATATGAAGATCTTAAAAAGCTTTAAAAACAAAAAAACTAATTTATAGCAGGCCTTTGGAATATGCTTATTATCTCTCGGTCCTGAGTGATAATAAAGGTTTGTGAATGTCAACGCTCACTCCCTTTGTCGTTGAAAGAATCAATGACATTGGCATGAGCGTTTGTATGCAGCTTACTTTGTAATATTGGAGGATGGTTATTGAGATGTTGGAGGAGTGAAAAACCGTCACAAGGGCTTTCTCACGTTTCTGCCAAACATTTCGCCGTTACTTATGATACGGTTCACCGCGCTGTCTTTAACGGCAAGTTTTCAGGCAACAAAGCGTGCATATCCTGTTCTAAGCTACTCTAACATCGTTTTCTTTGTTGCTGTAAGTCCTTATCAGACAGACTGATTTACCTCTAATAAAAAACCTCGGGTCACAGTTCAGATAGCCGTAATGGGTGTTTTAAGTTCATGAGTGAGGTTGTTGATGAATATTTCTTTGTCTTCACTCGCCTTTTTGATCGTTTCAATATGATTGGAAACAGCATCAGCCATCCTGTTAAAATCTTGTGCTAATTCCCCAAATTCGTCGTTCCCTCTCACTTTCACTCTTCGATCATACGCCCCTGCAGCAATCGCCCTTACACCCTTGTTTAACCTGCGAATGGGTGCGGTTAATTGAAATAATAAAAAAAATTAGCGCTACCGATAAAATCAAAGAAATCACAACACTCAATGTAGTGAAATACTGCCGTAAAGTAACATAATATTCCTGTAAATAATCAGAATTTCTTGAGATAACGAGTCTTAAATCCTGGAATTCCATTTTCCCGCCGATAAACAGCCATAGCTCATCATTCATCTTTCTGTATATGGATTGGTAAGGATCCCCATGCAGTTCTGCTCGATTAAAATCCAATAATTGGAATTCCTTATTGGTTATTTCGATTTCTTGTCCATGAACAGTCACAATATGCTTTTCCAAATCCACTATGGTGTCATCCAGCCTAAATTCGTTTGCGGCCTTAAGGAATCTATCCCTCAAGGTCAAAATTGTTTCTTACCGCCTCTGAATATCAACAAAAAGTTTTTTAGCAGGTCCATAAGTTTGCTAGAAGGAAACGGATTCGTACAGCCCTTTTCCCGTCTCTGAAAGAAACGGAGTAAGCTCTCCCGTATAATAAATATGCAGATGATGCATTGCCCGGGTAAGAGCCGTATAGAAGAGCTTGCGCTCGCTTTCCCGGCTGTACTGCAGCGATCCCGCGTTATAGACGATCACCCCGTCAAACTCCAAGCCTTTCGCCAAATACGACGGAATAACAAGCACCCCATTGACAAAAGTTTTCGTCCGCTTCGTAATCAAATGTACATCGATAAGCTCCTTCAGCGACTCGTAGGCTTCCGCGGTTTCCCGCTCTGTCTTGCAGAGGATGGCAATCGATTGCACGCCTTTGTCCGCGAGCACTTTGACATCTCGGGCGACCGCCTGCGCAAGTTGATCCTCCCCTGCCAGGCAAATCACCAGCGGCGTACCCCCTTGTCGGCTGAACGCCTCCACAGGCTCGCCTTGCGGAAGCACAGCCTTCGTCAGTTCGACAATGTCCGTAGTGGAACGGTAGCTCTTAGTCAGGCGAACCATCTCCGTTTGTTCCTCGCCGAACAGCTGCCGAATAGGATCATAGCCATGCAGATTGGAATGAGCATAAATCCCCTGATTGACGTCCCCTAGCAGCGTAAACCGGCTGCGCGGAAATAACTTGTTGATAAATTCATATTGAAACGGCGAGTAATCCTGAGCCTCGTCGATGATGACATGCTTGATCTCATTAAAAGTATCTCTGCCCTCGATCCGTTCCTTCAAATATAAAAGGGGAACAGTATCTCATTCGGAATATCCCCGTGCTTCAGCCTTTCCAGCGTATAAGCGCGGATGGCGGCAAAACCGTCCGGCAAATTCGCGCCCTCCGAAACGGATTCGAACAGCTGCCGATCTTCAAACAAGCGGCGGTAGGTCGCCAGCTTGTCGATAAAAGCCAACTCTGCTGCAGCCTTCTTTAACGGAACGAACTTTTTCTTCGCTCTCTTCCTGCTGGCCGACTTCAGCTCCTTTTCCGTGCTAGATAGGTGGATGCTTCAGCATTTTTCGGTAAATCTGTTTAAAGCTCTCCTCTTCCTGCGCGTCCAGCTCCTCCACGACCCAATCCGCGATGTTTTCAACTTGGCGGCTCAGGTGAACCTGATCGTATCCTTTATAGAAAGATGCTTCAAGTTTCTCTGCGGAAATGACGATCTGGTCACCGAGCGTAAAGGGGGCAAAGACCATACCCTCCCGGCCGAGCATAGCGGCATAGCGATCGATGATTTGAATAAAGTCGGGCGACGCCTTATACTCTATGCCCTTCACCCTGCTTGCATAGCCCGGATCATCGTAGGCGGTAAGCAGATACTCAAGCTGGCTGTAGGCATCCTCCATGTTCCCCACTTCCCCGAGATGAAGCTCCACATACTCCTGGAATGTCGTTTGCTTCATGTTGCTCTCCCCCAACTCGGGGAGAACGGTCGAAACATAGTGATTAAATAAAGGATTAGGTGAAAAAAGAATCATGTGGTCGGCACGCAGCGATGTCCTGTGTTTGTAAAGCAAATAAGCTACCCGCTGCAGCGAAACCGATGTTTTTCCGCTGCCGGCGGCGCCTTGAACGATCAAAACCTTGTGCTTGTCGTCGCGAATAATTTGATTCTGCTCTCGCTGAATCGTCGTGACGATGCTTTTCATTTTGTCGTCCGCACTCTTGCCGAGCATATGCTGCAGCATCTCGTCTCCGATATGCAGCCCGGTATCGAACATATTTTGCATTTGCGCGCCTTTGATGACATATTGTCTTTTTAGCTGAATGTTACCTTGAATGGTGCTCCCGTCCGGGATCGCATAATCTGCCGGGCCAGGTGGATAATCGTAGAACATGCCTGAGATCGGAGCCCGCCAGTCATAAACCAACAGTTCTCCCGTCTCCTCGTCAACGAAAGACAGGATCCCGATTTAGATTTGCTCTACGGATGCCTCGCCTTCCTCCACAAAATCGAGCCTGCCAAAATATGGCGAGTCCGCCTGCCTCTCCAACTTGCGGAGGGATTCCTGAGCATACAGGTAGCTGGTTTCCTGGGCGGCCACGAGCTTTCTTTGCTGCTCGATGCTTACCGACGTCTCAAAAATATCGTTGACATCAATCGTCATCTCATCCCAAAATTGTTGGCGACCGCCGACCACATCCGATTTCCTGTCCTGCACAATCCTCTGCATTTCCGCTAATTCGATTTGAATTTGACTTGTTACAGCTGCCAGCCTCCGCTGCTCCAGATCCCAATCCTTACTATTCATCAACAAGACAGCCTCCTTTTAATTCATTTTGAAAAGGGTGTTGACACACTGCCTGCTTTATAATATAATTATTATAGGGATATTTTAATTTAAATTAAATGTATCCCCACAGAATATTTCTATTCTATCATAGATGAACACTGTATTCAATCCTCTTTTGAGGTCGAAGATAAGCAGCCTGGAAGATTTTTTTCCGGCTGCTTTTATTTGCCTCACTTGGGTTTGCATTGCTCTTGTTTAATATACGCGATGAATGACCTCCTCGAAATCCGGTTCCTCCATGTGTACATCTTCGATTTCTCCCCATTGATTCTTCACCCGGAGCACATCCATCGCTTTCCATTCCTGCCGATTGCACTCGATCGTCAGACTGTTGTCTCCGCGTTCCAATACTTTGAAGGGAGCTTCCCACTGCGCTGGAAGCTGCAGCACTCCCTTGTAGGTCACCTTCATCACCGTAGGCAGGCCGATGCGGTCTCGCAACCGCTGGATCGTCCCGTCACGACACCGTTTCTAGAGAACGATCCGCGAGTCCAACAAGTCCGAGCTGGATGCACTAGCTGAAAGATACAAAGACAAAACTGAGATTACCGTAGAAGCTGAGATCTGCTATCTCCAACCGCTAGTTGTCACATATAAGCGCCTTTAGTAGCTTTATTAAATATCATAGATAGTAGATTAAAAAATGCTTGATGCACAGAATACAATTACAATCCATGAAGTTATGGTTGGGAAAAAATAATATAGTGAAAAAAATAAAAATGCAGGTGGTTATAATCCTTGAAACTAAGCCCAATTTGATTATGTAACCTTCTCGATCAGGTTGTGCTGTTGCTCTTATTTTATCCAGTGTAAAGCCTCTTATAAGAAAATTAATAGTCAACAGAACAAAGCAACTAAGAGCACCAATTGTAAACAAAATGTCTGAGTTGATAAAATATCCGATTATTCCTAGTACAGATGCAGTCACATTAAAAAAAGGCAATTGATCCCCATCCTTCTCGTATTCAAGATTCTACTCCAAAGATTTCAGAGCATTTTTAACATTTTTAGAAGCATCCTTAGCATACTTATCCCCGTTTGTTTCTTTCCAGTAGTCTGTGATATTTGCGTACCCTAATTTTTTCTGCCATCATATCTAGTTCATTCGTCAGTGCGTTGATGACGGCTCTTAAAGGTAATTTATTAGCACGCGAAGCCCACATTTGCCAGAGTACGGTTAGAAAAAAAGTTATAACAACAGCACTCACTATTCCCATTTAGTTGAGTCCCTCCCTTGGTGGATATTGATTCCCCCGAGTTCATTTTTGATTTAATCCAGGTATTCAACAAAGGTATCAATAAATCCGGACCTGAATGCATTGACCGGCATTTTCTTGGAGCCCCAATCAGCACCGAACCACTCATTAAGCTGCTCTGTTGTCGGAAGGTCGCCGCAATCATCAGCTCCCCAACAATAAAAGTCCAATTTTCTCTCATCCAATAACATGCCTGCCAATTTGCGGTACTCTTCGACCGACATTTTCTTCTTCACGCAGCTCAATCAATCTTACTCTCACGGCGAATTAGGAAAAGATGTCGTTGGCACGATGGAGCCGTGGGAGATGAGACCTTAGCGGATGATCGGAAAGCGCAGGCATCGCCTACGCTTTTATTATTTCTTTTACATCCAAACCGAAAAACTCCCTAAAACCAGACCTGCCAACGTCAGTTACTTTTACTGCCCGTAGCCCTTCCACTCGCTCAATCCATCTTCGCTCAAATAATGCCGAAGTTAAAGTTGCTCCCAATAATCCTCCCACGTGGTGGTAACGTTCGCTCCAGTCCAGACATCTCCGTGCGAATACCCTTCGCCCGAGCTTGATTACGCTGAAATCAATTCCGAATTGACGAAAATGGTCGTGTCCCTGACTTGTTAACGAAAAATCGGTTGGAGACTCAACTTCAATCAGTCCATTATCCAGCATGGATTTTGTTAAATCCACCCCGAGTCTACCCGCCAAGTGGTCATAACACGTTCTGGCATGCCGGACTTTCTTCATTTGCTCGGATTCACGCAGGGAACGAACACGCACCGGTGGAGTAACGGCTGCAATGAGTTCCATCAGTTGGGCAACTTCCGGTGACGCCAAGCGATAATAGCGATGCCTTCCATTCGTTTCAACCAGCAGCACGTTAGCGTCAATTAGCTTGGATAAGTGAGAACTCGCAGTCTGTGGAGTTACACCTGCAATGTATGCAAGCTCTCCTGCGGGAAGTGACTGCCCCCCGAGCAGTGTATCAAGCATAATAGCCCTCGTCTGCTCTCCAATAAGTGACATGATCGTTGTATAATTCGTATTTACATTCATATTTCGATGATAATCGAAATTTAGCGGGTATACAATGGATTTGTGTTAGTCATTAAATATTAGGAGGAGAATGAAGTGAACGCGAAGGAACTGATATTGCTCGATTTAAAAGAAACGCGAAGAAGGTTTATTAAAGCCGCAGACGCTATACCGTCCGAGTACTTATCATGGAAGCCGGATGACAGCGCATTGTCGGTTGGCGAAATGATTCGCCACGTGCTGTTGCATGACTATTCGTGGTTGAAGATTTTTAAAGAGGGAATACTTCCTACTGATGAAGAGAGGGAACAATTGTGGGCAAAGCCTTACACGACTGTGCAGGATGAAATTGACCAAGCTGCGCTATACCATAAGGAATTTCTCGCTTACGTCGAGTCTTTGAATATGGAAGAATTCAGTACGAAATTAATCAAATGGCCTCATCGTCCGATTGAACGTTACCTCGGTGACGCACTTGAACGAAAGAGTTATCACGATGCCGTTCATACAGGACAACTGTTGCAATATATGAGAATGATGCAGATTGATCGACCTGACATCTGGGATTAACATGACAACGGAAAATTGTTTCCGCAAGAGTAGTTTCTCAACAAGCCGAGAGGGCGAAAAGCCCTCTTTTTATTTTTCCAGTTCCCCTTCAATGAACAGGTGGCGTCAGCCCGTGACTAACGGTAAATGTTCTTGTCCTTTTCGGCCAACGATACGTGTGCCTATGCAGTGCGTTAGACAAGAACATGTATCCATAAAACAAAAAAACTCGCGATTTACGCGGATCAGTAACGCTATATGTTCTTTTCCCCCTACAAAAATAAATAATAAATTCATCATCTGCAGCTTCAAATCAATTATTCAGCGTGGATCTTAGAGAGCCACCAGAGAGTAACGGACGTGAGGGTAAGAAGAGTGCCTCCGCGCATGTCCCGAATTATTTCTAAGCGTTGCGAAACAGTAAAAAAAAGTCGAACGCCAGGCTCGACTTCGAAACATGAGTTTATTATTTTCCGGCTGCTTTAAAAGTGGCGCTGACGTTTGTGAAAAAAATCGTCGTCAGCCCTTCGAACCCGGAGTCGGTGCCTAGAATAAGGTAAGCTTCGCCTTTGTCGTTGGTCTGAACTGTGAACGAATGCTCGAACGGCTTCAATTGGTAGCCCGCCGTTTCGGAATCCGGTTTGATGATGTTGCCGAGCGGTGTCATATGTTGGCCTCCGGTCGCTTGGCTGCCCAAGTCCAAGTTCATCCGGTAATATTCGGTATCTGCTTCCTGCACTTTGTTCACCTTCGGTTCAAAGCCCACGACGCCGGCTTTGACGTACACCGCTTCCGCCGGCGCGCCGCCGATGCCGATGCCTCCGCCCCCCTGGTCGGTGGCCAGTTGGAACTTTAATTGCACCGTGTATTTCGTTTTCGGCTTCAGTCCGCTCTCTTTGTCCAGTTTTTTGACGACGTACATGAATAGATCGTCGCTGCGGTTATGCCCTTTCAGTAGGAGGCCGTTGATCGGCGTATTCTGGTTGGGCACGGCTGTTACACGGTGATCCAATTCATAGATGTCCGACTCATAGTTGACCGGAAGATCGGCAAAGCCGCCCTTCCAACCTTCGGCTCCTTGGTTGAACGTATAGTCCACCTTCACCTGCCGGTCGGCTGCCGTCCCGCGTTCTGCGAAGATTGTCACGGATTTCAAGGTACGGTTCCATGCAATTTCGGCGTTTAACGCGATGGCAATCGATCGCACAGGACCGAATATGGTGTTGACGTGAAGTGTCGGCCGAGCCGGAAGCCGGATCGTTTGACCATTCGCAACCGCGCGATTGTCGGATAGGCGGACACGGATGGAGCGGTCGCCTTTGGTCATCGTGACGGCTTTGGTCTTCGTGTCGTAGTGGACTTCAGCATGCAGCCCTGCTGCCAAAACCCGCAGAGGTACCATGACATTCCCGTCATCGACATAAGAGGCTGCCGGCAATCGGATGACAGCATCTCCATGCACGGCGGTTTTTCCGCTTGCGGTGAACCGGATCGAATCGGTAACGGCCGTGTCGGCGGCATTAACATACAGCGGCGAACAGAACAGAGCGGCAATGACACTGGCGGTGGCTAGCTTTTTCATTGAAATGATCTCCCATCTGGTTGTATAGACTATCTATACCGACGGGATGTCCAGCGAATATGTTGCAATGATCCGATCCGGCGAGAAAACCGTCAGCTTACACGGTCGACCTTACGCCGTCTATCTTTCCTTTTTCATTCATGCATTCCCGGTAATGAAACTCATCGATTTTGCCCGAAGTCAGCAGATATAGACCGCCGCTTCTCTGTGGTGAGAAGTTTGCCTCGCTATTTCAGCTCGCAGCAATTTCCGGATGACGCGGTTCGACCTCGACAACTAATAACCGATGTGATTATATTTTGTGACTATAATATGGTGACTTGTACCTTAAATTCCTGTTCACCTGCATTTGTGTGCCTTTTCGAATCCATAAACTTATATGAAAAAAAAAGACACTGACCAAAGGAAGGTCGGTGTCTAGCCAAAACTCATAAGCAGTCTGTTATCGGAAGTCCCTATACGGAATCACAAACTCAGGCATCCCATCCGCAAAGGAAGTGTACTCATATTGTGTGAAGTAAATAGCCACCCCGGTGTGGTTAAGGAAATAATCGCGATCCGCCTCTATAGTCTGGAAGGGGTTAATCAATGACACTTTGCGACTTTTAATCTGAGCTTTAATCTTACTGTTAATAATGGATACGTACTGCGCATTGTCTGCGACCTCTTTCAATGAAAGCACTTTACCTGTTGCTAAATCGAAAGTGTAAGGTACGCGGGCAGTTATCCCGTGGGCTCCCCCCATGTAGAGGTCATAATCCACGTACAGGCTCAGTCGATCCTTTTCGTTGTAAGTTACTGTGTAACGGCCATCGAAGCTCGGCTGTCGAACCGCGGCTTTCGGGTCATCGGCCAGCATTTTTTTATTTCCTTCTACAGCCTGCTGCATTTGCTTCGAGCCAGCAGCAACATTCCTGTCGGCTTCCGCCTTAAGAAATGCATTTATTTTCTGCTGCACCGCAGCATTCTCATAGCCAGAGATGACTGGATAATACACAAGGAGTGATTTACCGTCCCCATCCGCTCCGATAACTTCCGACTGCATCTTCAACTTATTCTCTTGAATGGCATGAATTCCAATTAACTTCGTGGCTTGCTCATAGGAAACATCATAACCCATCCGCTCTAACAGAAAACGAAGCGGCAAGTAAGTTGTATTGTTTTGACTGATCGGTGCAGCTCCGAAGATAAGTTGTCCGTTCAGTGTGATTGCGTTATTCCGAAGGCTGATCTCCAGCACGCGGCCTCTGCCCTCAATCTTAACCATCTGGGTCGCCTTCTCGTACTTAGTGCTAAGGCCCAAGCTGTTACTAAGGCTGCGCAACGCTATGTACGTTGTGTTATTCTTATTGATCGTTGAAATACTCGTACGATTTCCTTCTATGCTAAACGGCGTTGGTGTAACCTTAAGCTGTGAACTGGCAGTTGCCGCAGCCGAATGCTCAGCAGGTAATGATAGCGCCATAGGGGTTGCCAAAATAGTAGCGGCAAGTGTGATCGCAAGCAGATTTCTTTTCCCTTTATTCTTTTTCAATTTACAACATTCCCTTTCTCGTATTAGTCAATTTCCCCATCTAGAGGTATAAATGTTAATTAGCCTAAACATGCAAATAAAATCTTTCTATCCACGATTTCCGAAGGCTGCGCATCTATGGTATGCGACGATCCGTATTTTGAATTTGTGCCGCACGCGTTGGTCAGAAGCAGCACAAACAAAGTTGACACGAGATAGATCCATTTTGATTATTCACTGGGTTTTCCTCTGCTTTCATTGAAGGTAAAAGAAAATGCGACGTCTTGATGTTATTGACCGTACCAAACTCACTTTCATGAAGCTCTAAGATATGTTTGACGATCGCGAGTGCCAGACCAGTCCCACCAACTTGCGATCCCGGGAACGGTCACCTCCCGCTTGGTTCGATCCATATTTCACCACCGTCGATCATGATACCTTGTTGATTACAGAACAAGTGATCTTTCTTTTCTCATGTACACCACACCTCCGTTTGTACTCGCAAAACTTAGCATAGTATACTGCTGTGTACATCGTGTGTACTCTGCATGAATTTTTTTGTGATGAACGCCAGCGGCCCCTATCATCACTCTTGTAATATTTAATAAGCGCTTCCGAGTTTCGCGCGGTCCAACTGTGCACTATTACTACCGGTTACTTTAATCATCATCGGCTACCGGAACACATTCTTGGCCCATTTCGGCCACCGGAATAGATTATTGTCATTGACTTTTGACAAGAATCTATTCCGATAAAAAAGAAAACCCGCAATAAATGCGGGCTCCATGCGGTACAAATTCTTGTCATCCGGCAATTGTCCAATGACACAAAATATCCATCATTGATGACCCAACTATATCCCCATTAGCATTCCGGTAGATCGATTTGCCGGCCTCAATCTTGCCGAGGCGAGCTCGGGTAAATGGACCGGGCAAATGGTGATTAGTAAGCGTGGACGTTCCCGTCTTCGGCGCTTCCTCTTCATGGCGACCATGAGTTTAGTCATGAATAATTCGGAATTCCAAGCCATGCATTCTCACAATGTCAAGGTGAAGAAAATGAAGAGAATGAGGTCTATTATGAAGCTGTGCGGTAAACTAGCACGGATCTTGGTAGGAATGGCTCGCAGTGGTCAGCCCTACATCCCACAAAAAACATTGCCAATCCAGCAAGCAGCTTAAGCACTTATACCGTCTCGTTATCACGTAGATTGGCTTATTCGCAGGATTTCAAAGAAAGCACGGAGTACCGGATGAATTAAACAAAAGGGCACCGACCCGTTCCGTTAGCAAGACCGGCCTCCACCCCTTGGACAGGTGTAACGAAGGAATGAGAGGGCTAAGACCCGTTGAGACATGGGAGTGAAAACCTCCAGGGGCGGCGTGGAGAATGCGTACAGTAAATGGAATTATATGGGTATATGGTATATACCCTTTCTTCTGACGCGCCTTCATGTTGCCGAAAACTATGACGGTGTTGCTTGTATCCTCGTTTACTCTATCTAAGTGGAATGAAATCCTGCGAATAAGCGAGCATGCGTGAGAAAATTGAATCATACCGAGGGAGTTTAACTCAATGGAAATTCTGTCGAAATTAAACTAGCCTGAGACAAAGAAAAAAGTAGACTGCTCTCCCTTCCAAGGTTTGCAGTCTACTTTTGTCGGTTCTCAAATTTTTTATCCGATAATTCTTAAGAATAAATTCTAATTTTTCATGATCATCCCACCTCACCTGAAATTGATCGTCAGAGGTTGGCAAAAAAGCTTGAATTCTCAAGCTTTCGCCAATTCAATTATGTCCCCGCTTTTTTGTCGTTAGACATCGATTTCATTTATTTTCTCATCGAATATCCTAATCATCTAATCCCTTTCCATTGAGAATATGCGGCAAATATTTTTCAACCCTTGACTCTCTGGTTTTGGATTGTTTGGGTTGAGAAAAATGAAGAATATACGCTCTTTGCCGACCCGGCGTCAATGCTTCAAAAGCAGTTTTCAAGTCAGGGATTTCAACGAATTTATTTTGTAATTCTTCAGGAACGATGTATTCCGTATTCTTTTTAAATTCCACTTGCAATCCGGCTTTTTCAACTTCAATAGCTTCATCGATATAAGTTTTCAAGATAAGCTGCATCTCATCTATTTCTTGAACATTGGTGAACCGAATCTGGCGCGCCGCCTGTACATTCTCCGTTTGTTGGATGAGGATCCCATGCGGATCCTTTAACAAGGCGCCTTTATGAAACAAAAGCGCACAGTATTCTTTAAATCCATGGATTAGAACGATGTTTTTATTCTGATACGTGTAACAAGGATGCATCCACTTAAATTCTTCGGTCAGCTCGCAGTCAAGAACGATATTTCTCAACTTCTCGAATTCTTCCTTCCACTTTTTAGCCTTACTAAAAAATGGATCAATCTTAGGATTCCTTTCACCTTTTGTCATCAAGGAACACCCCTTTTCAATTTTTCGATCCGCCGACAGTGAGGAATGATCATCCTGAATTATCCAATCCGTGAGCTTTTCGGCCTAGCCTAAGTAAGGTATTCGTACAACTAGGCCAATACCTTTTCAAGCTCGCCGCACCATTTACCCCAGCCATACCTAGCACCTTCGAGTCCTTGAGCATTGGCGAATCCGGTTTGTTCGAGATGAAGGTTAACCTTTCCGTCCCCTATATCCTGCAGCGTCCAGGTGACCGTGTGCTTCTCCCCTCCGCTGGCCCAAGTATAGGACACCCGGTTTGGTGCGTCCACGATAAGCACTTCTCCGTCAATAATGCCATCCCAATATTCGGACGGCTGAGTGCGAAACTGAAAACGGTGTCCTACGACTGGCTTAAAATCATTATCCATCGCCTCACCGGTATGGATGTTGGCCACCCACTTGGCAAGCTTTCTTGAATCGGTTAAGGCGGACCAAAGCTTCTCGATCGATGTCGTATACTGAAAATCCAAGGATAAAGTTAAACTCATTCTTCTTCCTCCTCTAATAGGTGGTTCAAGCGCAACATATTCGTACTCCAGAACTTGCTGTAGAAAGCCACCCAATCTTGAATTTCTCTTAGTGGAGAGGCGTTTAGCCTAAATCGTGTTTCTCTGCCGACTTTTCGGTCAAGTACCAGTCCGGCATCTTTAAGGATTGTCAAATGCTTGGATACCGCTGTACGGCCCATTTCAAACTGTGCCGTTAACTCATGAAGCGGTATCTCCTCTGCCTCTGCTAACAGACAAATCAATCGGCGCCTAGTTGGATCTGCAATCGCATCAAAAACATCCCGCAACTGGTTGTTGTCGCTCACAACACCGTCTCCTAAGCATTTAGTTGATTACCCAATTGGACACCATTTGGTGACGATTTAATTATAGGACACCATTAGGTGTCGTGTCAACGTCAATTTTTAGCTGCGCATGAAATACTGCGCTGCGGGAAAACGAGTATGTTCTTGTCCACCGACAGTATTCAGCCATTACAATATTTCGATATACCCTTCTGTTCCATGCACGCGAATTCGTTGCCCATTTTTTATCAGTTTGGTAGCATTCTCCACCCCGACAACTGCCGGTAAGCCATATTCACGTGCGATAACTGCTCCATGGGTCATCAGTCCACCAACTTCGGTGACTAGCCCTTTTATGGATACAAACAAAGGTGTCCAGCTAGGGTCAGTAAAGGAGGTGACTAATATATCTCCATCTTCCAGGTCAGCATCTTCCATGTTTAAGATGACACGTGCCCGTCCCTCTATAACTCCGGAAGAAACAGGTAGCCCTACAATAGCTTCGGCTGGGAGATTTTCTCGCTTGTACTCACCTGCAACGATTTCACCATCAGACGTGATAACACGTGGTGGAGTTAGTTTTTCATATCGTTTGTACTCGTCTTTTCGTTTGCTGATGATCTGGTAATCCAGTTTATTTGTGCGTACGACTTCGTGAAGTTCTTCAAAAGTGAGATAGTATATATCTTCTTTTTCATGAATAACGCCCGCTTGTACGAGTTGTTCGGCTTCTTTCAGTAGAGCCTGCTTATAAACAAAGTAGCGATTAACCATGCCGTATTTTGGATATTCCCGATAACCGATGAAGTTCCGGATGAGGTCGATCATTCCTTTTGTTTTTTTGGCTTTTTGTTCACCATCCGGTAATTGCTTCAATTGATCTAATAACTCATGTTCTTTTTTCAAAGCTTCCTGTCGCCCTTGCTCAAATTTCCAATTGCTTGCATGAGGCTCAAAGGATTTGATGTTATTCAGAATCAACGGGACAAGGGTAATTGGTTTCTCGCTCCAACGCGTTCTGGTAATATCGATTTCTCCGGCACAGCGCATTCCGTATTTGTCGAGATAAGCATGGATAGCGTCTTGGGTTTCCTGTCCGCCTTCAAACTTAAGCAGTTCATCCAAAAAATGATCCTTTTTTACATGTTTTAAATAATCAATGACTTCTGGATAAGGACGAATCACATCTGCGACATCCAATAGCGCTAGACCCATTTCCGAAGTAATATTGTTGGGTACAGATTGAGAAAGGGTATCTGCTACGTTTTTTTCACCTAACCACTTGTTCATGTTTTCATTGATCCATGTTGAAGCATTCATAGCAGCCATAATCACACCCAAACTTTGCGGGTCAAATAAAAGCTTCTTTAATTGCTGGATATCTTCCAGAATAAAATCAAATAAATCGGATCCTGATTTCGTTTGGATGTTTTGTGTTAACTCATCTATCGATGTTTGACTGCGCTTAATCAAATCAGAAACGATTGTCGGATTGTTGTCGATTTGCGCTTGAAAACCCGCAGACGACATACCTTTATTGCTTTTACTGGGACCCGGTTCTTTTTTATCATTTGGCAACGATTTAATAAAATCTCCTCGCTCTATGATGGTCATAAGTGCGTCTTTAATGAGCGGATCGAATTTTCCCAGGGTATCGAATATCTTCTTTCTGCTGACAGGTGAAGCCAGATGTTTTGTAAAGTCAACAAACAACCTTCCACCGGCTTTACGCATGGGTGCAGGAGTCGTTAGCAGGTAAAAAGACAATCCCAGCGGTTTCATGGCATCAGTCATCATTTGTTGATGACCGACAGATACATAAACGTGATTTTCTTGATCATTCGCTTCAGGGATCGGGTATAAAATAGTGATTGGCCGACTCTGGACAATATAAAAAGTATCATCAACCAAACACCATTCGATATCTTGTGGATAGCCAAAATAAGCTTCGATCTGTCTTCCGATGCGTGCCAGTTGTAAAATTTGTTGTTCAGTAAGGGTTTGCGTCTTTTGTTGATCAGGATCGATCTGCTGGGTTTCAGTTCCGCCTTCTTTTAGTCCATAGATAGCCATTTTTTTGGTTGCTATCCTCTTATTGACGATTTCCCCTTCCTGTACCTTATAACAATCGGCAGATACCAAGCCAGAGACCAGTGCTTCTCCAAGTCCAAAACCGGCATCGATTGAAAGCAGCTTTCGGTTGGAAGTAATCGGATCAGCGGTAAATAAAATCCCCGAAGCCTGTGGGAAAACCATCCTTTGAACGATAACAGATATATAAACTTGACTGTGGTCAAATTCATTTTGCATACGGTAGATTACCGCGCGATCCGTAAATAGGGAAGCCCAACATTTGCTGATATGCTGCAAGATTGCTTCTATGCCGATGATATTTAAATAGGTGTCTTGTTGACCGGCAAAAGAGGCATGCGGTAAATCTTCAGCAGTCGCACTAGAACGCACTGCATAAGCATGTTCCTCGCCAAACTGGGAGAGATAGTGAGCAACTGCTTTCACAACATCGGAAGGAATTGCTGCTTCCATAATGATTTGTCGAATCTTCCTGCTGATTTCACCAATTTGATCTCGATCTTCTACTTTTAGCATTGTTAGTCGATCCAACAAAGCCTGATACGTTTCGGTTTGTTCGATGGCTTTTTGATATCCCACTGTTGTAACACAAAATCCTTCTGGTACTTGTATTCCTTCAATTTTTGATAATTCCCCTAAATTTAACCCTTTTCCGCCAACGAGCAAAAGCTGCGTTTTTTCCATTTCCTGGAAACCGAGAATCAAAGAACTCATTCCATATCTCTCCTAACCATTAAATTGAGAAATCAGCTTCCGAACCTGATATCAGGTCGCCATCTCGTACAAATTTGTGTTCATTTCCTCCACAAATGGCGTCCAATCCCCTGTTGTATAAGGCAACAGTTGATCATGGCCCGCGTAGGAGTTGCACCTCCATTTATTGTGACACTCATTTATCATAACGTTCTGCATGAAAATGACTAGTCTGTAATTTTTATACATTGTATGGTAAAATTAAATTAAGGAAATATGTAACAAACAATGGTAAACCAGTAGCAGTGGGTAAAAACATGCAATCCTGGAGGAAGGACACAACTGAAGGTGAAAAACACTATCTTCGTGTCCCTTTGCGGAGAACTATATAACTTCTTGTCCTGCGCAAAAGACAAGAAGTTATATCCATAAAACAAGGACTACCGGCTAAAGCCGGTAGGTTCCTTTGAGCGACTGAAAGTCGCTGTTCAGGCTAAAGCCTGCTAAAAAGCAACCGGTGGCTAAAGCCACTTAAAGGTTCCGACTGAAACTCGGACTCTGATGTATTTACGATAACATCTCTTGTATTCACGAAGCCGAGAACCTTAAGCCCGAACGGGCGGCCGCGACGCGGTTAGGTTCGCAGGGTTGTCCGACTGAAT
>NZ_JXAL01000031.1 GCF_000829465.1 Cohnella kolymensis | reverse complement strand
CCGGCTGTAACCGGCCATGAAGACTTTCCTCCGCATGTTTTGCAGCCTGGCCTGCTCTGCGTCCCTCCGCAAGTTTTACAGCCTGGTCTGCTCTGCGTCCCGTCCGTATTGCTGTAACCGATGTAATCCTTGTCTGAGTACAACCCGCCTACGCCGCCGCCCAGATTATCCTCCATTTTGCCGACGCCCTTAGGGTAGCCGTCACCGCCTTCGAACGGCTTGTTTTCCGTGTAGGGGAGGTTGGGCATATTTTCCCACGGCATATTTTCGAAGGGTATATTTTCGAAGGGCATGTTTGCCATAGGCATGTTTGCCATAGGCATGTTCGGCATCGGCATATTTCCCATAGGCATGTTCGGCATCGGCATATTTCCCATAGGCATGTTTTCAAAATGCATTGACGGATATGCCATGTTGGGCATGTTTGCCATCGGCATGTTTGCCATCGGCATGTTTGCCATCGGCATGTTTGCCATCGGCATATTTGCCATCGGTATATTCGGCATCGGCATGTTTGGCATCGGCATGTTTTCAAAATGCATTGATGGATATGCCATATTCGGCATATTCGGCATCGCCATATTCGGCATTGGTATATTCGGGTATGGCATGTTGGCAAGAGGCATATTCATCATCTGCATATTTTCAAACTTTTCTCCGGCAGGAAAAGGCATATTCGGTGCCGGCATATTCTCGTACGGCATTTCAGCAAACTGCATGTTCGGCATGTGATCAACCGGCATGTTCGGCATGTTTGCGACCGGCATGTTCGGGAAGGGCATATTTTCGAACGGCATATTCGGCATATTCGCTGCCGCAGCAGGATTGACCTCCAGAGGGAGCATCGGCAAAGGTTTGAACAAATCCACGTTCTCGTAATGCTGAATAGGCGCTTGCTTCTCTGCAATCGGTAACGTCGGTTTAGGAGCGGCCGGAACCGGAGCCGGTACGGGCTGAACGTTAACATTCGTATCCGGTTTAACGCCCGTACCCGGTTTGAGCCCGGTGTTCGGTTTGAGCCCGGTGTTCGGTTTACCCGGCATATTACCGGCCTTAGGCGAGATGTCACCGGCGCCGACTTGCGGGATATTGACGACTTCCCCTGTGAGCAAGGCGTTGGGGTTTTTGAGCTGCGGGTTTGCCTTGATCATATCGGACAGCTTGATCCCCCACGCTTTCGACAATTTCCACAAGGTGTCGCCTTGTTGTACGATGTGCTGATGCATAACCCCGAGCGCAGTTTTGGGCTGAGCCGGAATCTTGACCTTCATACCGACATCCAAGACGTCCGGATTGCTGATCTCCGGATTGGCCTTAATGATGTCTTCGAGAGACACGTTGTACTTCTGGGCGATAAAAAACAACGTATCCCCTGGTTTCACCATATGAATCTTCACGCCGTTCCCTCCTGATGGCTAGACATAACTCACGAGTGGGCGCATGCCCTCGCGAAATCATTACATCCTATGCAGGAGATGGGCTTTTGACATCCTCAAAATAAAAATCCGGAATCCATAGAGGATCCCGGATGAAACTTTAGCTATGCCGTAAAGCCTAAACCTTCACGCCTTCTATCGTCACTATTTTGCGGAATTCTTCCAAAAGCTTCATCGTGATCGGGCCGGCCTTGTTATCTCCGATAATCCGTCCGTCCACTTCACGCACGGCAATGACCTCGGCAGCCGTACCCGTGAAGAACACTTCATCCGCAACATACACGTCGTGCAGTGTGAACGGCTCCTCTTTCAACGGCAGCCCCAGTCTCCCGCACAGATCGATAATCGCCCCCCGGGTAATGCCCTCGAGCGCACCGATATAAGCCGGAGGAGTGTAAACAACACCTTTTTTTAACGATAAAAAATGTTGTCTCCCGAGCCTTCCGCCACATAGCCCTGCGCGTTAAGCATGATAGCTTCCCCTACATCGGCTAGATTGGCTTGGATTTTGACCAAAATATTATTCAAATAATTGAGTGATTTGATCTTAGGGTTGAGTGCATCCGGAATGTTGCGCCGATAACTGACGGACACCGAGCGAAGTCCGTTCCTGTACGCTTCTTCGGAGTAGATGGAAAGCTGCTCCACAATGATGATCACGGAGGCTTTGGGACTGCGTCTCGGATCTAAGCCAAGGTCGCCGGGGCCGCGTGACACGATCAGCCGGATGTAGCCGTTGGTTAACCCGTTTTTGCGAATCGTTTCAACCAAGGCATCCTGCATTTCAGTGTAACTGAGCGGGATCTCCAGCATGATGGACTTGGCAGAGTCATACAGACGGTCCAAGTGCTCCTTGCAGCGGAAAATGTTGCCGTCATATAATCGTATACCCTCAAAAATACCGTCCCCATACAAAAAACCATGGTCATACACGGAACTTTAGCGTTCTCTTTACTGACATACTCTCCATTTAAATAAATCCATTGTTCCGCCATGCACTTCTACACCTCCGCATTATTTTCTTGAAAAGGCAAGCTGGGGTATGAACCCAATATACGAACCTGGCAGCCGATCGCCTCAATCTCGGCAAAAGCCGCAGTTAACAGCACGCTGGCCAGCGGATACTCGATATCGATGTAAAAATAGTAGCTGCCCAGCTTTTTCTTCGTCGGCCTGGACTCGATGCGCGAAAGATTGATCCTCCGCCAGGCAAAAGCAGATAACACCTGATGCAAAGCGCCCGGATAATCTTCCGGCAGAGTGATCAAAATGCTTGTCTTACGGTGCACCGCTTCCGGCTTTTCATAAGAAGTATTACCCACCAGCAGAAAACGGGTAAAGTTGTTGTCATGATCGGTGACCCTGGCTTGCAAGACGTCGAGATCAAGATCGGAAGCCGCCAGCCGGGTGCCGATGGCCGCCCATCCGCGGCCGGGATTTTCTTTCACCATTCGGACGGCTTCCGATGTGCTGCTGAATGTCTCCAGCTCGGCATGCGGAAGATTTGCCCGGATGAATTGCAGGCATTGCGCCATGGCGACCGGATGGCTCATCACTTTTGTTATTTTATGCGGATCCCATCCGCCTTCTTCACCGGACAGCTCACCGGACCTGCCGATCAAATTCTGGATGGACGGGTACACCCATTCCGCACGGATCGGCAAATCCACCTCGTGAACCAGCCAATCCATATGCAGGCTGACTGAGCCGTCTATCGTATTCTCGATCGGAATGACGCTCCAGTCCGTGTTTCCTTTGGCCGTGGAGAGGAAGACGTCGGAAATCATCTTGCAGTATACGTACTCGACATCTTCGCCCCGAAAAAGGTATCGTACGGCCTCGTCCGACACTGTGCTTTTGGGCAGCAATGCCACCGATTTGCGCGCGCTCATGCTCCCACCTCCGCTTTGGCCCGTGACAAAACATCGCGAGGCTCCAGTCGATAATCAGGGTCGCCTGCCTCCAAATACCTGACCAGCGGACCGTGCAGGCAGGGCTCGAGCCAGCGTGCAGCGATCTCGATGTCTTCCTTGGACATGACGTCCTTAAGAAAACCTTCCAATTGTCCGCGCTTCGGGTCCCGGGAGTCGACCAGCAGCAGCAGTGTAGGCCCGGCACCGGATAAAACCGCTCCTAAAGCGCCATGGTCTCCGGCGTTCTCCAAAATAATATCCATACCTGGAATGAGTGCGGAGCGATAAGGCTGGTGCAGCCGGTCTCTCATCGCATGGCGAAGAACGTCCATACGCCCGGTTGCCAGCGCAGCCGTCAGAAGCGAACTGTGGCTCACATTGAATACCGCGTCCGCTAAAGACACGTGCTGAGGCAGCACGTTACGGGCTTTTTTCGTTGACAGTTGAAATTCGGGAATCGCGACCAGAATCTCCATGCCGGCCGGCGGCTCCAGACGGACATATTCCGCTGACGTGCCGTCCCAAGCCGCGGCGACGATGCCTCCAAAAAGGGACGCGCCGACATTGTCGGGATGTTTCTCGAGCGCAGTGGCCATCTGGAACAATTCATTCTGAGAAAGGGGATTTCCGATAAGCGCGTTCGCCGCGACAAGAGCGGCTACGATGGCCGCCGCGCTGCTCCCGAGTCCCCTGGTCAAAGGGATGTCGCTGCAAATGACGATGTCCAGCTCCGGCACATGAGCGCCTGCTTTCTCAAACACGGCCTGGGCTACGCGGTACACCAGATTTGATTTATCCTTTGGAATACCTGACATATTATCGCCGAGCAAAGAAATTCGGGTTGCCGCCGCATGTTCCAGGCTGACCCAGGTAAATAGGGAGAGAGCCATGCCGAGAGTGTCGAAACCCGGTCCGAGATTCGCTGTGCTGCCCGGGACCTTCACAACGATGCGCCCGGTAGGCATCGCTGCGTCTATGTCTGAATTGCGAGAGTCCGCAGTCATTGTCGTTCACCTGCCAGCATGATAAAGCTCCTTCGAATGTAATCAGTTTATGAGGCCGACTGTCAGCCTTCTACACGATATACGCTTTTAATTTCCTGAACCGCGTCCAAAGCTTCGAATTCCTTCAGACTCTCTTCATCGCCGCTTTGTTCGCATCATGTGTAATAATGATGAGCTCCGCACCGGACTGATCCGGCGTCGAGGGCTGCATGACGGACTCGATGCTCACGTCGCAAGCCGAGAAAACGTTGGCGATCTGAGCTAATACACCTGCCCGATCATCGACGTGCAGCAGCAAGAAAAATTTGGATGCGATTTGCTCATCCGTCTTCAGCTTCTTCACCTTGTAAGATAGAAGGCCTTGGCGCCCGTTAACGCCCAGCTTCATGTTCTTCACTACAGCCACCAGATCGGCTACAACGGATGTCGCCGTAGGCATTTCGCCCGCGCCCGGACCGTAGAACATCGTTTCCCCAACCGCTTCTCCATGCACATAAACGGCATTATAAACACCATTGACGGACGCGAGCGGGTGACTCCGCTTGACGAGTGTCGGCTGAACGCCGACGCTGATGAAATCGTCCTGCCGCTCGGCAATGCCGAGCAGCTTCACTTCATATCCGAGCTGTTTGGCAAATCGGATATCTTCTTGCGTAACCGTGCTGATTCCCTTGGCACTGACGTCCTCCAGCGAGATGTTTGCGCGGAATCCGAGTGTGGCCAGAATCGTCATTTTCCTTGCGGCATCCAGGCCTTCCACATCCGAGGTCGGGTCAGCCTCCGCATAACCGAGCGCTTGAGCTTCTTTCAGCACATCACCGTAGGCCGCGCCTTCCTGACTCATTTTAGTCAGAATGTAGTTGGTCGTGCCATTTACAATCCCCATTATTTTCGTGATCCGGTCGGAAGAAAATCCTTCGATCAGCGTGCGGATAATCGGAATGCCGCCTGCAACGCTTGCCTCATAGAGGACGTCGCAGCCTCTTTCCTGCGCCTTGGCCAATATTTCCGGACCATGCAGAGCCATCAAGTCCTTGTTCGCCGTGACGACGTGCTTGCCACGCTCCAGCGCCTCCAGAATAACTTCCTTCGTCTGCAGAATACCGCCCATCACTTCTACAATCACGTCGATTTCGGGGTCGCGCACGATTTCCCAAGGATCTTCCGTCAGCTTTGACTTATCTATAGGGATGTTTCGGGTTTTATCCCGATCCTTGACCAGAATCTTGGCAATAGACAGGGGGGAACCCACCTGACTTTGCAAATCCTCTTGGTGCCCCTGCACAATTCGCACGACACCCGTTCCCACCGTACCGAGACCCAGCAAACCTACTTTTACCGGCTTCATTGTTTACTCCTCCGCTTCCAAAGTGAACCTTGATTCTATTCCTTCACCCGCGGCCGACGATGTGAGCTCTCTTCACACCGTCCAAGGCGCGCAGCTTGGCGAGCAGTTCGGCCAGATCTCCATCAATGTGAGATGTGTCCAAAGAAATAACGACGTTAGCCAGACCCTGTAAAGGAATCGACTGCGATATCGTGAGAACATTCCCTTCGTTCGCCGCCATTGTACCGAGAACTTTCGACAGCACGCCGGCGTGATGCTCCAGATCCATCGACAAGGTCGCGATTCTCTCCCGTGTAGCTTTCTCCAATAAGTAGACGCCGTCTTTGTACTTGTAAAATGCGCTGCGGCTCAAGCCCACCCGTTCCGCTGCTTCATGAACGGTGGCCGACTCGCCCCGGCGCAGCAGCTCCTTGGCCTGCTCGGTCTTAAGAATGCCTTCCGGCAGCAAGTCTTCGCGGACGGCGAAGTAGCGTTCCGCCATATCTCGTCCTCCCAGAAAAGACGGTTGTTTGCGTATAGAGGACATTATATCGAAATAGATTGCTAGGAGCAATAGTCAATTTCGTTGTAAAAAACCGGCTCCCTTCGGAACCGGCCGGTAGTCTGCGTGAGTTATTCGTCTTCGTACAAGTAATTGTCGGCGCCGCCTTCGAAAAATTCGAACTCATATTCGCCGATGCGTATCGTGCTGCCGTCTTTCGCTCCGCGTTTGCGCAACGCCTCGTCCACCCCGGCTCCCCGCAAAATACGCCCGAACCGGACGACCGCGTCGTACGACTGGAACTGCGTGCGCTTGATAAGCTTCTCGAGGGATTCACTGTTCACGACGAATGTCTCGTTATCGCGTGTAATGGTGAAGTCCGTATCATTACGCGATTTGAACCCGTATACAACGCCTTCTTCCGCGTCCTGCTCCTGTTCGTCCAGCTCTGCGGGCTCCGGAAGAGAATCCAGCACGTCCGCCACACGGTACAACAGCTCTTGCACACCTTGCCTGGTTAACGAAGAGATCGGCATGATGACGGTGTCCGGACTTACCTCGCCCACTTTGCTGCGAAACTGTGCGAGAAGTTCCTCCGCCTCGGGCATGTCCATCTTGTTCGCGGCAACGATTTGCAGGCGTTCCGCCAGCTTAGCGTTATACTGCTTGAGCTCCTCGTTGATTTTGACCCAATCCTCGTACGGATCCCGCCCTTCCGTCCCCGACATGTCCACAACGTGCAAAATAATGCGGGTTCGCTCCACGTGACGGAGAAACTCATGGCCGAGACCGACTCCGGTGTGCGCGCCTTCGATCAAGCCCGGTAAGTCGGCCATGACAAAGCTGCGTTCATCCCCTAAGTCGACAACGCCTAAGTTGGGCGTAAGCGTCGTGAAGTGGTACGCGCCGATTTTGGGCTGCGCTGCCGACACAACCGACAGGAGGGTAGACTTGCCGACACTCGGAAAACCGACCAGGCCGACGTCGGCCATCACTTTCAGCTCGAGCGTAATCCACCGTTCTTGCCCTTCCTCGCCATTCTCGGCGATGGAAGGCGCCGTATTCGCGGGGCTTTTGAAGCGGGTGTTGCCTCTGCCGCCGCGACCGCCCTTGGCCACCACGACCGACTGCTCGTGCCGGGTCAAATCCGCAATCGTGGCCCCGGTATCGTCGTCGATCACAATCGTGCCGGGCGGTACACGAACGAGTAGATCTTCGGCATTCGCCCCATGCTGATTTTTGTTCCGGCCTTTTTCCCCTCTCGGGGCTTTAAAATGCTTCTGGTATTTAAAATCCACCAGCGTGCGCAAGCCTTCATCGACGCGAAAAATAACGCTGCCGCCTTTTCCCCCGTCACCTCCGGCCGGTCCGCCCTCAGGCACGTATAACTCCCTGCGGAATGCAACAAGACCGTCGCCGCCGTCCCCGCCTTTTACATAAATTTTCGCTTTATCCACAAACATGATGTATTCACTCCGTTATGCCTGCAGAGGGAAACGAATGACCATCGTCCGCTCCTGAAGCGGCCGCTCTGCTGGCTCTTCTCTGACTGCTATATCTCCTAGCCCTTCTACACACTTCCTCAGCTCGAACTGCACACTGTCGGCAGCCGCGAGCTCGCCTTCATACGACATTTCCAAGGTCAGTCCGCCATTAAGTTCATAAAAAGACAGTGTCAAAACGTTGTCATGCTGCAAATTGGTTACCGCGCGGAAACGAATGACATTAATAAGCGCCATAACCGCTCGGGAAAGCTTATCGGCATCGTATGGAAACCGGTCGAGCGTCAGCCCGTCCTGCACCTTCACGTCCAGCCGCATCGCATCGCAAACCGTGCGGAAGGACAACAGAAAAGTGGCGAGCTCCGGGGTGCCGATCTGAGAGATTTTGCTGTCGTGTTCCATGCGCTCTCTTATTCTGTCCATGACATCCACTGCTTTATCGAGCTTGTTAAGCCGTAAGTATCCGTACAATATCTGCATCTCGTTCATCCAGTCGTGCCGGTGATGGCTCAGCGTGCGAATCGCCGACATTTGAGCATGCTTGAGCAGATATTCACAGTGTTTCCTATGTTTGCGTCTCTGCATCACCCATACGTTCAGCCCCAGCCCCAGTAACCACACGATCATAAGCATGAGCGGCCAACGCTGCTGCGGCCACAGCAGCACAAGCGTTACGGGAATGGTGAGCGACAGCATCAACATGATTTCCAAGCGGGTCATATTCCTCAATATCATCCGGCTTCCCCGTTTCGCGCGTCCTTTCGTCTCGAACTCCGAGCACTCTGTAATCACAACATTAGTATAACATGGAAAGGAACCGCTAACCATTGCCGCGGCCGCCCCGTAATCATGCAAAAACCCCGCACCATGCAT
>NZ_JXAL01000030.1 GCF_000829465.1 Cohnella kolymensis | reverse complement strand
CTATCTGTCGCGGGCGTAGGAAATTTGAGAGGGGCTGTCCTTAGTACGAGAGGACCGGGATGGACGCACCGCTGGTGTACCAGTTGTTCCGCCAGGAGCATCGCTGGGTAGCCAAGTGCGGAAGGGATAAGCGCTGAAAGCATCTAAGCGCGAAGCCTGCCTCAAGATGAGATTTCCCAATTCGTAAGACCCCTGGAAGAACACCAGGTTGATAGGCTCGGGGTGGAAGCGCGGCAACGTGTGCAGCTGACGAGTACTAATCGGTCGAGGGCTTATCCTAAATTCACAGATATCGATGATCGTTTCACCCGCTTTGTTTCGCATCCAGTTTTCAAGGCGCAAGCGTGCAACGCGTTGCTTCGCAACGCTGCCTGCACACATGCGGGCTGTGACGATTTCATCGCACAGTAGGCGCAAGCCTTGTACAAGTCTGCTTTGCAATGCCGTGCATTGCTTCCTGCAGCAACTGTCTGGTAATAATGGCGGAGGGGTTCCACGCGTTCCCATACCGAACACGACCGTTAAGACCTCCAGCGCCGATGGTACTTGGACCGCAGGGTCCTGGGAGAGTAGGACGTTGCCGGGCAAAAAGCAAAGACACCTTCAGATGAAGGTGTCTTTTTTGTATGCTCGTACATAGTGGGTCCGGCATCTTGGTGTGCGGATGACCAGGGATCTATCTCTCGATGTGAGGATATTATTTAGTGCGAGGGCTGCTAAAGTGCAAAAGTACGATGTTTTATATCGTTATTGCGAAAAAGTGAATGCAGCGCATTAGTGATGTTTCATATCGTTGTTTACAGGCCGAATGTTTTGTCGCGGTGCAGCACGCCGGCTAATCATGCAGATACACTAGCGCTCAACGCTGCAGTATATAACAGAGCCGCAAGTATGCGTTCACGCAATTCCACATCACTTTAAAAGAAACAAGGCGTACAACCTCCCCCTGCTGAATAGACTTGTACAAAAAGCAAGCGCAGGGGGCGTAGGATGACTGTTTTTCTCAGCTATCTTTTACTAGGGCTGTCCATTTCAGCGCCTCTCGGACCGATCAATGCCGCCCAGATTGACAGAGGGTTGAAGAGCGGCTTTCTCCATGCATGGTTGATCGGGCTGGGAGCTATGGCTGCCGATATTTTCTACATGATTCTTGTGTTTTTCGGAGTCATTCACTTTATTAATCAGCCTTTTATTAAAACCTTTCTCTGGCTGTTCGGAGCGTTCGTGCTCATTTATACCGGCTTCGAGAGCTTAATGGCGGCGCGAAACCCCCAGCTTCACGTTGCGAAAAACTCACAGTCCCACTGGAAAACACTGATCACCGGTTTTTTGATGTCCGTATCCAGCCCTTTATCCATTCTTTTCTGGCTCGGCATCTATGGATCCGTTCTGGCTCAATCCGCGGCCGCCTCCAATCAAACCCAGCTCATCATTTACAGCAGCGGGATTATTGCCGGTTTAATCTTATGGGATTTGGGAATGGCATGTGTGGCGAGCGCGTTCCGTAAGCTGCTGACCAACTCGTTAATGTCTGCGATCTCAGTGCTGTCAGGTCTTTCATTACTGGGCTTCGGAGGCTATTTCGGTATTCAGGCTTTTCGCATTTTGTTCGGCTGACTCTGCTGCTGCTTGCGCCACACCCTTTTCATAATCAGCGTGACACCTCCGATAATCAACAGAAACAACAGGCTGATCCATAACCCGGGACGGCTTGTCCGGTGAGTGACCGTACCGATTACCGCCGCAATGATGATCACAATTCCCAGCCATCTTTTTGTCTGACCCAGCGCACTGAGATCCAATATCCGCCCGGACGAGAATAAGATAAACAACCAGTTGTACAGGAGCATAAGGCCCGCCGCTGTCGTAAAATACTCATATACCCGCTCGGGGAGCAAGAACGCAATCACAATGGATAAAATCATACCTAATGTCGTAAAGGAAATGGCCAGCAGCGGCCGTTTTTTTACGCTTTTCGCCAACAACCGGGGGGCATCGTTATCTTTAGCGAGCGTAACCATCATATTGGTAACGGCAAACAGGGAGGCCACCATTGTAGAAAATCCCGCAATGATCAGCACTCCGTTGAAAAGATGAGGGACGAACGGCAGGTCAAAATGTCTCAATGCCACAATAAACGGGCTTTCTGTAGCGTCGAACACCCGCCATGACACCAGCCAGATTGCGAGCAATAAAGAACTGATATAGAGCGTGGTCAACAGGATGAGCATGACTTTACCGGCTTTCGGAGCATCTCTGGGGTCACGCAGTCTCAATGCCATAATGCCCAAGATCTCGATGCCTCCAAAAGCGTAAAAAGCATAAATCAGCGCGGACCACCACCCGATAAAGCCTGCCGCAAACATCGTATCGAACGCTTCGCCGAAGCGCTGCGGCTCTGTGTCCCCATGTATCCAACCCAGCAAAGCGGCTGCAGCGAGCACCAGGAACATCACAATCGCCGCCAGCTTCATGACCGCCAGTATATGTTCGATGCTCTCGAAACCTTTTGTCCCCAATAAGATGACGCCAACCCCGAGAATCGAATACCCCGCGGCAAAAATCCACATCGGCACATCCGGCAGCCAATAGCGTGTGAAAAGCGACAACGCCGTCATCTGGCTTCCGCTGATGAGCATCTCCGACACCCAATAAACCCAGCCGCTGCTGAACCCCGCCCATTGGCCGTAGGCTTTTTTTGCAAACGAACGAAAAGAGCCTTGTATCGGTTCCGCTGCCGTCATCCGCGCTAAAGCATCAAAAACGAAATAGGTCGCGATGGCCGCTAAAAGGAAGGAGAATAAAATGGAGGGGCCGGTCATTTTGATCGCGATACCGGAGCCGAGAAAATAGCCCGTGCCGATCGTGCATGCCACTCCCAGCAATGAAAGCTGCCACCACTTGAGCGGCTGTTCACGCGGAGCGTGGTTTTTCTTGCTGGTCATTTGTTTGTGCTGTTTCGACATTCGCGTGTCTCCTGAAAAATACAAATATGGCTGGGCGCTAAAATAAGATGCTCGTATCGATCGGTTTTATGCGTCAACGCAAATGGCTCAGCAGTGAGTTTTTAACTCATAATAAAAGGGTAAAGGCTTTGACCGGGGCTTCTGTAACCCCCTTGGCAACTTGATCAATTCAGCATATAATAGTAATATAGTCAAAGAAAGTCAAAGTCAGATCCGCTCCGGAAAGGGGGATCCACGCTGCGAAATATATCCGATCTTATTGAAAGCTATCTCAAACAAATTTTGCAGAACAGTTCGGAAGGCACCGTCGAGATCCAGCGAAGCGAACTGGCGGAGAAGTTTTCTTGTGTGCCTTCTCAGATCAATTACGTGATCAGCACCCGCTTTACATTGGAAAAAGGTTACTACGTCGAGAGCAAGCGCGGGGGCGGCGGTTACATCCGGATTCAGCAGGTTGATCTTCCTTCCCTTGAAGCCGTTCAGCGGCATATCGCCCAGACCGTCGGAGATCAGATCGATCAAAACGCGGCGGAAGGGTTAATTTATCAATTAGAGGAAGCTCGATTCATTACAGCACGTGAGGCCCAATTGCTGCGCGCGGGTGTATCGAGGGATGTTCTCGTGCTGGTGCTGCCATTAAGGGACCAGATTCGTGCGAAGCTGCTTAAAACGATGCTCATTGCGCTATTGGCCAAATAGCGTGAACTAAGGTTAGGAGGGGATGCCATGCAATGCCAGGAATGCGGCAAACGCCCCGCAACGCTGCATTTTACGAAAATCGTGAATGGGGAAAAAACGGAGCTGCATATTTGCGAAACGTGCGCCAGGGAAAAGGGCGAACTCATCCCGGGAACGCAAGCCGGGTTTCGATTCACAGCCTGCTCTCCGGGCTGCTTGATTTCGAAGCCACCAAGGCCAACGGCGGCACGAAGCAGGTCGGACTGCAGTGTGAGAATTGCGGCATGACTTACACGCAATTCAGCAAAATCGGCCGCTTTGGCTGCAGCCATTGTTATAAGCAATTTTCCGAGCGGCTCGATCCTCTCCTCAAAAGAGTTCACGGAAACACGGTGCACGTCGGTAAAGTCCCCAAACGCGCCGGAGGAAAGCTGAAGACCAAACGGGACATTGACCGTTTAAAGAAGGAAATGCAAGGCAAAATCGAGCGCGAGGATTTTGAAGCTGCCGCGCAGCTGCGTGACCGGATTCGCGAGCTTGAGAAAGAAATGAACGGCTGAAGGGTGGGTAGACGCCATGTCCAAACGTAAATACGTCAAGCAACCGCTTAGCGAATGGATGAAAGGCGAAGGCCCGGACTCCGATGTGGTGATAAGCAGCCGGGTCCGGATCGCGCGCAATATTCGCAGTATGCCTTTTCCCATGATGGCTGAACCGCAGCAATCCCAGTCCGTCATGGAGCAGCTTCTGGATGTCGCCGAGAGCGGAAGGCTGAACGGCTTGGGCCAATTGGAACGGATCCGGTTATCGGATTTGACCGAACTGGAGAAGCTTGTACTAGTGGAAAAGCACCTGATCAGCCCGAATCTGGCGAACGAGTCCCGCAATGGGGCTTTGATTCTCAGCCCGAACGAAGCGATCAGCATTATGATTAACGAAGAAGACCATTTGCGCATTCAATGTCTATGCTCGGGTTTCCAGATCCGCCAGGCATGGGATTGGGCGAGCAAAATTGACGATATCTTCGAGGAACAGGTCGACTACGCTTTTGACGAGAAGCACGGCTACTTGACCAGCTGCCCGACCAACGTAGGCACAGGCATACGGGCATCCGTCATGATGCATTTACCGGCACTCGTCATTACGGGACAGATCAATCGCATATTGTCGGCCGTCACGCAGGTCGGTCTGGCCGTTCGCGGCTTATACGGTGAGGGCAGCGAAGCTGCCGGCAATCTGTTCCAGGTTTCGAACCAGATCACACTGGGACAATCCGAACAAGAAATAATTGAAAACTTGCACCAAGTTGCCCGCCAAATGATCGAGCATGAAAAAGCGGCGCGCACGAAGCTGCTGTCCGAGTCCCGGCCCCGTGTGGAAGACAGGATACGCCGGTCTTTCGGTATATTGACTCAAGCGATGATCATGGATTCGAAAGAAGCTTCGCAGCGGCTGTCCGATATACGGCTTGGCGTACATTTAGGTTTGATCGATGACGTGAAGGATCAAACGTTGAATGAACTGCTGGTGTCGACACAGCCAGGATTCCTGCAGCAGACCTATGGTGAAGCGCTTAGTCCGGAGCAGCGGGATATGACAAGAGCGGAATTGATCCGCTCTCGGCTGGCAACCGGCTCATAAATGTTTTATTCTTAACTTAATAGGGGAGGTGTTGTCTCATGATGTTCGGAAGATTCACCGAACGCGCGCAGAAGGTATTGGCTCTGGCTCAAGAAGAAGCGGTGCGCTTGGGACATAACAACATCGGTACGGAACACATATTGCTCGGATTGATCCGTGAAGGTGAAAGCATTGCCGCCAAAGCGTTGATCGCGCTTGGGCTCGGTCTCGAGAAAATTCAGGACGAGGTGGAGTCGCTCATCGGCCGCGGCCAAGAGCAGCCCACTAACATCGCTTACACCCCGCGTGCGAAAAAAGTCATCGAGCTGTCCATGGACGAAGCCCGCAAGCTGGGCCACACTTATGTCGGTACAGAGCATATTTTGCTCGGTCTCATTCGTGAAGGCGAAGGCGTCGCGGCCCGCGTGCTGAACAATCTGGGCATCAGCCTGAACAAAGCGCGCCAGCAAGTTCTTCAGCTTCTCGGCAGCAACGAGAACGTTTCTGCGAACCACGGTCCTTCGGCTAACGTCAGCACGCCTACATTGGACGGTCTGGCTCGAGACTTGACCGCCAGCGCCCGCGATAACAATATCGATCCCGTCATCGGACGACAGAAGGAAATCGAGCGAGTCATTCAAGTGCTTTCCCGGCGGACGAAGAACAATCCTGTGCTGATCGGCGAACCTGGCGTCGGTAAGACTGCCATCGCGGAAGGCCTCGCTCAAAGAATCATCGACAATGAAATTCCTGAAACCTTGCGTGACAAACGGGTGATGACGCTGGACATGGGCTCCGTGGTTGCGGGTACGAAATACCGCGGGGAATTCGAAGACCGCCTGAAAAAGATCATGGACGAAATTCGCCAAGCGGGCAACGTCATCTTGTTCATTGACGAGCTTCATACGTTGATCGGGGCAGGCGGCGCGGAAGGCGCCATCGACGCGTCCAACATCCTGAAGCCTGCGCTCGCTCGCGGTGAGCTGCAATGTATCGGTGCAACAACATTGGACGAATACCGCAAATATATCGAGAAGGATGCGGCGCTCGAGCGTCGTTTCCAACCGATTACCGTGGATCAGCCTTCACCTGACGAAGCGGTCCTGATTCTGATGGGCTTGCGCGACCGTTATGAAGCGCACCATCGCGTCAAAATTACGGACGATGCCATCAAGGCGGCGGTTACGCTTTCCGATCGTTATATCACCGACCGGTTCCTGCCGGATAAAGCGATCGACTTGATCGACGAAGCAGGATCGAAAGTCAGGTTGAACTCCTATACCGTACCGCCTAACTTGAAGCAGCTGGAAACCCGTCTTGACGATATCCGCAAGGAGAAAGACGCAGCCGTTCAGAGTCAGGAGTTCGAAAAAGCCGCCGCACTTCGCGACACGGAGCAAAAAATTCGCGAAGAGCTCGACTCTACGAAAAATCAATGGAAAGAAAAACAAGGCCGTACCGATTCGGAAGTCACTCCGGAAGATATCGCCCAGGTTGTGGCAAGCTGGACCGGTATCCCTGTGACCAAGCTGGCTGAAGAAGAGACGCAGCGTTTGCTGAAGATGGAAGACATCCTTCACAACCGCGTCATCGGTCAGGAGGAAGCGGTCAAGTCCGTAGCACGCGCGATCCGCCGTGCCCGCGCCGGCCTCAAAGATCCGAAGCGTCCTATGGGATCGTTCATCTTCCTCGGTCCGACCGGCGTCGGTAAGACAGAGCTGGCCAGAGCGATAGCAGAAGCCATGTTCGGCGACGAGAATGCCGTCATCCGGATTGACATGTCCGAGTATATGGAGAAGCACTCGACATCGAGACTGGTCGGAGCGCCTCCGGGATACGTCGGCTACGAAGAGGGCGGTCAATTGACGGAGAAAGTTCGCCGCAAGCCTTACTCGGTCGTACTGCTCGATGAAATCGAGAAAGCTCATCCTGAAGTATTTAACGTGCTGCTTCAGGTGCTTGAGGATGGCCGTCTGACCGACTCCAAGGGCCGCACCGTCGACTTCCGCAATACGCTTATCATCATGACCTCGAACGTCGGGGCAGAGCAAATCAAACGCAATTCTACGCTTGGCTTTACCGCGTCAACCAATGTCGGCCATGAATACGAGAACATGAAGGACAAAGTTCTCACCGAACTTAAGAAGTCGTTCCGACCCGAGTTCCTGAACCGGCTGGATGAAACGATCGTATTCCATCCGCTGGAGCAAGAGCATATCGCGCAGATCGTTTCTCTCATGGCGAACGATCTTCGCAAACGCTTGGTGGAACACGACGTTCAATTCGATCTCACCGACGCGGCGAATAATTTCCTTGCGAAGCAAGGCTATGACCCGCAATACGGCGCTCGTCCTTTACGCCGCGCGATTCAGAAGCATATTGAAGACCGTCTGTCGAAGATTGCTGATGGGCAAGATCACTAAAGGCGACACTCTTGTGATCGACGAACAAGACGGCGAGCTGATCGTGAAGCATAAAGATGAAGTAACGTCTCACTCTTAATTCATGGTTTAACGTCACCCTCCGGCGCTGCTTGCCATACCTTATAGCAGCGTTAGACGGCAAGAAAGACTCTCCGTATCGCCGTAATTGCGGCGTCCAACGCGGAGAGTCTTTTTTTGCCCAACGGGAGGGAAAAAGGTATGTATAGAGGGAACAGAAGCTATTGGTGGAAAAGGAGTTTAAGCGGTTTGGCATTGGCGATCGGCGCTTCTCTGCTGTTAATCCTGCTTTTGAAGTTATTATTGTTTTTGCTTTGGACCTCCGGAGGGCTCTTGATCTTAATTATCATAATATGGTTGATCTGGACAAGGCTCGGGTAAAAGGTGCTGGGTCCGTCATAAATTTTGGTTTCTCCAAAATCATTAACATGGTAAACTTCTAATAGCAGAAATATTAATGAGCGCCGATATATAAATTTGAACCCATTCCCAAAGGAGTATTGCCTTTCGATGGCCAAGGTCAAAATCAAGTTCGCCTGTACGGAATGCGGCACGGAATCTCCCAAGTGGATGGGCAAATGTCCCGGATGCCACGCGTGGAATACCATGGCGGAGGAAACGGAAACAATTGTGAAAGCGCCTGTAGGCCGAAGTGATCTGCTTAGGACGAAAGAAAAGGCGCGTTCGATCATAGAAATAGAGAGTGGACGCGAGCCGCGCGTTCCCACCGGATTATCGGAATTGAACCGGGTGCTGGGAGGCGGCCTCGTCCCGGGTTCGCTGCTGCTCGTCGGCGGCGATCCCGGCATCGGCAAATCCACGCTCCTGCTGCAGACATCACATGCCTTGTCGGCACAGGGACTGAAGGTTCTGTACGTATCCGGCGAGGAATCGGTGCGGCAGACCAAGCTGCGCGCCGACCGGCTGGGGGCTCTCAATGACAGGCTGTTCGTGCTCTGTGAAACGAATCTCGAGGTTATTGAAGAAGCGATATCCGAGGTTCAGCCGGACTTCCTCGTCATCGACTCGATTCAGACCGTGTACCGGCCGGAAGTGGCGTCCGCACCGGGCAGTGTCTCTCAAGTGAGAGAGTGCACCGCGCATTTTATGCGGATTTCCAAAGTCAACGGGGTCGCGACGGTGCTCGTCGGCCATGTCACCAAGGAAGGCGCCATCGCCGGCCCTCGCCTGCTGGAGCACATGGTGGATTGCGTGCTTTATTTCGAAGGTGAACGTCATCATACGTACCGGATTTTACGAGCGGTCAAGAACCGATTCGGTTCGACCAATGAAATCGGCATTTTCGATATGACCGAGGATGGGTTGCGGGAAGTCACCAATCCGTCCGAATTATTTCTGTCGGAGCGGCCGCTCGGCGTGTCCGGCTCCACCGTGGTGGCCAGCATGGAAGGTACTCGCCCGGTGCTGGTGGAATTGCAGGCGCTTGTTTCGCCTACTCATTTTCCATCGCCGCGCCGGATGTGTTCCGGACTCGATCATCACCGCATGTCACTCGTTATTGCCGTGCTGGAGAAGAGGATGGGGATGTTCCTGCAGAATCAGGACGCCTATCTGAATGTCGCCGGCGGCGTGAAACTTGACGAGCCTGCGGCGGATTTAGCGGCCGCCGTGAGCTTGGCTTCCAGTTTCAAAGATTTGCCCACCCGTCCGTTCGACGTCATCTTCGGCGAAGTGGGGTTAACCGGGGAAGTCCGCGCGGTATCCCGCGCCGAGCAGAGGGTCAAGGAAGCTCACAAGCTCGGCTTCAAGCGCGTGATCCTGCCGGAACAAAGCATGAAGGGCTGGCAGCCGCCGAACGGCATCCAGCTGCTTGGGGTAACATCGGTGGCACAAGCGTTAAAAGCAGCTCTGGAATAGGGGGTATCCACAACATGAAGGAACAAAAAGAAAAAGAACCTAGAAGAAAAAGAGCCCCAAAGACAAGGAGTATAGAGATAAAGATCGGGACAGAGACAGAGATAAAGAATACAAGGACAAAGAACATCACAAGGAAACGATGAACCAGCTGCTCGAACTTGTCGCACCCGGTACCCCTCTCCGCGACGGGCTGGAAAATGTGCTCCGCGCCAAAACCGGCGGCTTGATCGTTGTCGGATATAGCCCTGAGGTGATGGAGGTTGTAGACGGCGGTTTTTCCATCAACTGCGATTTCAGCCCTAACTATTTGTACGAGCTGGCCAAGATGGATGGAGCCATTATTCTGAGCGAGGACGGCAAAAGAATTCTTTATGCCAATACGCAGCTCATACCCGACTCTTCCATCTCCTCGATCGAAACCGGAATCCGTCACCGTACGGCTGAGCGTGTTGCCAAACAAACGGGCAAGCTGGTCGTATCGATCTCCCAGCGGAGGACCGTCATTACTCTTTATCAGGGACAATTGCGTTATGCCTTGAAAGATATGGGCGTCATTCTGACGAAAGCCAATCAAGCGATTCAAACTTTGGAGAAGTATCGGGCCGTATTCAGCCAAGCTCTGACCAATCTGTCAGCGTTGGAATACGAAGAGTTGGTTACTATACATGAAGTAGCCTATGTTATCCAGCGGGCGGAGATGGTGCTGCGCATCAACAACGAAATCAACCGCTATGTGCTGGAGCTGGGCAACGAAGGCCGCCTGATCAGCATGCAAAAGGAAGAGCTTGTCGGTACGGCGGAAGAGGAAGCCTGGCTGCTGCTCAAGGATTATGCCAAAGACGACGAGGATGATAAGGTCCGCGAAATCCAGATGGCCATTCGCAAGCTGTCTTCCGAGGAGCTGCTGGATACCAATCATCTGATTCGCCTGCTCGGTTATCCTTCGCTCAGCTCGGTGGCGGAAGAAGGCTTCCTGCCGCGCGGCTACCGGATGTTAAGCAAGATTCCCCGTCTCCCCAGCATTATCATTCATAATCTGGTGGAACGCTTCGGCGCGCTGCCTCACATTGTTATGGCTTCAACGGAAGAACTGGACGAAGTGGACGGCATCGGCGAAGTCCGTGCCCGCGCAATCAGGGAAGGTCTGAAGCGGATTCAGGAGCAGGTCTTTATTGACAGACAGATTTAAGGGGTCTACAATTGGTAATGTTCTTACGGCCATTCCAAGAATGTCCACATAATCTATTGCCTGCTTAACATTCAGAACTGATCTCGAACGCACTTACGCACCGCCGCGCTTAGATTCGAATCAGCAGGGCATAGTAAAGTTGAGGTGGCAAAATATGTTTACGAAATCCATACCGAACTTGTTTACCATAGGCAACCTGTTCTTAGGCATAATTTCCATTATGTTGGCATTTAACGATCAGGCGAACAGTGCAGCTCTTCTGGTAATCATAGCTATGCTTCTTGACGGATTAGACGGGCGTGTTGCCAGAGCCTTGAACGTGCAAAGCGAATTCGGCAAAGAGCTGGACTCTCTGTCGGATGTCATCTCCTTTGGTGTCGCTCCTGCTTTTATTATGTATCAAGCTGCATTCCTGGATGTCAATTCCGCGCTCGCGTGGATTATCACCGCTATTTTTCCGATCTGCGGAGCTTTGCGGCTTGCAAGATTTAACGTAATCGACGGCATTCCCGGGTATTTTATCGGTTTGCCGATCCCGGCCGCGGGCGGCGTGCTGGCTACGCTGGCGTTGTTTCATACTGAGCTTCATTTCTCGCTGTTGTTGATCAGCACCGTTGCCTTATCCTACTTAATGATCAGTAATATGAAATATCCGAATTTCAAAAAGTTAGGCTTACCTAAAGCGGCCATGTGGGCAATCCCTCTCGTTGTCGTAGGAGCGGCTGTACTGGCATACATGTTCCAGGATGCCATTCCCAAAGTGATTTTGGCTCTTCTGCTGCTCTATGCTTTGTGGGGCCTAAAAAAAAAACGTTGAACGCTTATTCTCGATACGCTTCAGGCGCAAGCGCAAGCTTCCGGACGAACGTTCGCGATCGAAACGGAGCGCCTAAGACCGTCTGATTTTCATCATAAAGAAAGCATCGGCTGCCTCACTCCTGTACGAAGTGTGAGAATCCGGTGCTTTTTTTATTTGCGTCAGCAATAACGACAAAGCAGCCTCCCTGCGTTCGGGAGACTGCTTTTTTGGTATCCGTTCTAAGTTAAATTGAACCAGCCCAGAGTGGAACATTTGTCTGCCTCTTTGGACAAGACATCCTGCATGCTGATATCCAGCACATTGCACATTGCGGACATGTAGAACAGATTTTTGCCCATTTCACTACGGATGATATCGCTGCATTGCTCGCATAGATGGCCTTGCATGTGGGATTTGGACTGGCGGTTCGCCTGATCGAGTTCCATCTCGGGAGAGAATCCCTGGTTTTTCGCCTTCAGTTCGATGCAGCCGCATTCTGTTATGGCTTTGGCAACGGCCCGATTGACGGATGCATTGGATTGGCTGTACTTCGTGACAACATCGAGCAGGCTGCGATGACGGAGCAACAGTTCCGACACCTGACTTTGGAACTCCTGCAGCGTAGGTGCGCTCATCCGTTCCACCTCGGTTACCTAAAGTTTTACATTTCCTCTTTTATTATAGAGCAACGCGTCCCCGATTTCAAAAGGTGTATTCTTAAATTTTGATAACTTTGTGTACGGCGGCCGCCCAGGGGTTTGCTTTCCGGAAATTGGAACATACTAGTAACGATAATTTCAATTTTAATAAGTATGGGAGTGATCTTATGATCATGAGAAGAGTTATACAAACGCTGGGATTGCTGCTCGGTGCTTTATTCGGCCAGGAGCTCTCGGCTTGGCGCGTATCCGGCGGTGCGCAGTGGATGGACCCGCTGCTTGGCGTGCCCGCAGCGACGGGAGGTTCGATGGGTGCTGTGGTCGGAGCGTTCGCCGGCTTTCTGCTTGCTGCCGTAGTCGCGAACCCGCTGTCCCGAACGCTGCAGAGAGCAGTAGAAAGATTGTCGGGCATTCCGATGGCAGATTTGCTGGCCGGGCTCGGCGGCTTAACCTTTGGACTTGCACTTTCTTCATTCCTGTATCCTTTTGTGACTGACATTCCGCGTGTCGGCGCGTTGCTCGCAGCTGGAACGGCGTTGACATTCGGATATGCGGGAACCCGGATCGGCCTTCGCAAAAAAGAGGAGATCGGAGACTGGTTTCGCACCCGCAGAGTGGTGGAATTGCCGGTACAGGAAGGGCCGCGTTTTGAAGAACATAAAATTCTAGATACGAGTGTCATTATTGACGGGCGTATTGCGGACATCTGCAAAACGGGGTTTATTGAAGGCACATTGGTTATTCCGGAATTTGTTCTGGAGGAGCTGCAGCATATTGCGGATTCGTCAGATTTGCTCAAACGCAATCGTGGACGCAGGGGGCTCGACATCCTGAACAAAATCCAGAAAGAGCTGGATGTCAAAGTGCTCATCTACGAGGAAGCGGGCGAAGAGCCGGGCGAAGTGGACAGCAAGCTGGTGAAGCTCGCCAAGGCGATGCAGGGCAAAGTCGTCACTAACGACTTTAATCTCAACAAAGTCTGCGAATTGCAAGGGGTATCCGTGCTTAACATCAACGACTTAGCGAATGCGGTTAAGCCTGTCGTGCTTCCGGGCGAAGAGATTGTCGTTCAGGTGATCAAGGACGGCAAGGAGCATGGACAAGGCGTGGCGTATCTCGATGACGGTACGATGATCGTGGTCGAGGGCGGCAGGGATTTTATCGGCACGACGATGGAGGTTCTTGTAACCAGCGTGCTGCAGACGTCCGCAGGCCGGATGATCTTCGCGAAGCCGAAGCTATTGGAAAAAGCGCTTTGAAAAGGTATGATAAAAAGAATACGGGCGGGACGCGCTCTTCGGTCCCGTCTTTCGTTATTTTGGGAGAGTAGATTTGTCATACCGGGGAGCACGATTAGATGATGACATGGGGAGCGGTTGTGGTTGCCGCCGGCCGCGGTACCCGCATGCGGGCGGGCGAGAACAAGCCTTATTTGCTGCTCGGGGGGCGGCCGGTTCTGGCGCATACGCTGGATGCTTTCGAGCGCTGTCCGGCGGTGGCCTCTATCGTGGTGATCGCTGCGCCGGGTGAGGAAGCGAGGGCAGCAGAGCTCGTAAGGGCGGAAGGCTTTCACAAAGTGACCTCGATAGAAACCGGCGGCCGGGAGAGGCAGCAAAGTGTATTCGCCGGATTGTCCGCATTGGATACGGACGGCGTGCTTGTCCACGATGCGGCGCGCCCGTTCGTAACCTCTGCGCACATCGAGTCTTGCTGCCGGGCTGCGCAGGCGCATGGGGCCTCGGCGCTGGCTGTCCCTGTTAAAGATACGATTAAAGTGTCGGACGGCAAAGGGTTTATCGTGGACACGCCGGATCGAAGTACGTTGTGGAGTGTGCAGACGCCCCAGGCTTTTTCCCGTATTGAGTTGATAGAAGCCCATCGGCGCGCTCAATCGGGCGGAACACCGGCCACAGACGACGCCATGCTTCTTGAGCGGATGGGACGGAAGATTGCCATTGTGGTAGGCGACTATACGAATTTCAAAATAACGACGCCGGAAGACTTGCTTCTAGCGGAAATGCTGTTAACGAGGCGTCATGGGGAGAAAAGCCGCGATGATTAGAGTAGGGCAAGGATTTGATGTGCATCAGCTTGTCGAAGGACGACCGTGCATTGTCGGCGGTGTCGACATTCCCTTTGCGAAGGGGCTGCTGGGACATTCGGACGCCGATGTCCTGTTGCACGCGATCAGCGATGCTATACTGGGTGCGCTGGCTCTCGGAGATATCGGCAAACACTTTCCCGACACCGATCCGGAATATAAGGACGCGGACAGCGTGAAGCTGCTGCAGCATGTGTGGCGGCTGGCCAAAGACCGCGGCTATATATTGGGGAACGCCGACGCGACCATTATTGCGCAAGCGCCGAAGATGGCGCCTTACATCCCGCAGATGGTTGCCGTCATAGCCCGTGCGCTTGAATGCGGGGAATCGCAAGTCAACGTGAAAGCGACAACCTCCGAGCGGCTTGGCTTCACCGGCCGCGGCGAAGGCATTGCAGCGCAGGCGGTTGTGTGCTTGATTCAATCGCAATCATAAGCGGAATTTATATTTAATGTACTTACTGAATGGAGGAATAGACATGTCCACCAAAGTCCGAGTACGCTATGCTCCGAGCCCGACAGGGCATCTGCACATCGGCAATGCGCGCACCGCTATTTTCAACTACTTGTTTGCCCGCCATCACGGCGGCGACTTCATCATCCGTATTGAAGATACCGATGTGAAACGCAACGTCGCAGGGGGCGAACAGAGCCAGCTTACTTACTTGAAATGGCTTGGCGTCGACTGGGAAGAGAGCGTTGATGTCGGCGGCGAATATGGTCCCTATCGTCAAACGGAGCGCCTTGACATCTACCGTAACTATTGGCAGGAGCTGCTGGACCGCGGGCTCGCATACCGGTGTTACTGCACCGAAGAGGAGCTGGAGCGGGAGCGGGAGGAGCAGGTTGCGCGCGGTGAGACGCCGAGTTATTCGCGCAAGTGCCGGCATTTGACTGCGGACGAGCAGGCCCGGCTGGCAGCGGAAGGCCGGGTGCCCAGTGTGCGGTTTGCGGTTCCCGCCGACAGGACGTATACGTTCAACGACATCGTAAAAGGCGAAATCTCTTTCCGTTCCGAGGATTTCGGCGATTTCGTCATCGTCAAGAAAGACGGGATCCCAACTTACAATTATGCGGTTGCTCTCGATGACCATTTGATGGACATTACCCATGTTCTGCGGGGAGAAGATCATATCACCAACACGCCTCGGCAGCTGATGATCTATGAAGCGCATGATTGGACGCCGCCTGAATTCGGGCATATGACCCTGATCGTGAATGAAAACCGCAAAAAGCTGTCCAAGCGCGACGAGTCGATTGTGCAGTTTATCGAGCAGTATGATCAATTGGGCTTTTTGCCGGAAGCGCTGTTTAATTTCATCGCGTTACTCGGCTGGTCTCCGGAAGGGGAAGAGGAAATCTTCACCCGGCAGCAGCTGATCGACATATTCAAAGCGGAGCGCTTGTCCAAAAGCCCTGCGGTATTCGATACGGCCAAGCTCAACTGGCTGAACCAGCACTATTTGAAGCAGCTGCCCGCGGAGCGCGTGGTCTCCCTGTGCATTCCCCATCTGAAGGCGGCAGGCCGGCTGCCGAAAGAGCCGGCCGGACAAGAGCTGGAATGGGCGACCGTGCTGATCACTTTATTCCGTGATCATCTCCGCTACGGCGCCGAAATTGTTCCTCTCTCCGACTTGTTCTTTACGGACAGAGCTGAACTTGACGATGAGGCAAGGCTGGTTATGGCCGAGGACACCGTACCCGTTGTGCTGGAAGCGTTCCGCCGCGGAGTGGAAGCTGTCGGAGAGCAGGGATTCACCGTCGAGGGAATCAAAGGGATGATTAAGCGGTGCAAGGAGAAACTGGAATCAAAGGCAAAGGATTATTCATGCCGATCAGGGTCGCGCTCACCGGACAGATGCACGGTCCGGACTTGAACGGCACAATTTGGCTGCTAGGCCGCGAGCGGGTTTTGAAACGGCTGCAGGAGCAGCTAGCGCAACGAGGTTAGTCTCAATAACAACCTGCACGGTAAATTTGCATCTCTTGTCACCCGCAGCAGGTTGGGATATACTTGCTCTATATTGAGAATGTGCGAAGATCAGGAGAAGTAAGTTTCGCGTAGCGAATGACCAGAGAGGGCGGTCCCGGCTGTGAGCCGCCTCATTCCTGCGAAGCCGAAATGCGCCTGTGAGCCGTACCGCCGATTGGACCTGCCTGACATCGCGTAGAAGCGAGCCTGTCGGACTGTGCCGGGTAGGCGGTGCCGGGCAGACCCCGTTATCGGTCTTGGAGAAGCTTCACGCCGTTCAGGGCGGAAGCTCAAGCAGAGTGGGACCACGTATAACAACGTCTCTGCAGCGCATGCTGCAGGGGCTTTTTTTATTTTCAGCACAGTAAGGGGGACTTGAGATGGGATTCTGGCGCACCATCCGATCCGATATCGATGCGGTATTCGAGAACGACCCGGCGGCGCGCGGCTGGTTTGAAGTGATCTTTACTTACTCCGGATTGCACGCCATCTGGGCCCATCGAGTCGCCCATTTCTTTTACCGCCGCCGGTTGTTTTCGATGGCCCGGATCATTTCGCAAGTCAGCCGGTTTTTTACAGGCATCGAGATCCATCCCGGAGCTCGCATCGGACGAAAGCTGTTCATCGACCATGGAATGGGCGTCGTCATCGGTGAAACCTGCGAAATCGGCGACGAGGTTATCATCTATCAAGGGGTAACATTGGGCGGGACGGGTAAAGAAAAAGGAAAACGCCATCCTACCATCGGCAATCGGGTTGTCATTGCCTCGGGCGCGAAAGTGCTCGGTTCCTTCAGCGTGGGGGATCACTCCAACATCGGCGCCAATTCAGTCGTGCTGCGCGAAGTGCCCCCCAACAGCACGGTAGTGGGCATTCCCGGCCGGATCGTCAAGCGGAACGGCAAAAGAATCGAAGACCGGCTGGATCATACGAACCTGCCCGATCCGCTCATCGAAACATTCCGTTTCATGCAAAAAGAGATCAACGAATTGAAAGCTGAAATCGATCGCCTTAAACCAAAAGCCGACAGCGTGGAGTCCGAACCCGTAAGCGTGCCGGCGTATGATAAGAAAAGGAGCTAAGGCCCATGAACCTTAAAATCTATAACAGCATGAGCCAATCCCTCGAGCAGTTTGTGCCGCGCGAACCGGGAAAAGTGAACATGTATGTGTGCGGACCGACCGTCTACGGATACATTCATATCGGTAACTCTCGGCCGGTTATATTCTTCGATGTCGTACGGCGTTACCTGGAAGCTGTCGGGTTCGAGGTGAATTACCTGATGAACTTTACCGATGTCGATGACAAAATGATCCGCAAAGCCGCTGAAGAGGGCGCCACTGTGCCGGAGTTGGCGGAACGATACATCCATGCATTTAACGAGGACAGGGAGGCTCTCGGAGTTCGTCCGTCCAGCGCATCCCCGCGCGTGACGGAGAACATGGCGGAAATTATCGACTTCATTCGGGAACTGGTTGAGCAGGGCTCGGCATATGAGAACGGCGGAGACGTTTATTTCCGTACATCAACCTTTCCGGAGTATGGGAAGCTTTCCCACAAAAACCTGGATGAGCTGCAGTACGGCATACGGATAGAGGTCGACAAGCGGAAGGAGAATCCGCAGGACTTTGTTCTCTGGAAGGCGGCGAAACCGGGTGAAATCTCTTGGTCCAGTCCATGGGGCGACGGCCGGCCGGGCTGGCACATTGAATGCTCCGCCATGGTTCGCAAGTATGCAGGAGACACCTTGGACATTCATGGCGGCGGGCAGGATCTGCAGTTTCCCCATCACGAGTGCGAAATCGCCCAATCCGAATCATTGACGCACGAACCTCTGTCGCGCTATTGGATGCACAATGGCTTTGTCAACGTGAACAACGAAAAAATGTCAAAGTCGCTCGGCAACGGCATTAATGTGCGTCAATTGCTGCAAGCTACCAAAACGCAGGCCGTACGCTATTTGATGCTGACGACACACTATCGCAGCCCGCTTAACTTCAGTGAAGAAACGATCCGTCAGGCGGAGAACAGCGTGGAAAGATTGACGAACTGCCGGGATAATGTCAAACACCGGCTTACTACAGTCGCCAAAGGTAATTTGTCACCGGCGGAGGATGAAGCGCTGCGTGCACGATTGAACACACTTATGGAAGAATTCCATGCCCGCATGCAGGATGATTTCAGCACGCCGGATGCGATCACGGCATGGTTCGGAATGGTGTCTGAAATCAACGCGTATTTGCGGAAAGAAACGGTAAGCGAATCCGACTTGCACTACATCTTGGAACAAATGCAAAAGTTGGACGACATACTCGGACTGCTGCCGAAGGATGCTCAAGCGGCATTGCTGGACGAAGAAGTGGATGCGCTCATTGCCGAACGGGTTGAAGCCCGACATAACCGGAACTGGGCGCGAGCCGACGAGATACGCGATTTGCTGGCAGAGCGGGGTATCGTCCTTGAAGACACTCCTCAGGGAATCAGATGGAGGCGCAAATGACGGAAACGGACAGACAGGCAAGCGATGCTGTAATTTCTCCCGTGCTTCCTGCAGACGTGCCGGTGAACCTGTTGTCCCCGGTCGTTCTCGCCTATGTCGGAGATGCCGTGTTCGAGATTTACGTGCGGCAGCGGCTTGTGGCCCGTTCGAACCGGAAGCCTCATGAACTCCACCGGGCCGCGATCCGGTATGTGTCGGCTGCGGCGCAGGCCAAGCTGTTGGAGCGGTGGCAGCCGTTACTCACGGAAGAAGAAGCGGACATCGTGCGCCGGGGCCGGAATACGAAATCCGGCCAGCCCCCCAAAAACGCCGATCCCGGCGAATACAGGCACGCGACTGCGCTCGAATGTCTTGTCGGGTATTTGTATTACACGGGGCGGAAGGAACGGTTGGAGCAGCTGGTGGAATTGGCCTTTGCCGAGGAATAAGACACAGACACGAATCGCGATACGGAAAGGACGAAGAACTTATGAACAACCGCAGCCGCGGCCCTAAACCGCCTGGAAGCCGATTCTCTTCGCAGAAATCGGACGCTCGCACATATCCTCCGCGCAAGGAGAAATCCGCCGACAGCTCCCTCGTTGACGAAGATGTATCCTTGAAACCGGAAGAAGAATATTTGGCAGGAAAACACCCGGTGCTCGAGGCTCTCAAGTCCGGCCGCTCTCTGAATAAAATCTGGCTGTCAAATCAGGCTCAGCGTCATTTGGTGCAGCCGATTATGGAGGAAGCCAGAGCGCGCGGGATTGTCATTCAGCAGGTGGAGAAACGCAAGCTGGATCAGTTGGTGCCGGATATGCAGCATCAGGGCGTCGTGGCACAAGCGGCGGCCGTTTCGTATGCGGAAGTTGAAGATCTGCTCGCACGCGCTGCAGAGCGCAGTGAGCCGCCGCTCCTCGTGTTGTTGGATGAAGTCGAGGATCCGCACAATCTCGGGTCCGTATTAAGGACGGTTGATTGTGCCGGCGCTCATGGCGTTGTTGTGCCGAAGCGGAGGAGTGCAGGATTGACTGCAGTCGTCGCCAAAACGTCGGCTGGAGCCGTTGAATATGTTCCGGTCGCAAGAGTGGCCAATCTGGTGCAAACGATGGACAAGCTCAAGGCTGCCGGCGTCTGGATTGCCGGAGCGGACATCGGAGCGGAGTCGGGTTTTTATGAGACCGATCTGACCGGACCGCTTGCTGTCGTTATCGGCAGTGAAGGCAAAGGTTTGTCGCGGCTTGTGCGGGAGAATTGCGATTTTATCCTGTCCCTTCCGATGTACGGCAGAATCAACTCGCTGAATGCTTCGGTCGCTGCCGGCGTCATTCTATATGAAGCGGTGCGCCAGCGGCAGGCGAAGCAGCAAAAGACGGGAGGGTCCTCGGCCGGCGGCAAGGGAGAGTCGAATGCTTCAACGTGAAGACGTGCTGCTGGTCGATGGATATAACATCATCGGAGCATGGCCCGAACTGGCGGCGCTTAAGCAGCAGAAGCTGGAGGATGCGCGGGACCGCCTTCTGGACATGCTGTCCGATTACCAGAGCTACGCGGGCCTGACCGTGATCGTCGTATTCGACGCGTTTCGTGTTCCCGGGCTCGGGGCGCAGTATCGGCATCGGCGGCTCAAGGTCGTGTTTACCCGGGAGAAGGAAACGGCCGACGAGTGTATCGAACGTCTCGTGGGCGAGTGGATTTCCGTCCGCCGGCATGTTTACGTGGCGACTTCCGATCAGGTGGAGCAGCATGTGGCTTTCGGACGCGGAGCGCTTCGCATGCCCGCTCCCGAGCTGCGGCTGAAAGTTCGGCAAAGCCGGGCCGAGATTCAAGCGACGATCAAGCGGGACCCTGCGCCGAAGCGAAATCCGTTAGACGCCGTTGTCAGCGAGGATATCCAACGCAGGCTGGAGCAGATGAGAAGGGGTGGCAGCGGGTCGTTTGATGGAGATAAATGACATTTTTAACACTCTATCAAAACACGAGAAATAGCTAAATTGGTTGACGCTATGCGTTTCATCAAGTATATTGGTAATAGTTTGGTAGATTGTAAGTTCCAGCACGCCAATGCAGACCGGAGGGATCGTTCGTGAGCGTCGACTTGGAGAAGCTGGCAGCAGGTGAATACGACTTCAAGGCCGACGAGGACATCGTAGAGTTTGTCCGGCTCGGAGACGGCGAAGCGTTGGAGTTCCTTATTAATAAGTACCGCAATTTCGTAAGGGCTAAAGCGCGCTCCTACTTCTTAATCGGTGCCGAACGGGAAGATATCGTGCAAGAGGGCATGATCGGCTTGTACAAGGCAATTCGGGATTTTAAGGGTGACAAGCTCGCTTCGTTTAAGGCTTTTGCAGAGCTGTGCATCACGCGCCAGATCATTACTGCGATCAAGACCGCGACAAGGCAGAAGCACATTCCTCTGAATTCCTATGTCTCGTTGGACAAGCCCATCTATGATGAAGACTCGGATCGGACGCTGCTTGACGTCATATGCGGTTCGAGAGTCTCGGATCCTGAGGAAATGATCATTAACCGCGAGGAGTTTTCGGGCCTCGAGGACAAGATGTCGGAAATCTTGAGCGACTTGGAGCGCAAGGTGCTCATGCTCTATTTGGACGGACGCTCCTACCAGGAAATTGCCGTCGATCTCGACAGGCATGTGAAATCAATAGATAACGCCTTGCAGCGAGTGAAGCGAAAGCTGGAACGTTATCTTGAAGTTCGCGATATCGTAAGTTAAGCGTACCGCCATTATAATAGTAACTTCCGGCAGCCGATCATGAGCTGCTTTTTTTATGGGGTTTTAGATCAGTGATTCGCCGAATCCGAGCGTGCTGCCGGAGGGATCTTTTAAATTTACCGCTAGGGTTAAACCGAGTGAAAAGTTGGAAGGATAGAGTTAGGCTCTGAGGCTATCACGTCCTGCCTCCCCTTGACAGTTGTGTCCGTTATCACTCGCTGCCGCGCTTCTCTGCCAAACGATGCCTGCCATTCTCCCGACACTTTTAATTGACATCGATTTAGCCCTGTGATAAATTATTTTAGTAACCTTTAAGGTGGTTTCTTATGCGCAGGTACTGAATCATCGGTGAAACGCCAGGTTTCGTTGTCGTAGCGGGTTCCGCCGCAGCTTCGAAATCAGCTCAGCCTTGGTTCGCCAAGCCTGGGGTTTCCGCCGGATGGTTGTTTTTTATGAAGTTGGGATCCCGGGAGGTTGGAAGGGATGCGGGTGATTATCACTCTGGCTTGCACCAACTGCAAGCAACGGAACTATACGTCAAGCAAGAACAAGCGGACTCACGCCGATCGCATCGAGTTGAAGAAGTTCTGCAGACACTGCAATGAACATACTCCTCATCGCGAGACGCGCTAAGTCCTAGGAGGTAAAGACGTGACTTTCCTGGCCAAAATGAAACAGAGCTTTGGGTCCTTTTTTTCGTTTTTCAACGACAGTTGGAATGAACTGAAGAAAGTCCGTTGGCCCAGCCGGAAAGAGCTCGTCAGCTACACGATCGTCGTGATCGTGACCGTGTTGCTGGTAACGATCTACTTCTGGGGACTGGATATCGGTATTTCGCAGCTCGTCAATCTTGTCATTTGAGGCAGGAACCAAAGGTGGCTTTTCCATGGAGAAAAGATGGTATGTAGTACACACGTATTCCGGTTACGAGAACAAGGTTAAAGCTAACCTGGAGAAACGCGTGGAGTCTATGGCTATGCAAGACAAGATCTTCCGCGTACTCGTGCCGATGGAAGAAGAGATCGTCAACAAGGACGGCAAGAAGAAGACGGTGATGCGCAAAGTGTATCCCGGATATGTCCTTGTCGAGATGATCCAGACGGACGATTCCTGGTATGTTGTCCGCAATACTCCGGGTGTAACCGGGTTTGTGGGCTCGACGGGATCGGGATCGAAGCCGACGGCGCTCCTGCCTGATGAAGTGGAGCAAATTTTGCGCCATATGGGCATGGATGAGCCGAAGCCGGTCATCGATTTCGAACTCAAGGAGAACGTTCGGGTTAAGGTAGGACCATTCGCCAACTTTGTCGGTTCCGTAGAAGAGATTCTCGCCGACAAGAGCAAGCTTAAGGTTCACGTTAACATGTTTGGCAGGGAAACCCCGCTTGAACTGGATTTCACTCAGGTGGAGAAGATATAAGGGTTTCTTGAAAGAGCGGGAGGGACGAGCGTCCCGTTAGACCGCATTATGGGGCAAGGAGGTGTGGATCATGGCAAAAAAGGTCATCAAGATGGTGAAACTGCAGGTTCCTGCAGGTAAAGCTAACCCGGCGCCGCCGATCGGTCCAGCATTGGGTCAAGCAGGTGTTAACATCATGGCGTTCTGTAAAGAGTTTAACGCTCGTACAGCCGACCAGAACGGCTTGATCATTCCGGTTGTTATTTCCGTATTCGAAGACCGTTCCTTTACTTTCGAAACGAAAACTCCGCCGGCAGCTGTATTGCTTCGTGTTGCAGCAGGCATCCCTAAAGGATCCGGCGAACCGAACAAAAAGAAAGTCGCTACTGTGAAACGCGCTAAAGTGCGTGAAATCGCCGAGCAAAAAATGCAAGATCTTAACGCGGCTTCTGTAGAAGCGGCTATGCGTATGGTAGAAGGTACCGCTCGCAGCATGGGCGTTACGATCGAAGACTAATTCCGACAGGCAGATTGCCTTTATCGTTCTGCCGGACATTGCTCCGGCAGGTTTGCGGATCGTCGGATCCGCAAAAGTGGGAGGAGACTTCCGTTAATACCACACAAGGAGGAGAACTACATGGCTAAACAGGGCAAGAAATATGCAGAAGCCGTTAAGCTGATCGACCGCGATGCTACCTACGAACCGTTGGAAGCGATCGAGCTCGTGAAGAAAGCGGCAACGGCCAAATTCGACGAAACGGTTGAAGCTGCCGTCCGTCTCGGCGTTGATCCGAGAAAACAAGACCAGAACGTGCGCGCGTTGTCGTCCTGCCTCACGGCACGGGTAAAACACAACGCGTCCTCGTATTCGCCAAAGGCGAAAAGCTGAAAGAAGCTGAAGCTGCAGGTGCGGATTACGTTGGAGATCAAGAGCTCATCAACAAAATCCAACAGGGATGGTTCGAGTTCGACGTCTGCGTCGCGACTCCGGACATGATGAGTGAAGTCGGTAAACTGGGCCGTATTCTCGGTGGTAAAGGCTTGATGCCTAACCCTAAAGCCGGTACCGTAACGAACGACGTTGCGAAAGCTGTGCAAGAGATCAAAGCCGGTAAAATCGAATACCGTCTGGACAAAGCCGGACAAATTCACGCTCCGATCGGCAAAGCTTCCTTTGATGCTGAGAAGCTCAATGAGAACCTCAAAGCCTTGATGGATGCGCTGAACCGCGCGAAGCCCGCATCTTCCAAAGGCATATACCTGAAGAACATCTCGATTTCTTCGACGATGGGACCAGGCGCTCGCGTGAACGCGGCTGAATATCGCTAATCGGCCTGAGGGCTGACGGTAAAAACTAGCTTTGACATCAGCTGCTTCTCATGGTAAGCTGATAGAGCTTAAAAATCGAATATAGATACCGTAGACCGTAGGTGCCCCGCGCAACCGTTACCAGCGTTAGCTGATAACCGGTTGTCGTCAAAGGCTTAATTTCCTACCGAGGTGTGTGGATAGAGCTTTTCTCTTTCAAAGTGCATCGCATTTTGAGTCTGAGAGCAGAATCGAATCATGCCTCCGCAATGTCTGCGGGGGCATTTTCTATGCCTCTGCAGATATGCGCGTTGAAATGTACGGTAACGATGACTTAGGAGGTGTACACAATGGCAAATGCGAAAATCATTCAGGAGAAACAGCAAGCGGTCGACGAGATTGCGGCAAAGCTGCGTGAGAGCTCCAGCACAGTTATCGCTGACTATCGCGGCCTGAACGTTGCGCAAGTAACCGAGCTTCGTAAGCAGCTTCGTGAAGCGGGCGTCGATTTCCAAGTGTTGAAGAACTCTTTGGTAAGCCGTGCCGCCGCTAACGCTGAGATGAATGAACTCGAATCGGTATTGACCGGTCCGACAGCTGTCGCTTTCGGTAAAGACGCCGTTGCTCCCGCTAAAATCCTCAGCGATTTTGCGAAAAAGAACGACGCGTTGAAAGTAAAAGGCGGTATCATAGACGGAAACTTCTTCGATGCAGCACAGATCAAAGCGCTGGCAGATCTGCCTTCCCGCGAAGGATTGCTGTCCATGCTGCTTAGCGTATTGCAAGCGCCTGTTCGCAACTTCGCCCTCGCTGTCAAAGCGGTCGCGGAGAAGAACGGCACGGAAACTGCTTAATAAGAACGACAACAATTTAAAGAAGATCGCATGATCTCAAATAATGGAGGGTAATCCCATGAGCAAAGAGCAAATCTTGGAAGCCATCAAAGGCATGAACGTTCTGGAATTGAACGATCTGGTTAAAGCAATCGAAGAAGAATTCGGCGTAACTGCGGCAGCACCTGTTGCTGTTGCTGCAGGCGGCGGCGCTGCTGCTGAAGCTGCTGAACAAACAGAATTCGATGTCATTCTGCTAGAGGCAGGCGCATCCAAAATCAACGTTATCAAAGCCGTTCGCGAAATCACAGGTCTTGGCCTGAAAGAAGCGAAAGACGTTGTTGACAACGCACCGAAACCAATCAAAGAGAAAGTCGGTAAAGACGAAGCTGACACCGTTAAAGCGAAGCTTGAAGAAGCAGGCGCTAAAGTCGAAGTTAAGTAAGAAGCCGTCTCTCACAGAACCCCTTGAAGATTTTTCTTCGAGGGGTTTGTTCATGTGCAAACTTGATAATGCTGAGAAGGGGCGGTCTAGCCCGATCCCGGGAGGAGCTTCATGAACGATCACTATTATTCGAATAAACCTCAGTCGGAGAGTCGTCGCCGGACGTTTGAAGCAACACTCAGAGGATTCGCATTGCGATTCACGTCCGATGCAGGCGTGTTTTCGCGGGACGGGGTGGACTACGGAAGCCGTGTTCTGATCAAAGAGATGGAGATTCCGTCGGATGCCCGGGTACTTGATATCGGCTGCGGCTACGGTCCCATTGGGTTGACGGCTGCCCGCCTTGCGCCGCAAGGACATGTCACGATGATCGACATTAATGAGAGAGCCGTTGAGCTGGCCGCACATAACGCGTCTTCGAACGGGATCCGCAATGTTTCTTTTGCAGTGAGCGATCTGTTCACAGCTGTGGAGGGGCAGAGGTTCGATGTCATTCTCGCGAATCCTCCTATTCGCGCAGGAAAAGCTGTCGTGCACAGGCTGCTCTCCGAAGCTTACGAATTTCTGCGGCCTGGCGGTTCTCTTTGGGTGGTCATCCAGAACAAACAGGGGGCACCTTCCGCAAGAGCGAAATTAGAAGAAATATACGGTGATGAACAGGTTCGGGAACTGGGAAAAGACAAAGGCTACCGCGTTTATCGCAGCATAAAAAATATTTAATAAGTTTCGTTTGACTTGACATTTTCACTGTGGTATCATTAAAAAATGTCAGTATTAGGATGGGCTAATTGTCTTTAGTGAAAAACGTCATAAAGACCTTATCCTTTCCCAGGAAAAAAGTCTAGCAAATCACGTATGATGGGTTTGTTTTGGGCAAATGAGTGGATAGGGTGCCATTGTGCCGCCAGACCGGCGCATAAGGGCTTTTCTTTATTTTTGTGTTGAAGCAGACTTAAGGGGTGAGGTTAAGTTGGCAGGACATCTTGTTCAGTATGGCCGCCGTGCGCGGCGCAGCTACGCCCGTATCAATGAAGTGTTGGACGTCCCTAACCTGATCGAAATCCAGCAGCAATCGTACCAGAAGTTTTTGGACGAGGGATTACGGGAGATTTTCCAAGACATTTCGCCGATTCAGGATTTCACGGGTAACCTGGTGCTAGAGTTTATCGATTATAGCCTGGGTGAGCCCAAATATTCAGTGGACGACTCGAAGGAGCGCGATGTTACTTACGCGGCTCCGCTTCGTGTTAAAGTCCGACTGCTGAACAAAGAGACCGGCGAAGTCAAGGAACAGGAAGTGTTCATGGGCGATTTCCCGCTCATGACCGAGACGGGAACCTTCGTTATTAACGGTGCCGAGCGCGTTATCGTCAGCCAGTTGGTCCGGTCCCCAAGCGTCTACTATAATACCAAAGTAGACAAGAACGGTAAGAAAACTTACAGCGCCACTGTCATTCCGAACCGCGGAGCATGGCTGGAACTTGAGACGGATGCCAAGGATATCGTCTATGTGCGGATCGACCGCACGCGGAAGATTCCGGTAACAGTGCTTCTTCGTTCGCTCGGCTTCGGAACCGATGCCGAGATTCTGGATTTGCTCGGCGACAACGAATATATTCGCAACACTTTGGAGAAGGACAACACGGACTCTACCGAGAAAGCGCTGATTGAAATTTATGAGCGTCTTCGTCCGGGAGAGCCGCCGACTTTGGAGAACGCGCGCAGCTTGCTGATTGCCCGTTTCTTCGATCCGAAGCGCTACGACCTTGCCAATGTAGGCCGTTACAAAATCAATAAAAAGCTTCATATTAAGAACCGGTTGTTCAATCAACGTCTTGCCGAGACGCTGGTCGATCCTTCAACGGGAGAGATTCTTGCCGAGTCGGGTCAAATGATCGACCGTCGTCTATTGGATCAAATTCTCCCGATGCTGGAGAAGAACGTCGGCTTTAAGAACTATCGCGTAACCGGCGGAGTCATGGAGAATGACGATATTCCGCTTCAAGCTGTTACCGTATATTCGCCTGTGGAAGATGGCAAGGTGGTTAAGATCATTGCCAACGGCATCATCGACAAATCGGTGAAGAACATTACCCCGGCGGATATTATCGCATCGATCAACTATTTCATGAACCTTCTGCATGGTATCGGCGATACGGACGATATTGACCATCTGGGCAATCGTCGTCTTCGCTCCGTTGGCGAACTTCTGCAGAACCAATTCCGTATCGGTTTGTCCCGTATGGAAAGGGTCGTTCGTGAAAGAATGTCGATTCAGGATCAGAATGCGATCACGCCGCAGGCGCTGATCAATATTCGTCCTGTAATTGCGGCAATTAAGGAGTTCTTCGGTTCTTCCCAGCTTTCTCAGTTCATGGACCAGACGAACCCGCTTGCCGAACTCACTCACAAACGCCGTCTGTCGGCGCTTGGACCGGGCGGTTTGACAAGGGAACGTGCGGGCTTTGAAGTGCGCGACGTTCACCACTCGCACTATGGCCGCATGTGTCCGATCGAAACGCCTGAGGGACCGAACATCGGTCTGATCAACTCCTTGTCCACGTTCGCGCGGATTAACGAGTACGGGTTTATCGAGGCTCCTTATCGCAAAGTGGATCCTAAGACCAACCGCGTCACGGAAGAGATTTCCTATATGACCGCGGATGAAGAGGACAACTATATCATCGCGCAAGCGAATGCGAAGCTGAATCCGGACGGATCCTTCGTTGAGGAAAATGTCATTGTCCGTTATAACAAACAGGCGGACAACATCCTGACGATGCCAAGCGATCGAGTGGACTACATGGACGTATCGCCGAAACAAGTTGTTTCGGTAGCGACGGCTATGATTCCGTTCCTTGAGAACGATGACTCGAACCGCGCTCTGATGGGTTCGAACATGCAGCGTCAAGCGGTTCCGCTGCTCGTTCCTGAAGCTCCATTCGTAGGAACAGGCATGGAGCATAAGTCCGCCAAGGACTCTGGCGTCTGTGTCGTTTCCAAATATGACGGTGTCATTGAACGGGTTTCCGCTAATGAAATTCAACTTCGGCGCGTCGAGACCATTGACGGCAAAGAAGTAAAAGGTGACATCGTTAAATATAAACTACAGAAATTCATGCGTTCCAACCAAGGAACATGTATTAACCAACGGCCGCTTGTCCGCCGCGGCGAAGTGATCAAGAAAGGCGATATCATGGCTGACGGACCTTCCACCGAGACCGGTGAACTTGCTCTGGGCCGCAACGTCGTCGTTGCGTTCATGACATGGGAAGGTTACAACTACGAGGATGCCATTCTGCTGTCCGAGAAATTGGTCCGTGAGGACGTTTATACTTCGATCCATATCGAGGAATATGAGTCTGAAGCCAGAGATACGAAGCTTGGACCGGAAGAGATCACCCGCGATATTCCGAACGTCGGTGAGGATGCGCTTCGCAACCTTGACGAGCGCGGCATTATCCGCGTCGGTGCGGAAATCAGCGCCGGGGACATCCTTGTCGGTAAAGTTACACCTAAAGGCGTAACCGAACTTACGGCTGAAGAGCGTTTGCTTCATGCGATCTTCGGCGAGAAAGCCCGTGAAGTCCGTGACACCTCTCTTCGGGTTCCGCACGGTACGGACGGAATCGTCGTTGACGTTAAAGTGTTCACCCGTGAGAACGGCGACGAGTTGCCGCCGGGAGTTAACCAACTGGTTCGTGCTTATATCGCACAAAAGCGTAAGATCCAAGAAGGCGACAAAATGGCCGGACGTCACGGTAACAAAGGGGTTATCGCACGGATCCTGCCGGAGGAAGATATGCCGTTCCTTCCGGACGGCACACCGGTACAAGTCGTTCTTAACCCGCTGGGCGTACCTTCCCGGATGAACATCGGTCAGGTGCTTGAAGTTCACTTAGGTATGGCTTGCCGAATACTGGGCATTCATGCCGCCACGCCGGTATTTGACGGCGCCCGTGAGAATGATGTGTTCGATTCGATGGAAGAGGCCGGCATGCAGCGAAACGGTAAGTGGCAGCTGCGTGATGGACGGTCTGGTGAGTTGTTCGAGCGTGAAGTTACCGTTGGGGTCATGTATATGATCAAACTGGCGCACATGGTCGATGACAAAATTCATGCCCGTTCTACCGGTCCATACTCTCTCGTTACACAGCAGCCATTGGGCGGTAAAGCTCAATTCGGCGGTCAGCGCTTCGGAGAGATGGAAGTTTGGGCACTGGAAGCTTACGGTGCCGCATACACGCTTCAAGAGATTTTGACCGTGAAATCCGATGATGTCGTCGGACGGGTTAAAACTTACGAGTCGATCGTTAAAGGCGAGAACGTGCCCGAGCCAGGTGTGCCGGAGTCGTTCAAGGTTCTGATCAAGGAGCTGCAAAGTCTTGGCATGGACGTCAAGATTTTGTCCGGAGACGAGCAGGAAATTGAAATGAGAGAGATGGACGACGAAGATGATGCTGCCGGCGATAAGTTGAACCTCAACCTTGAGGGCTCGGAAGTCGGCGTTGAATAATGAGCTACAGGAACGCGCGCCTCAGGCGTGCGTTCCAGTCTCCAAACGTGTCACTGATCGGAAAATCGCTGCAACAATGAAGGAGGGCTTGCTCCTTGTTAGATGTAAACAACTTTGAGTTCATGAAAATCGGGTTAGCTTCCCCTGATAAGATCCGTTCTTGGTCCAGAGGAGAAGTCAAAAAGCCGGAGACGATCAACTACCGTACGCTTAAACCGGAAAAAGAAGGTCTGTTCTGCGAGAAAATTTTCGGACCGACTAAGGACTGGGAATGTCATTGCGGTAAATACAAGCGTGTCCGCTACAAAGGCGTCGTCTGTGACCGCTGCGGCGTTGAAGTTACACGCGCCAAAGTTCGCCGCGAGCGCATGGGCCACATCGAGCTGGCCGCTCCTGTATCGCATATCTGGTACTTCAAAGGTATTCCGAGCCGCATGGGGTTGGCGCTTGATATGTCTCCGCGTTCTTTGGAAGAGATCATCTATTTCGCTTCCTATGTGGTAACTGATCCTGGCGATACGCCTCTGGAGAAAAAAACAACTGCTGTCCGAGAAAGAATACCGCAGCTATCGGGAGAAATACGGTTATGCATTCTCGGCCGGTATGGGTGCCGAAGCTGTTAAGAAGCTGCTGCAGGACATCGACCTTGACCGCGAATTAGAGATGCTTCGCGAAGAACTGCGTACTGCTCAAGGACAGCGTCGCAGCCGGGCGATTAAACGTCTTGAAGTTGTCGAATCGTTCCGTAACTCCGGTAACACACCGGATTGGATGATTCTGGACGTTCTTCCGGTTATTCCTCCGGAACTGCGTCCGATGGTTCAATTGGACGGCGGCCGGTTCGCGACAAGCGACTTGAATGACCTGTATCGCCGCGTCATCAACCGTAACAATCGTCTGAAGCGTCTGCTCGACCTGGGCGCTCCGGATATCATCGTCCAGAACGAAAAGCGCATGCTTCAAGAAGCCGTTGACGCTCTGATCGATAACGGACGCCGCGGCCGCCCTGTAACAGGTCCGGGCAACCGTCCTTTGAAATCCCTCAGCCACATGCTGAAGGGTAAACAAGGCCGTTTCCGTCAGAACCTGCTGGGTAAACGTGTCGACTATTCCGGACGTTCGGTTATCGTTGTCGGACCAAGCTTGAAAATGTACCAATGCGGTCTTCCTAAGGAAATGGCCTTGGAGTTGTTCAAGCCTTTCGTTATGAAAGAGCTGGTATTGAAGGGCTTGGCTCACAACATCAAGAGCGCCAAACGCAAAGTCGAGCGCGTCAGCCCTGAAGTTTGGGACGTGCTGGAGGAAGTGATCAAAGAGCATCCGGTGCTTCTCAACCGTGCTCCTACACTTCACCGTCTCGGCATCCAGGCATTCGAGCCGATTCTTGTCGAAGGTCGCGCGATCAAGCTGCACCCTCTCGTATGTACGGCTTATAACGCCGACTTCGACGGCGACCAAATGGCCGTTCACGTTCCGTTGTCCGCTGAAGCCCAAGCTGAAGCTCGCTTGCTGATGCTGGCGGCAGGGAACATTCTGAACCCTAAAGACGGTAAGCCTGTCGTTACTCCGTCGCAGGATATGGTTCTCGGTTGTTATTACCTGACGATGGACAACAAAGAGGCTCCAGGTTCCGGACTTCGCCTTGCTAACGTGAACGAAGCGGTCTCCGCATATCAGCGGGGCATGGGAAACATCTCTCTGCATGCTAGAGTCGTCATTCCGGTTAGAGAGCTCAAGAAGAAGACCTTTACGCCTAAGCAGCAGGACGCGCTTCTTGTGACGACGATCGGTAAAATTATATTTAACGAGATTTTCCCGGATACGTTCCCGTATATCAATGAAGCTACCAAGGAAAATCTGGTCAAGGGCACTCCGGACAGATACTTTATCTATGAAAAAGGTGCGGACCTTGACAAGATTATGAGTGAAATTCCGACACCGGGTGCCGTAGGTAAAGAATATCTGGGACACATTATCGGCGAGTGTTTCCGCATCTATCACACGATGGAAACGTCGATTATTCTTGATAACATTAAGCAGCTCGGCTTTACGTACTCGACAAAAGCCGGTATCACCATTGCTGTTTCCGATGTTATCGTGCCGGAAGAGAAAGTCGAACTCCTGGCTCAATCCGAAGAGAAAGTTCGCGTTGTTACGACACAGTACCGCCGCGGATTGATTACGGATGAAGAGCGCCGTGACCGTGTTATCGAAATCTGGAGCAAATCCAAGGATGAGATCACAGACATTTTGATGAAATCCATGGACCGCTACAATTCGATTATGCTCATGGTGGATTCCAAAGCGCGGGGTAACAAATCGCAGATCACCCAGCTGGGCGGTATGCGGGGTCTGATGGCCAACCCGTCCGGACGGATCATCGAATTGCCGATCAAATCGAATTTCCGTGAAGGCCTGACGGTTTTGGAATACTTCATTTCCACCCACGGCGCTCGGAAAGGTCTTGCCGATACTGCGCTCAGGACTGCGGATTCGGGTTACTTGACCCGCCGCTTGGTCGACGTAGCTCAAGACGTTATCGTACGTGAGGACGATTGCGGAGCGGACAAAGGGATTGTCGTATCGCGAATCGAGGACGGCAAAGAAGTCATCGAAGATTTGTTCGACCGGATCGAAGGCCGTTACGCCTTTGAAACCATTCGCAATCCTGAAACCAACGAAATTATCGTCAACCGCAATGAGCTGATCGACACCCCTAAAGGCGAAGAGATCATCCGTGTAGGTATCAAGAAAGTCCAGATCCGCTCTGTGCTCAGTTGCCGCGCACGCCATGGCGTATGTAAATTGTGTTATGGCCGCAACCTGGCGACCGGGAAAAAAGTCGAAATCGGTGAAGCTGTCGGTATCATTGCAGCTCAATCCATCGGGGAGCCGGGAACCCAGCTCACGATGCGTACGTTCCACACCGGCGGTGTTGCGGGTGATGATATTACCCAAGGTTTGCCGCGGATCCAGGAGCTTTTCGAAGCCCGCAATCCGAAAGGGCAAGCGATCATCTCCGAGTTGGACGGCGTAATTAAAGAGATTCGCGAAACGAAAGACAAGCGTGAAATCGAACTGCAAGGCGGAGCGGAGTCGAAAGTTTACCCTGTCAGCTACGGTTCCCGTATTCGTGTTGTTCAAGGACAACAGATCGAAGCAGGCGACGAGCTGACCGACGGTTCTATCGATCCTAAGGAAATGCTTCGTATTAAAGGAATTCGCGGCGTGCAAAATTATATTTTGCAGGAAGTTCAACGGGTTTACCGGAACCAAGGTGTTGAAATCAACGACAAACACATCGAGGTTATGATCAAGCAGATGCTGCGCAAAATCCGCATCGTTGATCCGGGAGACACGCCATTGCTTCCAGGCGCCTTCGTAGATATTCATGAATACGAAGCGTCTAACCGCGACGCGATTCTCGCCGACAAGGAACCGGCGGTTGCCCGCCCGGTATTGCTCGGTATCACTAAAGCTTCTTTGGAAACAGACTCGTTCCTCTCGGCTGCATCTTTCCAGGAGACAACTCGCGTTCTCACCGATGCCGCGATCAAAGGCAAAGTAGACCGCTTGCTGGGACTCAAGGAGAATGTCATTATCGGGAAGCTCATTCCGGCTGGTACGGGTATGGCCCGTTATCGCAACATCAAAGTCGTGTCGCCTTTTGACGAAGAGACCGATGAAAAGGCCGAACTTGAGACGGTAACTGTCGAGTAAAAAACAATACAACAAGAGAACATCACCAATAACGCGGATGCCGGAAACGGCGTCCGCGTTATTTGCGTGACGCCAGCTTGATTAAAACATTTTCCCGGTAAGAAACGTGTAACTCCTATGCTCGGCTGAAGGAAATCAATAAGGAATATGCGGGAATAACAGTGCTAAGCGGTCTAACAATCAGCATACGTTCCGGAGAAGCAACGGCGATTCTAGGACCGAACGGCTGTGCCTCCGGTTTATGGCATTATGGACGTACTCAACAATGATGAGACCTCGTCTGAAACGGAAATTGTGTTTGCGATTCTGCTGCCAGGTTTGTACAGTATTATGCTGTTTTCTATTTTCCTCATGTGGATGAAAAAGAAGCTCTTTTAATTGCTGAAAATGTGAGAGATCATTTCTTGACAGGTCTATAGTGAAGTGTTACTATGTTCTAGTGTGTGTGCCCGACTCGGCACAAAAACAGATGATGAAGACGGCAGGGCATGTCCAAGCCGTTGAATTCTTAAATGCGCAAGATGCAGATCCCTGTACAGTTTAAGAGTCGACGCGGCGATGGCTGTCGTCATTGAGGAATAAAGCAAGACGGGTTTGATATGGCGCTTCTTAAGAAATTGATTTTCTTATGGGAAGCAGCCGGTCGGGCCCTTTCTCGTCTCTCAAAATGAACCACCTGGATCTGTGGCTTCGCCAAGTGTTGTCGGATGTGTCATTATATTTGCTTTTCATACTCATCGGAAGGGGGTGGCAACATGCCAACAATTAACCAACTAGTACGTAAAGGTCGTCAACCGAAAGTCGTTAAATCCAAGTCCCCGGCACTGCAAATAGGCTTCAACGCCTTGAAGCGTGTTGAGACTGAATTGAGCGCACCTCAAAAACGCGGAGTTTGTACCCGTGTAGGAACCATGACGCCTAAGAAACCGAACTCTGCATTGCGTAAATACGCAAGGGTTCGTCTGACTAACCGTGTCGAGGTTACTGCGTACATTCCGGGGATCGGCCACAACTTGCAGGAACACAGCGTTGTTCTTATTCGTGGAGGCCGTGTTAAAGATCTTCCGGGTGTTCGTTACCACATTGTTCGCGGTGCTTTGGATACTTCCGGCGTTAACAACCGGATGCAAGCTCGTTCCAAGTACGGTGCGAAGAGACCAAAAGCTAAGAAATCCTAATACGCTGACAGCCGGTTCGATCGGCTGAAGCTGTTACAACATGAATGAGAAAGGAGGAACTTCGATGCCTCGTAAAGGACCAGTACCGAAACGGGATGTTCTCCCGGATCCGCTGTATAACAGCAAACTTGTTACCCGCCTCGTAAATCGTATTATGATCGATGGTAAGAAAGGCGTTGCCCAGCAGCTTTTGTACAATGCGTTCACCTTGATTCAAGAACGCACCGGCAAAGATGCTATGGAAGTTTTCGAAGCTGCGATCAAGAACATCATGCCGGTTCTTGAAGTTAAAGCTCGCCGTGTCGGTGGTGCTAACTATCAAGTTCCGATTGAAGTTAAGCCTGAACGCCGTACGACCCTAGGTCTGCGCTGGCTCGTGAATTACTCCCGCAACCGCGGCGAGAAAACGATGGACGAGCGTTTGGCTGCGGAAATTATCGATGCTTCTAACAACACAGGAGCAGCGGTTAAGAAACGCGAAGATACGCACAAGATGGCAGAAGCCAATAAAGCATTCGCACACTATCGCTGGTAAGATTCGCTTAAACGAAGGGAGACAAATGCATGCCAAGAGAGTTCTCCTTGCAAAATACGCGTAATATCGGTATCATGGCGCATATTGACGCGGGTAAGACCACGACCACTGAAAGGATTCTGTTCTATACCGGACGCGTTCATAAGATCGGCGAAGTGCATGAAGGCGCCGCTACCATGGACTGGATGGAACAAGAGCAGGAACGCGGAATCACGATCACATCCGCTGCTACAACCGCTCAGTGGAAAGGTCACCGCATCAATATTATCGACACCCCGGGTCACGTTGACTTTACGGTGGAAGTCGAGCGCTCCTTGCGCGTATTGGACGGAGCAGTCGGCGTATTCAGCGCCAAAGAAGGCGTCGAGCCGCAATCCGAGACGGTATGGCGTCAAGCAGACCGTTACGGTGTTCCACGTATCGCTTATGTTAACAAAATGGATATCATCGGCGCGGACTTCCTCAATGTTGTTAAAGACATGAAGCTGCGTTTGGGAGCCAATGCGGTTGCCATCCAGTTGCCGATCGGCGCTGAGAACGACTTCAAAGGTATGATCGACCTTGTAGACCGGGTTGCTTATATGTACAAAGACGATCTCGGTAAAGACCCGGAACAAGCACCTATCCCTGCTGAATTTACGGAGCAAGTTGAAGAACTTCGCGCAGAACTGGTAGAGAAAGTTGCTGAACTGGACGAAGAGCTTATGATGAAGTATCTGGAAGGTGAAGAAATCACCGTTCCTGAACTGAAAAAAGCACTTCGCCAAGGCGTCATAGATGTGAAAATCTTCCCGGTCGTCTGCGGTTCCTCTTATCGCAACAAAGGTGTTCAACCGATGCTGGATGCTGTCGTTGACTACTTGCCGGCTCCTATCGATGTTCCTGCTATCAAAGGAACATTGGAAGACGGTACGGAAACAACGCGCAAATCCGCTGATGATCAACCTTTTGCGGCATTGGCGTTCAAAATCATGACCGACCCGTTCGTCGGTAAATTGACTTTCTTCCGCGTTTACTCCGGCGTATTGAGCTCCGGTTCATATGTTGTGAACGCTACGAAAGGCAAGCGGGAACGGATCGGACGTATTCTCCAAATGCACGCGAACAGCCGTCAAGAAATCAGCGAGGTATATGCCGGAGATATCGCGGCAGCTGTAGGCCTCAAAGACACAACGACAGGCGATACGCTGTGCGACGAGAAGAATCCGGTAGTTCTTGAATCGATGAATTTCCCGGATCCGGTTATCCAGCTTGCGGTTGAGCCTAAAACCAAAGCCGACCAAGACAAAATGGGTATTGCTCTGCAGAAATTGTCCGAGGAAGATCCTACGTTCCGTGCTCATACGGACGAAGAAACCGGACAAACGATCATCGCCGGTATGGGTGAGCTCCATTTGGAGATTCTCGTCGACCGCATGCTTCGTGAGTTCAAGGTTGAAACGAATGTCGGTAAACCGCAGGTTGCTTACCGCGAGACGTTCAAAACTGCAGCCAGGGTCGAAGGCAAGTTCGTTCGTCAATCAGGCGGACGCGGTCAATACGGCCATTGTTGGGTTGAGTTCGAACCGCAGGAACCGGGCACAGGATATGTGTTCGAAAGCAAAGTCGTTGGCGGCGCGATCCCAAGGGAGTTCATTGCTCCTATCGGTGCCGGTATCGAAGAGTCGATGAAGAATGGTGTTATCGCGGGCTTCCCGCTGGTTGACGTTAAAGCCACCGTCGTAGACGGATCGTACCACGACGTCGACTCCTCCGAGATGGCGTTCAAAATCGCCGGCTCCATGGCGCTCAAAGCAGCGAAGGACAAATGTAATCCAGTTCTGCTCGAGCCGATCATGAAAGTCGAAGTTACCGTTCCGGAAGAGTACTTCGGAGACGTAATGGGTATGCTGAGCTCCCGCCGTGGACGCATCGAAGGTACGGATTCGCGCTTTGGCGCACAGATCATCCGTGCTAAGGTGCCTCTTGCCGAGATGTTCGGATATTCTACAACGCTTCGTTCAGGTACACAGGGTCGTGGAGTGTTCTCCATGGAAATTTCCCACTATGAAGAAGTGCCGAAATCGATTTCCGAAGAAATCATTTCGAAAAACAAAGGCGCTTAAGTTTAGAGTCAGCGGAGTGGCTAGGGAGACGCGCTAAGCGATTTCCCGCCCTCCAAACAATATAATCCTTTTACTTATTAAGGAGGAAAAGTATCCATGGCAAAAGCTAAGTTTGAACGTAACAAACCACACGTTAACATCGGTACCATCGGTCACGTTGACCACGGTAAAACAACGTTGACAGCTGCAATCACGACCGTACTTTCCAAAAAATACGGCGGTGCCGCAGTAGCATTCGACCAAATCGACAAAGCTCCTGAAGAGCGCGAGCGTGGAATCACGATTTCCACAGCACACGTTGAGTATGAAACTCCTAACCGTCACTACGCACACGTTGACTGCCCTGGCCACGCCGACTATGTTAAAAACATGATCACCGGCGCAGCGCAAATGGACGGCGCAATCCTCGTTGTATCCGCAGCTGACGGCCCAATGCCGCAAACGCGCGAGCACATCCTGCTCTCCCGCCAAGTAGGCGTACCGTACATCGTAGTATTCTTGAACAAATGCGACATGGTTGAAGACGAAGAATTGCTTGAGCTTGTTGAGATGGAAGTTCGCGACCTTCTGAACGAGTATGAGTTCCCAGGCGATGACACTCCAATCATCCGCGGTTCCGCTCGTGAAGCTCTTCAAAACCCTGACGGCGAATGGGCTAACAAAATCATTGAACTGTTCGAAGCAGTTGACAGCTACATCCCGACTCCTGAGCGCGCAACTGACAAGCCATTCTTGATGCCGGTTGAGGATGTGTTCACGATCACTGGTCGTGGTACCGTTGCTACAGGCCGCGTTGAGCGTGGTATCGTTAAAGTCGGTGACGAGGTTGAAGTCATCGGTCTGGTTGAAGACACTCGCAAAACGGTTGTTACGGGCGTAGAAATGTTCCGTAAATTGCTTGACCAAGCTCAAGCCGGTGACAACGTGGGCGCATTGCTCCGCGGTGTTGATCGTAAAGATATCGAGCGCGGACAAGTTATTGCTAAGCCGGGTTCCGTTAAGCCTCACACGGAATTCACTGCTCAAATCTACGTTCTGACTTCTGCTGAAGGCGGCCGTCATAAGCCTTTCTTCACAGGTTACCGTCCGCAGTTCTACTTCCGGACAACTGACGTAACCGGCATCATCAACCTGCCGGAAGGCACTGAAATGGTTATGCCTGGTGACAACATCACTGTTACCGTTAACCTGATCGCTCCAATCGCTATCGAAGAAGGTACTCGCTTCGCGATCCGCGAAGGCGGCCGTACTGTAGGCGCTGGCGCAGTTGCTTCCATCCAGAAGTAATTGAAGAAATATAACGAAGCTGCCGAGTCGGACTCGGCAGCTTTTATTTTTAATAAGGTTAATAAGAAAAGTATTTCACTGTGACAACGCTGGTTGCCAACCCCCCGACACCGATTGAAGCCAAGGATAGAAAGAATGTTTCCGCTGAGAATAGTACCCCGCCTATTATGACTACGACCGCATCCATGAAGAGAATCAGAATACCGACATTTAACCCCATCTGTCTAGCCAACAATTTTGCCAATAAATCAATGCCGCCTGTGCTTGTATTGTTACGCAGCATAATCCCGAATCCGATACCGATGCATATACCTCCCAGCACCGAGGCTAGGAATGGATGACTCATCATGACCGCTGCATAAGGGCGTCGAGAGTCCAGCAGGTCAACAAAGTAAGACAAAAAAAGCATGCCGTAAAGACTATGGAAGAACAGCGACCGGTCTCTGACCCAGGTATACGCAAAGATCGGAATGCTGCACAAAAACAATACGAAGCCCACTTTGGTATCGAACAAGTAGTTGGCAATCAGCGCTAATCCGATTACCCCGCCGTCAAGCACTTTGTTGGGCATGAGAAAAAAGTTGATTCCGCAAGCAATCAATAAGCTGCCAAAAATGATGGCAAACATTTTACGCAGCGAGAGCAACCCGATCAGTCCCTTCAGCACAGCCTGTCTTATCATATGCTGGAAATTGAAGGGAATGATGGTATGTGAAATATTTATGCCGTTAATGCTTGCGCATGTTATCGTCAAAGGGATCAAGGTACAGCTTGTTCTGGGAATCCACCTGTGCGAGATAGATACGGTCTGTGGATGTGCCCAGCTTTTTCAGCTTCGAATTCAGCCATTCCTCGTTCAAGCCGATCTTAGTCAGAGAATCTGAAAGAATACGTCCGTCCATGATGACGGACATAGCGATCCTCTCCGGTTTTACGGAAAGGCCGATGTCCGAGGCAGTGAGCGGTTGGTGCTCTTTTTTTGAGCAGTACGTTCAGTTCTCCGCTTGTATCCATAATGGCGAATTCAACTTGGGACATATCGAAAACGTTCTTTTTTGCGAAGCAGCTCCAAAAAGCTCATCACTGGTAAGTCGCTCTTTCTTCAGGTTTTTGTCGATGACTTTGCCGTTCTCAACGAGAATAGTTGCTTTTCCGTCGAGCAGATCCCTTGCTCTTTTGCTTTTGAGCTGAAGAAATTCCATACCTAGAGATACAGCAACCCAGACGACCATAGAAAGGAATCCGAGCCACCAGTTCGTATCCGAGTCGAGAGAAACGTAGGCGGCCAAGCTTCCGATCGTTATCCCGGTTATGTACTCGAAAAGCGATAACTGGGACACTTGTCTTTTCCCTAACAGACGAGTCAGCAGAAACAAAACGATCACAGCCATGAAAGTCCGCAATGAAATTTCCAACCAAGTAGGCAACTTGATCCCTCCATTCAACTAAACGGTATTGTTCCCGAAATTTTTTTCTTCATTAATAAGGAGTTATTGAGTAAAAGTGTGCCTGGAGACTGCCTTATTTTACAAGGTGAAATAATGTATAAATATTTGTTGCATTCGTCCATCCAGGTCGCTATAATAGTGAATGTTGGTCTGTGACTGTGCGTTGATGTGAGAGGTTGCCGACACACCCGGCCCCTTTGCCATAGAGTGGTGATCGGGGTGAAAGTCGGGTTATTCTCGCGGAGTATGTCCGATTCCAAAATTGGGCGAATGAAGGAGGGACTTATATGGCTAAGCAAAAAATCCGTATCCGTTTGAAAGCCTACGACCACCGTATCCTGGATACTTCCGCGGAGAAAATCGTAGAAACTGCAAAACGTACCGGTGCAGGTGTATCCGGACCGATTCCGTTGCCGACCGAGAAGCAGATCATTACGATTCTGCGCGCGGTGCACAAGTACAAGGATTCGCGTGAGCAATTCGAAATGCGTACGCACAAGCGTTTGATCGACATCGTCAATCCTACGCCGCAGACGGTAGACGCGCTGATGCGCCTTGACTTGCCGTCCGGCGTTGACATCGAAATCAAACTTTAATTGCAGCAGCACTAAATCAGATCCATCAGGAAAAGAGGTGTCAACATGAAAGGAATCTTGGGACGTAAGCTCGGAATGACTCAAATCTTCGCCGCAGACGGTAGCGTTGTGCCGGTGACGGTTGTTGAAGCAACTCCGAATGTCGTACTGCAGAAGAAAGTTGCGGACAACGACGGTTACGAAGCAGTCCAGCTCGGTTTCGCCGACAAGCGCGAGAAGCTGGCTACCAAACCGGCCATCGGCCATGCCAAAAAAAGCCAACACGGCACCCAAGCGCTTCATTCGCGAAATCAGCGGGGTTAACCTGGCTGAGGTGGAAGTTGGTCAAGAAGTTAAAGTTGATCAGTTCTCCGAGGGCGAATTCGTTGACGTAACGGGTATCTCCAAAGGTAAAGGAACTGCAGGTGCCATCAAGCGCTGGGGTATGTCCCGCGGTCCAATGGCTCACGGTTCGAAGTACCACCGCGGTAACGGTTCGCTCGCGACAATCCGTGATGCTAACCGCGTACCGAAAGGTAAGAAAATGCACGGGCGTATGGGCAGCGAAACGATCACCGTACAGAACCTCGAAGTCGTAAAAATCGACCTTGAGCGCAACGTATTGCTGATCAAAGGCTCCGTACCGGGCGCACGCAATAGCTATCTCAAAATCCGCACATCGGTGAAGAAATAATCTCCACTGTATCAGGAAAGGAGGACCACTCATGCCGAAAGTAGCTGTTTATAATATAGACGGCGGTCAGGTTGGAGAACTTGACTTGGCAGAAGGCGTATTCGGTCTAGAACCGCACGCGCACGTTCTGCACAGTGCTGTTTTGCTTCAGCAAGCTTCGCTTCGCGCCGGAACACACTCTACAAAAGGGCGTTCTGAAGTAAGCGGAGGCGGCCGAAAGCCGTGGAAACAAAAAGGAACCGGACGTGCTCGCCAAGGCAGCATCCGTTCACCGCAATGGAAAGGCGGCGGTATCGTCTTCGGACCTACACCGCGCAGCTACAGCTTCAAATTACCTCGCAAGGTTCGCCGTTTGGCAATTAAGTCGGCGTTGTCCAGCAAGGTCATTTCTAACCAAATCATCGTTCTGGATCAGCTGAGCTTGTCCCAGCCTAAGACGAAGGACATTACAAAGCTTTTGAACAACCTCAAGGTTTCTCGCAAAGCGCTAGTCGTTACTGCGGACTTTGATAACAATGTGGCTCTGTCCGCACGCAACATTCCGGGCGTCAAGTTTGTCGCTGCTGAAGGAATTAACGTGCTTGACGTGATGAATCATGATCAACTGATCATCACGAAGGACGCGGTCGCTAAAGTTGAGGAGGTGTTCGCGTAATGAAGAACCCTCGTGATATTATTAAACGCCCGGTTATTACCGAACGCACTAGCGAATTCATGGAACAACAGAAGTATGTGTTCGAAGTTGATCTGAGATCCAACAAAACGGAAATCAAACAAGCGATCGAACAGATCTTCAAAGTGAAAGTTGTTAGTGTCAACACACTGAGAATGCCTGCCAAGCCGAAACGCTACGGCAAACACAGCGGTTACACTTCCGAATGGAAGAAAGCGATCGTGCAGCTTTCCGCCGACAGCAAACCGCTTGAATATTTCGAAGCTTCCGTTTAACAACAAGTCTCTAAAGTAAGGAGGGAATCTAAGTGCCAGTAAAAAAGTTTAATCCGACAACGCCGAGCCGTCGTCAAATGACGGTATCTACGTTCGAAGAAGTTACGGCAACTGAGCCGGAGAAATCCTTGCTCGCACCGCTGAGCAAACGCGCTGGTCGTAATCATCAAGGTAAAATTACGGTTCGCCATCACGGCGGCGGCCATAAGCGGAAATACCGGATCATCGATTTCAAACGCACGAAGGACGGCATACCCGGACGCGTGGCTACGATTGAATATGATCCTAACCGTACCTCTTATATCGCGCTCATTAACTATGTTGACGGTGAAAAGGCATATATCATCGCTCCTAAAGGCCTGAAAGTCGGCGATGAAATCATGTCCGGCCCTACCGCCGACATTAAAGTGGGTAATGCACTCGCGTTGGAGAACATTCCAGTCGGTACAGTAATCCACAATATTGAGTTAAAGCCTGGCAAAGGCGGCCAATTGGTTCGTTCTGCCGGAACTAGCGCTCAATTGCTCGGTAAAGAAGATGCTTATGTGACCATTCGCTTAGCATCCGGTGAAATCCGCCGCATTCTGAAGCAATGTCGTGCAACGGTCGGTACCGTAGGTAACTCGGATCACGAGCTGTTGAACATCGGTAAAGCCGGTCGTAACCGCTGGTTAGGCAAACGCCCAACCGTCCGCGGTGTCGTCATGAACCCGAACGATCACCCTCACGGTGGTGGTGAAGGCCGCGCTCCGATCGGACGTAAATCTCCGATGTCTCCATGGGGTAAGCCGACACTCGGTTACAAAACCCGCAAGAAGAAAAAAGCATCTGGCAAATATATTGTTCGCAGCCGCAGCAAGTAATCGCCTCGCGGCGTGAACGGCAAACTCTCAAGTAGCGTTGAAGGGAGGAGCATTCCATGGGTCGCAGTTTGAAAAAAGGACCTTTCGTGGATAGCTATCTGCTGAAAAAAGTGGAAGAGCTGTCCGGATCGAATAAGAAGGTCGTCATCAAGACCTGGTCCCGTCGCTCGACGATTTTCCCGCAGTTCGTGGGTCAAACGTTCGCAGTCTACGATGGACGCAAGCACGTGCCGGTTTACGTGTCTGAAGACATGGTCGGCCACAAGCTGGGTGAATTCGCGCCAACGCGCACATTCAAAGGTCATACCGACGACGATAAGAAAACAGGCAAACGATAATACCCTGCGGCCGGTCGTGCGATCATAGAGTGCGCACTGGCGTCACGGGTTGATCGTCACAGCGGCGGTCGATAGAGTGCGCCAATGGCGTCACCGTTGGTCGTAACAAATACGGCGTATGTAACGTACGGGAGGAGGTACACCGATGTCTCAACAAGCGAAAGCTGTTGTGAACAACATTCGCATTCCGGCTCGCAAAGTCCGCCTGGTGGTAGACTTGATCCGCGGCAAAAAAGTGGGCGAAGCGATTGCTATTTTGCGTCATACCCCGCGTTCGGCTTCACCGGTTCTGGAGAAGCTGTTAAACTCTGCGGTGGCCAACGCTGAACACAACTATCAATTGGACGTGAACAAACTGGTTGTTTCTGAGGCTTTCGTAAACGAGGGCCCGACCATGAAACGTTTCCAGCCGCGTTCCCAAGGCCGTGCATTCAGCATTTTCAAGCGATCCAGCCATATTACACTGGTCGTATCCGAAAAATAAGGAGGGACAACGTGTGGGTCAAAAAGTAAACCCCGTCGGTCTTCGCATCGGCATTATCCGTGATTGGGAATCCAAATGGTATGCCGACAAGGACTTCGGCGATCTTCTGATGGAAGACGTCAAAATCCGCGAATTCCTCAAAAATAGCTTAAAGACGCTGCTGTTTCTCACATTGAAATCGAACGTGCGGCTAACCGCGTTAACGTAACGATTCATACCGCCAAGCCGGGTATCGTCATCGGTAAAGGCGGATCCGAAGTAGAAGTACTTCGCGGTCAATTGACCAAGCTGTCGAACGGTAAGAAAGTCCACATCAATATCTCTGAAATCAAGAATCCGGAATTGGACGCTATCCTGGTTGCCGAAAGCATCGCGCAACAATTGGAACGCCGCGTTTCCTTCCGCCGCGCGATGAAACAAGCTATTCAACGTACTCAACGCGCCGGTGCAAAAGGAATCAAAACTTCCGTAAGCGGCCGTCTGGGCGGAGCGGAAATCGCTCGTCAAGAAGGTTACAGCGAAGGCACTGTGCCATTGCACACACTGCGCGCTGATATCGATTATGGAACGGCAGAAGCTCATACCACTTACGGCCGCATCGGCGTAAAAGTATGGATCTACCGTGGCGAAGTCCTTCCAACGAAGAAAAGAGCAGTTGAGGAAGGAGGCAACTAATCATGTTGGTCCCTAAACGCGTAAAACACCGCAAAGTACACCGCGGTAAAATGAAAGGCCGTGCTAAAGGCGGCGCTGAAGTGCACTTCGGTGAATTCGGTTTGCAAGCTTTGGAACCTTCTTGGATTACGAACCGTCAGATCGAAGCGGCTCGTATCGCCATGACTCGTTATATCAAACGGGGCGGTAAGGTGTGGATCAAAATCTTCCCTTCCAAACCTATTACCCAAAAGCCTCTTGAGGTTCGTATGGGTAGCGGTAAAGGTAACGTAGAAGCATGGGTTGCCGTTGTTAAGCCGGGCAAAGTATTGTTCGAACTTGCAGGGGTGCCTGAGGAAGTTGCACGTGAAGCGATGCGTCTTGCAGCTCACAAGCTGCCAATCAAGACGAAATTTGTGAAACGTGAAGAACTGGGTGGTGAAGCAAATGAAGGCCAGTGAGTTTCGTAACCTGACTTCGGCGGAACTCGAACAGAAAATCGCCGGCTTCAAGGATGAGCTGTTCAACCTCCGTTTCCAACTGGCTACCGGCCAGCTGGACAACCCGCATCGCCTCGGCGATCTGCGGAAAGAAATTGCTCGGGCCAAAACGATTTTGCGCGAGCGTGAACTCGGCATCGGCTAATAACCCGAACATTGATTCCGGGAAGGAGGATTACCATGAGCGAACGCAATAACAATCGCAAAGTGCAGATTGGTAAAGTCGTAAGCGACAAGATGGACAAAACGATTGTGGTAGCTGTTGAAACGTACAAAAAGCACAGCCTGTACCACAAACGCATCAGATACACGAAGAAATTCAAGGCGCATGACGAAAACAATGAAGCGCAAATCGGCGACACTGTGAGAATCATGGAGACCCGCCCGCTGTCGAAAGACAAGACGTGGCGCATGGTCGAGATCGTCGAGAAAGCTATAGTGGGTTAATAGACCGCACCTTGTGACTGAAAGGAGGACCTTGCGATGATTCAACCGTTTACGCGTCTGGCTGTTGCCGACAACTCCGGCGCTAAAGAACTGATGTGTATCCGCGTGCTGGGCGGTACAGGACGCCGCGTTGGACATATCGGTGATATGATCGTATGCTCCGTTAAACAAGCAACACCAGGCGGCGTTGTCAAAAAAGGCGATGTTGTCAAATGCGTTATCGTACGTACGAAGCGTTCTGTACGCCGTAAGGACGGTTCCTATATCGCATTCGACGAGAATGCGGCAGTAATCGTTAAAGAAGACAAGAGCCCGCGCGGTACCCGGATCTTCGGACCGGTCGCTCGTGAGCTTCGCGAACGCGACTTTATGAAAATCATTTCCCTGGCACCGGAAGTTATCTAACCCGGTTTCGGACTGAAGAAACACGGTAGGAGGTGTACCCATGCCCCGTTTGAAAAAAGTGCTTGAATCGCACAACAATAAGCTGCACGTGAAGAAAGACGATAACGTCATCGTCATCACGGGCAAAGACAAAGGGAAAAAAGGCCGGATTATCGCTGCTTATCCCCGCGAGAATCGTGTGTTGGTCGAAGGCGTCAACATGGTGAAACGCCATACCCGCCCTAACCCGGCAAACCCGCAAGGCGGTATCATCGAGCGCGAAGCGCCGATTCACGTGTCCAACGTGATGCATATCGACCCTAAAAGCGGCAAGCCGACTCGCGTCGGCAACAAAGTGCTTGATAACGGTACGAAAGTCCGGATCGCTAAGCGTTCCGGCCAAGAGATCGACTAAACGCAGTAAGGACGGAAAGGAGGTCAATGTGACTCATGGCAGCAAGAATGAAGGAACGTTTCCAGAGCGAAGTAACACCGGCTCTGATGCAGAAGTTCAACTATAAATCAGTCATGCAGGTGCCGAAAATCGAGAAAATCGTTATTAACATGGGTGTCGGCGAAGCGGTCTCTAACTCCAAAGTTATGGACAATGCTGTAGAAGACATGCAGAAGATTTCAGGTCAAAAGCCTGTCATCACCCGCTCGAAAAAAGCGATTGCGGGCTTCCGCTTGCGTGAGAATGTGCCGATCGGTGTGAAAGTAACGCTGCGCGGCGAACGTATGTATTACTTCCTTGACAAATTGTTCAACATCTCATTGCCTCGCGTTCGTGACTTCCGCGGCGTATCGACCAAATCGTTCGATGGACGCGGTAACTACACGCTCGGCTTGAAAGAACAATTGATCTTCCCAGAGATCGAATACGATAAGATTGATAAAGTACGCGGGATGGACATCGTCATCGTGACGACTGCGAAATCGGATGAAGAAGCGCGTGAGCTGCTCACCCAATTGGGTATGCCGTTTGCGAAGTGACGCCCACCCGGCCAATTAGCAAAAGGTACCCAATGGAGGTGTGAAAGCAAGTGGCAAAAACATCGATGAAAATCAAGCAGCAACGTGCGCCGAAGTTTAAAGTCCAGGCTTACACGCGCTGCGAACGCTGCGGTCGTCCGCATTCCGTTTTGCAAAAGTTCAAGATTTGCCGGATTTGTTTCCGTGAGTTGGCACACAAAGGCCAGATTCCTGGCGTTAAAAAAGCGAGCTGGTAATCAGCCTAGTTCGGGAAGGAGGTTTACCCCATGGTTATGTCTGATCCTATTGCAGATATGCTGACGCGCATTCGCAACGCGAACCTCGTGCGTCATGAATCGGTGGAACTGCCTGCGTCTACGGTTAAGAAGCAAATTGCTGAAATCCTGAAACGCGAAGCTTTATCCGTGACGCCGAATACGTTGAAGATACAAAGCAAGGGATGATCCGTATTTTCTTGAAATACGGACCGAACAACGAGCGTGTAATTACTGGGCTTAAGCGTATTAGCAAACCCGGTCTGCGCGTTTATACAAAATCTAACGAAGTACCACGCGTGCTGGGTGGCCTCGGTATTGCGATTATTTCCACATCCAAAGGTATTGTTACTGACAAGGAAGCTCGTCAAGGCAAAGCCGGCGGCGAAGTACTCTGCTACATTTGGTAATTTAACTGTCACACGATTGGAGGTGTACCCATGTCCCGTATTGGACGCAAACCCATCCAGGTGCCTAATGGCGTGAACGTGAATCTGGACAGCAACGTCATCACGGTAAAAGGCCCGAAAGGAACTTTGTCCCGCACGTTGCACAAAGATATGAAAGTTTCCTACGAAGCCGATGTAATTACTGTTGATCGTCCTTCCGAGAACAAACTTCACCGCTCGCTGCACGGAACGACTCGCAGTGTAGTGGCCAATATGGTTAGCGGCGTAACCGACGGTTACGTGAAAAACCTTGAGTTGGTTGGTGTAGGTTACCGTGCCAGCAAATCCGGCGAAAAGCTGGTTTTGAACGTCGGTTACTCCCACCCGGTTGAAATCGTTCCGGAATCCGGAATCGAATTCGAAGTGCCGGCTCAGAACAAAATCATTGTTAAAGGCATCGACAAAGAACTTGTCGGCGCTACTGCAGCAAAAATTCGCTCCGTCCGCGAGCCTGAGCCTTACAAAGGCAAAGGAATCAAGTACGAGAACGAACGCATCCTCCGCAAAGAGGGTAAAGCCGGTAAGAAGAAATAATTTAGGTAGTTGCGGGTGGTTAAGAGCTGCCTAGATGCAACACCGAGAAGGGAGTACTTTTCGGATGATTACCAAAAGCGATAAAAACAAAGCCCGACTGAAGCGCCACCTGCGTGTGCGCAAGAAAATCAGCGGCACAAACGAACGTCCCCGCCTCTCCGTGTTCCGTTCTTCGAAGCATATTTACGCACAGCTGATCGATGACGTTAAAGGCGAGACGCTTGCTGCGGCATCTACAGTCGATAAGGAACTGGCCGAGCTCGGCAACGGCGGAAGCGTAGAATCCGCTCGTAAAGTTGGCGAACTGATCGCTAAACGCGCGAAGGAAAAAGGTTATGAGAACGTCGTGTTCGATCGCGGCGGCTACCTGTATCATGGACGTATCCAAGCGCTGGCAGACGCAGCACGCGAAGCCGGCTTACAGTTTTAATTCATTTTTGACACAAGGAGGTAAACGACTTGCGTGTAGATCCGAATACGTTGGAACTAACCGAAAAAATGGTTCAAATCAATCGTGTCTCCAAAGTCGTCAAAGGCGGACGTCGCTTTAGCTTCAGCGCACTCGTCGTTGTCGGAGACGGCAAAGGCTGGGTTGGCGCTGGAATCGGCAAAGCTTCCGAAGTTCCTGACGCAATCCGTAAAGGCGTCGATGACGCTAAGAAAAATCTCATTTTTGTTCCGCTGGTTCGCACGACCATTCCGCACGCCGTTACGGGAAGATTCGGCGCCGGCAAAGTGTTGCTGAAACCTGCATCGGAAGGTACGGGAGTTATCGCGGGCGGTCCTGTCCGTGCCGTGCTCGAACTGGCCGGAGTCGGCGATATTTTGACGAAATCGCTGGGTTCCTCCAACTCCATTAACATGGTTAATGCGACCTTGGAAGGCTTATCCCGCCTCAAACGCGCCGAAGACGTAGCGAAGCTGCGGGGCAAAACCGTAGCAGAGCTGTTCAGGTAAGGAGGAGAAACAAATGGCACAACTCCAAATCACTCTCGTTCGCAGTTTGATCGGCCGTCCGGAGAAACAACGCCAGACCGTGCAAACTCTTGGTTTGCGCAAGCTGCATCAAACTGTCGTTAAAGAAGACAACGTGGCTACTCGCGGCATGATCAACCATGTCAGCCATCTGGTCGAAGTAAAAGAAATCTAAAGCTTATCTCATCTTATGGCGTTGAAGAAGCGCATCAGTATGAGCAGCATAACTCTCAAGGAGGTGCGACGTACGATGAAATTGCATGAGCTCACTCCGAACGAAGGCTCGAAGTTCACCCGTAAGCGGGTTGGGCGCGGCGCCGGCAGCGGCACAGGCAAAACGTCAGGTCGCGGTCATAAAGGGCAAAACGCCCGTTCCGGCGGCGGTGTTCGTCCCGGATTCGAGGGTGGTCAAAACCCGCTGTACCGTCGAGTACCAAAACGCGGATTTAACAACGATCGTTTTGCAACTGTCTTCGCCATCGTCAATCTAGACCAGCTGTCCCGCTTTGCTGACGACACAGAAGTGACGCCTGAATTGCTTCTTTCCGAAGGCATTCTGAAGAATCCGAAAGATGGAATCAAAATTCTGGGCAATGGCGAACTGAACGTGAAGCTGACTGTTCGGGCTCACAAGTTCTCGCAGTCTGCAGTGGAAAAAATCCAAGCAGCCGGCGGTAAAACCGAGGTGATCTAATGTTCGCGACCGTGTCAAACATTTGGAAAGTACAGGATCTGCGCAACAGGATTCTATTCACCCTTTTCATCCTGTTTATTTACCGCATCGGTTCCTTTATACCGGTTCCGAACATTAACAAAGACGTACTTGATACGGTTAACCAACAGGGCGGAGATCTGTTCGGCCTGCTGAACACGTTCTCCGGCGGCGCCTTGTTCAACTTCTCCATCTTTGCACTCGGTATCACGCCGTACATTACGGCGTCGATCATCGTCCAGCTGCTGTCGATGGACGTCATTCCGAAATTCTCGGAATGGCAGAAGGAAGGCGAGAACGGCAAGCGCAAGCTGGCGCAAATCACCCGTTACGGGACGATCGTCCTTGGGCTTATCCAAGCATTTGCTACGGCAATCGGATTTAACCGGATGTTCACCTATCAGATGGTTATCGCACCAAGTACGGCAACTTACCTTATGATTGCAATCGTGCTTACGGCCGGCACCGCGTTTCTGATGTGGCTTGGTGAACAGATCAACGAGAAGGGTATCGGTAACGGTATCTCGATCCTGATCTTCGCTGCAATCGTAGCGGCTATTCCGCGCCATGTTCGTGATGTCTATGCTTCCGAATTCGTGAACGCAGATCAGGTCTTCCTTAACATCGTGAAGGTTGTAATCATTCTGCTCGTGATCCTAGTGATTATCGCCGGGGTTATCTTTATTCAGCAGGGTGTGCGCAAAATTCCAGTGCAATATGCCAAACGCGTAGTCGGACAAAAGATGTACGGCGGTCAATCCACCCACATTCCTCTTAAAGTGAATGGGGCGGGCGTCATCCCGGTCATCTTCGCGATTTCGCTACTCATGTTCCCGATTACGCTCGCTCAGTTCTGGACCGGCCGTGGTTGGGCGGACTGGATCATCAATAACTTGAATTATGATCAGCCGCTTGGCATGGTGCTTTACATTTTGCTGATCATCGGGTTTACTTTCTTCTATACTTTCGTTCAATTCAACCCGCAGCAGCTTGCGGATAACATGAAGAAGAACGGCGGATACATTCCGGGAATTCGTCCCGGTAAACCGACATCCGGCTATCTGATGCGTGTTATCACACGCATTACGCTTGCGGGAGCGGTCTTCCTGGCATTGATTTCGGTGCTTCCTGTATTCTTCGGAGCCATTGCGGGCTTGCCGCGTTCCGTACAATTGGGCGGTACTTCGCTTCTGATCGTTATCGGTGTTGCACTCGAGACGATGAAGCAAATCGAGAGCCAGCTGATCAAACGCCACTACAAAGGGTTTATCAACAACAAGTAACAAAAAGAAACGGACTGTACCTCGCGAATCTGTGATCACCGATCATGGCGGCGGGGATTCGGTTCACGCTTAGGAGGAAGGCAATGAACATCTTGTTTATGGGGCCTCCTGGCGCCGGTAAAGGCACGCAGGCAGAACGGATTGTCGAACAATTCGGTATCCCGCATATCTCCACCGGTGACGCATTTCGTTTGGCCATGAAGCAAGGCACTCCGCTGGGACAGAAGGCGAAGGAGTACGTTGACCAGGGACTTCTCGTTCCGGATGAAGTGACCAACGGCATTGTGCGTGATCGTCTGGCAGCGCCAGATTGCGCCGAGGGCTTTCTATTGGACGGGTTTCCCCGGACAATCGCGCAAGCCGAAGCGCTTGACGGAATGCTGGCCGACATGGGCCGCAAGATCGATCATGTCATTAACCTCAAGGTTGACCGCAGCTTGCTGCTGGCCCGCCTGACAGGCCGTCGGATCTGCAAATCTTGCGGAGCCACGTATCATGTTATATTTAATCCGCCTAAGCAGGAAGGTATCTGCGACAAATGCGGCGGAGAGCTCTATCAGCGCTCCGATGATACGGAAGAGAAAGTGGGAACCCGTCTCGACGAGTACACAAGCAAAACGGCGCCGCTGTTAACTTATTACGGCGACAAAGGATTGCTTCGCGAATTGGACGGGGAGAAGGATATCGATGCGGTTACGGCCGAGATCGCTGCCCTTCTCAGAAGGTAATCGACTATGATCGTATGCAAGTCCGAATCCGAACTAAAGTTGATGCGTGAGGCGGGCCGGATCGTTGCTGAAACTCATCGTCTGATGAAGCAGGCTGTCGAGCCCGGCATTACGACCGCCGAATTGGACCGGATTGCCGATAAGTATATTCGGAGCCAAGGCGCTTACCCCTCTTTCAAAGGTTATAACGGTTTTCCGGCCAGTATATGTGCTTCCACCAACGAGGAACTCGTTCACGGCTTCCCCGGACCGAGAAAGCTCATAGAAGGCGACATCATCAGCATCGATATAGGCGCTCAGTACCAAGGCTATCACGGCGATTCCGCATGGACATACGGCGTGGGCGACATTTCCGAACAAGCGCAGCGGCTTTTGGAAGTAACGGAAGCGTCGCTGTATGCGGGACTGGAACTGGTTCGGCCGGATGTAAGGCTGTTTACAGTATCTCATGGGATTCAAAAGGTTATCGAAGAGGCGGGTTTCTCGGTTGTAAGGGAATATGTCGGACACGGAGTCGGCGCAGAACTTCACGAGGAACCGCAAATTCCGAATTATGGCCTCCCCGACCGCGGACCGCGGCTGAAACCGGGTATGACACTCGCGATCGAGCCGATGGTCATCGTGGGAGAACGCTATGTGAAGACCCTCTCCGACAACTGGACGGTTGTGACAGTGGACGGATCGCTGTGCGCGCATTTCGAGCATACGATTGCCGTAACCGAAGACGGGTACGAAATATTAACCCGTGCATGAAGCTAGGTGAGTGCTATGACGGTAAACGTGAACTTGGAACCCGGTGATATCGTGAGAAGCCGGCGTGGAAGAGACGAAGGGCAGCTGGCCGGGTAGTCATCTCCCCTCGGTTGGAT
>NZ_JXAL01000029.1 GCF_000829465.1 Cohnella kolymensis | reverse complement strand
CTACGCATCGTCGCCTTGGTGGGCCGTTACCTCACCAACTAGCTAATGCGCCGCAGGCCCATCCGCAAGTGACAGATTGCTCCGTCTTTCCCAGCCCTCTCATGCGAGAGCACTGTTTATCCGGTCTTAGCATTCGTTTCCGAATGTTATCCCGATCTTGTGGGCAGGTTGCCTACGTGTTACTCACCCGTCCGCCGCTAAGTATCAGAGAAGCAAGCTTCTCATCAACTCCGCTCGACTTGCATGTATTAGGCACGCCGCCAGCGTTCGTCCTGAGCCAGGATCAAACTCTCCATAATAGAGAGCCATGAAGGCTCAAAATGCTGACTTGAATTGTAAATCGTTGTCTATCGTCCCAAAGGACGACAGGAACCGTATTACGCTCGATGTTCAGTTTTCAAAGAACAAGTTTGCTGCTTATTTTATCCCGCCGCCGTAAGAGGCGACTCGAATAATATATCACAGCTGACTACCTGGATGCAACAACCTGTTTCTGGTAATCGATGATTTCATCGACAACAACGAATCTCAGTCGAAACAAGCGCGAAAACTAATGTATCATATGTACGCACCGCTCGTCAACGGGGATTTTTACAAGCAAGCAAACACGAATCTCGACCCTCTCCGCGACACACATCGGAAAAAAGAAAATGCCTGCTTGCGCAGGCTCTCATGTAAGAAGCGTTGTCTGCAAACCGAGCACCAGGGCAATTCCGGGCACTCCGAGCAGCGTAACCGCCCCGATCGTAACCGGGTTCAAGGGCACGTACCATCCGGTGATCCAGCCGGAGAAGTTCAAGGCGTACAGAGCCATGGCCGAAACCACTAAATGTATGCCGAAACGAGTGAGCCAACCTTTAGCAGCCTTTTCACGCACCAGCACCAGGATCAATAACAATGCGGAGACGGCCAGGACGCTCAGCCAGAACGTTTTCATCCCAAGTTCCTGCTCTCTTCATGCGCGATCGAATGGTTCCAATGCCACTTGGCCTTACGCAGCATCATTGCCAGCTTCCGCTCGGCAGCTTCCAGGCAATAGATGGCATAATCCACATGATCCGCCCCAACCGCATCATGGAAACGCGAATACGCCATAGTCCACTCCATCTCGGCCCTGCGGACATCCTCAATAAGCATTTGGCGCTCATTCGATTCAGCAACGATCAGCTCTCTCATTTTTTTACTCCGTTGCATCACTATGAATCCCCTCCCGCAAAATGGCAAGGTGTCATCCGTAAGGACAACCCCTGTTAACATTTCTATACCCCGATTTTTTCCTTTAGAACGTGTCCGGCAACAAAAAAATGATAAAAATTAGAAAAATAAAAAAGACGCCAAAAGGCGCCATGATGAGATTTGTTGAATGCTGTGTGATGCTGTATGATACTGTCGGTTCACATTAATACAGTTCTCTTCTGCCTTCCAGCGCCTTCGATAACGTCACTTCGTCCGCATATTCCAAATCCCCGCCGACAGGCAATCCATGCGCGATGCGCGTCACCTTGATGCCAAAAGGTTTCACCAGACGCGAAAGATACATCGCCGTGGCTTCGCCTTCAATATTCGGATTCGTAGCCAATATCAATTCTTGTACGCGCTCGTCGCTCAGCCTGCGAACAAGCTCCGCAATTCGAATATCATCCGGTCCTACACCGTCCATCGGAGAGATGGCGCCGTTCAGCACATGGTACTGCCCGCTAAACTCCCGCATCCGCTCCATCGCCACCAGATCCTTCGGTTCTTGTACGATGCAGATCACGGATGCGTCTCTGGACTTGTCAGAACAAATCCGGCAAGGATCGGTGTCGGTTATATTGCAGCAGACCGAGCAATAGGTCAAGTTTCTCTTGACGTTAACAAGCGCTTTGGCGAAGTCGATGACATCCTCTTCTTTCATGCGCAATACGAAAAAAGCCAGGCGTGCGGCCGTTTTCGGTCCGATGCCTGGAAGGCGGGAAAAGGATTCGATCAGCTTGGCAATCGGTTCTGGATAAAACAAGGGATCTAGTCTCCTCTAAAAATGAAATCCCGGCCGACCCCGTAATATGATGGACCGGCCGGATATAAAGTTAGAACATTCCGGGAATTTTCATTCCTCCGGTGTATTTGCCCATATCCTGGTTCGCAAGCTCATCCGCTTTTGACAATGCATCATTGACCGCAGTCAAAACAAGGTCCTGCAGCATCTCCACGTCTTCCGGATCGACTGCTTCCGGTTTGATTTTGATATCGAGCAGTTTCTTATGGCCATTCACGGTTGCCGTGACAACTCCGCCCCCAGCCGTGCCCTCGATCGTTTTGCCGCCGAGCTCTTCTTGGGCTTTCATCATTTGCTCCTGCATTTTCTTCACTTGCTTCATCATTTGGTTCATGTTGTTCATTGTCGTTATTCCTCCTCGGTTAATCGTCCTTAATGGTAACCAAATCTTCGCCGAACAAACGAACCGCCTCGTCGATCCAAGGCTCTCTTCGATTCGCTTCCGCTTCATTGTCCGGCTCAAGACGGAGCTCTTCGCCGGCGGCTTCACTCTTATGCTTGCCCGATCCGTCCGCCAGAGCTTCCTGCCAGTCCTTCTGCATCACTGTGACCAATGTTGTCGGACGGCCGAAAATCGAACTTAAAACCCCTTCGATCATTCCTTTGTTCGCCGGTTTCTCTGTGGTCTCGCGGTGAATCGTGTTGCGAAACGCCACCAGGATCGTATCATCGGCGTACGAAACCGGCTCCCCATCGACCAGCCAAGCGTGGACGGTAACGCGTTCTTCTTTGACCCGCTGCAATACTTGCGGCCATTTGCCGAGCAACGGCACCGAAGAGGATTGTGCAGCGACAAAGGCGTTAAGTTTCAAACGTGGTTTCGGAGCCGCCCGTTGTCCGGAGTTGGCCCCCCCATTGCCGGCGGAAAATCCGGATCGTCCGGCGGAACCCCGACCCGTACCCTGTGAGGTGCCGGACGGCACTGCGCCGTTCGCTAAAGCCTCCAATTTCTGTTCCAATTCGGCAAGCTGCCCTTTCAGCTTCTGCAGCTCATTGCGTTCAGCGGCGCTTATGCCCGCCGATTGTGCAGCCGGCATACCGCCCGATGCCCGGTCATCCTTTGCCTGTCCTGCATCGGAACACAGCTTCAGAAGCGCAATCTCGAACATCGTCTGCGGATGCGCCGCATATTTCATTTCCGTCTGATATCGATTCAACAGATCAATGATAGCAAATAACCTTTCGCGGGAAAATCCTTCCGCCATGCCGCGAAGTTCCGCGGGATCGGCGATTCGTCCGGATGAACCGGTCGCTTCCGGCGCCAATTGCGCGAGAAGCAAATCCCGGAAGTAATGCATCAGCTGTTCCAAGCATTTGTCGGCACTTTTGCCGGCTTTCATCATTTCGTCTATTTCCTGAAGCACTGCGGCGGCATCGCTTTCCCGAACGGCCGTTGCAAGTCTTGCGAACTGCTCGGAAGGCAGACCGCCCGTCGCATCGATGGCCTGCGATAAGGTAACATGCCCGCCGCTGAAAGAAGAGATCTGCTCCAATAAACTGATCGCATCCCGCATACCGCCGTCGGACAAACGCGCGATGTATCTCAGCGCTTCCTCTTCCGCGTCAATCCCTTCCTCGGTGCAGACTTTGCGAAGGTGTGCCGCTTGCTCTTCCAAAGCAACACGCCGGAACTCGAATCTCTGGCAGCGCGAAATGATGGTTGCAGGTAAACGATGAGGTTCAGTCGTCGCGAGTATGAACATCACATGCCCCGGCGGCTCCTCCAACGTCTTAAGCAGAGCGTTGAACGCCTCTGTCGTCAACATATGCACTTCATCTATGATATACACTTTACGCCGCACTTCAGTCGGCGCGTATTTTACTTTATCCCGGATATCGCGAATTTCTTCCACTCCACGGTTGGAGGCGGCATCGATCTCGACGACATCCATAACAGAGCCTGCCGTAATTCGCTGACATTGCGAACATTCGTTGCATGGCTCAGGAGAAGGTCCGTGTTCACAGTTGACCGCCTTGGCCAAAATCTTCGCTGCGCTTGTTTTACCGGTTCCCCGAGGCCCGCTGAACAAATAAGCATGCGATAGGCGATCCTCGCGGATGGCATTTTGCAGGGTTTGTACAATATGTTGCTGTCCCACCATGTCCTTGAACGTCTGGGAACGCCAGGCCCGGTACAAAGCTAGATGTGCCATTGATTCTCGCTCCCGTCGGATTGCCGTTTCATTCATTATACATCATCGGCGGACGGCTCTCCACCGCCGATTGCGATCGTCCGGATTACAAAAAAAAGCACTCATCGCGTCTGTTGTGACGCATAAGTGCTTCATAATGTTTAAGTATTAGGACCGTGCACCTGCCCTCGATCGATGAGATCCAGCCGTATAGGAAGCCTTCGCTCAAGCCGAGCTACCCTCTAGCACAAAAACTAAACCACTTACGGCTGCTTCCTTCCGGACCTGACCGGATTCATGGCCGTCCTTCGCGGAGGACCCTGCCGTCAACACGACATGAAACCTACCGGAACTGCATCCCAAGACCTTAAACAGGAATTCGACCTCGCTGGAGCGGATTGCGAGTTACAGGGCACCGCTACCTCCCCGTCTAGCACGGCAAATCTAAGTATATCGTTTTGGCCGCCGAAGTGCAACCGAAGGGAATAGTTTCCTAGAAGCGCGAAGGTCAATCTTCCACCGAACGAACATGAACATGATATCTGGGAAAATTAAACCGGAGAGCTGATTCCGCCTGGCTCTGAACTGCGGCGGGATCCCGTGCATCGCTTCCTTGCCTCAGTTTCAGCGTAACGTAGACATCCGCCCCGTGAAATACGATGCGTGACCCCTCGACACCCGGCACCTTGCTTATGGTTTTTCTCATAAAATCAGCATCTGCGCCGTAATTGTCCGTCATGTTAGGACCCGGAATGCCGGGGTTGCTGTTCGACATTCCCAGGTAACCGTCATCTCTGTAGCTTTCGGACTTGGAGCCGTTGGATCTGTGTCCGTCTTTGCCGCAGCCGGCAGCAACGCCGCACAAGCAGGCCGCGCAGATCACGAGCGCCAGAAGCCGCCTCAATGGCATGAAAAAAACCTCCCTTTATCCCGTAGGATTTGAAGGGAGGTTTATCTCTATACGGATTACATTCCGTATTTTTTCTTGAACTTATCAACACGGCCGCCGGCATCGATAAACTTCTGTTTACCGGTGAAGAACGGGTGGCAGTTGGAACAAATCTCTACGCGAAGGTTCGAACGAATCGAACCCGTTTCGAAAGTGTTACCGCATGCGCACGTAGCCGTCGTCACATGATATTGCGGATGAATGGTTGGTTTCAAAGGGTTCACCTCTTTCTGCCCTGAATCAACAGGCGGATTCAGAGTAATGGACACATAAACGGATTATATCACGCGGCAGGGCGTTATAGCAACAATGGTGTCTGAACCCGATTATTTTTTTCGTTTACGATATAACAGCGACAAGTTAGGCAGCCTCTCGCCGCACTGAGTACAGTACGTGTTCCGTATGGGATTTAACGCGCCGCATTCTTCGCAAACCGTCTCAGTGGCAGCCGTTGCCTTAGAATCGGTTTTGCCCTGAGATGTCTGCACTGCCGATTGCTCGGTCTCAACATATTGATTGGCTTGAATTTGCTGCGCTCCGCTCAGCCTCCGTGTGCGCTTAGCGGACCTGAAAAGCAGCATCCCGCCCACAGTGATAAGCACCGCGCCGCTGGTAATAAGAAACAAAGTCGGTACCAGGCTGTAATCAATCGAATTGAACATGGTAAATCCATATATAATGGCAATCAGGCCTGGAACCAGCAGCCCTGCGCCGACGATCACTTTAACCATCGCGTATTTTGTAATGAATGCGTATGCGACAATTAGGATCAGCAGGACAGCCGGTACTCCCCAGCTGCTCATCATTTGGCACAACCCCCAAGCGGTGTAAACGTAGAAATCAGCGGCTTTTTCTATATGCCCTTAAAAAAGAAAATTCACTCTTGGGCCAATGTTATTGTCACCAACAACATCTTCGCCCAACAATGAATTATACTTCATTAAATCTTTGGAGGCACATGGGTGTATGAACCGATGACTACGTCAGGCAGCTCTTGACGGTAAATATCAAGCAGCGCCTTCATTCCGTAAATTTCCCCTTGCGCCTCGGGAATGAGCGCGAGATAAGCGTCCGGATCTATATTCAGATTACGCATCTGGATCAGCTTCAACCCGGTTCTGCGCACAAAGCCGATCATCGCCTCGATTTCTTCCTCACGGTCGGTTACACCCGGGAAAACAAGGTAGTTGATCGAGGTGTATACCCCCTTGTCCGAGGCGTATTTCAGCGACTTTTCAACGCTCCGCAAATTATATCCGCGCGGCTTGTAATACGCGTTATAGTGCTCATCCAACGCGCTGATGGTACTCACCCGCATCAAGTCCAATCCGGCATCCGTAATCGCGCGCAGGTGATCCGTCAGCCCGGCATTGGTGTTGATGTTTATATAGCCAAGCGAAGTCTGGGCGCGGACCCGCTTTATCGCCTCTACAATAATCGATGCTTGAGTCGAGGGTTCTCCCTCACACCCTTGACCGAAGCTGATAATCGATTCCGGCGCGGTCAAATGCTCCAGCATGATATCCGTCACTTCGTCGGCAGTCGGACGAAATTTGAGCCGGGTTTGCGGGGCCGGAAAGCCGCTGTCGTCCGGCTGTTCGGAAATGCATCCGAAACAGCCGGCATTGCAAGAGAACGAGACCGGGACAGCTCCCTCTAACCTCTGAAGAAATGTGTTGGATGCCGTCAGGCACTCGTACTCTAAAGCACAATGGGACAGATGCTTATACAGTCTATTCTCGGGATACGTCTTGAGAATACGATCCACCTGAATTTCAAGCTCCCCCCGGTCGCACAGTTCGGGATTCCATGGTTCCGGGTCGTCACTCTGTGCAGCCGCCACATAAAAGCCGTTGTCCTTCCAGACAACAGCCGTGTATCCGAATAGCGGAAACTTTTGGGTTTTATCCGTTTTGGAATAACCGGGCACGTAGAAACGGGTGAAGCCCTGAGGCAGCAGCGCTCCAACGGCTTGATAGTTCCCCGGCAGCAGCTGCATCTCCCCGCTCTCCGGATCCATGCCGACAGCGCGGGTATGCGGCAGACTCACCAGCGTCGCGCCATCAGGAAGCGGAATCAGCTCTTCATCAAGCAGCTCCACCAGATCGTTGCCGCTCCGGGCGATGCCATGCAGCTCCGGATGATCAAATACATTGCCTTGCTCGTCTGCATATACAAGATGCATGCGTCATGCCCTCCTCTCCGCCTAGCTGGAGGAGCTGCTCCGCGGCGCCGTCGTCCTCCGCCGGGGTTTGGCGAACTCGTTCCTCCACCGCTGGTGTCCAGGGAATCCAAAAATTCCTGGTTCGTTTTTGTGTTGGATAGTTTTTTCAGGAATTGCTCCACAAATTCCATGGAATCGTTCATGCTTTTGCGAATCGCCCACAGCTTGTCGAGCTGTTCCTGGGACAACAGCAGCTCTTCACGCCGGGTGCCCGAACGCCGGATATCGAGCGCCGGGAAAATGCGCCGATCAGACAGCTTACGGTCCAGATGCAGCTCCATGTTGCCGGTACCTTTAAATTCTTCATAAATGATATCGTCCATGCGCGAGCCCGTCTCAATCAAGGCCGTGGCGAGAATAGTCAGGCTCCCGCCCTCCTCGATATTACGCGCCGACCCGAAAAACCGCTTCGGACGATGGAACGCCGCCGGATCGATACCACCGGACAAAGTGCGTCCGGAAGGAGGAATGACCAGATTGTACGCTCTGGCCAGCCGTGTAAGGCTATCCAGCAAGATTACAACATCCCGCTTGTGTTCGACTAACCGCAAAGCTCGCTCCAGAACCAGTTCCGCCACTTTGATATGATTCTCCGGCACCTCATCAAAGGTAGAAGCGATAACTTCCCCTTTCACGGAGCGCTGCATATCGGTTACTTCCTCAGGACGTTCGTCGATAAGCAGTACGAACAGATCAATATCCGGGCGGTTGGTCGAAATGCTGTTGGCGATTTCTTTCAACAGGAGAGTCTTACCGGCCTTCGGCTGGGCTACGATCAAACCGCGCTGGCCCAATCCAACAGGGGCTACCAAATCCATAATACGGGTAGATAAACGGGTAGGAGACGATTCGAGCACCAGCTTGGTTTGCGGATAAAGCGGGGTCAATGCGGGAAAGTGAAGGCGTTCTGCCGCAGTTTCCGGCGGCACGCCGTTGACGGCGTTCACTTGCAGCAGCCCGAAGTAGCGCTCGCTTTCTTTGGGTGCCCGGCATTTGCCGGAAACCAGATCTCCGGTCCGCAAGTCGAACTTGCGGATTTGCGAAGCCGAGATGTAGATATCTTCCGCACTCGGCAAGTAGTTGATCGGTCTCAGAAAGCCGAATCCTTCGGGCAGAACCTCCAGGACTCCTTCCATGAACATCAGGCCGCTGCGCTCCGCTTGCGCTCTAAGGATGGCAACGATCAACTCTCTTTTCTTCATTTGGGCGTAGCCGTTAATCTGATGTTGTTTCGCGAGCTTGTACAATTCGGTTAACTTCATTTCTTCTAAATCGGCCATCATTAAATCGGTCATAAAATCCCCACTTTACTTTAAAATCAGGGCCGGTCGGCCCTTATCCTTGACGCCAGATCTCAGCTCCCAGATTGCTTAATTGAGTCACTAAACGTTCGTAGCCCCGGTCGATGTACTCCACACCCGTAATTTCGGACGTCCCGTTCTCGACCGTTAAGGCAGCCACAACCAGCGCAGCTCCGGCGCGTAAATCCGCAGCTCTCACTTTGGCAGCGTTAAGAGGACTCCCTTCGATGATGGCTGAACGTCCTTCCACCCGGATTTGGGCGCCCATGCGCGATAGCTCGGGTACATGCTTGAACCGGTTGCTGTATACGTAGTCGGACAAAATGCTCACACCGCGGGCCTGCGTTAACAGGCTTGTCATCGGGGACTGCAAATCGGTGGCAAATCCGGGATACACCAGTGCCTTGACGTCGACAGGTTCATATACGGGTTGTCCCACAACGCGAATGGACTCGTCCATTTCGTAGACGTGAACTCCCATTTCTTGAAGCTTTGCCGTCATCGCATCCATATGCTTCGGTATTATATTATCTATAAGAACATCGCCGCGGGTTGCTGCTGCGGCTATCATATAAGTTCCGGCTTGAATCCGGTCGGGAATAATAGAATGACGGCAGCCATGCATCTCTTTAACGCCTTCTATCCGGATGGTCTCCGTTCCCGCGCCTTTGATCTTGGCTCCCATGGAGTTCAGAAGAGTCGCCACATCGATAATTTCCGGCTCTTTGGCGGCATTCTCGATGACTGTCAGACCTTTGGCTCTCGAAGCAGCCAGCATGATATTGATGGTCGCACCGACACTGACGACATCCAAATAGATTTTAGCGCCTCGTAATTCCTTGGCCCGAATGCGAATAGCGCCGCCTTCATTCGTCACTTCCGCGCCCAGCGCTTCGAACCCTTTTATATGCTGATCGATAGGACGGGGCTCGAAATTACAGCCTCCCGGCAGACCGATCGCCGCCTCGCCGAATCTCCCTAATAACGCGCCCATTAAATAATAGGAAGCACGTAATGATTTCACACGGCCGTTGGGCATCGGCACCGACTTCATGCCGGAAGGGTCGATCGACATTACATCGTCTGCCCATGAAACCTTAGCCCCAAGATCCTGTAAAATTTCCGCATAAACCGCGACATCGCTTAACTGAGGAAGGTTGTCCAAGCGGACTTCCGTCTCTGCCAGTATTGCCGCAGGAATAAGCGCTACAGCGCTGTTCTTCGCGCCGCTGATGACGACCGTGCCTCGCAGCGGCCGACCCCCTCGTACCATCAATTTCTCCATGAATGCTGGGTCCTCCTCGTGTTGTTGTCGATTGAATAATCGACACATGAAGGAACGGGAAAACGCCTCATGACGTTTTCCCGTACGTAAACTCATGCTAATGTGACTATTACAACGCGATTAAGCTTTGTTGCTGCTGCCGAAAAGACGAATTTTCTCTTTAACGACTTCTTTCATCGCATTGCGGGCAGGCGTCAAATATTTGCGCGGATCGTATACTTTGGAGTCTTTGTTCAAAACTTCACGGATTGCGTTCGTGCAAGCCACTTGGTTCTCGGTGTTAACGTTGATCTTGCCCGCACCCGCTTGGATCGCCTGACGGATCATTTCATCCGGAACGCCGGAGCCGCCGTGCAGTACGATCGGTACCGGAATTTTGGCGACGACCTCTTTGATGATATCGAAGTGGATTTTCACTTCGCCTTTATACATACCGTGTGCGGTACCGACGGCGATCGCAAGGCAGTCGACGCCTGTCTCTTCATAGAAACGGATCGCTTCCTCCGGTTTGGCCAATGCGGCATGTGCTTCATCAACGCTGATATCGTCCTCTACGCCGCCGATCGTGCCAAGCTCACCCTCTACGGATACGCCCATTGCATGAGCGGCTCTCACAACCTCTTTGGTCAATCGGATGTTCTCTTCGAACGAATAGTGCGAACCGTCGAACATAACCGACGAGAACCCTGCACGGATACATTTCATCGCCACGTCAAAGCTGCTTCCGTGGTCCAGATGTAGTGCGATTGGCAGTCCGGAGCTGTCCGCAGCAGCCTTGGCGATTGCTACGGTATACTCCATACCCATATACTTCAACGCGCCTTCGCTTACGCCGAAGATGAAAGGGGATTTCTCCTCCTTGGCAGCTTCTGTAATCGCTTGGGCAAATTCCAGGTTGTTCATATTAAATTGGCCTACGGCAAATTTACCGGCTTTGGCTTGGGGCAAAAACTCCGACATCGATACGAGTGGCATAGTTCAATTCCTCCTGCAGTGTCAATTCAATTTCTCACGCGACCTTCATACTGCGTTATTATAACACAAAACGGCTTTTCAAAGTAAATCGGGCGGGTTCGCGGAACCCTCCCTGCTTTCGCGGCAAAAAAAAGAAAGCCTTACGACCCGGCGGCGAACCGGGACGACGAGCCTTCTCCCATCTGCATATTGACGACGAGCCTCATTTCATCAATATCAAACGGTTTCGTGAAATGCATCAAAGCTCCCAGATCGGTCGCTTCTTTAATCATGTCCAATTCTCCGTAGGCAGTCATCATAATGACCTTGATGCTGCGGTCAATTTCTTTGATCTGCTTCAGGATCTCCAATCCGTCCATGCCCGGTATCTTCATATCGAGAAGGACCAAATCCGGAGGATGCGTTCTGACGATATCCAAGGCCGCTCGACCGTTCGCGGCTTGAAAGGTGTCATAGCCTTCAGTTGCGAACACTTCCAACAACAGCACGCGGATGCCGACCTGGTCATCCACGATCAGCAGTTTCTTCTTCCCCACGATTTCATCCCCCCGAATCACGTTGTAGCTTTATTCGAGGCGAATGACACATATTCCTGCTGTTTCCTTGTAAAAAAATGAAAAACGCCCCGGAAATTCCCGGAGCGTGTTTGTACGGTATAACGGTCATTATCCTTCGGATCGGCGAAGGGCGGCTTTAACGAACTCCCGGAATAATGGCTGAGGCCGATTCGGACGGGAAGTAAACTCAGGATGGAACTGGACGGCGAGGAACCACGGATGATTCGGCAGCTCGATCATCTCGATCAAGCGGCCGTCTGGAGACGTGCCGGAGAACCGGAAACCTGCGGATTCCAGACGCTCGCGATATTCATTGTTGAACTCGTAACGGTGTCGATGGCGTTCGTACACCAACTCATCTCCGTAGCATTGGGCGGCAAGGCTGCCCGGAACCACTTTGCAGGGGTACAAACCGAGCCGCATCGTACCGCCAAGATCTTCGATGTCCTTCTGCTCAGGCAGCAAATCGATGACAGGATACGGTGTGGCCGGATTGATCTCGGAGCTGTTCGCACCGGCGAGACCTGCCATGTTGCGGGCATATTCGACTACAGCCACCTGCATGCCGAGGCAAATGCCGAAGAAAGGAATGCCGTTCTCACGGGCATATCGGATGGCCGTTACTTTTCCTTCGATGCCTCTGTCGCCGAAGCCGCCGGGAACCAGAATGCCGTCAACGCCATCCAGCCGTTCGACCACGTTGCCGGGGGTAACCTCTTCGGCATTCACCCAGCGGATTTTCACTTCCGCATCGGCGTCGAAACCGGCATGGGCAAGCGATTCGACAATGCTCAGATAGGCGTCGTGAAGCGCGACGTACTTGCCGACGATGGCGATCTCGGTCGTCTGTTTAGGGATTTAACGCGTGCTACCAGCGCTTCCCACTCGGTCATGTCCGGAGCGCCGGCCGGCAGGTTCAGATGCTTCACGACATAGTCGTCCAAGCCTCCCTCGCGCAAATACAACGGCACCTCATATAAAGTCGATGCGTCCTTGCACTCAACGACCGCACTTGGATCGATGTCGCATAAGGACGCGATTTTGCGTTTCAGATCCTCAGCGAGGGGATGCTCCGTACGGCACACGATCACATTCGGCTGAATACCGATGCTGCGCAGCTCCTTCACGCTGTGCTGCGTCGGCTTTGTCTTCACTTCACCGGCGGCCTTGATGTAAGGGATCAGCGTAACGTGAATGTACATGACATTGTCGCGGCCTATATCGGCCTTGATCTGCCGAATCGCTTCAAGGAAAGGGAGACTCTCAATGTCGCCGACTGTTCCGCCTATTTCCGTTATCACGACATCCGAGCCGGCTTCTTTGCCTGCGCGGAATACGCGGTCTTTAATCTCATTCGTAATGTGCGGTATAACTTGTACCGTGCCGCCGAGATATTCGCCGCGACGCTCCTTGCTGATTACGGTGGAGTAGATTTTCCCCGTCGTTACATTGCTGTTCTTCGACAAGTTGATGTCAATAAACCGCTCGTAATGCCCCAGGTCCAGATCGGTCTCCGCACCGTCGTCGGTGACGAATACTTCCCCATGCTGATAAGGGCTCATCGTACCGGGATCCACGTTGATATACGGATCGAACTTCTGAATCGTCACCTTCAAGCCCCGGTTCTTCAGCAACCGGCCCAGCGAAGCGGCGGTGATCCCTTTACCGAGGGACGAAACGACGCCGCCTGTAACAAAAATGTATTTGGTCACTCTGTACGAAACCTCCCACCATATGCCGCAATGGCACCCTATTTATGGTTACCCAGATTCACACATTTTTCATTGAGAAAGATGTGAAAAAAACAAAAAAGTGTCACCCAATAAATGGGGGCACTTTTAGGAATTTATTCGCTATGGAAAAACAAAGTTCTAAAGCCCAAGCAATAGTTTACATTCTGGCAGGAGCGGTGTCAAGCATGAAAAGAAGCCGGCGCCAAGCCTAGTGACAGCTTGTTACTTCTCGTCTTCCTCTTCTGCGGCGTCGAGATCTTCATCGTCCTCGAACTCTTCGTCGCCTTCGACCTTGTCTCCGTCCAATTCTTCTTCCAATGCCGTCTCGTCATCCTCTTCGATGAGAGCTTCTTCTTCGGTTTCGGCAGCCTCTTCGCCTTCTTCGAATACCTCTTCGCGCTCTTCGTCGAACAGACCGAAGGGCTCGTCTCCCGCAGTGAACGGCTCTTCCTCGTCTTCGCCGTACAGATCTTCATCGTCGAGATCGTCGTCATCATTGATGATACGCGGACGCTTGGCTCCGCCATTCATCGGATCGTCCGAACGCTCAACCGGATACCACCGTTTCAGTCCCCACACATTGCCGCCCACACATGCAAACCGGCCGTCGATATTGATCTCCGTATAAAGCTGAGCGATTACATTGAGAACTTGATCTGCGGAGAGACCGCGGATTTTCGCAATTTCCGTCATGAGATCACGGTAGTAAAACGGGGTGTTGACCGCCTTCAGCAGTTCGAACGCAAGGTCGACCATCGGCATCTCCTGAATTTTCTCGGAGTCGAGTTTCAGCACATACTCGGCGCTCAAGTAGCTTCCATCCTCTCTGTATGTGAACCGTAAATACCTTCACGTTAAATTTGTCAACCTTTAGTAAACAGCATTTCTCGTTAAATTGCAAGCGGCCTGACCGCACTTTGTCATGAATATATTGAGCGTCGAAAAAGCGAAGGCGTGTCCCAGGCGGACAACGCCTTCGCTTTTCGACTGTATCCCTTCCCGGCCGCTCCGCGGGCGGAGGAACCGGCATGACCAAGAGTCTCGCCGGGAAACTCTCCCTTCATCCTATGTCATGCATCTTGAAATGACACGGGACGCCGCCTATTTCCATTCAAAAAAGGCCGGTTCCCAAGCCTCCGGCAAGACGTCCACATACAGTAGAGGACACCACCGCATAACGACAGCGAAAAACCGCTGTGAGGGCCTGCCCGCACCACCATTTCACCCGCGCGAAGTGACGACTTGGTCGCACTTTAGGGAAACACTTTCGTCGGGAGGGAACCCGCATTGGATGCAAGCGAGATGATAGAATGGCTGCAAACATCCTTGAATTCCGCCCGGGATCGGGGGCGAAGAGCGATCCTTCGTTTCTTGAACACCGGCGACTATAAACGATTTCTCAAGGCTTTGAACAAAAGCCGCCAAGGCAGCAAAGCTCTTCACTCCGTCCACCGTTTAGGAATTATTCAAGCGATTTCCTGCCCTTATCCGAAACAAGGGTTACCCGCCTCATTGGCAGATCGGCTTCTATGGGAAGAAGACACCACTGTCTCCGTTCATGCCCTTCCTAACAACTCCTCCTCGTTATCGGTAGAGATGGGAATCCCGTGGGGCGTTCGCCATATCGGCGCGCCCGAGGCCTGGAGCCGGACAACCGGCCATCGCATAAAAGTCGGTGTCATCGATACCGGGGTCGATTTCTCGCATCCGGACCTGCGCCATTCATTGGAAAGAGGCATCAATTTGCTTCAGCGTACGACTTTGCCTCAAGATGATAACGGCCACGGCACCCACATCGCCGCAACGATTGCTGCAGCCAACGAATTGCAAGGTATGATCGGCGTAGCTCCCCGGGCGATCATACATCCGGTCAAAGCGTTCGATCATAACGGCACAGCCTTTGTGTCGGACATTATTCTGGGCATCGATTGGTGCGTCCGTAACGGCATCGATGTCGTGAATATGAGCTTCGGCATGAAAACGAGAAGCAAATCGCTGCTGAATGCCGTAGCCAACGCATACGACTCGGGCGTGCTGATCGTGGCATCTTCGGGTAACGACGGCCAAAGGGGAGATATCGATTACCCCGCGCGATACAGCTACACAATCGCTGTCGGCGCAACCAATGAGGAGGGCCGCATCGCCTCGTTCACGAATCGCAGCTCGTCGATCGACGTTTATGCGCCTGGGGAGAACATTGTGTCCGCGTGGTTAAACGGCAAGCACAAGGAAATGAGCGGAACGTCGATGGCCACTTCTCATGTGACCGGGGCTGTCGCTCTACTGCTCGCTTTGAAACCGGGGTTGTCGCCGGAAGAAATCAAATCCATCATCAAGAGATCGGCAAAGCCTCTGAGAAATAACAAATCTCACCGGAGCGGAGCTGCCGGTGAGCTGAATGTGAGCCGTATGTTAAAAGCGGTGGATAAACAGTAACTACATCCGTTCCGGTGCGGACACGCCAACAAGGGCAAGGCAGTTAGCAATGACGATTCTAAGCGCCCCCAGCAGCTGCAGCCGGGCTTGAGTCTGCTCCGCATCCTCGGTGATTACGCGCTCCGCTTTATAGTAGCTGTGGAATTGCGAGGCCAGCTCATACACATAACGAATGATGATATGCGGTGCATAAAGGCGTGCCGCTTCTGCAATCACTTCGGGCAGCTCGCCCATCTTACGCAGCAGATCGAACTCCTGCTCGGAGTCCAGACGGGTGAACGCGGACTCCTGCCAAGGGAGAACTTGAATGCCCTGCTCCTCGGCCTGCCTGAAAATGCTGCAAATACGCGCGTGCGCATACTGCACATAAAATACCGGATTTTCATTAGAAGTAGAAACAGCCAGATCCATGTCGAAATCCAGGTGCGAGTCCATGCTCCGCATCGTAAAGAAATAGCGGATTGCGTCGACGCCCACTTCATCCATGAGATCTTCCATCGTCACCGCTTTGCCGGTACGTTTGGACATCTTCACCTTTTCGCCGTTCTGGAACAAGCTCACCATCTGGGCAATGAGAACCGTAAGCTTATCGGGATCGTTGCCCAGCGCGGCCATGGCCGCTTTCATTCTGGGAATATAGCCGTGGTGATCGGCGCCCCAGATGTTGATCATCCGGTCGTAGCCCCTGGCATACTTGTCCATGTGATAAGCGGCATCCGGCGTCAGGTACGTATAGCTGCCGTCATTTTTCACGAGCACTCTGTCTTTGTCGTCACCGAACGCGGTGGATGAAAGCCAGACGGCTCCATCCTGCTCATAAACCTGCCCTTTGGCCCTGAGAGCTTCCAGCACAGCGGTAACCTTATCATTCTCATAAAGCGATGTTTCACTGAACCATTCGTCGAACCGCACGCCGAAGCGCGCCAAATCCCGTTTGATCTTGTCTAATTCCTTCTCCAGCCCATAAGTGCGGAAAAACTCAAAGCGCTCTTTATCCGATAATGACAGCAGCCGATCGCCTTCGCTTGCGACCAATTCCTTCGCGAATCCGACAATGTCCTCGCCGTGATAGCCGTCTTCCGGCATATCGGCGGTCTGCCCGAGCGCTTGGCGGTAACGCGCTTCGATCGATTTCGCCAGATTGGCGACTTGATTGCCGGCATCGTTAATATAATATTCCCGAGTCACATCATAGCCGGCGAACGCGAGGACGTTGCACAATGCGTCCCCCACGGCAGCCCCCCTGGCATGGCCCAGATGCAGGCTTCCGGTAGGGTTGGCGCTGACGAATTCGACTTGAACCTTTTGGCCGCGTCCGGCATCGATATGTCCGTACCGGGTGCCCTGCTCATATACTTCGCCGATAATCGGGTACAAACAGCTCTTGTCCAGACGGAAGTTAATGAAGCCCGGACCCGCAATTTCGGCCGATTCGATGGAAGCCTTGCCACTGCCCAGCTTCTCCACGATTCCCTCGGCAATTTGCCGAGGGTTTTTCTTTGCGATCTTGGTCAGCTGCATCGCCAGATTGGTTGCGAGATCGCCGTGGGTTTTATCCTTAGGCACCTCCAGCACAATCGGCGGCAGTTCATCCCGGGAAGAGACAAAGCCCGCTTCCAGCACCGCATCTGCCAGCGCTTCTTTCACGCCGGCGTGCAATCGTTCCATTACATTCATACCGCTTGTTCCTCCCGAATATCCAGCCGGATTTCAAAGGTTCCGACTGTTTGCTCTTGCATCAGCAAGTCGTATTTCCATTCAATGACGCCGCCGGACTCCGACAGGTGGATATCCATCCCGTGCGTCAGCGCATTTACATCATGAGGGCCATATGGCGTTTCCAAGAAACCCTGCACCGAAGTGTTCAGCAGGAAAACTTGCTCGAATGAGAACGCACCCCTTCGCCGCAGCCGCAGCTCCCGCTCGTGAACGATCAATGTCATTGCCGCGCCCGCGCCGCTGTCATCCGCAGGCTCCGCGCAGGTGAGCACCCAACCTGTCACCAAGCGGTGGAGCTCACCGTGCATGACTGACCGCTCTATACTTCCATCCTGCTGCCGGCTTTGAAAATCGACGGCTACGCTGCGTTTGTCCGGCATCTGTCCCTCTCCCAATCACTAAACCCTTGTTAATAATATATACAGAACCTATGGGCAATTCAAATGGTACGACAGGCGATTGTAAATGAACCCAAAATTAGATGGCGTTTTTCCAGTTCAGTATCGGCGCGAGTTTCACAAAACAAAAGCCCCTGCCGCTCGCCTCGAAGGCTGCAACAGGGGCTGCTACAATTTATTTTACAAATCCAAGCAGCATTTCACGGATGATTTTGGAAGCGACGATCGGAGTCATTTCGGTCGGGTCGTAGATCGGCGCGACTTCAACCAGATCACAGCCCACGACATTCACGCCGGAACGGGCGATTGCGTGCACCGCTTCGAGCAGCTCTTTAGAAGTGATTCCACCCGCTTCGGTGGTGCCTGTTCCCGGTGCGGCGGAAGGGTCGAGCACGTCTATGTCTATCGTAACGTAGACCGGACGCCCTGCGAGTGAAGGAAGCTCCTTCTTCAATGGCTCAGCGACGTCGAACGGATGGAAATGGATACCCTTGTCCTTGGCGTACGTCCATTCTTCCTTGGAACCCGAGCGAATACCGAACTGATAAATATTGCTGCCGCCCATCAGCTCCGCCGCCTTGCGGATCGGTGTGGAGTGGGACAGAGGCTCCCCCTCATAGTGTTCACGCAAGTCCGCATGAGCGTCGATATGAATGACGGCCAGATCCGGATACTTCTTGTATACCTGCTGGATCACCGGCCAAGACACAAGATGCTCTCCGCCCAGTCCGACAGGCATTTTGCCGTCGGCCAGGATTCCTCCTACATAGTCGCCGATAATGTCCAGACTTTTCGCTGCGTTGCCGAAAGGCAGCAGCAAATCTCCCGCATCGAAGTAGGCCAGATCCAGAATGTTCTTATCCAAGTACGGGCTGTATTCCTCGAGCCCGACGGATGCTTCGCGGATTCTGCCCGGGCCGAAGCGGGAACCGGGCCGGAAGGACACGGTGTAATCCATCGGCATGCCGTAAATAACGGCTTTCGAGGCCTCATAGTCGTCAGAACTGCAAATGAATACGTTGCCGGAATAGGCTTGATCTAAACGCATGAAAAAATCTCCTTTGCCGCTGTAAAAGTGCTGTCGTTACGACCGAACTGCGAGCGCATAGCACCGCACGTTCGGTCGTACTTACTTCGTCAAGTCCTCCACAAATTTCGGAAGAACGAATGCCGCTTTATGCAAACGCGGTGTGTAGTATTTGGTATCGAGCTCCGGAATGTCATTCTCGTTCACCGCGAGCGGATCATACTTTTTGCTGCCCATTGTGAACGTCCATAGTCCGCTTGGGTACGTCGGAATGTTCGCGCAGTAGACTCGAACGATCGGGAACACTTCCTTGACATCGCGGTTGACGCTTTGGATGAGTTCCGCTTTAAACCACGGGTTGTCCGTTTGCGCCACGAAAATCCCGTCTTCTTTCAAAGCATCGTAGATCCCTTGATAAAAACCGCGCGTGAACAGGTTTACTGCAGGACCGACCGGTTCCGTCGAATCGACCATGATCACGTCGTATGTATTTTTATGTTCATGGATATGCATATACCCGTCATTAACGAGTACCTGTACGCGTGGATCGTCAAGCTTGCCGGCGATTGAAGGCAAGTATTGCTTGGAATATTCGATCACTTTGCCGTCGATATCGACGAGCACCACTTTTTTCACCTGCGGATGCTTCAGCACCTCCCGAACGACTCCGCCGTCCCCGCCGCCAACGACGAGCACCTGCTCCGGATTCGGGTGCGTGAAAAGCGCCGGATGAGCAACCATTTCATGATAGACAAATTCGTCTCTAACGGTGGTCATCACCATTCCGTCCAGAACCAGCATCGTGCCGTACTCTTCCGTTTCGATCATGGCAAGCTCTTGAAAGTCCGTTTTCTCGTGGACGAGTGTTTTGTTGATTTTCATTGTAATACCGAAGTTCTCGGTCTGTTTCTCCGTATACCACAGTTCCATGGAAGACATGAGATCCCTACTTTCCATCGTGATTGATTCCACCGCTATATTGTACCAAACATGAAGCATTATATAAAATCTGCGTGGAATAGCGGCCGGATACCTTTTCCATACTAAGAGGAGTAACCATTCTCTTCCACATCAGGCGTATCGCTTTAAGAGCAGGAAAGGGGCATCCTCATGTATCATTCGAAAAATAACAAAGACAAACGATTGCGCCTGCTATGGACTGAAGTGCGGCGCCAGCTAGGCTGGTTAACGCTGGCCGTCCTTCTACTCGCTGCCGGAGCAGGCTTCGTGCTGCTGAAATTCAGAGATCTGCCCGCCGATTCCGCCATGCAGGCCACCCGAATAATCGATGCCGACGGCAATACGATTGCGTCCTTGCAGGGCGGGGTGAACCGCCGTTTCGTGAAGCTGTCCGACATTTCCCCATGGCTCATCAAAGCGACACTTGCAGTGGAAGACCGCCGATTCTACGAGCATGCCGGCGTGGATTGGCGCGGTCTCATCCGGGCGGCTTGGGTGGACGTGCGGCATCTGTCCAGGCAGCAAGGAGCAAGCACGCTCACGCAGCAGCTTGCCCGGAATCTCTATTTGTCTCATGAACGGACATGGTCACGTAAGCTGAAAGAAGCATGGTACGCAGCGAGGTTGGAACAAACCTACACGAAGGACGAAATATTGGAGCTCTATTTGAACGAAATTTATTATGGGCACGGTGCCTATGGCGCGGAGGCCGCCTCCCGACTTTACTTCAATAAACCGGCCAAGCAGCTGTCCATTGCCGAGAGCGCCTTGCTGGCAGGCATTCCCAAAGGACCCCGGTATTACTCGCCGCACTTGAGCACTCAAGGGGCGCGAGACCGCCAGCGCCAGGTCGTTCATGCATTATTCGAAACAGGCCAAATCTCGAAGCAGCAGGCGGCGAAAGCGGCGGTTAAGCAGCTGAACATTCAACCGCTGCCTGAAGAACCGGACCGCCCGGCACCTTATTTCACGGATTATATTACAAAAATTGCGGTTGAACGGTTAGGCATTGAAGATCGGCTGATCAACGAAGGCGGCCTGAGCATCTACACCACGCTCGACATGAACATGCAGAAGCAGGCCGAAGCTGCCGTCAAGAAAGGGCTCGTCGGCGCCAGCGGCGAGCTGCAGACGGCACTGGTGTCCCTCGACCCCCGCACCGGTCATATCAAAGCGATGGTCGGGGGGCGAAGCTATCGGCAGAACCAGTTCAATCGCGTGTTTGCGAATACCCGTCAGCCAGGTTCGTCCTTTAAGCCGATCCTGTATGCCGCCGCTTTGGAGCAGCGCACGGTGACCCCCGCAACAAAGTACCTCAGCGAACCGACGCTGTTTTATTTTGATAACAACCGCCAGTTCTATCGTCCAAGCAACTACAACGACCGGTACTTTCATGAGAATATCGGCTTGCGCCAAGCGATCGCCTCATCGGACAACATCTATGCCGTCAATACGATCATGCAGGTAGGCCCGGAAGAAGTGATCTCCATGGCCCGAAAGCTCGGCGTCAAGTCATCGCTCAAGGCTGTCCCCTCGCTTGCGCTTGGAACTTTTCCGGTGAGCCCTATGGAGATGGCATCCGCTTTCGCCGTGTTTGCCAATGAAGGACGAAAAATAGAGCCGATCGCGATTATGCGTATTGAAGACCGCCAAGGCAAAGTCCTCTACGAGGCGCACCCACGCGAGGAACCCGTAGTTACTCCCGCGTTGGCGTATGTAACCACCCATCTGTTGGAAAGTGTATTCGACCGGGGCGGCACCGCTCATCGAGTCTCTTCTCTGCTCAAGCGTCCGGTTGCAGGCAAGACGGGCACCACGCCTCGGACGGTTGGTTTGTCGGTTACACACCGGAACTCGCGACCGCGGTTTGGGTCGGGTATGACCGCGGGAGAGCGATAAACTCAAGTGAAGCACATCGGGCGGCACCGATATTCGCGGAGTTTACGGAAGCGGCGCTTGAAGGAATTCCTCCGCATGAATTTCCTATGGCGGACGGCGTCGTTAATGTTTACATCGATCCGACAACCGACCTGCTGGCCGCACCAGGCTGTCCGAATCCCGTTCTCGAAACGTTCCTTGCCGGAACCGAGCCCGTCGACATATGCAATGTGCATGGAGGTGTCCCGGAGGAGGAGGAGCATCAGTCCGATTCCAAAGACCGCTCCTGGTGGCACCAGCTGCGCAATTGGTGGGGCGTGTAGCAAATAAAAAGGGTTGTTCCCGGTGTCCGAAGGACAAGGAAACAACCCTATTCATATTTAAGCCAATAAATCTTTAAGCGCCTGAGGGGAGCGATCCCACCACTCCGCGTTGTTCTCGGTCAGCAGTTTCCGCAGTGCGGCTTTCTCTTCGGCTCCGATATTATCCAGCATGTATTTTCGCTTCAACGAGGCATCCAGCCGGTTCACATGTTCGGCGAGGATCTTCCAGCCCCTTCTGGCTTCCTCATCGATCAGCATCTCGCATGAAGCTGCGCCGGCATAATAGCTGCCTTCCTCGTTGCGGTCGACAGCAACCCACACGATCCAGGCAGGACGCCGTTCGGCACATCTTCTTTGTTCGGAGAAAATTTGATACCCTTCTCAATCTTACTCTTGGCGTGCATGGCTCCAACATCGATGTAAGCTTCTCCCCGGTCGATGATCACGCAGGAAACCTGGCTCAAATCGATTGTTCCGGCGCCGAAACCTTTATGCTCTTTATTACTTACGACGTTAAGGGACAGCTTCTTTTTTTCGACCGGCTTATCTTGGTTTTCCATATGGTGTTTAGCCTCCAACTAAGGGGATATAAATGAAAAAACCGGATTCGATCCCCTACATAGAGATCTTGCCCGCTTCTTCTATCGTGCATAATGACAGGAACGTATGTTCTGTATTTTTTGGGTAACCCTATACTCAACATCATATCAAAACCGAAAACATAAGTCTATTGTTTTGTTGGAAAATGCTTCACAATAGGGGAAGTCATCATTTTCCCGAGGAGGCGACGACGTTGGATACACAGCCCGATCCTTTTGAAGAAGAGAAAATACGGCTGGGACATACCCTGAGCGAAATTGAGCGGCAGCGCTCCGAAATCGGACCTGTCTATTATGGCCAAGATTACGTGGAACAGCTGCTGGAGGCGAAACGCGAGGAAACGCGGCAGAGGCTTGCTCTGCTGGGCGCAGAACCGTATTTCGGGCGGCTTGATTTCCAGGAGGAAGGCAAGCCGGAGCCGGTTCCTATGTATATCGGTAAACGCGGCCTTGACCGCAAAGATACGGGACAGCCATATATTATTGATTGGCGGGCGCGGTGGCCAGTCTCTTCTATACTTTTACCGGCGGTGAAGATCCCGTCTCTTATGAAGCGCCGGATGGTACCATTCAGGGCGATATATTCCGTAAGCGAAATCTATCGATCCGGGACAAAACGCTGGAACGTGTTGTAGACAGCTACGAGCGCGGCGGCGACAACTTCGGTGTGAGCGATGAGTTTCTGCTGTATCGGCTGGGGGAAAAGAAAGACAACCGGCTGCGCGACATCGTGTCGACCATTCAAGCCGAGCAGGATCGCATCATACGCGCCCCGCGCAGCAAAGCTCTTATCATTCAAGGGGCTGCAGGATCCGGTAAAACGACCGTTGCGCTGCATCGGCTCGCCTTCCTTCTCTACCAATACCGTGAGCAGGTTCGTGCGGAACGAATGATTATTTTCGCGCCCAATACGATGTTTCTGGATTATATTTCAGGCGTGCTGCCCGAGCTTGGAGTCGGCAATGTGCGTCAGACGACGTTCGCTGATTGGGCGCTGGAGCTGCTTGGCGAACATATCAAGCTGCAGGACAGTTCAGCGGAAGGAAAGCTGTGGTTTTCGCTCGAGGGGCAACGGCCTGAAATCGAAGAAAATACGCCCGGTAGATTCAAAGGGTCTCTTGCATTTAAACAATGGCTGGACGAACAGCTTCGGATATATGAGAAAACGTTCTTGCGGGATGAGCCGTTCGAAGCGTGGGACGGCCGTGTATTGCCCGGCAGAATGATCAGGGAGTGGTTTGAAGTGGAGTACCGGCATTACCCGCTGGCTCTCCGCAGAGAACGGCTCGCGGCAAGAATCAACCGGTGGCTGGAGATGCAGCTGACAGGAATAGGTGATCCGAAGATTCGCAAAGAGAAAAGCAAGACAGGCAAGCAGCGCCTTCGCTCCTTTATGAACAAGCTGCCCAGCACGGAAGCTCTGTCTTTCTACAAATCTATATTTGCCGCAGATCGTGAACATGCCATTCCGAAGCCCGTTGCGGATGCTTCGCAAAGCTATCTCAAGAAGGGGATCGTGATGGCGGAAGACCTGGGCCCTCTGGTCTGGATCCATTACAGATTTAACGGAGCCCAAAACCAGTCCTTCGACCACGTTGTAGTAGATGAAGCGCAGGACGTCTCACCCTTCCAAATCGCTTTGCTTCGGGAGTTCATGAATGAGCCTTCTTTTACGATTCTCGGAGACTTGGCTCAAGGGATTCACGCCTATCGGGGAATTGAGCGATGGCAGGAACTGTCGGCTGTATTCACGGCAGAGCAAAGCTCCTATCACGTTCTTCAGCAAAGCTATCGTTCTACACTTGAGATCATCGAATTCGCCAACCGCATCCTGCCCTTTACCGATACGGGACTGCCGGCCGCACAACCTGTATTTCGGAGTGGAGAACCGGTCGAGATTACTTCGTTCACAGCTAAGGACGAGCAGAACTCCCGGATTGCGGCATTCATTCACGGCAACCGGCAGCGGGGAATGCGGACAATCGCAATAATAGGCCGCACCGAGCCGGAGTGCATACAGCTTCACGAGCAGCTGCTGCAATCAGGGATCGAGGCGAACCTTATTTCGGCGGGACAGCGGCAGTACCGCGGCGGTGTTACCGTCGTGCCGGTCTATTTGTCCAAAGGACTGGAATTTGACGCGGTGCTGCTTGCAAATGTCAATAAACAGCGTTACTCGCTCAATCCGCAAGACGCTAAGCTGCTGTATGTAGGCTGCACGCGGGCGCTGCATCGCTTGACGTTGCTTGTAAGCGGAGACGATTGTCCTCTCATCCAATAGCTGAAGTAAAGGCACTCCCGGATGCCGGGAGTGCCTTTGTTTATTTTCCTTTGCCAAGTTGGCTGAGAATTACCGTACCGCCTTCGTTCATACCGGGAACAGCCACCGTGATCTGTTCATTCTGCTTTACAATGTACACCTTACCGCTGTATTGATCTTTGACGCGCGCACCCGGTGTGAAAGGTACTGCAATCGTCACTGATTTGCTGTCCGGCTTAACGTTAATAACAGTCACCACGTCTTGGTTACCGTAATGCTTGTTAAAAGCCATGAAGCCTTCTGCATCCGAACCGCCAAGCTTTGTTCGAACGCCTTTGGAGAATACCTTGGAAAACTTGGCACGGATGTTCAGCAGCTTCTCGTAATGATCATGAAGGGCTCTCTCCGCCCGCAGCTGATCCCACGGCATATCCCCGCGGTTTTCGCTGAATTCTCCTGCCCCCATGTTACCTGCATTTCTGCCCGACCGCCCTAACTCCTCACCGTAATAGATGACCGGCTGGCCTTTGGCTGTAATTTGCAGGCTTGCCGCGACCTTAAGCTTACCCTTATCCCCATTCACGTAGTGAGACAGGAACCCGTTCTCGTCATGGCTGCTCAGGAAATGCGCCATCGTGCTTGTGTTATCGAGCTTCGCTTCACGATCTGAGAGATAAGCGTCAACCGCATCTATGCTGCCGTTAGCGAAATCTCTGGCTTTGTCTTTGAAGCCGAAGTCCAGAAGACCGTCCATTTGACCGCTGCGCAATGTGCCGCCGTTATTGTCCGCGGTCGCTCCGAAGAATTCGCCGACCATTTTGAACGCTGGATTGATCGCGGTCAACGCATTCTTGAACGCCTTCCATGTTGTGCTGTCCACATGCTTGACGGTATCCACACGGAAATAGTCGATCGTGTCGCCGCGTTTCGTTCTGGCTCGCTCCAGCCAGCCTGTTTGCCAAGCGATAATTTTCTCGCGTACGGCAGCTTCCTCCGTTTTGAAATCAGGTAACTCTGCCAGTTCCCCTTTGATCGGATTCGTGTCGGCGCTCACCCCATCCGTTCTCAGCATGCCGGAGAACCGGTCTTTATCAGCCTGGGTTATGCCTGGCCGGTTGTCATCCGGCTTCAATCCGTACCCGGTATGATTCAGCACGACATCCACCATGATTTTGATGCCTTTGTCATGGGCTTTCTCAATCAGCTTTTGGAAAGTCTTCATGTCTCCCAAGTGCTCATCAAGCTTTGAAAAGTCTTTCGCCCAGTAGCCGTGATATCCGTATTGCTTCCCGCCGAAATCCACACCCTTGTTGAAATCGATGTTATCGACGATTGGAGTGATCCAAAGCGTATTGATGCCCAATTTCTCAAGATACTCCAGCCTGTCGATCAGCCCTTGGAAGTCACCGCCATGATAGGCTTCCAGGTGGCTTTTATCCACTCCTTCGTTATTTTTCTTGTCACCATCCGAAAAACGGTCGGTCAGCAGGAAGTAAATGCGCGCTTCATCCCAGTCAAAATCGCGGCTGTCCGCATTCGTTCTCGCTTTAACGGTTACAGACGCGGTGTGTGTATGTCTGTTGCCGAACTGGTCAACCAGTGTCACCGGGACATTCTTCATTCCGGCTCCAATCGTATCCTTGACCGAGATCGACTGGGCCATCAGTTCGGTGTCGAAATTGACTTTGGCGGGGCCGCCTAACTCAGTCAGGTCCATATAACCTTCCTTGTAAGTGACATTCTCAGGTGTAGATGCGCTTACACTAAGTACCGCACTTTCATTACTCGATATGGCTGCCGGATTAACGCTCGTCTCGATGGTTACGGCCGGTTTATGGAAGACCACAACCGATTTACCGTCGACCGTGTTTTTCGGATCGAGTATCTCCTCGGTTACGCCGTCTCTCGACACAATAAAGCTGTATTCATAAGTTCCATTCTCCGCATTCTCGAGCGTATAGGTATACCACTCTTTGGCGGAGTCATAGATCATTTCATGCTCCACACCGGCCACTTTCACCTTGGCACTGCTGATCGCGCTCATTTGTCCGCTTCGGAACAGCGCATCGTCGCGGTACAGGAATGTAATGTTCCCGTCGTCAAGCACAGGTCCCTCGATGCTCGGCAATATCTCTAGCTCTCTGACCATGCTGGTCACGTTAACCTTGGTGAACATTTCTCCATGTGTCAGCGGAATCATCCGATCGTCCGGGATATCCTGCTTAGCCGTGTCCCAATTGGTCCCTTTCCGCAGAACAAATCCCATATTCGTCGCATCCGGCGCAATCTCGATCATCACGCTGGCTATGCCATTCTCGAACGATTGGAAATCAATCTGGTCGTTCCTGACTCCCGTGTTCCATACCCAAAGGTTCCAATCGGTATAATCCTTATCCGGACGGATGTAATTGAATTGGATGAAGCGCTTTTCGGTGATCACCGTTACCGTAATGCTCGCTGTTTTCCCCTCAAAGGTGACGGTAAGAGTCGCTGTTCCGGCGCCCGCGGCTCGGACCAAACCGCCTGCTGTTACAGCGGCCACTTCAGGCCGGTCGGTGGTATAGACAGCCTGACCGGTTACCGTTCTCCTGCTGCCGTCGCTGTATTTGGCGAATACCTGCGTTTGGTGAGTGCCGCCCGGCTGCAGCGTGTAGGCGCTGCTGTCCAGTTCAATCGCGGTGAGTTCCGGCGCGGCAGCCTCCGTTTTAATAACGACAGCCGTCAAAGGCTCGAGAGTAATCGAAGCCGGCGTAAGCTCGAATCCTGATTTAGCCGAAACTTCCGCAATCCCTGCTTCGTCGTTATCCGCCAACACCGTGCCAGCGGTTAAATCCTCAGCGAGACTCAGCTTTCTTGCTGCATTGTCCGCATTAATAAATACATAATAATTGCCGGTTCCATCTGTGGCTCTGTTTTTATAACCGATGACCAGATCGTTAGCCCCGATTTCCGGCGCGGATAGCAGCGTAACATTCGAGTTTACCAGTTCTTTGTCGCCGAGTCTGAATGCGTCCGTCGACTTTCTCAACTTCATCAGGCCCACCGTGTATTCTTTCGTTACATGGTTGACCGGAAACCGGACGGCATCGGTTGCTTTCTCCCAGTCAAACTTGTTGACCGCATCCGAGGAATCGTAAGAATCATGAATGAAATAACCGAACGGATTGCCGGCCGCGTCTTTGAATTGCGTGTATTTCTGCTCCGGTACCCCGTCCGCCAACCACTGTTTGGTACGGCCGTATTCTTGACCGGCATGCAGGAACGCCGTCCCTTGGGACGTCAAGATCAGGGTGTTGCCCAGACGGACCCGCTTGTGGATCTCAAGGTCGTTCTCCGGCACGGAAGGATCTTTCTTGATGGTCTGAGCGATAACATCGTACAGCGTCAAATTATCGTGCGCTTCGATGTACTGCACCATGTCCCCCGGATCGTCATCAGGTGTATTGCCCGGCTGCGCTTTGACGTTATCCAAGATCGTCTGGATACTCCGGGCGCCGCCCGTAATAAATCTCGGTTCGCCTTCAGAGCCGAAGCCGGACTTCAATTCATTCCTGATCTCATCGGAGAACACACCCACATTGTCCGTATTATCCATCCAGTCTTGGTCGGCGCCTTTGCCCGCGAGAGAAGGATCTGCGATTCCGCCTTTAAAGGTCCTCCAACCCTCACCGATGAATAACGCGTTCGGATTGATAGCTGCCGCGGCATCGTAGGCCTTCTGCACGGAGTCGTTCGTTGCGTCTCCCATCATGTCCCAACGCATGCCGTCAATTTTGTACTCGTCGAACCAATATTTTACCGAGTCGATCATGAGCTTTTCCGCCATCTTGTGGCTTGTCGCCAGGTTGTTCCCGAAATCCCCGAGGAAATTGCCGTTCGCATCCTGGAACGCATAATAGTTAGGCACGATATCATTCAACAAATCCGCTTTCGCCATATGGGTATAGACAACATCGAGAACAACGCCCATCCCGGCTTCATGAACGGCATCGATCAGGCCCTTCAGCTCTTTGATCCTCAGTTCAGCATCTGCAGGATTAAGAGAGTATGCGCCGTCAGGTGAAAAATAGCTGTGAGGGTCGTACCCCCAATTGTATTCATTGCCTTGCGCGGAGTAGTCACTCTCTCTGGTTCCCATCTGTGTCTCGTCGCCGTAATACCAAGCCATTACGGGCAGCAGCTGCACATGAGTCACGCCGAGAGATTTGATATAGTCGAGCTTTTCTTTAAAGGCATCGTAAGAGCCCCATCTCGCATCCAACTCGCCCTCGATCGAGGGATCCGATGTGAAATCGCGTATGTGGGCTTCCCAAATAATCGCATCTTCTCTTTTGTGATACCCTTCGATATCGGCAAATCCGAAGCCGGCCGGATCGGTGCCGCTCAGATCGACGATTGCCGCCTTGCCTACCGTGTCTCCGGCTGCTCCCGGCTGCCCCGCCGTGTTAACGGTAAATGCCGCCATGGATTTGGCATAGGGATCGAGCACCTTTTTGACCGCACCGTTATTCGTCACTTCGTATTGATAGTAATAGCCTTCAAGGTCTGTAACACCGGCTTCCGCGGAGGACAGAGATGCCGACCACACACCCGAGTCTCCTTTAACCAAATCGATGCTCTTAACTAAAAGGGTAGAGTCTGCCTTATCGTAGATATTGGCGACCACATTGCTTGAGGTTGGCGCCCAAAGTTTAAAGGTGACGCTGCCTGCATTGTATACGGCTCCGAGGTCATTACCCTGGTATTGATACAATTCGTCCAGCATTCGCCAGCCTGTGGCCGCCGATACGGTTCTGCCGGCATACGTAACACTTAACGGGACATTGTCCAAATTAACGGCGGCTATGACCTCTGCCGTTGTCGGACCCGTGATTAACACACTATCGATGCTGACCGCAGCCCCGTTCTTGTCCGTGATCTTGATCGCATCTTTCAACGCTATCGGGTCGAGGCCGGCTGTCATTGTAAAGTTAAGCAGAATTTTGCTTGCGGACAACACTTCTGCAGAAACAATCCCTGTCGGCACCTCTCCATACGGAGAGACATAGACGGTGTTATCCCCTTGCTTGATCCATAGTCGATTGTAACGATCCAGCAGATTAAAAGCTTTATCGCCGCCATCTTTCTCACCGGTGGTCCGATTCACGACCAGGAAGCCTATTTTTTGGGCCGCGGCTTTCAGCGGAATATCCAAATAAGCCCCGTAGCGATCCACTTGCTCCGCGCTGAAAGGGACGGCATCCGAAGGCCAAACAATCGAAGGCGAGGCAGCATCATCCCATACCCATAAGCCCAAGCCGCTGTAATTGTTATCTGTCCGCTCGTAATGAATCCTTACTGTGTTGGCCGGCAAGTCTACAGGTTCATACGGATAGACGACGTCCGACCCTTGTCGGATCCACACTTCATTCACGGCCGGTGAACTCAATGTAAAGGATTTATCTCCACCGTCTTTCTCACCGTTGGTCCGGTTTACGATGAGAAATCCTATGTTCTTGGCGTTATCCTTCAGCGGAATGTCAGCATACACGCCATAGCTGTCTTTCTGCCCGTCCGGGAATGCCGTGGCGCCGGTCGGCCAAGGAGTGGAAGGCACCGCAACATCGTTCCACATCCATAAGCCTAAATGGGTATAATTGCCGTCCGTTCTATTGTAGTGAATACGAAGATGTCCTGCGGGAACAGGACTCGATGAATCCGGAGGTACGGAAAATTGTGCGGTGACGTCATTGTTGCCGGCGTTGTAATAGAATGTCACAGGAACCTTGGCCGGCAGGCTTAACGCGTTATTGGCTGCAGGATAACTGCGGTCCGTGGACCATTCCGTCCCCAGAATAATTTTATATTCATATTTTCCCATAGGGACATTTGCGGTGACCGAATACACATTATCAAAATCAGGATCATACATAAGTGCTTTGGCGTCAGCAGGGGACCAGTCGAGCGCGTCGCCGATCTCCGTTTGCAAATCTCCGACGACACGTGGAAGCTTATCCGCCGATATCGGGTTGTAGTAGGTAGAATCCGCGATTTTTTTGGTATTGTCGTTATAATAGAAAGTTACTGTTGAAGCGGCGTCCAATATGATTTTGATATTTCCGCTGCTCTCGACGCCGGCAGGGTTGGTATAGCTGGCGAAGCCGTAGCTCACATCCCAGTTGCCGTTAAGAGCGACTTTGTATTCGAAACTGCCTGCAGGCAAGCTGCCGGTGAATTTATACAATCCGTCGCCCATGTTGACCATCTCGGTAGCCGTAGAGGACGGGTCCCAATCCGTGCCATTGCCCAGCTCGGTTTGCAAGTCCCCGACCAGCACAACTTTTGTAGGTACAGCGGCGGCACTAAGCCCTGTCATTGCTACGCATGACATAACAAGAGCAAGAATCATGAAGACGGATAACGCTCTCTTGCTTCTGCAACCAAACCTCATCGTAATGAACCTCCTTGAAATTTATGGCTGAAATCCTTGCACTAACATGGTGACACAGCGCACCTGAATCATTTCCGCCTAAACGCCGCGTCGGCATACTCAGGAATCCGTCTGTTCATCTCACCCCCTCATCTGCGCAAACGTTTGCACAAATGCGATAATAAAGGCAAACACTCATAAGCCCTTAGTTTACGCCGATGAATAGCTCATCAAAAGGTATATGAAAGCGTTTGCTAATTGTTGGTTTTTATAATAACGGTATCCGCAACCCCCTGTCAATTATGCCCAAACACGCGTACCTACTCGATTAACAGCGTATTGACAAGAGAATGACAACGTTTGCACAAACACCGGGGAGAACAATGTCGAAGCTGTTCAAATAAAGCAGAATCGGCATGCTAAGTTGCAAATTTTGCGCTCTGAATGGACAAACCTCAGAAATAAATAACCCCGGAATGGAAACATAAAACATTTTCCAATTTCGTTAATCTACTTCCTCCCGCTGCACAGATATAATCTTCGGACAACCAACATATACATGCCGTAGATGCTTGTCAACGGGAGGGTAATCCGTATGCCCCAACGCCGCTTGCTGCGAATGCTTTTGTATATCGCTGCCGCTGCTGTGCTTGTATTCTCCGTTCATTTCGGCTTTGCCGATGCCTGGGTGAATCAATATGCCCTGCCCGCTTCCGCATTGTCCGAACAACCGGCTGCCGCTCCGCCTTCTGCCGTCAAACCAAGGTCGATCCCGCACAGGATGCTCCGATGCAGCCGAAACCCGTCGTGCTCAGCAACCGGGTAACGGAGTATCACATTTCCGTCGTGCTTGGCGACAACGGAACGTTAACCGGGCAGCAAACCGTGACCTGGAAAAATCCGGGCCGCAAATCCGTCACCGATCTGTATTTCCATTTGTATCCGAACGCTTTCTCTCCGGGCAGCACTTTCCTCAAAGAGACGGGCGGACAACTCCGCGGTGACAAAATGAAAAATGGAAGCACCGGCAGTATGCAAATCACCTCGTTAACGACTGAACAGGGTGAAACCCTTCTGCCGCGTATGCGGTATGTGCAGCCGGATGACGGTAACGTGAATGACCGGACGCTTACGACACTCCGTCTTCCGCAGGCGGTCAAGCCCGGCTCGTCCGTTACTCTTCGCATGCATTTTACCGTACAGCTTCCCGATGTATTCGCTCGAATGGGTAAAGCCGGCGACTTCATCATGGCGGGCCAATGGTTTCCTAAGCTTGCCGTCTATGAAACCGTCGGTATGAGAGGCAAAACCTCAGAAGGATGGAACTTGCACCAATATCACGGCAACTCGGAGTTTTACTCGGACTTCGGCATTTATAACGTCAGGATTGATGTTCCTGAGACGTATAAGGTTGCTGCGACCGGCTTTCAGACGAAGACGCCTGCGGTCTCTGAAGGACGCAAAATCTTCCAGTTCTATGCCGACGATGTGCACGATTTCGGATGGTCTGCCTCTCCGCATTTCGAATATTTCGAGAGTTCCTTCTCCGCTGTCGGAGTGCCGGGGGTACGCATCAAGCTGTATTTGGATACACGTCACAAAGACTGAAGGATCGGTACATGCATGCGGCCAAATCCGCTCTGGCCAAGCTCGGAGAGTGGTACGGAGAATATCCTTATTCCACGCTGTCTGTCGTGATCCCTCCGGCCGAGGGGAACGGAGCGGGCGGCATGGAGTATCCGACGCTCGTAACCGGCGCTGCGGCCCGGGACGATAATCCCGGCTATGAGCTTGAACGCACGCTGGTGCATGAGATTGCCCATCAATATTGGTACGGCATTATCGCTACGAACGAATTCGAGGAAGCCTGGCTCGATGAAGGATTCACCTCCTATACCGAAGACAAGCTCATGTCTAACATTTACGGTTTGGTGCCTAATATCACGATGGAAGCCAGCTACATGACCAACCCGGAACCGCTCGAGCAATTCTCATGGAGATATGCCTCTGCAGACTCGTACGCCGACAATGTGTATTTGCGAGGCAAGCTGGTGCTTAACTCACTTGAGCGGCAGGTAGGCGAGAAAGTGATGAACAAGATTTTGCGCACTTATTACCAGAAATACCGGTTCAAGCATCCCTCCTCTTCGGATTTTCAGAAAATCGTGGAGACAGTCACAAACACCAAATGGAACGATTTCTTCCAAGCGCATGTACAGCGAGGGGAAATGACGGATTATTCCGTGGAGCACATCAGCAGCGAAAAAAGCGACAACGGCTATGAAAGCCGCGTGCTCCTCCGCCGATATGGAGGCAGCGCGCACAAGGTGGGGATCTGGCTCCGGTTCGAGGACGGGCAAACCGTGCGAAAGATATGGGACGGTGTCCAGAATCACGTGCAGGTAAAACTGAACTCTTCGTCTCCTTTGGCATACGCAGCCATTGACCCGGGTTATCATGTCGTGCTCGACAATCACCGGTATAACAACTTCCTTAAAGCCGAAGTGCCTGCGAAAGTCCGTACCCGATGGTCGACCGGATTGACTCAGATCATCGAAGGTTTGTTCGGAACATTGGCGTGGTGAGGAGAGTAAATATGAACGGATTATTAAAAAAGGGATGGGACATGACTCTGCGGCATAGATATGTATTGGTTCTCCTTTTTCTGTATCGCCTATTATGGGGATTTTTCCTCTACCGGTTCATCGACAATGTCGTAACTCCCATACTGTCACGCTTTCCGGATGAACATCCCAACTCCGATGCGGTTCATGTATTCCTCATAGAAGCTCAGTTCCGTCTAATCAAAACCGGCCTTCTGAATGAAGTGCTCTGGATGCTCGGCGGACTGCTTCTGGTAAGGATGATCTTGAATCCCGTATTGAACGCAGGCGTGTATTACTCTTTTCACCACGCCTCGGATGGAGAAGGAACCAAAGTTTTGTCCGGAATCCGCCAGACATGGAAACCGGTAACGATGCTGTATTGGCTGGAGAACCTGCTTGTTCTGCTTCCCGCCGGATGGCTGGTTCCCTTGGCGAAAGACCGGTTCTTCTCAGAAGCTTCCCTTCGGGATTGGCTGCTGGGACTGCTGCCGTACGCCGCGGGCTGGGCGGTGTGGGATTCCTTCTGCATTTGTTGTTCCAGTTCATGCAATTCGGGGCTGTATCCCGGGAAGGGATCTGGAAGGGCCTTATGCTTGCGCTGCGGCGGGCTCTCCCCCTTCTGTCCGTAACCTTAATCTTGCTGGGCATTGGAATCGCCGTATCGGCAGCGGCATCAACCGTATCGCTGCTATGGTCAGGCTTCCTCGCCATCGCGCTGCATCAAGCATTTCATTTCATCCGTTCACTTCTTACCTTATGGACCGCCGCATCACAATATCAGGTTTGGCGCGAACAAAAGTTGTAATGTTGCCTCGTCCCAATTCGACATTTTCCGGGACATCCCCGGTTGCGGCTCTTAGACGGGCTGCAACCGGGGTTTGACGTTATTATCGGCGGGAAAATATGAGAAAAAGGAGGGATTTATTAACCGTTTATGAGAGTTAGATTAACGAATTCTAATATTAATACAGCAGGAAATTCGTCACAATTTGCGAATATGTAAGGCTGTGTATTATAAAACTGCCGAGTTCCCGAGCAACGGGAAACGGGGGAACCATTTAGTCGGGTGAATTGGCTTCGCTTCACAGGAGCCATAGGGAACCTTCAACCGAACCCTCCAGCTAACCTCGTAGGCATTGGAAGGAGTCACGGCTTTGCGTAAATGGTCGGTTGCTTTGATTTCTCTTGCATTATTGCTTACATTCCAAGCTGGCAGTGCCTTCGCGGACTCCAAATTGGACACAACAGTGGGGAAATTGATCGGAATCGGTTACGATTACGGCGGAACCACAAAGAGCGGCTTCGACTGCTCCGGATTTACCGGGTATGTATTTAAGCAGCTCGGCGTTAATTTGCCTCGTACTTCGAGAGATCAAGCAACTCGTGGTATGAAAGTGGCCCGGGATGAACTGCGGCCAGGCGATCTTGTGTTCTTCAATACGAGCGGGCGCGGAATTTCGCATGTAGGGATCTATGTAGGCGACGGCAATTTCGCCCACTCATCCAGCCGCAAGGGAGTTACCATCTCCGGCTTGGGTGATTCTTATTATTCGAAGCGTTTTGTAACCGCCCGTCGTGTAATGGACGCGAATACTTATCTAAAAGTTGCAACCGAACCGAAAGTTGTACTTGCTGCCAACAGCGAGACTGCTCCTCAGGACACTGAGGCTGCTCTGAAGACAGATGTTGCCGTACAAAGCGATGCAGCAGCGCCGGAAACAGCCGTGCAAGCTCCTGAAGTCGCCTCCGCAACGGATTAACTTCTGTAAAACAACGAAGGTCCGCTAATGCGGGCCTTTGTTGTTTTTTACTCCTTGTCTCTCTAGTTACCCAATGACAGTCATAATGAAAACCCCACTCCCTGTAGTCAGGAAGTGGGGTTCTCTTATTACGGGGGTCAATCGAATAAATCCCCGAATACATCCATAACGCTCTTCTTCTTTTTCTTGTGCGGGTGATGGGAGTGATCATGATGGCGGGATTGGTCACCGTAATAGGGCTGCTGCTGGGGAGCTTGCTGCACCCTCGGCGCCGGCTGCGGCTGCTTTGAATCGGTATAGTACCACTCATTGTATTCCTGCCGTACTTCCCGTACATCCTCCATCAACTTATCCAGTTCCCCACGGTCGAGCCAGACACCTTTGCACGTCGGACAAATATCGATCAGAATGCCGTCCTTCTCTACTTCTCTCATTCGAGAGCCTTCACAAACCGGACAATTCATTTCTAATTCCTCCTCCTGTACCAGCCTGCTCATTAATACGGGGCTTCAGACAAGTGGTTCCTTATTCTAAGAAATCTTTCAGCATTTTACTGCGGCTTGGATGTCTCAGCTTACGCAGCGCTTTGGCTTCGATCTGGCGAATCCGTTCTCGGGTAACGCCGAAAACCTGGCCGACCTCTTCAAGAGTCCGTGTGCGGCCGTCATCGAGCCCGAACCGGAGGCGGAGGACGTTCTCTTCCCGCTCCGTCAGCGTATCGAGTACATCCTCCAATTGTTCTTTCAGCAGCTCGTACGCTGCGGCATCGACGGGCGCCAGCGCATCTTGATCCTCGATAAAGTCGCCCAGATTCGAGTCGTTCTCTTCGCCGATCGGTGTCGCTAATGATACGGGTTCCTGCGAAATCTTCATAATCTCGCGAACTTTTTCGGCATCGAGCTCCATTTTCTCGCCGATTTCCTCTGGAGTGGGTTCGCGCCCGAATTCTTGCAGAAGCTGCCTTGAGATGCGGATCAGCTTATTGATCGTTTCAACCATATGAACCGGAATACGGATCGTGCGCGCTTGATCGGCAATTGCGCGTGTAATGGCCTGGCGAATCCACCACGTAGCATACGTACTGAATTTGTAGCCTTTCGTATAGTCAAACTTCTCAACCGCCTTGATCAGACCCATATTGCCCTCTTGAATCAAATCAAGAAACAGCATCCCGCGGCCGACGTACCGCCTTGCAATACTGACGACAAGCCGCAGGTTCGCTTCGGCCAATCGCCGCTTAGCCTCTTCGTCCCCTTGCTCAATCCTTTTGGCGAGCTGTACCTCCGTCCTCTGATGAAAGAAGATGCACCCGTCCGATTTCCTTCAGGTACATTCTGACGGGGTCGTTGATTTTCGTGCCGGGCGGCAGTGTAAGGTCGTCATCATGACTGAACTCACTCTGATCGCGTGCATTCAACTTTTGCTGAATCGTATCTTTATCGAATTCTGTATGTTCATCGTTCGACATAACCCCGCGCCTCCGTTCTATAACCGTTGTAATATGCCGCCTGTGATTATTGACAAAATGGTGGCATTGTGCTAAGATGATATTGATGGGTAAAAAGTTACTATAAAAGCCTAGATTATCAGTTTATCATAAAACTTCATTTGATTCAACCATTCACCTTCTTGCGTATGCAGGAAGGTTTTTTTATTCCTTTAATACGTAGGAACGAGCCTGCGGTTACACAGGCTCGTTCCGATCAGTTCTTCTTCTGCGCGACAATTTTCTCGGCGAGCTCATTCAGCTCCGTCCAACGCTCCAGCAGCTGCTCCAGCTTCGTCTCCAGCTGTTGCTGCTCATCTGCCAGCTGCTGAAGACGAGCGGAATCGCTGCTGGCTGTTTCCATTTTATCTGCGATTTGCTTCAGTTCTTGCTCCGCGTCGGCGATCCAGCCGTCGATCTGCTCATAGTCCCTCTGCTCTTTGAAAGACATCTTCAGCGCCTTTTCCCGGGCTTCCGGCTTTGACGACTCAGGAGATTGGGCGGAAGAGAGCGCGGGTTGTTCGGTAGTGTCCTGCCGCTGTGCATAAGCTTGATAGTCGGTATAATTGCCGGTATGATGCGTGATCACCCCGCCGCCTTCAAACGCCAAGATCCGGTCAACCGTCCGGTCCAGGAAATATCGGTCATGGGATACGATAAACACAACACCCGGGAAGTCATCCAGGTAATCTTCGAGCACCGTAAGCGTTGCGATGTCCAAGTCATTGGTCGGCTCGTCCAAAAGCAGCACATTCGGGGCGCTCATCAGCATCCTCAGCAGCTGCAGACGACGCTTCTCCCCTCCGGAGAGCTTGGACAGGGGTGTCCACTGCATGGATGGGGAAAATAAAAACCGTTCCAACATTTGCCCTGCCGACAAGGTAGAACCATCGGCCGTTCTGACCTGGTCCGCCCCTTCCCGTATATATTCCATCACACGAAGCGACTCATCCATCTCCTCGTGCTCTTGGCTGAACCATCCAAGCTTCACCGTCGCGCCAAGTTCTATGCTGCCTTGGTCGGGGTGGAGCTTGCCCGCGATCAGCTTGAGCAGAGTAGATTTCCCGCTTCCGTTCTGGCCGACGATTCCCACCCGGTCCTCCGGCACGGCGATATAGCTGAAATCCCGAATGAGCGTGCGCTCACCGAACCGTTTGGAGATATGATCGATCTCAACGATTTTTTTGCCCAGCCTGGTCGATGCTGCGGTAACTTCCAGCTTGTCCGAGGACGCCTTGGGCGTCTGCTCCTTAAGCGCAACAAACCGGTCGATGCGCGCTTTCTGCTTGGTAGATCGGGCCTGGGCACCGCGCCGAATCCACGCCAGCTCGCCCCTGAGCAAGTTTTTCCGTTTCGATTCCGCTGCCGCTTCCCGCTCTTCCCGCTCCAGCTTCAGCTCCAGAAACCGGCTGTAATTCGCTTCGTAGAAGTAGGCTTTCCCTTGATCCAGCTCAATGACGCGGTTGCTGACCCGGTCCAGGAAATAGCGGTCATGCGTAATCATGAGAAGGGCGCCCTTCCGCTTCTGCAGCATGCCTTCCAGCCAAGCGACAGTCTCGTTATCGATATGGTTCGTAGGTTCATCTAAGATGAGCACATCTGACGGTTGGAGCAAAGCGGCAGCCATAGCCACCCGCTTCCGCTGACCTCCCGATAATGTCGATACTTTATCCTCGTAATTACGAATGCCCAGCTTGGAAAGTACCGTCTTCGCATCGCTTTCCAGCTGCCATGCGTCGAGCTCGTTCATTTTCTGATTGGCGGTTAAGAGAGCCTCTTCCAGTCCGGGATCATCGGGTTTGCGCTCCAACGCCTCCATGATCGCGGCATATTCCCTTACCGCTTGCAGCTGCGGAATATCGCCGCCCAGAACATGCTCCAGCACGGTCTCCTCGGGTGCAAATACCGGATCCTGAGCCAGCATCCGAATGGTAACCAACTTGCCCTTGGTGACCGCGCCCGAATCTGCAGGCTCAATTCCGGCTATTACCTTCAACAAGGTGGACTTACCGGTTCCATTCACACCGATAATGCCGATTCTGTCATTCGTCTCGACGCCGAACGTCACGTCTTCAAACAGAATTTTATCGCTATAGCTCTTCGTTATATGTTCAACGGATAATAGATGCATATAATAACCTTCTTTTTAGCAAGAGTGCATAACAACACCCGTATCATATCACAAGTCGGCAAAAAACCCGACCTGATGGCCGGGCAAGCGCAGCGACGTTCTCGTTATACGTTAAACTCGTTGGAATCTACATAAAAGGCAAACACAAATGTAAGGAATATCAGAATAATAGCATACAGCACCGTGCCGATAATACTGGTGACCATTCCCGCGATGGCCATGCCGCGTCCTTGTTCGCCCGTCCGCTTACGGAACCACAATCGATAATATACCCAGTACCATAGCAGCGATGGATTTACCGTTCGTTTTGGGCGTTGTATACATAGGATTTTCGTCCAATTTGTTGCCTCCTTAGGATGTTGAGTTCATTATCCCGATCTGTGGGTTGACCATAGTTATTGACTGTATTTGTCAGTATTGTTGGAATATAATGAGGGCAAGCATGAACACTCCCTGAAAAAGAGGCGGTGAATTTATTTTATGAGCTACGTAGATACATTTATTACGGTTTCCCCGGATTGTCCCGTAACCGGCGCTGTAATCCCGAGCGACAAAAAGGAGCGAAAATCAAAGCCTTTTATCGAATATGATCTTCTCTCCGAAAATCCGTATGCATACACAGGAGACGATCTCATTTACGAGGTATATCTCCGGCATAAAAGTATATCGGAAGATGAACGATCATCCCGGGGCACTCAAATTCGGGACGAGCTGTTTCAGAAGCCCCATCCCTGCATGCGCGCTTCGATGCTGCCAAAGAAATACGGCTGGGGCGTCCATTACAATTCCGAAGTAAAAATCGCGATTTATGGGGTGGACTCTGCCGAATACCTGAATTTCATAGAAGACTCCGGCGGTCAAATTAAGCTGCTAGCTGCAATGCGTAATAAGCGCGCCAAGTAAAGGGCAGGGATAAGGGGAAAAGCATGATCAAGCTAATATCTTGGAACGTTAACGGCTTACGAGCTTGTGTGAACAAAGGGTTCAACGAATACTTCAAAGAAATGGACGCTGATATATTCTGTGTTCAGGAGACGAAGCTGCAGGAAGGACAAATCAGCTTGGAACAGAGCGAGCAATACGATCAGTATTGGAATTACGCATTGAAGAAAGGATATTCCGGTACTGCTGTATTTACAAAAATAAAGCCTCTTTCGGTGCGATACGGTTTGGAAGAAGATGAAGAACCCGAGGGGCGGATCATCACACTGGAGTTCGAAGACTTCTATCTCGTGAACGTGTACACGCCGAATGCCAAACGTGACCTTTCGCGGCTGGATTACCGTCTGGAATGGGAAGACCGGTTTCGGAGCTACCTAGAGCAGCTGGACGAACATAAGCCGGTTATTGTTTGCGGCGATCTGAATGTCGCCCACCATGAGATCGACTTGAAGAATCCCAAATCCAATGTCAACAACTCCGGCTTTACTTTGGAAGAACGGGATAAGATGAGCCGCCTGCTAGATTCCGGATTTACCGATACCTTCAGACACTTCTATCCTGAACGGACTGACGCCTATACCTGGTGGTCTTATATGCCCGGCGTGCGCCAGCGGAATGTCGGATGGCGAATCGATTATTTTCTCGCGTCTTCAAGACTGAATTCGTTGTTGATCGATGCGCAAATAGATTGCGATGTAACAGGCAGCGATCATTGCCCTATTATTCTTACACTTGCAGATATAAACGAAGAGGCCGCCTGCTAGAGGCGGCCTTTCGTGTGGAATATAGAGATTAGGGTTGGCTCTCAACGGGCGGCCTTTTGCCGGACTTTAACGCTTGTATCGAGTAGCCGAAATCCATTTGAAGGTGAGGGTAGTCTTTAAAGCTGCCTTCCCAATCTCCGCCCCAAGAAAACCCGAGCTGCTTCGCAACAGCTACAACTTCCATCCAATCGGCTTGACCGTTGCGATTCCCGTCAAACTCCAGATCCCAGATGACATCTCCGCTCTTGGTGCGTAACGCAAAATCAATGGCCAGGCCATAGTTGTGGTAGGAGTAACCGCCCTGGACTTGTGTCACGACCAAGCCGCTATCGCTGCGGCCTTGCTGATACAGCGCATTCTGCTGCTCCTTAGAGCGGAAACCGTCGGTAATCACTACGGATATTCCTTTTTCCTTGGCTGAGGCAACCAGCTCCGCTTTCTTCTGTGCGACAACCGGATGCAAACCGGTAACCGGAGGAACATCCTTTGCGGGGATATTCGGCACAACCGGTGACATAGCTTGAAGCTGGTTCCATACCAGCAAAAGTGCGATGGCCAGAACAGCCCATATAGTAAACTTGTAAATGTTGAATGATTTACGAGCAGACCGACGCGAGACAGTCCGCTTATGCGGAGTCCTGATCACTCTCTGCTTGCTTCTCGGCAGCGTTACCGCATGTTGTTGTTTGTTCGTGTTCATACTATTATTCTATCATATTTAGCCGGTTTTAAACTAAGAGGCTGTGATGCTTCCAATAACATTCGATGATGTACATCGCATCGTTCCCTGACTGTCACATTTTAAGCAGCTCGTGTGTTATACCTAGCAAATGGGGCCCCATTCCGGAAAGGAGGCAGCGCTATCAGCCAAGAATTCGATGTTGAAGCCCAGTGGATCGCCAATGTGAAGAATGGCGACACGAAAGATTTTGAGCATCTGATCCGAATGCACCAGCAACGAATCTTCGCCTACGCTTATTCATTGTTCAGACATCGGCAGGAAGCGGAAGATTTGGTTCAGGAGGTCTTTTTGCAAGCGTTCCGCAAGCTTCCCGACTATGAACCCCGGGTCAGCTTCTCCGCTTGGTTATATAAGATTGCCTACAACCAATACTTGAACATCCTGCGCAAACGAAATGGCTGGCTCAAAATCCTGCACTTGGTGCAGCCTGCTCCTGCCGGTTCTTTCAGTATCGAGAACGAAGTGTTCGAAATGACGGAATATTTGTGTAAGTTGTCCGATCTAGAGAAGCAAATCGTGCTCTTAAGGGTTCTGGAGGATAAAAGCTTTGATGAGTTGGCGGTAATTTTGGATGGCAATGCCGCCTCGTTGCGCAAAAAATTCGAACGAGCTAAAAACAAAATTAAAAAACAATGGACGGAGGAAGAGATCGATGGAATCCGACAACCAGTTCGCTTCTAGACTGATTCAAGCAACGAAAAAATTTCCGAATGCGGATGTTGCCGACCGAGTTATGAGCCGTATTGACCAAAAGCCTTATCCCGTACCGGCACAGCGCCAATGGTCTTCCCGCAGTTATAAAGCAGCGGTAATCACCTTTGTCTTGCTGCTGTCTATCATGGGGGGCGCCTATGCCAGCACGGTGTGGTTCGGTCAAACCGTTGATTTCCATGACTCACAGGGAAATGTTGTTCACAGCGTCAAAATTGACGACCTGAAAAATTATCCGAATGTCGAAAGGGTTCCCTCCACATCGTATTCCGACTATGATTCATTCATCCGGGCACTTCCTGCCACGCTGGCGACTTTGAACTTGCAGCCTCCCCAAGGTTTTGCATTCACCGAGGGCAAGGTGTTTGAGGTAGAACAAAATATGGCGAAGGTCAGCGTGTATTTTCAAAATGACCAGAATGAAACCTATGAGATTTCCGTGATGACGGATGACGGGTCCAACAAGAATCCAAACTTCTTGCTGTCCGCGGATCCGAATCTCGAGGTCGATATGTTCACCCAGGATCAAAAAGAATTCATGTTTGTAACAGTAAAGAATAATACCCTGCTGTTCTGGTCAGCTCCGGACAATCAAGGACACACCCTGAATTTCACGGCACTCGGGCCGACCGGCGCATCCGCTGAGGAATTGAAGGCCGCAGCGCAGCTCGTTTTGAATTGAAGAAAGGCCGGAGCTCTCAAGAATGGAGCTCCGGCCTTCTTCAATTCTCCCTGGTTCCGAACCTTTTGACGGCTTTAGCACGGGCACGTTCGACTTCTACCTCGCGATTCCGGGACGGGGCTTGGGTTACCAAGGAGCTCAGCAGTTTCTGAGCGACCCCTGCGACTTCCTTGACGGGCCAGATGAAACGCCTCCGCGTTCGCTTTTGAAGGTTCGTTGAAGCCCGACAGCTTTCTCACGAATTGAAGCGAGGCCGCCTGTATTTCATCCTCCGTAGCCGGAGGGTCGAAGTTAAATAACGTCTTAATGTTTCTGCACATCAGATATCACCTCGCTCTTGCTCCCCGGCCGCGTAAGCCTGACTCCGTATAACTCCACTCTCAATTCCGTGTTTTTTCAGTTCCTTGCCCAGCTTACCGATAAGCATATACCCGTACATTCTGAAGTCTGCCCTCAAGGACCACACGGGATGACCGAAAGTGGCGGGTTTGTTCCCTTCGATGAAGAAGTGGCTGAACCAAGCGAGCCCATACGCGATGATCGGGCGAGTAGAAACAGCCACCACTTGAAGAGGAAGCTCGCGAGAATGCAGGCGAACACGCAAGTCGTTCCGAGGAAGTGCCAGGCACGTGTGGAAGCTTTCTTGTGCTGTGAAAGATAGAAAGGCCAGAAATCATCGTAACTTTGAAAATTTTTCGTTGTCGGTTCGGACATATGCATGCATCCTCCAGTTTTCGGGTCTTTATTGGACTTGCTTTTTACTCGTCCATCTTTCGTTGATTAAATTTCAGCATCTGATGCTTTGTTGAGCTTGAACGATAGAATATTTTCCAGAATTTTTCGAAAACAAACTGCGGGAGCTCGTTAGTAAATACTTTCCTTAAAAATACCGAATAAGCAAGAAAACCGCAAGATTTTGGCTTCCTAATGTATTGGCTTGTCGCCTCTTACTGCTCCCCCGTCCACGCGTCTTCGAAATAAACATTGTCCATTAAACTAAAAACCATGATAGCATTTTCTGGTGACGGTTTTAGAAAAAACAAGGCCGCTGTTTCCGGTTGAATACCAGGAACAGCAGCCGCTTTATTAATACGCTCTTTTATTTCCGTCTACTCAATAGATTCTGGGCACTTGGTTCTTAATCGGTCAAACCTTATCTTTATACTCATTCGGAACGACCAATCCAGGCTTCGAAAACCACTGTGGGGCGTCTACCCCCGATTGGAGAATGATATTGCCGTACGGATCGAACGCGCCCGTACGGACAATCGCTTTAGCCTTGTTCGCCGCCTCCGTCAGGATCTGCTTATGTGGCAGCGTATCGAATACGGAGCAGTCAAAAATAGCATGTACTTTTTCCATCAGTGGTTTATTGTAGGTGGGAACTTCCGATGCATAATAGACTTTCTCCGCAATGAAATCTCCTGCGATCAAACGCAGCACTGTCTCGACATCCGGATCATCTTTTTGCAAGGCGAGATCAATTCGGCGTACATGATTGGGTATCGGGAAGCCGGCATCTACAACGAGCAGCCAGTCTCCATGCCCCATCCCGGCAATGACCTCATTGAGGTCTTGATTAAGAATCGCGCTTCTTTTCATGCTTCACACCTCTTTCAAAGTTCAAATTATTTCTGGGATTCGGCAATGGCTTCATCGATGTTCTTAGCGGATACGAAAATGGAAGGAAGCTCGATCTTGGCTTCAATCGATTCGCCTTTCGCCAGCTTCACCGCTGTAGCGACGGCAGCTTCCCCGTATTGGTTCGGATAGATCGCCATCGTACCCGCAACTTTGCCATCCTTAATGGCATTGAACGCATCCATCGTGCCGTCATTGGATACGATTACGATGCCCTTCCGGCCGGAAGCTTCAATAGCTTGTAGAGCGCCGAGCGCCATTTCGTCATTGGCTGCATATACGCCGTTGATATCCGCATGGGCTTGAAGCAGGTTCTCCATTACGGTCAGTCCTTCCGCCCGATCGAAGTTAGCCGATTGGCTGGAGAGAATTTTGATCCCCGCATTGCGTCCCATCGCTTCCTGGAAGCCTTGGCTCCGCTCCTGGGCAACACTCGTACCCATTACGCCTTGCAGTTCAACCACTTTCCCCTTGCCGCCAAGTTGTTCTGCCAGGAAATCTCCCGCCGTATTGCCGTGTTTGATTTCGTTGTAACCGAGATGACTGACCACCTCGCCTCCGTTCACTTGCCGGCCGGTCGTAATCACTTTGATGCCGGCTTTATTAGCCGCTTCAACCAGCGGAACGGTTCCGTCACTGTCAACCGGATCAAGTATCAATACGTCGATTTTCTGCTGAATCAAGTCTTCAACGCCTTGCAGTTGAGTCGCGAGATCGTTATTGGCGTCCACCACAGACAGTTTAACGCCAAGGGCCGCCGCTTCCTTCTCCGCGCCTTCTTTCACGGCGACAAAGAACGGGTTATTCAGGGTGTTGATGGCGTAGCGATCTGGATTTCCGAAGACCCGGCTGCCGCTGGTTCTGCACTCGCATTGGTATTACCCTTCTCATTGCCGCCGGATGTGTTGTTTCCGCCGCAGGCAGATAAAATCAAGGTGAAGCACAAGATCAAGAATGCAGCTGTTTTTTTCATAGAGAACCCTCCCGTTTATTGTTTGTCTGCGTTAATGAACCGATCGATAATGACTGCGAGTAACACAATGACACCCTTTACGACATTCTGGTAAAAAGGAGATACGTCGATCAAATTCATACCGGTCGTTAGTACTCCAAGCAAGAGAACCCCGATCAGTGTACCGATTACACCTCCCTTGCCTCCGAATAAGCTTGTTCCTCCGAGAATGACCGCCGCGATCGCATCAAGCTCATAACCGTTCCCCGCAATCGGGGTAGCGGCAGACAGCCTTGCACTGAGGATGATCGCCGCTGCACCTGCAAGCAGGCCGGAAACCGTATAGACGATGACTTTATGCAGATTGACCCTTACTCCCGCCAGCACAGTCGCCTTCTCGTTGCCGCCGATGGAATAGATGTAATGGCCATGCACGGTCTTCTTCAGCACGTAGAAAAAGAGCGCATAGACGAACACCAGCAGAATAATGGGAAACGGAATGGGGCCCAAATAACCTTGACCGATGAACTTGTATACCGGATCGGATATAATAATAGGCTTTCCGTCGGTGTAGATTAGGGTAAGTCCGGATATTGCGGTCATGGTAGCCAATGTTACGATGAAAGGGGTTAATTTAAGCTTCGCGATCAGAATGCCATTGACGAAGCCGAAAAACGCGCCTGTGAACAATCCTGCCGCTATTCCCAGATACGGATTCCCCGTACTGATTGCCGCCCCGGCCGATATCGCACCGGCAAGCCCTACGATGCTGCCGACGGACAAATCAATGCCCGCAGTTAGGATGACTAAGGTCTGGCCGACGGCAATTATACCGACAACCGATACCTGACGCAAAATATTGATAATGTTGGATGTTGTGAGGAAGTTCGGCGTCAGCATAGAAAATATGGCGATAACGAGCAGCAAAATCAAAAGCATGCCGTAAGTTTGCATGAAATACAAAGTATTTTTTCGTGACGTCATTCCCGATGCAGGAGCCGCCTGGTTCATCATCTTGCCACCTCCTTAACCGCTTTGTTGTCCTTGGCTCCTGAAGCATATTCCATCAGCAGTTCTTCGGTCGCCGTGTTGCGGCTGAACTCTACCACTACTCTGCCCCTGAATAACACCAGAATTCTATCGCATAAGCCAAGAATTTCATCGGCATCGCTTGAAGCGACGAGAATACCTTTATCCTTATCTGCAAGCCGTGAAAGCAAATGATAGATTTCAGACCGGGCGCCGATATCAATTCCCCGCGTTGGTTCGTTCAGTAAAATGACCTCGGGATCGGTGTACAGCCATTTGCCAAGGATGACCTTCTGCTGATTGCCACCGCTCAAATTTCGGACCGGCTCGCTCAGCGAGTTGAGTTTAATATTTAGCGACTGGACGTAGGAGTCACCCATCCGTTTGATTTCCCCGTCACGCTTGATTCCGTACCTAGCCAGCTTCCCCATTGAAGCGAGCGCCATGTTCGATGCCGAGCCCAACTCCAGCACCAGCCCTTCATCCTTGCGGTTCTCGGTTACGAGTGCTAGGCCGAGCTTCTTCGCCTTCGCCGGAGAATTGATATCGACCTTGCTGCCATGCAAGAAAATTTCGCCGGAATCGCAGCTTTCCGCGCCGAACATAACCTTCGTAAGTTCCGTCTGTCCAGCCCCGAGCAACCCGAATATCCCTACTATTTCTCCCTTGCGAATCTCAAGGGACACACCGCTGAGCACATCTCCCTTACGGATATCCTTCAATTCGAGCACCGTTTCTTTTGCCCTGCGGTCGGATTCAGGGAAGTAGTGGCCGACCTGCCTGCCGACCATGCATTCGATGATCCTCTCGCTGCTGAAATCCGCGATATCGCCCTTGGCCGTAACGCGGCCGTCTTTCATGATTGTGACATAATCGCATATTTCCTGTATTTCGTCCAAGCGGTGAGAGATATAGATAATGCCGATTCCGAGACTTTTTAGATGCCGGATAACGGCAAACAATTGATGGGTTTCTCCGGCAGTCAAGGTTGCCGTGGGCTCATCCATAATCAGTATTCTGGACTGGTCGGACAACGCTTTCAAAATCTCAACGACCTGCTGGTGTCCGATCGACAAATCTCGGATTTTCTTGCCGGGATCGAGCGAAATCCCGTATTGTTGCATAAGCTTCTTAGCCTCAGAAATCGCTTTGGATCTGGCAAAGAACAGACCGGATGCTCCGAGGCTTCTTTCCTTGCCCAAATAGATATTTTCCGCAACCGTCATTTCCGGCACCAGGCTCAGTTCTTGGTGAATAATGCTGATTCCGAGGTTCTTAGCAGCGATCGGCGACGTGATACTGACCGCCTCTCCACCGATGAAGACTCTGCCGGCATCCAGGGCGTACACGCCGGAAATAATCTTTACCAGTGTGGACTTTCCCGCTCCGTTTGCGCCTAGAAGTGCATGAACTTGGCCGACATCCAGCGAAAAATTAACGCTGTGCAGGATCCGGTTCGGGCCGAACGATTTGTCGATGTCCTTCATCTCCAAAATCGTTGTGGATCTCATCGCACTCCTCCCGGCTGAACGGACATGAACAAAGAAATCTGCTCACGCGTCGGCAGGGCTGGAATCACTTCATGTCCGATGACCGTGTACGCACCTACACAGCACGCAAAATGTACGGCCTCCTCCAAACTTTGACCTTCACCTAGCGCGACGGCCAGCGCTGCGTTGAAGGAATCTCCCGCGCCTGTCGTATCTACCGCATCAACAAGGATCGCCGGTATTGTATAATAGCTGTCAGCGCTTACAACCATAGCACCTTTTTCACCAAGCGTGATGATCACGGCTTCTGGTCCTTTGCGGAGCACCTCTCTCGCCAGGTCAATGTATTCGGAATCGGTTAACTGTTCGTCCGGCCTGCGGCCCGACATAATCTTAAGCTCGGATTCATTTGGCGTTACATAGGTCGCGAACGGCAGAATCGAGTCCAATTCGGTTTGAGCGGGCGCCGGGTTGAAGATGACGACCTTGCTCATATCACGAGCCATTTTCATTGCATGCCTCACGGTATCCAGATGGCTTTCCAATTGAAACAAGACAACGTCGGCTTCTGCTATCGCAGATTGTGCCGCCTCAATGTCTTCCGGTAACAACTCCATATTGGCACCCGGATCCACGATAATGCAATTGTCTCCGTGCTCATTTAGAAAGACGAAACCAACACCCGTTTTCCTTATGGTCGACCGTTTCAAGCGGCTGATATCGACTCCTTCATCGGTTAGCATGCTGACCGCGTCATCACCGTATCGGTCCGTCCCGATACATCCGATGAACCGGACGTCGCCTCCCAACCGAGCTGCCGCGACAGCCTGATTCGATCCTTTTCCTCCCGGGCATTCGCTGAAGCCGCTGCCGAATACCGTCTCACCCCACTCCGGCAATCGGGCAGCCTGAGCGATAAGGCCTACATTGTAGCTTCCGATGACTGTCACACTTGATTTTCTCCCCAAGGTTGTTACCCCTCCCTGACGATCGCGATGGATCTGGTTTATCACATCTTCCAAACTACCGCTTGGATGCTTTTTCGTACATATGTTCAGCAATTTGCTTAATTTCGTCTATTTCTTCCGGGGTGACGGTGTTTAGTACAGCGGCTACAAGCCGCTCGCACTCGCTTTTCACCTTCGTATAATCGTCCGGGTTCAGGCCTCTGTTCTTAAGTGCCTCAGACAGCCAAGTTTTCCCATATCCCGTATGGATCGTTTCATCCGCCCAGTCAAAATCCATATCATGCTGGCTCATGCGGTCATTCATTTTCTCAAAGTTTTTAATCCGTTCAATCTTCTTCCCGATATTTTTCGACTCGAAGTAGAACAACATACCAAGACGGTAAATTGGATCCTGTCCCTTGCAGGAATCGTAGATGTAGGAACCAAGCGGCAGCTCACCATCCTCAAATCCCCATGCCGACAATCGGCTGTACCCCATGCGAACGTGCCGGCTCTCGTCATACACCCATCTCGCCGCATCATAGATAAATTCCCATTCGAATTCACGCGAGAAATGATATAGAACGAATCCCGCGGTTTCAACCGCCCAAACCTCGTTGAAGTGACTGACCGCGCTTCGCAACTGCAGCTTCATACCGTCTCCGTAAGGATAGGAGGAGTCAACCATATCAGGCCAATAAAACCGCACATTCCGAAAGCTGTTTTCGCGAAGGGGAACATGCAGCGGCTCATATTCCTGAACCGGCATTTCCGATCCTGGGGCATTTGGGCCGTCAAGCCCAATTCCGCCGATATGCTGCAGCAGCGCATCCTGTTTCTTTAACCAGGCGTCAGCCGTTTTTACAGCCTCCGCAGGCTCGTCAGCAATGATCATGCCGATAAATTTCTCGATCACTTCAATGTGATGCTGCTTCTCGTCAATCGCAAGCCTCAGGAACCGGTATGTCGGTCCGTCACCGATTTCATCCGCGAATTTCAAATAGGTATGGTATGCGGTTCGGATAGCCGGCTTTATAATGCGGGATAGCAGCATCATATAAGCGAGCGCATTGGGAGCATGATAACCTGATCGGATGAAATCAACCAGCGGCTGATCTGTGCCTACCTCTAGCATTCGGCTTGGGAAACGCAATTCATATACCCGCTCCCGCAACATATTGCCCGTCATTGCATCTTCCCACAGCATTTTCGGAAAAAGCGTTTTCATTTCGAAGTAAGGGATTGCCGGCAGCCAGGCCGCCTGCCCAATGACCATGGCCTGTTCCATGAGGAAAAAACGTTTCAAAATAACTGCCGTATCGTACCGCATGTACGTTCCGCGTTCTGTGCCGGGTAAAAATTGAACCGTCATATCAGCACTCCTATCGCATTCATATTAGTCTTTTGCTTCTTAAACCCGGGGTTGAAACGAGACCAGTGATCTCCTATACTTATAATTAATCGTTGGTGTTGGACTATATACCTTTATATACGTCCTAATAAACATATTAAAGTATACCTCCCGTCACTGTCAATCGCTTCATTTCAAAATAATCTGGAAAGGACTGTCGCTATGGATAATGACAAAATTTCGATAACGAGCCGATTCGAGGTTCACCATTCTTGGTGGGCTATGCGCGGCATAGGCAGCCCGGAAGGAGAATGGCCGCTCGAGGAGAAGCTGGAGCGCATTGCAAAGGCCTCCTATCAAGGGATTCTTGGGCGTTTGCCTGCTGAGAGTGAAGCATCACTGTGGCGCCGGAAGCTCGACGACTTGGGATTCCGTTTCGGAATTGAAGCCTTCATCAATGAACGGAAGGACATCGAGGATTACTTAAGCCGGGCAGCGGATTTCGGGGTGGATTATATCAATGCGCAAGTGGGCAGTGCTTTTGTGACCGGCGGCGATGCTATCGAACTCTTGAACGGCTTGGTTGAACGTGCTGCAGCGTACAGGATACCGCTCTTTGTGGAAACCCATCGCGGCCGAGTGACGCAGGACCTGCTCCGAACCATCGATTATGTCCGGCAGATCGTCGGGCTTAAATTGACGATTGACTTCTCCCATTACGTGCTTGCCGGCGAAATTTTTCGCAATGTGGAAATCGTCGATCCCTATTTTGCACCGCTTCTCGAAAGAACAGCTTCCATCCACGGCAGGATATCTAACGGTCAGCAAATACAGGCGGACATTACTGAGCTTCAGGAGCACCCCATGACAGAGCATTTCGGACGCTGGTGGAGGGCGGGCATGAAAGAGTGGATGCAAAGGGCGAAACCTGGAGATTTCCTGCCGTTTGTATGTGAGCTAGGCCCACCTGATTATGCCGTGGTCTTACCCGATCCAGCATCGTCTGTCCGTCCCGTCGAGTTATCTGACCGCTGGTCTTCGGCGCTTGCTCTGAAGCGGTTTGCAGAGGAGCTTTGGGCTGACGTTGAGGCCGAACACGGCTAAGGTCCTAACGAAAAACCTCGCTTCCGCTGATCTTACTCAGCGAGCGAGGTTTGCGTTCGTGTATTTCTTAATCTCTACGAAGTACGGATGTCAATTTGATCTGATCGCTGCGAATCCATACCTTTGAATATTCGAGCGGTTCATCCGTGTCGGAATGAATAACCTGATCAAGAAGAATAATCGGCGTATTTTTCTTGATTTGAAGCAATTTCGAGATAGGGGGCGTGGAGCCTTGAGCGATAAACGATCGTTTCCCCCATTTGATTTTCTTCTTGTAATGTCCTTCAATAAGGGAGAATAACGTTTCTTTCGTGAAATCATGCTTGTCCATCTCCGGATAAAGCTTTTTCGATAAATAGTTTTCGAGAAAGACGACCGGAGTGTCCTCAAGAAACCGAAGCCGCCGAAGAAAATACAGCTGCTCGCCCTTCTGTAGACCAAGCGCCTCTTCCACTAGTTTGGGAGCTTCGATAAGATCAATTCCGATGAGTTCCGTTGTAAAGTCCTTTTGGTATTCAAGGAGAGCCTCGGCTGTAGACACCAGCCTCTCAGCAACAGGGGATTCCAGCTGTCCGCCTCCAACAACAAATGTGCCTTTGCCGTGAATTTGGATCAATACGCCTTCGTCTGACAGCTGTTTAATGGCTTGCTTCATCGTACCTCTGCTGATCTCCAGCGACTCAGCCAAATCGGACTCGGAAGGCAGCTTATCCCCTGCTTTCCACGTGCGCTGCCGATGTTTTGTTTAATCCAATTCTGTACCTGTACGTAAATCGGCTCGGGACTGATTCTGTTGATAACCGGCGGCATATAGATCATCATCCTCTATACGTTTATATACTATAATATACATATCTAATCCTTTTGTGACAAGCCGTATTCATTTCAGCGACTGTAAAGCACATCCTGTTAGCCGACATGCGGGTTTTCAGACACATTGCATCACCATCAGGATCAGCAAGAATCTCATAATAGTAGGGCTTGGCAAACACCTAAGACAGGTGTTTCCCAGGCCCTCTAATTTTTATCCGAGTCCTTCAAGCGGCTTCGCGTTCACTTGCAAACGTTTGAATTGAGACAGCAGAAATATACCGGTCAAAACCGATGCCACTCCTGACCATAGGAACCACACTTGGACGCCATACTGATCTACAATTGGTCCTGCCAGCAGCAAGCCGATTGGCGAGGCGAGCAGCATTAAACTGGTTACCAGCGAGATGACTCGCCCCAGCATCGCAGGCTCGTAAGCTTTCTGAATCATCGCCATATAGGGTCCGTTAAAGAACGGGGCAGCCGCCCCCATCAAAAACGATAGAATGGCGAAGACAATAAAGGCTTCATCGCTGATTACTCCGCTTCCTATACAGGTTAAGCCGATTAGCACCAAGCTCCCGCAAATATACGTGATATCCTGCCATTTCGAAGCCGCGACGGATAACAATAATCCGCCAAGTATCATTCCGATACTGAACACCGCCTCGATCAGGCTTGCGCTATATCCTCCCCGTTCAAAATGGGACAACGTCATGAATGGAAACAACATCGCAAGCGGCATGAAGACCACGCTGAATATCGTCGTTGCGATCGTAATAATGACAATAGGTTTAACTTTTATGAAAGCTTGCCAGCCCAACTTGAATTCGCTAATGAAATGAGGTGCTTGCTTCGCTTCCGCCTTCGGTTGATTAATCTTAACTGACAGAAGCATAAGGCTTGCAATTAAAGCCCCAACCACATCTAAGAACAACACCATGCCAAGGGAGGCAGCCGAATAAACGGCAATACCAAGAGCCGGCCCGATAACGGTAGAAACCGAAAAGACCATTTGATGCCAGCCTGCCACCCGCGTCAACTGCTCTTGAGGAGCAATGAGGGGAATCGCTGCTTGGAATGCCGGCGCATGGAAGGCGGTAGCCATGGAGCGCGCCATCAATATGAGATAAACGAATCCCAAACTCGGTTCGCCAAAATAATAATATAAGCCTAAAACGAGACTGAATGCCGCAATCGTGCTATCTGCCGCAATCATAGTAAATTTTCTATTCCATCGATCCAGCCAAACGCCGATAAACGGACCTAAGATTGCTTGCGGCAAGAACGCGACAAGCCCGGCTATCGTCAACACTACAGCGGACTCCGTCGTTTCCGTCAGATGCCAAATGATCGAAAATTGGACCATCGAGCTCGTTAATATAGAGAAGATCTGACCGCTAAATATGATCGCAAACGCTTTTTTCCAGTAAGTTGGCATTCTTCATTCCCCTTTTTTGGATGCTAAAGAACCATTCCTCGTTTATGGACAATGTAAAAAGTGAAAAACAAATAAACCTTGCCATCATCCCATACAAATGGCCGAGTTTACCTTGTTCGTTCGTACATTACCTTAAACGCATGGAATGGGTACACAAAATAAACACCTCCAAAAAAGATACCGCTAGTGTATCAATGTTGGAATTGGAATTCAATGGTTGTAAAATGAGAAGGTGATTGTATAGGAGATGTTGTCAATCGACGGACGGAGGTCACGGGAATTCCGTGTTTAACGCGGCAGATCAGCTAGAGGCTATCTCGCTAAGGAATCCAAAGCCATTTCCAAGATGATGATCGGTTAAACTTTTTTAGAAGTTAATCGCAAACAAGCAAACGTCCTCATCGGTGTTGTCAAACGGAATCATGCCTTCAAATTGTAACGGGAAGCGGCCTCAACGGCATACCCTTTCCCTGTAAAATCAGGTAGAAAAGCAAACCCAATATCTACATCTTCTAAGAAATCTCTTTTTACCAGTCCGCAAATGCCCATCGGAATGCCCCCATCCTTCAACTCCGTCATGTAAAATCCGAAACCCAGGCGGGCATACATATCTAGAGCTCCTTTTAGAATATAATTTCGCGCGTCATCGATGGTTCTCACGCCTCTATCACCTATGTAACTGACCCAGGAAGGGTCGTTCAAAAGCTCAAGGATAAAAGCAGCATCCTCAATGGTTTGCAGACGAAGAATCAACCGTTCTGTTTCTAATACTTTCATGGTAGATGCCCCCGAAAAAAATTTTGAGTGTAGAGGTGAGAATAATGAGCAGATTCGGAATGTATGCTAAATTCACGGCTCAATCCGGTAAGCGCGATGCTCTGGTAGAAATCTTGTTAGAAGGTGCCGATTCCAGCCAGTCAATGAAAGATTGTGAGTTGTATATTATCAACATATCGGATACCGAGCCCGACACCGTATGGGTAACGGAAGTATGGAGCAATGCTGAGGCACATAAGGCTTCTCTCACCCGAGAGGAAACAAAAATGGCTATCCAACGTGCAATGCCCTTGATCGCAGGTGTCGAGACCATCAAAATGCGACCATTGGGAGGTAAAGGTCTCTAATCACGATCATGCTGCGGGAAGTACTTAAAGGATACGGTTCTATTCCATATAAACAACAATACCACTCCGGCAAGGAGTGGTCATTGTTGTTTGTTTTTCGCTTTATTCATATTCTCAGAAACTCTGAAGGTAACGATCTTACTTATTAATTCATAAGGCAGCGACTGTCCAATTGGGAATTGAACAGACCCTTTTGCCCCTTTATATGCCGCTAATTCAAGCTTAAATGCTTCGATTCCACTGGGAGCCGGATAAAAGCCTATGTGATTTTTATAAGCAGCAAAATGCACCAAGTTCCCATTCTGCACAAAGGTCGGCATTTGGTAGCTAATCTTTTCCTCTGCGTCAGGTGCTGACTCTTTGATAACTTGTCTTAATTTCAAAAGGATCTTCTGAGTCTCAATGGGAAACTGTGAAATATACTCGTCTATTGAACCAATCTTGCTATGTTCCATGATGTCCCTTTCCACTCCTATATTTTACTCACTTTACGATGGCGAGTTGATCTTATTTCTCGTCTAATCTACCGATAACAGAGCAGGATATTGCCAGAATTGAACGCCTTGCTATCCACTAGCTGAAGGGACAGCTTTTCACGGAAATTCCGGAATAATGGCCTGCCTATGCCCAAGACGACAGGATTCAGAATTAATCGGTATTCATCGATCAAACCAAGCGGGGCGAGAAGCGACACGAGGGTGCCGCTGCCGAAAATCGCAATGTCTTTGCCGGGCTGTTGCTTTAACTCCGCGATTCGGAGTGGGGTGCTGTTGCTGTCCTTGATCAACGATGAACGGTTCCATGTCTTGTACCCTTCGGCACCGTTTACAATGCACAACTTGAGTCTAGCATATTAGCAATATTGAGATTTCTTATGTATTGCTGTTTTAAGAAAGAACGGCCGCTAGCTAAAAAGCCATTTGCACCTCATTCGAGGATGCAACCGGCTCAATTCTGCTTTACACACTTCGCCAAGCAGCGTCCCTACCGGCAGTGTACATCGGAACAACAGCTACCGACAACAGGCCTGAAGCTTGCTTTTGAATAAAAGACGGATGTGATCGTTGATGAGCAATTAGCGTTCGGTGGACGGGGTTGTTATTGTTGCCGTTTCCGTTCACGCCGATAATGCCGATTTATCACCGGTCTCGACCCCAAAAGTGACATCTTCAAACAGAATTTTATCGCCGCAGCTCTTTGTTATATGTTCAACGGATAACAAGTGCTTCATACCAACCCACTTTGTCAGTAAGTTATAGAACAACCACTCGTATCGTATCAGAATGGGTCTGATAAAAGGGGAATAAGCGTCGCCGGGAAACACATTTATATGACATTGTTCATCTATTTTCCTACCTACTCCACTTCATCACTTTATGGTAAAGTTATACATATGCGCTAAATAATCCCGAAAAATATTTGGCGTTATTATATAATTAAAGGAGCGGTAGAATGAAAAGAAAAGCCACGGCATTTGTTCTCGTCCTCGCAATGGCCATGGTGCTAATCGGATCCGCATTTGCGGCCGAATCAAGCACAGACACCTGGCAGGTATCGGTCGGTAAAGAAACAGACGCGGCTTCGCTGGACTCCATGTTCCCAAAAGTAGTTTACATCCATGAAGGAGACAAAGTGGTGTTCACGAACGCAGCGAAATTTACCCCTCACACCGTTACGTTTTTAGCGGGCAAGGCCCCTCTCTCACCTGAAGATCCTGCTTCCGTAGCTCCCTCAGCAGCAAGCAGCGTAAGCTGGGACGGAAAAACGCTTTTAAACTCTGGCATCTTGGAACCTACGAAAACGTACGAAATCACTTTTACAGCGAGCGGAGCCTACCCCTATTACTGTATTCTTCACCCGCTTATGAGCGGAACTGTAGTCGTAGTTCCTAAAGGCCAGCCTATCCCAAGCAAAGTAGAACAGGCCGCGGCTACAAAAGCGCAAGAAAATGAACTCATACTGCAAGCAGAGGCACTGAAAGGGAATCATGAAATTCAATATACCGATAATGGAAACGGTTCTTTGACATACAAGGTAGCGCTGGGTTCCGCTCACACCACCCTTTCCCATAATCGCATGACACCGGATTTAGTGACCATCAGCGAGGGCGATTCCGTGGAGTGGAGTAACCTAAGTCCATACGAACCGCATTGGGTCACCTTTAATAAACCTGCAGATCTAGATTTTTTTACTGACCAGGGCCTCAATCCGAAGTTTTTGGCTCCGGCAGGGGGCAGCGAATTTAACGGAAAAGGATTTATAAACTCCGGAGTGGTGATGAACGGTCAATCTTACAAATTAAAATTCACTAAAGCGGGGACCTATACCTACGAGTGCTATCTTCACTCGGGTTCATTAATGAAGGGCACAGTCGTTGTGTTTCCCAAAAATGCTGTGAAATTCGTAGTTAATGGTAAAGCGGTCGCCGATTCTGCCAAAGCACAATGGAAAAACGGCAGCTTGTACGTTTCTATACCGTCTTTTGCCCAAGCGATGGGTGGAAAAGCCGTATACGACAGCAAGCTTAAAGCGATAGTTGTAACAGTGGGCCAGGGATCGCAGGCAAAAAAAGTTCAAACTGCATCTATTAAATTGAATGGAACCAATTATGCGTCTGCGGAACAAATTGTACGCGCGCTGGGCGGAACTTATACTTGGAATGAAAAAACCAAAACTTTCACCGTTACAGTGGGCGCCGCAGCAACTGCGGATCATACCGGTCATCAATAGAAGTATTATTCATTAATTGACAGTTCAACAGGATAGAGAGGGAGCGTAGACGCTCCCTTTCTTGTCTTTAACAGGAGGGAATTCGACAATGAGAGGGAAGGTACGGTATAGGTTACGGTATGCATCGCTTGTAATTGCGGCTGTTTTGACATCATTCAGTATGACCGGGACCATACGTTTCGCGGAAGCGGAGACTCCTAATGTTAAACAGTTCGAGTTATTTGCAACAGACGGCTATTTAACTCTACCCGATGGTCAAGAGGTTTATATATGGGGTTACAGCTTGAAAAATGAAAAGGGCAGCGCGAGTTATCCTGCCCCAACATTGTCGGTAAATGAAGGCGACCGGGTCGAGGTCAAGCTAACCAACATCGGTGCTAAAAAGACCGGAATCAAACGCCTCGCTCATACGATCCATTGGCATGGTATGGATACGAACCAGCAGAATGACGGAGTGCCTCATACTTCACCTGCCATTCAAGTCGGAGAAAGCTTTATTTACCGTTTTACCGCGGATCATGCCGGTACTTATTTTTATCATTGCCATGTGGATACGGTCGAACATTTACAAATGGGCATGCACGGCGCATTAATTGTCAGTGCAAAAGATGGTGCGAAACAAGCTTGGACCGGCGGACCGTCTTTTGACAAAGAGTACGTATTTCAGCTAAATGAAATCGACCCTGTTTGGCATAAAGCAGTTGAGCAAGGAACGGCGTACGACCGTACGGCGTTTCATCCGAGATATTGGACCATTAACGGCAAGGCGTTTCCGGATACAGAGACGGACCCCACGACCATGATTGAAGGTTTGGTTGGTCAAACTGTTTTGATTCGAATGATTAACTCTGGCTACCAGCCGCACAGCTTTCATATGCACGGTTACCATTTTCAAGTCATTGCTTCAGATGGCAGGCCTCTGCCTCAGCCGCTAACCAAAGACACGATTCTTATAGGGCCCGGTGAACGTTATGACCTAATGGTTAAATTTGATCAGGACGGCATGTTTCCTTTCCACAGCCATAATATCGTTGATAACACGAATAATGGGGTTTATCCGGGTGGTTTGCATACTATGATAGAGGTTGGCAAGCAAGTGAAACCGTCAACCACTGCTTCTATAATTATAAAAGCCGGAAAGAAAACGGCAGTTGTTAACGGCCGAACCATTACGCTTCAGAGTCCGCCGATAGCGATGAATGGGACAACGTACGTCCCCCTCCGTTTCCTAGGGGATCAGTTAGGTGCTGAAGTGAAATGGAACCAGAGCCAGCAGTCGGTGATCTATTTGAAAGGTAATATATCCATTGAGTTGTGGCTGCATAAGAAGCAAGCGAAAGTGGACGGCAGGCTAATCACCCTCTCCGCACCGCTCAAAACAATAAAGGGAGCTATAATGGTTCCTCTTCGATTTGTGTCGGAGCAGCTTGGGGCGAAGTTAGAACTCAATAAGAAAAGCGGGGAAATCATCGTTTCAGCCGATGTGGCACCGAGCATGCCGGAATCAGACGGGTCCAATGGCCATACCGGGCATGGCTCAACAGACAGTACCGACAATAAACCACCCGAAACCTCAGGCACTGTCGGCGGAGCACCGGTGGTGGAAATCAAAAACAATGCTTTCTCTCCCCAGAAGCTTACGATAAAAAAAGGCCAATCAGTCAAATGGGTGAATAAAGACACCCAGATTCATACGGTGATTGACCTCGGGGAATCTTTTACTAGTAACAATCTACTAATGAATGGGGAGTACGTTCACACGTTTGGAAGTACGGGGACATATACCTACTACTGCTCGACCCACCCAAGCATGCAGGCGGAAATCATTGTTACCGATTAGATTGTTTCCAAAAGAAATGGTGCGGTCCTTTGACAAGGAAGACGCACCGTTTCTTTTTATAGACTTGTTTGACTCCAAGATCTAAGATAATTTCGGGCAGGGAATGATTTGCCTTCATATGCCAAAGCCCGAGCGGGGGCGCGCTCGATCTTATTTTCTTCCGATATTCACTCTTCTTCCTGCTCCAGCGCGCGCTCCAACGCGTCGAATTGCATGTCCCAGAGCCGTTCGTAAAATTTCAGCCATTTGCTCGCCACGGTGATCGACGACGGATTGAGACGACACATATGCGTTCTTCCGATAACCGTCCGATAGAAGATGCCGGCTCCTTCCAGCACCTTGATATGCTTAGAGACGCCCGCCAGGGAAATGTCGAAGGGAGAGGCCAGTTCCGATACCGACCGCTCTTGCACGGCGACTAGCCTGACCATCTCCCTTCTCGTCGGGTCGGCCAGCGCATGGAAGACGAGATTCAGCTTTTTTTCGTTATCGTCGATCATCGCCTTATCGCTCATTCGAAGGATCGGCGAAGGAACGAAGCAGATTTCGGCCGAGTGCCGTCGAAGCGACCTTTGTCGGATCGACGTAGCCTAGATAACTTAGAGCGGCCAGCGTCTGTTCTCCTTCGTCGCGAACATGCTCGGCGTAGATCCCGTCAATCGTTGCGTCGTCCAACGTACGCGCGCCGATTTTCTCCACGCGGAATTGCAACGCGAGCAAATCGTTCAAACCGCCGAACATCAACGACCAGCCATGCTCCGAACCGTCTCGATATTCTTTCAACGCTTTTTCGATGTCCGCTTCCGTCCAATTGTCCTGGTGTGGAACGAAGATCTCTTGCGTGAAGCTCATCTCACAACCTTGCTCCAAGGCACGAATTTCGACCGTAATCGTATCGATCGAGTCACTGAACTGAGGCATTTTGAAGGTAAAAACCAAACGATTCGGGCGATCGATCTCGATGTACTCGCCGATAGCCGTATAATCTGTGCCCTCCCGATGTTCAGTGATTTGCCATTCGCCGCCCACTCGGGGCTCGCTAAGAGCAACCTTGTTGGTCGCCTCCCTGGTGAACAGCCATCTTCTCATCATCGCAGGGTTCAACCAAGCATCGCATACTTTCTCTGCCGACACTTTAAATCGTCTGTTCATGTTTAAAGTCGTCTTCGATACATTCGCCATTGCGTTCTTCCTTTCCGTTTCACTATAGTCAACCAATCGGTTAAGTAATATTTCTAGCCGAATTGACAATGATACATTATTTTTCTGCTTACATAAACTTACAAGATAACTTTTTGGCCGGATCCACGTCTAAAGAATAACATCAAATAGACTTGGAGCTGACCTCATGAAAAAGCTTTTCGCATTGCTCCTGCTTACCACGCTTATTACCGGTTGCGAACGGAATGGAACATCGACCCCCGAGCCGAGCGCTTCCGCCGATCAGATTGCTGCTAAAGGCATTTCGCTCCAATTCGTTAAGTCGCCGGACGGAAACATCGAGCTAAAATGGCCGACGAAAGACATTTTCGAGAAAATCGGACATCCCATCCAGTCGGGGGAGAAACTCCGCAACCTTTTTCCCGACCAATTTCCGAGAAAGTCACCGGAGGCGACTTACGCGTTCCATACGCGTCCGAGCGAGGAACAGGGACTGTATTTTCAGTATTTTCCGGCAGACAAGCAGATCCGAGCAACACTCACCGAAGTCGATGCGAAATTCAAGCCAATCGGGCTTCCTCCGAACGTACATACGGTTTCGGTCGATCCTCGAAGCAACAAGGATATCGTACATAAGCTTCCCTTTCGCGTGAACGTAATTATGCCCGAGAAAACCGATGCCCTGTATACGTTACTGACGGAGCTTGTGGAGAAAGACGGGACTGTTTCCGATTCGATCGTTTACGTCTATTACGTGCCCGGCAAGTTCATTAACGCAAAACTCGAGACGGACAAGAAGGTTTATGCGCCGAACGATAACCTTCAATTGAAAATTACGAACCATGGACCGACGAATTTAGCTCACGGGGGCAGGTACGATTTAGAGAAGAAGGAACAGAATGGCTGGGTTCTACTCAACGGTATGAAGAAGGCAACATCAATTGCCGATGTCGGCTATTCCGCTTATACGGTCGGTGAATTCACACAAAATATTAAACTCCCCGACGACCTAAAACCCGGAACATACCGCATTACCAAAAGTGTCGGCGCGGATAAAACGGATTATGGAATCAAACTGTCCGTCGCTTTTGAAGTAAAATAAGCCTCTCTAACATTTGAACCTCCCTGTTGACTTTGACCATAAAAAATACAGAGCATAGGCGATAATCTCACCTTGATCTGTACTTAAAATTGAATACGATCTCTAGCCTTTGGGCTCTTCCTCTATCCCCACCACAATCGGATTCTCCTTATAACTAATCCAATCGCTCCAATTGCTAACTAAAGATCGATTATTTATACTTGGTCCTACAGAAACAGTGATAATCTTACACCAATACTGAATTCTACAAATCAACCTATCGTTTTGCCTGCTGCGCTAGATCCTAAATGGGCTTTACAAGCCAGATGCCTTGTGACCGATGGGTAAAATATGACCGAAGGCACTGTACAGCGTAAATTTGCCGATCAACTTGTTGAATTAGCCATGCACAAATTTCTTTTCCATACGAAAACAACTACGAAATGAAAAAACCAGGCGTATAGTTCACAATCATCAAGGATGACTGCTAGTAACGCCTGGTTTAGTTATTTATTATGTATATTTAACGAGTTACCGAGTTACGTTGAACGATTCGGGGATTTTGAGTTTGATACACAGCCTTTTTCCAATCTGGCCAATTATTGACAGCCTTGATGGCTAATTCAATATGCGGATCCCTCTTTCTCATGGTCATATCGGTTTCCCCTTCTCGATGGAAATACTTCTTTCCTTTCTCCATCTACATATCTCTCCTTTTTGAGTCAAATATAGTCGCCGCGTGTATTTCCCTTTCCAAATAGGAAACAGGTAGCAATTGTGAGCGCATCCTTGCATCCTTATGTTGCCACTTTAGCGCGGAACCATCTTTATTTTTCCTAATTTTATTATAACCTGATCCTAAAGACATTGAAAATAGATCAAAAAATTTTCTTGGACCAATGCCTACAAATGGAGTAAAAACAACCTTTTTCCCTTCCTCACTCACGTCCGTTGAAATAGCATCCGAATGAAATTCCAGAGCTTTGCTTTTTGGGTATGGTTCAACATATATTACCTTAGTAATGCCTGCTGCAATAATATGTTTCGCACAATTATGACAAGGATAAGTCGTGCAATAAATAGTGGCTCCTCGGGTGCTTACATTATTGCGCGAACACATCAATAAAGCATCCATTTCAGCATGAACAACACGGCCGTATTCAGTTATATCCTTAATCTTGCTTCTGCTCAGTTTCTCTTTTACTTGCTGTTTCTCTTCGTCGTCTTGAATCTCCAACGCCTGAATAATATTTTCAATTATTCTAGCTTGTTCAGCTTTATTAGGGTCCTTTCCTCTAATATAATCTCTTCCATCCGGATGGTCTATATATTCATGAGACCCTGCATCCCACTCTGACCAGTACGATCCTCCACCAAATTTAGGTGCATCGTTCGCGCCCAGCGCTATGATTTCATTGTCTTTAGCTATAACTGCACCAACTTGTCTTGATAAATCCGCCGACCGTAACGCAGAGGTAAATGCCATGAACATTGCAAATTCATCAAAAGTCGGTGTTTGATGAGGATGTCCGAATATTAAATCAAGAATTCGCCAAATACTGTTTTTTGCTTGGTCATGATTACTTAAATGAACGTAAAAATCTGCCATCTCGAAAGTGTCCCTAGTGTGTTGTCCAAAACCATCTATTTCATCCATGTCCCGCTTAATGAGATCTTTGGCTTCATTTTCTGTCATGAATTTTGACTTAATCAAATGGTCTTTTCTTCTGCTTTCATCTGAGTTAATACCGATTAAATAAAATCCATTTGAATATATTTCTCTGAGCTTTTCTACTTCTTTTGGATGCTTTAGTGAATTGACTATATAAGCCATCCTTCTATTTGGCTTTCCTACTCCATTGGTTCTATCGATTTCTCTTTTTTTAAATATTTTGGATGCCACCCCAAGTGCGAGTATGGAATGGTCACCTGACTTTTCTCTTGCCTTATTACCTAACTCTATAGCTCTTGTACTCGATCGTACTCCGATTCATGGTCGCTGTGAGTAAGATATAAATCAGAAATGACATCTCTTGAAACATGAATTAACTCTGCCCTATAACGAAAGGCGGTTTGCAACCGATCCTTAATAACTTCAACAATACGACTCTGTTCGGTCCCGACTGCTCCGACAAGTCCAATAACAACTTCGGAGTCCGAGTATTTGTTCTCAAAAAAATCAGCTGAGCCCCTTCTTACCCCTTTTATTTGTGAAAGGTCTGTCTTTTTCACTTCACCGAATCCTCCCGTTTTTTGACAGATACTGCTCATACAATAGTTTCGTCAAAATTTGTAAATATCCTTTATCCTTCTACCAAACCTAATTACTAAATTTATTGGAGGTACGTTAATTGAAAATGCATCAGAACAAAGAATCACCAAAATTAGAGCATGCAGCTTTCGACACACACCCGCAAATCATTCTTGCTCGAATACGTAGTATAACTGAATGACCTTACAAAGGTATGGACACTCAATTATGATAACTCAGGATCGCTACTCGCACCTGTTCCCAACCCTTCAGCAATAGAACCAGCAAAATTAACGTTGTTCTTCCAAATCTATGCTTGAAATTGTAGAAGCCTTTACTGTACTTTAAGACTTGTTGACTCTATGTTGATTCTCTCACGAATACTTAAAGTGTTGACTCTGATGTGAACGGGCTGAAATTTCTGAGGGCTACAGTCCTTAAGTTAGGAGATCATAACTGCTTCTATATCAGAGTTTGCTCGGTTCGTCATAATGCTGAGTGTACCTACAGCACACAAGTGTTGACTCCGTGTTGACTTTAACATAAAAAAAATACAGAGTATTGAGGTTATGCCTCAGATACTCTGTATTTAAAGTTTACCTACTACATTATGTCTTTCGGTCCTTCCTCATCCCCCAACGCAACCGGATTCCCCTCATAGCTAATCCAGTCGCTCCAGCTTACGGATTCCCTGTGAAACTGCCTTCTCGAAGGAATGCTCGACCATCCTTGGTTGGAAGCTCACTTGTTGCAATGAGTCGTAGTGCCCATTGGAGTGGCGAAGAGAGGGCCGGTCGCCAATCCCTTTGCCGTTATCTGTGGATACGGATTCTTTATATCGTCTCTAAAGCGAGAAACACAGACAACAGTTTTGAGTGCCTCGAATATGTTGCTTGTAATCAGTCTTCGATTCTCGGATCGACGACGTAGCTAAGTTCTTGGACATCATAGACCTCAACATCGATACACTCAAATAAAGAGCTATCAAATATGGCCAAGTTATATCCACCTTTATTCATGGTACTTTTATATTCAATACCACAACACACGGTTCCATCTTTAAACTTTATCGTTTTAATGTACTCAGAAATGTACTGTGTTGGCAAATAATCTAAATGGCTATCTTGTCTTCTTAAAGGCTTAGATATGTCATTATTCATTTTTACTAAATTTGGTTTATTTATTGCATGTTGAGTAAAATCCAACCCTGAAAATGCACTAATTTTATCAATTCTAGTTAGGTCAACAACATTGATATCCTCAGACAATTTAAACGTTGCAATTGTTACAAAATCGTGTAGTCCAGCTCTTACTTCGTTTAAAGTTGTTGTTCTATCATTACCTAAATATAAATAGCTAACTCCCTCCGGGTTAACACGACCGGCCGACGCTACTCCTTTCGGAGGGGCCCCCATCTTCTCATTAGGAAAACCGTTTTTATCGGAAATTCGAGCTCTATAAAAGATGGTATCCTTCTTGTAGGCCTTTTTTAGATAGTCTAAATAATCAAATAGAAGTGTGATGTTTAAATGTTTACTGTGGAAACGATTTTCTGTTTTAATGGCCTTGGCAAAGTCTTCCCAACTAAACTCACCAAGTATGGAGTAGTTAAGTAAATATTCTTTGTCACACTTTTCAATAATTCCTACTTTTTGCTCGAATAATTCCGGCTCTTCTGTATATTTTGTCCGGCAGATGCTTTTTATTAAAATATCTATCTTATCAGAACTTAAATTGAATATATCCCAATTTTCTAATAATTCATTCCTCAGGAAATTTAACTGATCAGAAGGAAATCCGGTTGGCAACACGCTTTCAGGTCTATATGTATCTAACAGTGCAACAAAATCATCTACAAGGTCAAAATCAATTTCGGTATCATATATAAATACATTCACAGATTCACAAATATTGCAATTGCCCAACCTATTTAATCCAGTTATTCTTAACTTTATCTCTGTATCATTAAAACAATTGATACAACATTTCATAATGAGTGTTCTCCATCTAAATATTGGCTCATTAATTCAATGTGATGCATTATCGAAAGTTTTTTAACCGTGCCTAGACCAGGATACGTTTCATTTCGGTAATGCTTGATAAACTCATTTAATCCATATGTATTGATATCGTTTTCTTTTTTCCACTCAAATAATTTGCTGACTGCTTCATAAAACTTTCCAGCTGGATCTTGAATATCTTCATTGGAATCTGATACAAAGTGAATGATTCTAAGATTTTTTTCTGAATCAAAATAGACAATATGAATTGCCACTGCAAATGGGGCAAAACCTGCTTCAGTATAATCACTACCAACTACAGAAAAATCAGAAAACCCAGAATACCCCTCCTCGTCATAAAATAAATGGTCTTCTGAGAAAAATTCATCTTTGTCTTTATACTCCGCATTTCTTGCTAGCTTTACAAACTTATCATCAAACAGTACCTTATTGTTCTTTACATATTTTTTAAATACCCTCTCATAGGGAATCAAATTATACAAACCGTTTTTTTCCCCAAAAGTGTCTTCAAAATAGTCTAAACGATCTCTATCGGAAATTATTGTTAAAATTTCTTCTCTCTCGATACCCAATTCTACTAATTTAGAAATCTCCCCTACTGACTGTTTATTAATAATATGTGACTTAATTATCCAATCACTCAACAAGTGGGAATCAAATATTTCTTTTAGTGGACTTTCCTTTGCTATCTCTAAGTTAAAGCTTCCGACTTTCGGATTGTGAACCACTGCAAGCTGCTTTTCTTTTTCAATAAATTTTGACATTGTTTTGGTTAACGTAGATGAGAGTTTGACCGGTTCAATTATGGGAATTATACGATCGTTCAATAAATCCATTTCCAACAACTCTCTCAAAGCAATTATTTCAAACTGTCGGCCTCGAAAATATGGAAAGTACATATGTTACCCCCTGAATTCTTTATTCAAAAAGGTTTCCAGTGCATTGTAATCACTTAAATTGTATTCCGAAAAATAAACTAAAGTCTTTAATTCGTAAGGAACTTTTTTTTCAAACTCATACCTATTGATGTTACTTCGTTTCTTCAATTCCCGTAGCATGTATCTATAAGCAACATCTATGTTAATTTCAGTAAACCAGTTGAGACATTCTTTGTAGTATTTTACCTGAGAAGTTTCCGGTAATCTCCCAAAATGAGTAAATAATATTTCTTCACATTCATGCTTCCTAAGAATTTTAAACATTGATTTATGGTTCAAGTAAGATCTATTAGAAGTCGGTTCTTTTTTTTGTACTGATAGTATTGCGCCTGGTTAGTGTGCATAGTCCAACATCTGTGTTTTGAAGTAATGTCAGGACATTCTTATAGTTCGACTCACTTGTGATAACACAAACATAATCGAAAGCTTTATAATAGTCTTTAAGTTGACCAATTAATCTGTCGAAGTTATCAAGCTCTGTTTTTATTTCATAAACTACGGCTTTCCCATTAATCAAAATAAAATCTGCTTTTGATTTTTCAATAGGTATCTCCGTTAACGCTATTGTCGACTTTATACTGTGCCTTCCTAATAAAAGCTTATTGAGCAAAGTGTTTTTATAAATATATTCATTTCTATGACTCTTCAACATAGTTTTATATATTTGTGATATGACATCTTTGTTTAAAATTGGTGAATTGCTTAAGTATTTACGAATTGACTCATTGAGGTCTGAGTCTTTATGATTTTTAATCCAATCCGTGAAAGTGCTTTTAGTAAATATACGATTTAATAGCAAGTTATTGTTAGCACTCATCAAAAACACCTTCCCCACAACCATTTTACCAAAATTACTCTTCCCGTAGTATGTAGAAATTATTTTTGCTTATGTACTGTTCATTGCGATTGTCTTACGATTGTTACAAAGTTGATTCGCGTTGATTTCCACAACTTTGCATCTGATGTGTTGATTTAGACGTTACTGGATGATTTAGCGGGCAAACTAATTCTAATGTAGTTACTAATAGACCCGGAAAACACCGTTGTGGTAACTTCAAGGCCTTCGTTGTGCATGTACCGAGGATGCGAGCGCGTGCTCGGTCCGAGGGTTCCTGCAAGTACTTTCAGTAGCCGATCGTTGACTCCGTGTTGACTTCGACACATAAAAAATACAGAGCGACGGTGTTCAACTCACCATGCTCTGTACTCAACTTCGCTTACTGCTATACGCCTTTCGAGTCTTCTTTGTCCCCCACTGCCACCGAATTATCCTCATAGCTAATCCAATCGCTCCAGCTGCCCGCGTACAGCTTAACGCGCGTAAATCCCGCTTCCTGCAGCGCCAATACGTTCGGACAGGCTGTAACTCCCGAGCCGCAATAAACAATAACTTCGTCATCTTTGAATAGATCGGCAAACCGCACGCCCTGCTCTTCCGCCGATTTCCAACTCCCGTCCGAACGCCGGCCTTCCGCCCAGAAACGGTTACGGGCGCCGGGTATATGCCCTGCTGTGCGATCGATAGTTTCTACTTCGCCGCGATAGCGCGGACCTTCCCGGGAATCCACTAGCACAACTCCGAGTGCGCTCAGCTTGGACTTCACTTCTTCCATATCCGCCAACATCTCAGGCCGCGGGCGAGCGGCAAAATTGCCCGGCACGACGATCTTCTGCTCCGCAGAAACCGGAAAATCGGCAGCTTTCCACGCAGAGAACCCTTCGTCCATTACGTACACGGAATCATGGCCGAGATATTTCAGAAGCCACCATAGCCGCGAAGCCATGGCACCGCCCTGATCGTCATAGGCGATCACCCGGGAATCGCTGCCGACTCCGGCACGGCGCAGCGTGTTCGCCAAATCTTCCACTTTCGGCAAGGGATGGCGGCCACCGTGCTCACCTTTCGGCGCGGATAAATCTTTTTCCAAGTCCAAATGAACGGCACCCGGTATGTGCGATTCCTCATAGCTTGACGCCCGGCATCTGGCTTACCCAGCTGGAATCTGCAGTCTACGATGACGACATCCGGTTCGAAAAGACGGGCCAACACCCATTTCATAGACACGATATTTTGCATGTACGATAACCACCTTCCCTAGTCTAGTGCAACGCCTTATAAGCAGCAGATTCAGATATCTGCCTGGCCGGTTTAGCTGCGAGCAACGCCCAGATCACAACCAGCAGCATGACAACGGCGAATCCCGCGAACAGCCAGCGAGTCGCTGCGGCACCATTTTCATCCAAATACCATCCCGTCAATCTCGGCAGTAAAGCTCCGCCTATGCCTCCGAATGCCATCAGCAGGCTCGTTGTCTTCTCGGTCATGCCGGGCGCCGCCCGGTTAGCGAACACCAAAGCAACCGCGAACATGCCCGACATCGCCAGCCCCGCTCCGAAGGTCAATACAAACAGTGCGCCGACGCTCTCCAGCCCGCCCATCAGCATAAACAGCACAGCGGCAGCGATACAGGTGGCCAGCAAATACGCCGCTCCACCCCAGCGGTCCGCCGCATGTCCCGCCACTAAACGGCCCAAAACCATAGCGCCCCAGAAAATGCTCAACGATAGAGCGGCGGCAGACTCCGTAAGACCGTTATTCTCCACCAGCAACGAAGGCAAATAATGAATGAAACTCATTTCAAAACCGACATACATCGTAAAGAACGCTGCACTAGCGATAAGGATCATGGCTACCCTGGATCGTGCTTGTCTCGGCGCTGACAGGGCAGCCTCATCGGCTGCATGTGCCCCTGGGCGGTCCAACATTTCAGGCCACATTACGAGCCAGACCACGAGTGTAATCACAGTCAGCACACCGACAAGCGCAAAAGCAGCGACCCAATAACCGTTAGAAATAAGGGCAGCGCCTGCAAAGGGCATGAGGAGCGCACCGACACCAAAAAACACTTCAATCCGGCTCATCGCCACATTCGCGTTCCCCGCCGCAGCCCCGATCACGAATGATCCCACGACCGCCTCCGTCGTTCCGAAGCCAAATCCCGCAAAAGGCGCCGCTGTCAGCATCCAACCCCAAGGCGGCTGAAAAGTATAAACTGCCTCAGCAATCGCCATAACCGCAAGTGCTGTGAGCAGCAGCGGCTTCTTCCCGACTCGGCGGACCAGCCACGGGGCAAGAAGAACGCCGATCAGCCCGCCTAAAAATTGATGCATAACGAGCTGTCCGCCGTCTCCGTACTGAACGCCGTACGCTTTCACCATAGGCTCCATTACCGTACCTACAACCAGCTGCCCCAACCCGACCACCAAATATGCAATACAACCCAAGAAGACCAGCCGGGCCATATGTGTAATCCCCTTCCACTCGATCATGTTGCTCAACGTCCCTATCATACCATGCAGCTAAAATATCGAGTAAGCTGAATTTCTCAATTATACCGCCCCACGCATTCGCCGTCCGTTATAATGAAGACTTAGAGGTTGTACGGAAGGAAGAGTCAGTATGCAAAAAAACCCGACATTTATACTCGAGGATATGACGGAAGAGGATGGACAAGCCGTATGCGATTGGCGCTACCCGCCTCCTTATGAGCGTTACCGTTGGCCTTCTTGGGAAGCGATGGTCGAGCATAAACGGGAGTTCGGCGACCGGGAGATCAGGCAGAGGCAATACAAGGCGGTACGCAACGAGGAAAAAGAATTGATCGGCTATGTGCAGCTTTTTCCGCTGGATCGGACTGTGCGAATCGGGCTCGGATTGAAGCCGGAGTGCTGCGATAAGGGGTATGGACCCGCGGTTATCCGTTTAGCCGTGGAAGAAGCGAGGCTTCGCCGCCCTGGAGCAGAAATCGATCTGGAAGTGGAGCAGTGGAATCGGCGGGCCATTCGGGCATATCAAAAAGCGGGGTTCGTCGTCACGGATCAATATGAGCGCAAAGCGACACATCGTGCCGTGTTCGTGTTCTGCATGGTATGGCAGCCGAACGCTGAGTGAAAGTTCAGGAGAACAGTCATAATGGACGGCTTGCGCTTCATAAAAGTATAAGGAACAACCAACAAACGCACTTCTCGTGCAATGTGGAAAGGAGGATGGTACCGGATAAAATCACTCAATGTGATCAGCCTGTTATTGATCATTATTGGCGGTTTGAATTGGCTTGTTGTCGGTCTGTTCGACTATGATGCAGTGAGTGAGCTTTTTGGAGGATCGGATGAAGTCGGTGCGCGTATCGTCTACACTCTCGTCGGCGTTGCTGCAATCTATGCATTGGCGCTTGTAGGGAAAGTTTCCAGGGACGACTAAGGCCAGCATGTATAATACGAAGACTGCCTATCAAGCCATCCGGTTTGAGAGGCAGTCTTTTGTTGTTTACAGCGTTCAGCAACGCAGCTGAAATCCAGCATGAAAGTGGTATTACTGGTCGTAATCCTTCGCGGAGTTGATGTCCAGAGCGGTCAGTCCTCCCGAGTTCCAGCTGGTAATACGAAGTGTTACCTTGCGATAATCGATAGCAATGAAAGGATGGTGATTCATCTTTTCGGCAATTCCCGCGACTTTGTTCACGAACGCGATGGCTTCAGGGAAGCTTGGGAACCGATACTTTTTCACCAGCCATTTGCCCTCTTCAACCGACCAACCCGATAACTCGCTTAACCCTTCCTGCAGTTCCTGTTCATTTAACAGTGGATGCTTCACGCGAAACTCCTCCTTCAACAGGCTTATATGCGGCGTCGTCCGGGTACTCCAGCCGTTCCAGTGTGCCGTACTTGCGCCGATATCTCTCCAGTAACCGAATCCATGAAGGGCCGAAGACGATGATGAAAAAAAGATTGGCCGCCGCATGCGTAAGCTCAAACGGTAAGCTCAGCGCGTATTTGGCCGCAACGGCTTTCCAGGAATGAGTCTGTACCCATTGATCCAGCGCCAAAGTCAAATTCATTATCCAGCCATGCAGGAAACCCCATATTACTCCTAAAATGGCGAGCGGCACCCTGCGTTGACGCCATGTACTGCGATGTGCGAACAAACCCGCCGTGTAACCGGCCATTCCCCACGCGAACATTTGCCAAGGCGTCCAAGGACCCTGGCCCAAGAACATGTTGGATACAAGCGCGCCGGCGGCCCCTACCATCCAACCTGCCTCCGCTCCGAACACGACCCCCGAGATGATCACGACAAAAGTAACCGGTGTAAAATTAGGCAGCAGCGCGGCGAATGGAATACGGCTGATGGAGGCGACAGCTGCCATAACGGCAATTAGCATCAGCTCACGGGCTTTCCTTTCACGGCGTTCGAAACGGAGCACGAAAGGAATCATGGACAGCAGCACAAGGACAATGCCGATCAGCAGGGAGTTACCCCTTTGCAACGCCAACCAGGCTAAGCCTATATAGGCAATACCTATGGGAATGATCACCCACTTAGCACTTAATAAGCGGAGTTGTTTGGAGTTCATCTGGCCGGCACCTCCTGATGACTGCGCGGTGTTATGTCAGCATGTTCGTTCAGCAGCCGGTGCATATGTGTGGTGTAGAACAAATTCCCCCCGGAAAAAAGGTTCCGGCTCGCCGTCCGCAACGATTTCGCCGTGGAACAACAGCGAACAGCGATTGGCGTAGGCTGCGGCAAATTCAACATCGTGCGTGGCCATCAATATCGTCGTGCCCTGGGTGTGAATGTTTTTCAGATACGTGGCCAGCCTCTTTTTGGCCTGGGGATCCAAGCCTTTCGTCGGCTCGTCAAGCAGCAGCATCTGCGGCTTTGCGAGGAGGATCATTGCCAGCGCCCCTATTTGCTGCTCTCCTCCGCTCATATCATGCGGATGGCGTGTCAGCAGATGCGCGATTCCGAATCGATCGGCCATTGCTCTGGCTTCCTGCTCCGCGTCTTGGATGCCAGCACGATTTGCGGCATGCTTCAAATCCTCCAGTAACGTATCATGCGCATAATGAAGCACCGGGCTCTGGGCTAAATAACCGATTGCTCCGATTTGCTCCTTGGAATGCTTTCGTGAAAGCGGCGCTTTACCCCATTTGACCGACCCTCGCTGCGGCATGCGAATCCCGGCAAGCAGCTGAAGCAATGTCGACTTCCCGCTTCCGTTCCCTCCGAACAGCACACCCCAATCTCCACGCCGGATTTGCCAGTCCACGCCCCTCAATACTGCAGGCGAATGCTTGTCATAGGCAAAAAAGATTTGGTCGGCACTGAGGAGAGGCTCCCCATGGCGCGTTGGTTCGACTGTGGAATTGGAATGCTCTCTCGCGTACTGAGTAGGATTGCCCCTCTTGTGTAACCAAAGGCGCGCCTCTTTCACGGAAATCGGCGGTTCAACAAATGCTTGCGGACCTTGTTCTATGGCCCATCGAGTGATTGAAGGCAGCGCGCTGATCCAGTCCGCATCGTTGCGATTCCATGCTTCTGCCGCGAAATCCCGTGGTTTGCCGTCAAAAACGATTCTGCCGCAGTCCAATCGAACCACTCGATCCGCTAGGGGAAGGAGGTCATCCAGACGGTGTTCACACATAATAACTGAGATCCCCCACTCATCGTTGAGCCGCTTGATCATTGCGAGCAGCTCCCGCGCCGCGAGCGGATCCAATTGTGCCAGCGGCTCGTCGAGCAGCAGAACGCGCGGCTGCAGCATCAGTACCGCCGCCAAATTCACCGTCTGCTTCTGCCCGCCGGACAGCTCGTCGGTCCTGCGGCCCAGCAGCGGCTCCAACCCGAAAAATCCGGCCATCTCCGCCATGCGCCTTCGCATAACGTCCCGATCCAAGCCGAAATTTTCCATTCCAAAAGCCAATTCATGCTCAACCGTATCCACCACAAGCTGATTGTCCGGATTTTGCATAACAAGCCCTACCATGGCTGCCGCTTCCCTGGACGTCCATTCATGAAGCGGACTATCGTTCAGCAAAATAGAACCGCTCATTCTTCCACCTGGCGACACTTCCCGCTTCAGCAAACGGAGCAGCGTCGATTTACCGCTTCCGGACGGACCGCAAAGCACGACAAATTCGCCGGGTGCCACCGAAAGAGATACATCGGACAAAGCAGGAAGCCGCTCTTCCGGATAGGTGAAGGTTACATTTTGTATTTTAAAGTGCGCCATGATTTGCGATCCCTCCATTCCCAGCCTAGCGGCAGCAACAAATAGGTGATATAACCGGCCAGCGCAACCTGGTCGCCTGTAATAAGACGAAACGAACCTAAGTTAGGATAAACCTTCATAAAACCATATCCGCTTGCCCAGACACCGAGCAGAAGAACTGCACATGCCGTTAACGCCGACACAGTCCACATATCCCGCGAGCGGAAACGGAACCCTGCATACCCGCTCCTTCTCCCGGTCCCATATCCTCTCGCCTGCATGGAGTCCGCTGTCTGCAAGGCATCCTCAAGCGTCCACGAGAGCAAAGTTCCAACGATGCGCGTACCGTTTCGCGCCCTTTGCGCCAATGAGCCTTCCGTCACGGTTATGCCCCGGCTTCTTTGGATCAGCATCAGCTCTTGCAAGCGCCTGCGCAGCCGTGGCACCATACCCAGCGCCATCATGGCCACAAGTGCAGCTTTAGGCGACAGCCGGCTGAAAAGGAACAGAAACTTCTGTTCCGACATGACCAGGCGATAGGTGATGAACAAGGTCAACAGGTTCAGCATGGATAGCGCAAGCGTCATCCCGTATACGACCGATTCGAGCGTGATCGGCATGTCACCGAAGTAATACAGTACGGTGCGGCCCCGGTGCGATAATATCGGATTCATCAGCAAGATCAACAGGCAGCCGACAGCCATCGGAACCGTCCACCGCCGCCATTCCCGGCCGCCGTCGAGATGGAGATTGACGACAACGGCAGCCGCCCATCCCGCGAGCAGAATGAGGGGATGAAACAACAACATGCCGAAGGTAATTCCTCCGGCATAATAAAGCAGTATGGTAAAGGGATGCAGGGAACGAAAACCGAAGCTGTCTGTCATGGCGAGGACTCCTTATCCTCTTTGGCCGCTTCGTCCTCAGAAGCGTAGAACCATTCCAGCCGGTCTCCCGGCTTCAGCTTATAAGAACCTGCACCGATATCGAGCACTTTGCCGTTGATCCGATATTTCCAGCCGCTGGTCGGCCCGTCATCAAATTCGTACAGTCCATCAATGCCTTTCACATATGTGAGCTCCCCGCTGCCGGTGGTTTCGAAGGCTAGGCGATGGGCCTTTGCCGTGCGTTTCAATACCGAGGCGGCAGTGTCGCCTTGCGTTACCATTATGGATTCAGCGCTGACAATCGTTCCCCATTCTGCGTTTCCGACTATGGAAATGGTGACCGTATCCACAGCTGGAGATGCTTTAGGCGGTCTGGGCTTAGGCGCCTGCTGCGTCGCCTTCGGAGAAGGCGACGGCGTCGGCGACACCGAGGCTGACGGCGCTTTGGACGGTGACAGTTCCGCCGGCGCTGAGGGTGTCGGCGATACTGCCGGCGATGACTTCTTGGACGGCGATGCGGATGAGACGGGTGACGATGGTTCAACCGATGAGGATGCTGTTGCCTCAGGTGAACTTTCAGGTGAAATTACAGGTGAAGGAGAAACGGCAGGGGTTGCCGACCCGCCCTCCTGTATGCTGCCTGTGATCTGTTGTGCTCCAGTTGCGCTTGATGGACTTGCACTCTTGTCGCCACATCCAGCTAAAAGCAGTACGACCGCCAACAACAAAACTACTATTCTTTTCACTGCCGCTTCCTCCTTTCCCTAAGTCCTTACCACGCGCCGGAGCGCCGAGTGATTATCCGTGTATGGCCGATGACCGGACTTACAGCGCTCCGATCAAGCCGACTTTACTCTCCTAAGTCCGTTCATCAGAGTTACAGCGTACCGGTCTGGCCGAGTTTCTCCTTCTAAGGCCGGTGACCGGACTTACAGCTTGCCCCGCGGGCCAATCTGTTCCGTGTAAGACGGTTTTGTCGTCTTACAGCTCGCCACACGAGTCGATCCATTCCTCTAAGACGGTTTTGTCGTCTTACAGCTCGCCACACGAGTCGATCCATTCCTCTAAGCCGGTTTTGTCGCCTTACAGATTGCCGCGCGGGCCGATCTGTTCCTGTAAGACTGTTTTGTCGCCTTACAGATTGTGCCGCTGCGGGCCGATCTGTTCCTGTAAGACGCTTTTGTCGCCTTACAGCCTACCGCTTCACTTTGCTTCCCGACCAACGCCAGGCTCGAACAGGATGCGCACCGCAATGACCGCCGCTTGTTCACGGGATACCGCCATTTTCGGCGAGAAATGTCCCTCGTAGGCGCTCATCCAGCCGCGTTCGATTACCGCTTGAACCGAAGCCATGGCACCGGCATTCACCTGTTTGGCGTCCGTCATCACGGCGGATTTCGAGGCTTTCAGCTTCAGCGCACGGGTCAGCAGAATCGCCGCCTGCTCCCGGGTCAACGTCGCTGCAGGAGCGAACGTGCCCGGAGCAATGCCGCCGACAAGGCCTGCTTTCGCAGCCGCTCCGACATCCTTCGCATACCACGCGCTGCCCGGTATGTCTTTAAACGTCGTGCCGCTAACCGGAACCAAGCCGAGCGTGCGCGCCAGAGCGGATACGAACTCCGCACGGGTAACGGCTTGCTTAGGCTTGAATACGGATTTCGTATCCGATGGCCCGCGGAGAACAGCTGCAGCTCTGGCCGTTGTCACTGCTTCTCCGGCCCAGCGTGCAACTAACTTCTCATCATTGTATTTACCCGCGACAATGAGGGGTACGCTTAAACGCACTGCCTTAGGAGCTCCGCCTTCGGCATAGGACGACACTTGAAGCCGGTATAGACCTTCCGCCACACCTTTGAGTGTCGCTTTCCCATTCTCATCCGTAACGGCCTCGTTAGCACCGGAAGAAACCTTGGCACCGGCCAGCGGCTTGGGCTCATCGAACCGGTTCTTATCCCAGTTCCAGTCTCTATATGTCACCGCTACGGTGAAGTCCTCACCGGGCTTAGGCTGGGACGGAGTTACGATGACCGGGTCCGCCAGCTTCGTTGCCTCGCCGCCGTAATAGACGACAACCTGATCCCCGTCTTCCAGCAGGAACGTCCCGATTCCTTCCGCAGGCACGATCCAAGAGCCGTTACGAATGACCGCGAACATCCAGCCGTCGAACCCGCCATATTTACCGGCAGCAATTCCATTAATAGAAGAGATATATTTTCCGAAAGACGTTTCTTTGATTTCAGCTTTCAACTGCTTCTCTTTCAGAAGCTTCTCCACTGCCTCAAGCGCAGTCCCGCCTTGGGCGGAGCCGGAAGCTACAGCTGCCATATCGCCTTCAATCCGAACGGACACCTTCTTTATATAAGAAGCCGCTTCAAACGAAGTTTTCGCTGCGAGATAGAGAGGAGTGCTGCCGGCGCGGTATCCGTCTACCGACAAAGTATACGTTCCTGCCTTCAAAGCTTGCAGCTGCGCTTTGCCGTCCTTATCGGTTGTGACCGTCTGCCCTCCGGCTTTGATTTGTGCGTAAGCCGCAGGCCCGATAATCACTTTGCCGGATTCCCAGTCATAAGTCTCCTGCTCAACGCTGACCGTCACAGGCTGACCCTCACGCGGCGCGGCCGGATCAAGCTTCACAGAATGGATCAACCGCGTTTCGCTTCCGCCGTAATAGACGAATACATCGTCTCCGGCCTTAAGTGCAAAGTCAGCCATGCCTTCCTGGATCGCGACCCAATTTCCATCCCTTTTGACAGCATATTGCCAACCGTCAAAGCCGCCGAATTGCCCGCTTGTCACGTCTTTCACGGTTTTCAGATATGCGCCGAATTGCGGATGCCGCTCCACAACATATGGGATGCGATTTGTTTTTAATAGATTTGCCACAGCCTCAAGCGCAGTTGTTCCCGCCACGGTGCCGGCTGACAACTCACCGGTCGGACCACTGACAGTAACATGGGCTTTGAGCGTTGAAGGCACACCGGCAAATAATCCCGGCAGCCCATCCGACCAACGCTCCGCCGCGGTCAGACCGAGCAGCGCATACATCGTGGCCATACCGTCTGCTTTGCCGCCCGGCACATGAGCGAATCGTCCGTCTGCCAAGCGATACTCCATCAATCGCTCGACAGCCGATTTGCCGTTGTTTATGAACCGCGTATCACCAAAAGGATCAATGCCCAACGAGGTCAATGCGATGACGACCTGTGCCGTGCTTTCGCTTGACTCCGCCGGATTGCCGAAGCCGCCGGTTTCCCGTTGGACGCCGGACAGCCATTGTACCGCTTGATCGATTATCGTCCCGACACCTTTATGATCCCGATGAGGGGCAAGAGCAGTGAGCACGATACCCGTTACATCCACATCGCTTTTGCCTGCGCTGAGCGACCAACCGCCATCGATATTGCGATGGTCGACGAGCCATTCGATTAAATCATCCCGTGTCCAGCGATCGTTAGCGCCTGGCGTATAATTACCGGCATCCAGCGCCAGCAGCGCATAAGCAGGCGCGTTCGGGCCTTGCGCCGTCATTTTCTCAAAACCCGCAATTTTCTTCAGCAAATCTTCCTTGCCGATTTTGCCGGGATCCCCGCCATTTGCATGAACCGCCAACGCGACTCTCGCATAATCGGTCACAAGACGAAGGCTTCCGTCGGATGCTGCTTTCGCGGCCACAGGCAAATACCGATCCGCAACCGGCTTTCCCGAACGCGCGAGACCGAACGCAACCCAGTCGCTGACCGGCTGAGATTTGGCCAGAATGTTCTGCAGCTCGGCGACTGCACTGTTTATTTGATCTCTTGCGGCGGGCGTCGCAGCGCTCGCAGTTGAAGCGCCCCACGCACCTGAAACTAACTGCATCGATAATACCATTGCCAGAGCGCCGCGAAGCCAACGCCTCAACTGTCCCCGTGTACCGATTACTTTTTCCCCTGTCACCGTTCCTCACTCCTCCACGTATGTACCGCCCGTTGGCCTGCCGAGTAAAAACAACAAAAAACATCCTCCGAATTCGGAGGACGTTAGCTCGCGTGATGGCCCGATGAATGCCGCGCTTCCGCGCGAGTGACAAGCAGGCCCCGGTGTCGCCGGGCCTGAGACTTGCCGCATTAGTCCGCCACGGCCGCCAAAGGATACAGTACCTCAACGTTGCCGCGGCGAATGCCGCCACACCTCCCCTATTCCTCGTAGGTTATCGGGTGTTTGTCGAAAACAGGCAGGTTTCCTGGCTCCTGGATCATCGCTTTCCGGGCCTTCCCATTGACGTCTGCTGACGCAACAGTGGCTGCTTCCGGATTGCTCCCCATGGACAGTGGCGGGACCGCGTCGGTTTTGCACCGAACTTCTCTTTTAAGCTCTTGCGAGCACCTGTTTTCCGCCGTATTCACTTGTGATGCCATATTAACATCTACGCCCGGGACTGTCTATACCGTATCCCTTCCATCCCGTCGAATATAAACTTGCGATCAATTTGTGAAAAACGCCTTCGGGCTCTAATGCTTTCAAGCCGTTCTGTCGATAAACCTATTATCGTGTCGGCTGTGTGAGTAACCTCCTGTCGCACCAATTTCATTCTCATATGCTGGGGTGTACGATGAAAAATTCAACGATTATCGGCTTAACTTTAGGCTTTGTTTCACTTATATTCGGTATGTATTTGAAAAACGCTCCTCTTGTCAATTTGATTAACAATCCGGCTGCCTACGTGATTATCCTTGTAGGAACAGCCGCGTCTGTTTTTATGGCATTTCCGATGAGCGAGCTGAAAAAAGTGCCGAAGCTTTTCGGGATTGTATTCAAAGAGCCTCAACTGCTGCCGCGGCAGCAGTTGGTCCATATGTTTATGGATTGGGCAACGGTCACTCGCCGTGAAGGGCTGCTCGCGCTCGAAGCAAGGTCGATGAGATTGAAGATGCCTTCCTGAGATCGGGAATGCGCATGATCATAGACGGCAACGATCAAGATTTCGTACGGGACGTCCTGCTGGAGGACATAACCGCGACCGAAGAGAGGCATCGCGGCGGTGCCCAGATTTTCTCCCAGGCGGGCATGTACGCACCGACACTCGGGGTGCTGGGAGCCGTAATCGGTCTGATCGCGGCGCTCGGAAATCTCGAAGACATGGAGAAATTGGCTCACGCCGTAGCTGCGGCCTTCATCGCGACACTTCTCGGTATTTTTACAGGTTATGTACTCTGGCATCCGATTTCGAATAAGCTCAAACGTCTCTCCAAACGCGAAGTCGATCTGAAGCTCATGATGGTAGAAGGCTTGTTATCCATCCAATCCGGTGTCTCCACGATCGCTATTCAGCAAAAAACTGATGGTCTTCCTTACGCCTACCGAACGCCTGGCATTCGCCGAGAAGGAGGATGCGCGCGTTGAGCAGCAAACGGCATGAACCGCATGAGGAGCACGCGGACGAGTCATGGCTCCTTCCGTACTCAGACTTAATGACGCTGCTCCTGGCATTGTTTATCGTTCTATACGCGGCAAGCGCGGTTAATACGTCCAAATTCGACGAAATGTCGCGAGCGTTCAGATCCGCTTTCAACTCCGGACTCGGCGTGCTCGATAAAAACTCGGTCATGGAGAACGACCAGCAGCGGCGGCGCTCCGATGAGATGAACAACAAGAAAGATGAAGCCAAAACCCGGGATTCCCTGAGGAAGCAAGAACAGCAAAACCTCGAAGAGCTCAAAAAACAGCTGGACAGATATATTCAGAAGAACGGTTTGTCTTCTCAGCTCCAGACGGAACTGAATACATCGGAACTGCTCATTACGATTCGCGACAATGCTTTATTCGCTTCCGGCAGCGCCGGTATCAAGACGGAGTCGCAGAAGCTGGCCGCTGCCATCGGTGAGATGCTGCAGGGTTATCCGGATTACGATATTCTGGTAACCGGACATACCGACGACCAGCCCATTAATACCAAAGAGTTTCCCTCCAACTGGGAGCTGAGCTCCAAGAGAGCGATTAACTTTATGAAGATTCTTTTGGAAAATGATGCTTTCGATCCGAAGCGGTTCAGCGCCACCGGTTATGGAGAGTTTCGTCCTGTCGATACGAGCGGCACCAACCTGGGCCGTGCGAAGAACCGCCGGGTTGAAGTGTCGGTCCTCCGTAAATATTCCGAGCCGGCATCGAACTCCGAGCAGATGACGATGAATGCCATTGCCAACGAAGGCAAACCTAAATAAAGCTTACAACATCAAAAAAACGTCATAAGCGAACCATCGCCTCTGACGTTTTTTTCGGCTTTAATCCTGGGCCAAACGAGCAATTTTATCACTTGGGTACATGTAAACCCCAGGATTGGAATCCGTATTAGCCGCCTTGATCATAGCGGCAGCCACAGCATCGCCCTCAATCGCCCGATACTTGCGAAGCGGTCCGAGCAATAAAGGATGAATCCCCTTCATCACTATTGCGCCGATTCGCTCGCCTTTTCGCAGCTCCGCACGTTCGCCAAGCAGCAAGGAAGGACGGAATAGGTGAAGCTTCGGGATCCGCAGCGCAATCAAATCCCTTTCGATTTCCCCTTTAACTCTGCTGTAGAAAATAGAAGATTCCGGAGAAGCTCCCATCGCGGAGACCAGCAGGAACTGCCCGGCTCCGGACTTCACGGCCTGTTCGGCAAGCGCCAGCGGGTACTCGTAATCTACGCTGCGGAAAGCTTCCTGCGACTTCGCTTGCTTGATTGTCGTTCCTACCGCGCAATACCAATCGTCCGCTTGCAGATCGCGAATCACTTTCGAGAGCGCGTTAAGATCGGCGGTCACCACCTGAAGCTTGGGATGGCTGATTAATAGCGGTCTCCGGGTCAATGCCACAATCCGCGAGTACCGCGGGTCGTGAATCAACCGTCTGAGCAAGCATTGGCCGATCAGTCCGGTAGACCCTGCAACAAGTGCTGTTTTCGCTGAAGAAGCCATCGTCTTTATCCTTCTTTCTTCGATGTACCTTCTTTCCTCTCTATTGTATCAGCCGATTGTCTTTTTTCCCAACGATAGAGCACGGCAGCCAGTTCCGCCCAAGTCACTTTCCGGTCCGGGTGCGGCACAGGCTCAGGCAGTAATCGCTGATCCTTAAGCCAGTTCATCTCCTCACTGCATAATAATGACCAATCCACTCTGCGCGTAACCCTATCCATTAAGGAACCCAGCCCTGCAGATTGCTGAGTATTCTCATTATCCACAGCTTCCTCCTCCTCTTCAGCGCTCCATTCCATCAGGTTCCGCCACATCGCGACGACGTCTTGTCCGTAGCGATTGACGCCGATCGACCACTTGCCGTTCAAATCCTCCCAGCAATGCGCACTGCCCTGCCAACCTGAACGAACAAGCGCATCCACTCTGCGATCCGAAGTGTCCAGCTCGGAGCTCAGCGGTATGTCCGAAGCCATTGTGTAGAGAAGCTGCATATGTACTGCGATTGAAGCTTCCTCTCCTCTTTGCGCCAAGCTGAAAGGACCCCAGGAAGGACCGGAGAATTCATTGGACCAGCACCTTGATTCGTAGACCATCTGGCAAAAAGCCACGTCCCCGCGGACACCATACCGCCGCCCCGCCTGCAGATACAACTCCGCAATTTGCGGCGCTTTCGGATTTCTCCGCTTGACATAAGCGTTCATCCGCTGTGCCGAACAAAGCGCCCTACCCAAAATGGAGAGCTTCCCCGTTGGCTCCAGCTCAGGATGCTTACGGAAAAAAAGCCCGACTGCCTCCATTCGCAGTCCACCTTCCTGCACCGTTATTTTCCAGAGGCTGTCCACCTCTTTCAATATAGTGTATTCAGAAAGTTTCTTAGGTTTGACCTTATTTGCCAACCTGTTACAATAAAATTGACTTATACCCAGAATAAAATGAAAAATGTGCATAAAGCTGTGGACAATAAAAAGTTATCCACAATTTTATACACACCATGTTAACAACGAATGCACGTTCGCGGTACATTATTGCCATTGACGCAGACAATCACTTCGACGCTAAGGGAATTTAAAGGAGATATGAAAATGACGGAAGACGAACGATGGATGAACGAGGCGATCCATCAGGCGCGTCTGGCCGAATCGATGGGTGAAGTTCCGATCGGTGCTGTAATCGTGCGTGGAGGCTCGATTGTCGGCGCCGGTTACAATCTGAGAGAGACGGAGAAGGATCCTACCGCGCATGCCGAGATGATCGCCATTCGGCATGCAAGCGAGAGTCTTCAGGCCTGGCGCCTGTTGGGCTGTACACTGTATGTCACGCTTGAACCCTGCCCGATGTGTGCGGGCGCCATTCTTCAATCACGAGTGGAGCGTGTCGTGTACGGAGCGGCCGATCCGAAAGCCGGATGCGCCGGTACGTTAATGGATCTGCTGCAAGATTCCCGATTTAACCATGTGTCCCCTTGGACTTCAGGAGTTCTTCATGAAGAGTGTGCCGCTTTGTTGACGAGCTTCTTCCGCCGTCTGAGAAGCCGTTAACAGCGATACTGTAGACTCGGGACCCTTGCGGCCTTCCGCTTCCTCTTTGCGAAGACGTTGAAGCTGAATGATCAGCCGATCCGCTTCTTGGCTGACGGCTACAATCTCGGGGTCGGTCAGATTGCCCAAGTCGCCTGCCATCTCACACAGCCGGCGTTGCAGCAATTGGAGGCGATGGATAAGCTCTGATGTGTCCATATGAGTCTCCTGACCGCTCCTTATTCTCGAAATTTGATATTCAATCTTCATCAAATGATAGATTTATCACTCTGACCTTTTTTATTATAGGACAACATTATCCAAATTTTTGTAGAAACATGTCGATCAAAAAGACCTTTTTTTAAATTTTTTTTCATTAATATGGGATTTTCTACCCATTACTCGCGATTCATTGCTGAAATTTGTCTATCTATGTACAAAGGAGTCATCGACTGTGGCGGCTAATATCTTGTTAGTTGAAGACGATGAGTCCCTTCACAGAGGGATTCAATTTACTCTGCAGCAAGAGGGTTTTCAAGTACATAGCGCGTATACCCTAGCAAAAGCTCTGACGGAAATAACAGACCATCATTTCGATCTTATTCTATTGGATGTTCAGCTGCCTGACGGCAATGGGTTTGATTTCTGCGCCGAAGTTCGGCGAAATCTGGATATTCCAATCATCTTTCTGACGGCGAGCGATCAGGAATTCGATGTTGTCAGGGGACTTGACCTGGGCGGAGACGACTATATTACGAAGCCGTTCCGGCTGCGGGAATTTGTGTCGAGAATTCAAGCGGTATTGCGCCGCCGGTCCGCCATCGGACGTGAAGAAGAAAAATCAGCGCTGATGGCGGGGAATTTAACGCTCCACGTAACTGAAATGCGATTGGAAAAAGAGACCCGCGACATTCCGCTCAGCATTACTGAATTCAGGCTGTTGTCTCTTTTTATGAGCCACCCGCGGTCGGTGATGTCTAAGGACCAGATTATTCGGCATGTTTGGCCCGACGGAGTCGAAGCGTTGGACGATAATACGGTGGCCGTCAATATCCGTCGATTGAGAGAGAAGATCGAAGATGATCCGCAGAATCCGAAGCATATACAGACCGTTCGAGGAGCCGGATACCGATGGAACGCATAGACGACCAGGATACGAGGCTCTCTCTAGCGAGACTATGGCGTAATGCGACTGTGCGCAGACAGGCTCTATTCTTGACATCCATTCTGGTTCTATCGATCATAGCGGTCTGGATCTACAGCCATGTATCAAGCGAACGCTTAAAAGAGCAATGGTTGGATCAGCAAACCGGCATGGTCGGGCGTTTGTCGGCAACTGATCCTGAAGCAGCGAAGCTATGGATAAAGTCACTCACTGCCTCCGAACCCCCGTCCTCCGAGGCGCTGGAACGGGGCCGTCAATTGATGGAACGTTACGGCCTGACCTCCGAGCTTGAGGGCCGCTGGCTGCCTGTTATTGGCGGATACCAAAGCCGCACTTTTTGGACTTTACTAGCCGGAACGGTAGTCATTATCGGTATTATCGGTTTGATGTTATTCCTTGAAGCGCGAATCCGGCTGGGAGATGTCAGAAGACTGGCCGTGTCTTTAGATAATAGCGTGAAACATAACAAGCCGATGGCATTCCGCATTTATGGCGAAGGCGAAATGGGCTTACTGGCAAACGGAGTGCAGGAGCTGACAATCCGCCTGCAGGAAACGATTGAGCAGCTTCACCGTGACAAAGCCTTTTTGAAAGATACCGTCGCCGACATTTCCCACCAGTTGAAAACACCGCTCAGCTCTTTAATCATTTATATGGACTTATTGCGGGAAGGTAAATTAACGACGGATCAAGCCGCAGAGTTCCTGGAAACATGCAGGCGGGAATTGGACCGGATGGAATGGCTGACGCTCAGCTTGCTGAAGATCGCCCGTCTGGAAGCGAATGCGCTGGAGATGAACTTAAACCAGGCATCGCTGATCGATACGGTGCGTAAAGCTGTGGACGCCGTTCGGCGGCTTGCGGACAATCAGAATATAACTCTACTGATCAACGAACCGATCAATCCGATTTGGCTGCCTCATGACCCTCAGTGGCTGGCAGAAGCGCTTGCTAATGTGGTGAAAAACGCATTGGAGCACAGCCCGCCGGAGCGCAATGTAGAAATCGGCTTCGAGCAAACTCCCGTGTTTGTCCGTGTTTACGTAAAGGATTACGGCACAGGCATTGATGAACGCGAATTGCCTCATATTTTCAAAAAGTTTTATCGTACTTCTCCGCGTGGGAGCGGCGTCGGCCTCGGCCTCCCTTTGGCCAAATCCGTTGTGGAAAAACATGGCGGAATCATCTCGGCCGCCAACCATGCTGAAAGAGGAACCATTGTCACCATAACGCTTCCTCTCCATCCTTTCCCGAGCGAATTCGCTTTCCTTACAAAACTGTAATCCTAGTATATATTGGTTTGTAAGGTTAGCGAGTTATACTGGCCACGTTGGCATGCGAACGATGGCCGGAATTTCCGGCCCCGCGACTTATGAAGCCGGAAGGATGTATACAGATGAATGTAATAAGTGTAGATGGGTTAAGCAGATCGTACGGTAAAGGAAGCACTTTGGTTCAAGCGTTAAAAGGGGTGTCCTTTTCTATCCGTCAGGGAGAGTTTGTAGCCGTTGTCGGAGCAAGCGGGTCAGGCAAAAGCACGCTTCTTCATATGCTGGGCGGGCTGGATAAGCCGACGGGCGGACATGTTCACATCGATGGAGAAGACCTGTACGGGCTCAAAGAAAAAGAACGTGCGGTATTTCGCCGCCGTAAAATCGGCTTCATCTTTCAATCCTATAATCTGATTCCCGTTCTGAACGTGGAAGAGAATATCCAATTGCCGCTGCTTCTCGATCACAGGCAGCCCGACAAAACGTATATCAATGATTTGATCCATACGCTCGGCTTGGATCAACGCCGCAAGCATCTGCCCTCCGAGCTGTCGGGCGGACAACAGCAAAGAGTGGCTATCGGACGTGCCTTGGCTTATCGCCCTGCCATCGTGCTTGCAGACGAACCCACCGGGAATCTGGACAGCGCGAACGGGCGGGAAGTGTTGGAGTTGCTGAAGCTGGCGGTGCGCCAGTATCATCAGACGGTTATCGTCATCTCCCACGATATGAATGTTGCTGCGGAAGCCGATCGCGTCTTGAGGCTTCAAGACGGGCTTCTCATAAGTGACACCTACGGGGGGAAAGGCGAATGAAAAGCTACAGCTCATTGGCGGGAAGGTACTTAAAGCAGCAGCGCAGAAAATCGATTCTTACCGTGATCGGTATCATACTTTCCGTCGCTCTGATAAGCGCACTAGGCACGATGGGACAGGCGATGAAGGACAATATGCTGTCCGAAGCCATTTATGAAAACGGCTCCTACCACTTTGCATACAAAGAACCTACTCCCGATTTATATACGAAAATAAAAGATCATGTTTTGGTTGAACGGGTGGGCATACTTCGCGAAGGAGTTCATACAGAGCTGCCGAGCGGCAATCAGATTCAGGTGGATGAGCTTGACGCAAATGCAATCCAGCTCCTGCCCATTCATTTGGATAAAGGGCGGTTCCCGCAAAGCTCGAACGAGCTTGTCGCAGAAGCATGGCTGCTTAACCAGCTGCCTGAGAAACCGCAGCTCGGAGGGTTTGCTGAGCTGTTCTCGGCTGACGGGAAGAAACAGCGCTATGAAGTGGTCGGTATTGTAAAAAATCAAAAGTACAGCCAACTTGAAGGTAAGGCGCATGCTTTCACGATGTTGACAGGCGATGAGTCTGCGATAAATGCCCGTTCGACCTTGTTCCTGACATTGAAGCCCGGTGTTGATATCAGTATTCAGATCCAGCCTTTTTCAACACTTCATACCCCATTCGATACGAACCGGCCTGTTCTGAACTATTTGGGAGAGTCTAGCGACAGCAATTTGAACCGAGCTCTTGCCATTATCTTCGGCACCTTGATCGGATTGGTTGTTCTATCGACTGTAGCGGTTATATATAACTCTTTTAACATCGCGGTTTTGGAAAGAATCCGGCAATTCGGACTGCTTAGGACACTGGGAGCGACGCCCCGGCAAATCCGGCATCTGGTCTTCCGTGAGGCTTCCACTCTCGCCGTGATCGGCATTCCGATTGGTCTTCTGCTGGGTTGGGGAGGGCTTTGGCTGACGTTATGGCTAATGACCTCAAGCGGATTTCAGATCCTTCAGATGGAGGATTTCCACCTGACATTCCATTGGTGGATTATCGGCGGAAGCATGGCCACCGCTCTTCTAGCTGTGTACTTGGCGGCTTGGCTTCCGGCGCGTAAAGCTTCGGGTGTTTCACCTGTCGATGCGGTCAGAGGAGCCGGCAGCATCGTTCGCGAATCCTATCGCAAAAACCGTTTTCCATCTTTATTGAAACTGATCGGCATCGAAGGTTCCATGGCTTCTAAAAATATCCGCAGAAATCGCGCGAAATTTCGTATTACGACCTTTTCGATTATCGTCAGCATAACTTTATTTATCGTATTTCACTTTTTCACACAGGAAGCTTTTAAATTAACGGTAAACACGAACGAGAACGACCGTATCGCCTTCGAAGTTCGGCAGACCGTTTATTCCGGGGATGAGGCGAACCCGAATAAAACAAATGATATCGTATCTCCGAAGACCGTGAAGGAAATTGCCGATATGCCGGGCGTGTATGGGGTATATGGACAATATCAATGGCCTAATACACAAGCCTTGGTTCGGCATGATGATGTCGATCAGTCCTTTCTGCAAAAAACCGAACTGGCGCTTGATGACGTAAATTGGAATGGTGAAGGCAAGAAAGTTGTGTACTCAAATCTTACTTTATATGATGATGCAAGGCTCAAAGAAGCGGCCAAATATCTCATATCCGGTACTGCAGATCCGGATAAGCTGGCGGCAGAAGATGGAGTTCTGATCGTGCAGACAGTAAAGCCGCTCGTTGACGGCGGACGGAAAAGAGAACAGATGGAGCTCACCCGTTACAAGGTTGGGGATAAATTAATCCTGATGATGGGCGTTACCGAGAACCCGACTAAGGAGAACGTTCGCGAGGTGACGGTCGCGGGAATTCTCAACCAGTCTCCTTTTAACGCGCCTTACTCTGAGCATTCACTGACGGTTATGGCAGTAAAACCGACTTTTGCTAAGTTGTTAGAGGCTGTTGCTCCTGAACAAGACGGCATTGACTACGGCACTTCCCTGATTGGTATTGAAGTCGCCTTGAAAGATGGCGCCGATCCCGAACCTATCAGGCAAAAGCTGGAAGACATTGCGAATACAGTACAGGCCGGACGATTCATTGATTACGTATCGGAACAACAAAAGGCACGTAACTTTGCTTTGCAAATGCAAATATTCGTATATGGATTTCTTTCGGTGATCGGGCTCATTGGCAGCCTCAATATTATCAATACGGTGCAGACGAACCTGCTTCTTCGCCGACGCGAGATCGGATTGCTTCAATCCGTAGGCATGACGATGAGTCAAATTCGCAAAATGGCTTCAGCGGAGGGAGTATGGTTTGGTGTCATCGGAAGCTTCTGGGGGCTTCTGCTTGGCGCCGGTATCAGTTACTTTCTGCACATGCAGCTCAGCAACGTTCAAGGGCTGCCGTTCGCGTTCCCATGGGGCGGCGCTCTGATTGCCTGCGGTATTGCACTGGCTGTCGGCTTGCTTTCCGTACAAGGCCCGCTGCGGCGCATGGCCAAAGCCAACTTAATCGAAGAACTGCGTGAAGAAGCTTAACATTGCACAATAGGGCGGTCCTCTCCAAGTCTGTTTCGACCGGGGGCCGCCCTTTGGATTGTTTCACGTAATTTCTAGGTTTTCGAGGCCGGTTTGTGTTATAATAAAAGGCATTGTGGCCCCGTAGCTCAGCGGATAGAGCAACGGTTTCCTAAACCGCAGGTCGCACGTTCAATTCGTGTCGGGGCCGCCAATATTTACAATGTACAAACCCCTTCACAATTAGAATTGTCGGTGCTATAATTGATTTCATTCGCTGTCATAACAGCTCATATTTTCGGGACGTAGCTCAGCTTGGTAGAGCACCTGGTTTGGGACCAGGGGGTCGCATGTTCGAATCGTGTCGTCCCGACCATCATCACGATAATAAAACGGATCTCGCATTTGCGGGATCCGCTTTTTTTATTTGTCTGGATATTAAAAAAACCCCCGCCAACCGGCGGGGGAGTAACTGATAAGCTCCGAATGCTTTTTTACATTGAAGGAGTTGCCGTATCGGCGCCGAACATGCCGCCCATTTGTTTATTCATCTCGTCCATCGTAATGATGCTGTCGCCTTTAGGTTCGCCGACTTCGAACTTCACTTCTTTGTTAATGTTGTTCATTTGGCTGACGGTTTTGAGCGTAAAGTTCCCGCTCTGGCCTTCGATATCAAGAGCAGCCTTGATGGTAGCGTCATAGTAAGTCGGGAAGTCTTTCTTATCGATACCGATGTTAGAAGTGATTTCTAACGTCTTGATCACTTTTTTCATTTCTTCCAGACCTTTGTTCAAGTTCTCGCCTTGTACTTCCTTCAGGCCTTCTTTGGCAGCATCGATGTCTTCCGCCTTCATGCCAAGCATGTCACGATATTCTGTGTTTTTGGAAATCGCATCGATGATTTCTGGAGCAATCTTCTCGACGATCGTTTTCAGGAAGGGCTCAAGCTTCGCTTTATCCAGATTGAAACGTACCACTTGATTGACTTCCGCATCTTCCGGCAACCCGGCATCCTTCACTTTTACAGAAGTAAGATACGTTTTTTCATCCAAGTGTTTGAACACAATCGCAAGCATATCGTTCACAAATTTCTGCTGTTTAGCGACATCGAGATTCGGCAGCGGTTCCCCGGCGTCCTCAGCGAGCTTCTTAAGATCGATTTCCAGGAACTTGCCTACTACCGTCTCCGGGATAGGCAGCATTGGAATGCTCGGAATTTTGATCCAAATCTTCTCTTTGTTCATCACGATCGGTACTGAAAAATTAATAGCCATATCGCCTTTCAGCGCAAGCTGCATATTGATTTCCATAAGCATCGGATCTGCACGGTAAGCGCCGGTCCAAGTCAATTCCGCATTCTTGAACGTGTTCAGCATTGCAGCTGATTCTTCAGCACTCATGCCTTCCTGCGGGAAATTGATATCCTCGAACTTTGCGCTTCCTTTGAAACTATAAGACTTCATATCAGACGATTTCGACATAGAAGCTTGAAGCGCTTCTTTCGGCGATTTCGAGCTGCTGCAGCCACTGAGGACAACCGCCACTGCCAACACTAACGACAGTATAGCGAAACCTGTTTTACCCTTGAACAAAATGCAAAAACCCCTCTCCCAATCTGAAAATAATTCCCTTTCAAACAAACTTCATTGTATCTTAATTTCAGGCATGCGAAAAGACTTTCTTTACTAAAAATCAGTTAAAATGAATGGATATTAATGGTTAATGAATGTCTTTCTTTTTGAAGCGGCCGCCCCTTACATCATGGATGTTCCCGATAGCCAGAAAGGCTTGCGGATCCAGCTCCGTAACGATTGATTTAAGCTTTGCTTCCTCCAGACGGGTGATGACGCAGAAAATGACTTTTTTGTCGTCTCCGCTGTACCCGCCTTCTCCATGAAGCAGCGTGATCCCGCGGCCGAGGCGGTCTGCAATAGCCTGTCCGATATCCTTGTAGTTATCGCTGATGATCCAGCACGACTTCGACTCGTCAAATCCGGTCAGCGTTAAGTCGATGACCTTGAATGCAATGTAGTAGGCGATCATAGAGAACATGGCCCGATCCCAGCTATACACAAACCCTGCGCTCGCCAGTATGAAGAAGTTGATGAACATAACGGTCTCGCCGACTGAGAATGGCGACCTTTTGTTCGAAAGGATGGCTACGATCTCCGTTCCGTCGAGCGAGCCTCCCGCACGGATAACGATTCCGGTTCCCGCTCCGAGCAGGATGCCTCCGAAGACAGTTACCAGCAAGATATCTTCTGTAAAAGGAGGTACGGGATGCAGCAGCGTAGTCGTTATCGACAACACGATAACTCCTAATAGAGTCGACAGGGCAAATGTTTTGCCGATCGCCCGGTAACCGACGATAAGAAAAGGGAGATTGAGCAGCGTCAGGAAAACCCCGATCGGCAAGCCGGATAACGTTGAAGACATGATGGAGATACCGGTAATGCCGCCATCAATGACGGAGTTGGGCACGAGGAATATTTCCAATGCTACGCCCACCAGAACGGCACCCAATACAATGAAAAAGATCCGCCTGGCAATCTCCAAGGGGGTGAGCTTGTGATGGCGCATCGTTCGTTTCGGCTTAGAAGCCTCAGGTGGAAGTCGTTTCGAGGATGACCTGGGTTTCTTTGTTTCGAGATGCGTCACTAAACTTCCTCCCATGAAACCATTTGTTCTAATTATATCAGGAAATGGTCTCGTAGGTTTAAGGGTTGGAATCTTCTATTTGTCGTGACGAAGGCACCTCTTTGGCCTGTGCTTTCACTTCTTCTCTCCGGCCGGACGGTTTTTTAAATTTGAATACTTTATCCACCAATTTGTATATGGCTTTCGATTCTTTAGTCAGAAGCGGCCCGAGAATGGCTAAGATCAATACGTATAACGCGGAAAACGGCTGCAAAATAGCGGCTAATCCCCCGGCTCTGCCCAAGTTGGCCATGATGATCGAAAATTCACCCCGGGAAACGATCGTTAAACCGATGTTGGCGGAAGCTTTTGGAGATAATCCTGCGGTTCTGCCTGCCCACATTCCTGCAGCCAAGTTACCGATGAGCGTGACGATTGCAGCTCCGATGGATAACCATGCGGCCTGGCCAAGCGTGTACGGATCGATCGATAATCCGAAGCTGAAAAAGAAAATCGCCCCAAAAAAGTCCCTGAACGGAATAACAAGACGTTCTATTCGATTCTGATGTTCTGTTTCAGCCAGCACCAGACCAACCAGCAAAGCACCTATCGCTTCCGCAACATGGATCGTTTCCGAAAAACCGGCAATCAGAAACAGAATGGAAAATACGACAAGAGTAAAAATCTCATGTGAGCGGATGTTCAGCAAACGATTCAAGTACGGCACTATTTTCCGCCCCACAATGATTAACAAAAGCATGTAGCCCAATGCCACACCTGCAGACAGCAGCACTCCTCCGAGAGTAGTCGACCCGCTGAGTACAAGACCGGAGACAACCGAGATGTACACGGCCAGAAACACGTCTTCGAACATAATGATTCCGAGGATCATCTCAGTCTCGGGATTCGCAGTCCTTTTCAAATCCACAAGAACTTTGGCCACGATGGCACTGGATGAAATCGTTGTAATGCCGGCGACAATTAAGATTTCCAAAAATTCAAAACCCGTTATCCAACCATATAGAACGCCTAACGTGAAATTAAGCATTATGTATATGGTGCCGCCCACGGCAATGGAACGTCCCGATTTGATGAGACGGCCCACGGAGAATTCGAGTCCCAGATAGAACAACAGGAACAAGACTCCGATTCTCCCCATAAACTCAATAATTGGAGCACTTTCGATGAAAGTCAGGTCAAAGTAACCGAAGTGAGGAGCATGAGGGCCGACTGCCATACCGATTAATATATAAAAAGGAATGACGGACGTGCGAATTTTTGTCGACAATAGACCTACTGCGGCGATTAAAGTAATGGCCAGCCCAACTTGCAGTACGATGTGATCCATACGGCACTAGCCACCACCGTTCATCAGAAGTTGTTTGAAGCTGTTCAGATTTTTCCGTTCTCCGGCAACAATCAAGGTCGATTCGGCTTGTACAACATAATCGGCACCTGGAGTGATATGTTTCCGCCCGTTTCTTTCTATAGCCGCTATAATCGAGGCGCCGGTGTTGGGACGCACTTCCAAATCCGCAAGGGACTGACCGATGGCTTTCGCATTGGGCTGCACTTTATACCATTCGATCAACAAATCATCCATTGCGACTTCGATCGTCTCCAACGCTTGAGGCTTGTAAGTCATGCCGCCGACAATGCTGGCCACGAGTCTGGATTCGTCATCGTCCAGGGTAACACTCGATATGCTGTCGTCGGGATCCTCGTGATCGAAGTGATACATTTCTCTTCGGCCGTCATCATGAATGATGATGACCAATTTGTCGCCGCTTCTTGCTTCTACTTGATATTTTTTGCCTATACCCGGCAAATCGCATTCGCGAATATTCATATGTGCCTGGTCCTCCCTTATATTGTTTTGATATGAATTATAAGTATATCATAGCGTTGTAACTGTGCTCAAAGCGTGAGACTCTTACTGTTAGTAGGAATACGGCAAAGGCCCGGCCATCAGCCGGGCCTTTGAATTTGTTCTAAATATGGGTAAAAGAATGGAGCTGCTGCGCGCACTCATGCAAGTGCCGGCGATAATCTTCGATGAGCCCCTGCATGATTTCATTTGTTTCGTCTACCGTCTGTCCGTCTTTTTCCGCATCTGTGAGCTGTACATCGATTTCACGGCTGTCCACATAGCGTACGGCGAAATCAAACTCATACATCTGCCGGCCGGCACAGTCAATATGTACTCTCAGAGTACTCGGGTCGGCCTCATCTGCTCTCACTTCAGCCGAATCTCCGTTATTCAGGCATCTGGGCAGAATTTCCCCCCATGCGTCAACAAGGTCTTCCTGCGGTACCCTAAGCTCATCATTACTCGACATATAACGAACACCTCCAAGTTTAGGTTGACCTGACGCCTCCTTCTTATGCACGACTTCATGAACGCAAAAAAACCGACCCACATACGGATCGGTTGCAAATTGTAATAGGTATGGCGGAGAGGGTGGGATTCGAACCCACGTGGGCTTGCACCCTAACGGTTTTCAAGACCGCCCCGTTATGACCGCTTCGGTACCTCTCCAGGCTGGCAGCCGGGGAATCCATGAAGCTCCTATCCAAGCATGCCAAATTATCATAACATAAGGGGCCTTCAGACATCAAGCCCGCGGCGAGATGTAATTAATGCCACCCATGTAGGGACGCAGAACTTCAGGCACCTCAATCGTTCCGTCTGCCTGTTGATAATTTTCAATGATCGCCGCGACGGTTCGCCCAAGCGCAAGTCCTGAGCCATTCAATGTGTGCACGAATTCAGGCTTCGCACCTTGCTCGGGACGATAGCGGATCGCCGCCCGGCGAGCTTGAAAATCCTCAAAGTTCGTACATGACGAGATCTCGCGATAGGTGCCTGCGCTTGGCAGCCACACTTCCAGATCATAGGTTTTAGCTGAGCCGAAGCCCATATCTCCCGTGCAAAGCGCGAGCACCCGATAGGGCAAGCCCAACAGCTGCAGTACGCGTTCAGCATGCCCGGTGAGCTCTTCCAACACCTCATACGATCGCTCAGGAGCAACCAACTGCACAAGCTCCACCTTATTGAACTGGTGCTGTCTGATGAGCCCGCGCGTATCGCGTCCCGCAGCGCCGGCTTCGGACCGGAAACATGCGCTGTAGGCGACAAACCTCTTCGGCAGACCTTCTGCCGACAGAATCTCGTCCCTGTAATAGTTGGTAACCGGAACTTCGGCTGTGGGAATGAGGAAATAGTCCGTTCCTTCGACCTTGAACAATTCTTCGGCGAATTTCGGAAGCTGTCCCGTTCCGATGAGACTGTCCCGGTTAACCAGATAAGGAGGCAGCACTTCTTCATAGTCATGCCGGTCGGCATGCAAGTCCATCATGAAGTTAATGAGCGCGCGTTCCAGTCTTGCACCCAAACCTTTGTAAAATACAAAGCGCGACCCTGTTACTTTAGCCGCCGCCTCGAAATCCAGAATGCCCAGTTCCGTTGCCAAATCCCAGTGCGCCTTCGGCTCGTAATCGAATTCACGGGGCTGACCCGACTTCCGCAGCTCTACGTTATCGGCTTCGGAGGCACCGACAGGCACCGTCTCATGAGGGATATTCGGAATGGTCAGCAGCATGTTGTCCAGCTCCGCATCGAGCTCGCGCACTTGCTCGTCCAACTGCTTGATGCGGTCATTTACATCGCGCATTTCGGCAATGAGGTCGTCAGCGTTACCGCCGCTTTTCTTTAGCTTTGCCACTTCCTGCGAGACAAGATTGCGCCGGTTTTTCAGCTGGTCGCTCTCCGTAAGCTTCTCGCGGCGGCTGGCGTCTAACCTTGGAAAATCCGCGATCAATTCTTGCGAAGCGCCGCGGTTGCGTAAAGCCGTTGCCACTTTCTCATAATCGTTACGGAGCAATTTGATATCCAACATAGAGATAAACCCCTTTTCCCGTAAAGGGATGGTCTTATTTCGTCTTGCGTTGTGCAGCTTTCCATGCCATATCGATGAAAAGCTCATGAAGACGGTAATCGTCCGTTAACTCGGGATGATAGGAGGATGCAAGCAAGTTCCCTTGGCGAGCCGTGACGATTTCTCCTTGATATGAGGATAAAACCTCCACGTCTTGTCCTACTTCTTTAATGAGCGGTGCACGAATAAAGACAGCTCTTAGCGGAGTTTCTATGCCCTTCACGTCCAGGTCGGTTTCGAAGCTTTCACGCTGCCGTCCGAAAGCATTACGCGCTACCGTCATATCCATTAACCCCAAATGCGGCTCTTCGCCGCCTTCCAGCCGTTCCGCCAAAACGATCAAGCCGGCGCAGGTGCCGAATACCGCTTTGCCGGCGTTCGCGTAGTCCCGAATCGCTTCGATGAAACCGTACTTACGCATCAGTTTGCCGATTGTGGTGCTTTCTCCGCCGGGAATAATAAGCCCGTCAATGTCAGCGAGTTGTTCCGTCTTTTTGACGGCGACCCCTTCCGCGCCGGCCAACTGAATGCTTCGAATATGTTCGGCAACCGCCCCTTGCAGCGCCAGTACTCCGATGTTCATATCCGTTCCTTCTTTCGCAATCTTGTGAAAATCGGCAGCGGCTTCCTTCGGCACATAGTGCCGCATGGAAGCCGCTTGATGGTTAATCGTGTTACGAGACCAGCAAGTTCGACTTGCTAAGGTACTGTTTAGATACCGCGATCCTGCATCCGTTGGGAAGCTTCGAGCTTGGAAATTTCAATCCCTTTCATCGGTGTACCAAGATCCTTGGATACGCGGGCAATCAGTTCATAATCTTCATAATGCGTTGTCGCTTCTACAATGGCACGCGCAAATTTCTCGGGGCTGTCGGATTTAAAAATACCGGAGCCGACGAACACGCCGTCTGCGCCCAAATGCATCATCAAAGCGGCATCTGAAGGTGTGGCGACGCCTCCCGCCGCGAAGTTAACAACCGGCAAGCTTCCGGATTCGTGTACACCCAGCAACAAATCGTATGGAACGCCCAAAGTTTTGGCTTCATGGTACAGCTCATCCTTGGACAAATTCTGGATCTTCCGGATTTGTCCTGTAATGATGCGCATATGCCGAACCGCCTCAACGATATTTCCCGTTCCCGGCTCGCCTTTCGTGCGGAGCATGGATGCACCTTCTTGAATACGGCGCAAAGCTTCGCCGAGATCCTTAGCACCGCAAACAAAAGGAATGGTGAACTGCGTCTTGTCAAGATGATACACTTCATCCGCCGGGGTGAGCACTTCGCTCTCATCGATGTAATCGACGCCCAGTGATTCCAGAACTTTTGCTTCCACAAAGTGCCCGATTCGCGCTTTGGCCATAACCGGAATGCTGACCACGTTCATGACTTGCTCAACGATTTCCGGTGTGGCCATTCTGGCGACCCCGCCGGCCGCACGGATATCGGACGGCACTCTTTCAAGCGCCATAACCGCCGTTGCTCCGGCAGCTTCCGCGATTTTGGCTTGCTCGGCGTTCATGACGTCCATGATGACGCCGCCTTTTTGCATTTCGGCCATGCCGCGTTTGACTCTCGAAGTACCCGTTTCCATTTTATCCTGCCTCCCGAAGATTCTAACCATTAATTTACCATGAATTGTCGTATATAGACAACCGTACGGTCGGGATTTAGAACAGATTCACAACCCCGTTAAATAAGCCGACGAAAAAGTCTTTGATCGCGCGGAACATGAGCCTCCACCAACTGGCCTTATCCACATCTTCCGCAGCGATGAGATCAACCGAGATCGTCTTGTTCTGGTCGGTTGAAGGATCTTTATATTTGTATGTCACCGTACCCACCTTATCTCCGGTTTTCACCGGAGCCATCAGCGGATCTTGAGTGGCCTTGACTTCCTGCACTTCAGGTTGCACAGCTTTCCCTTTCGGGATGAGAACCGTTATGTCGCTGGCCGTTACGACAGGCAGCTTCGTGGAAACACCTTTCTTCACCGCCAAAGTTTCATGTTCAGGAACAGCCGCTTTGGCCTCAATGATCGTCTTTTTCTCGAAGTTGTTGAATCCGTAGTCGAACAGCTTCGCGGTTTCCAAGAAACGCTTGCCGTCCGTTGTGGAACCTGGAACACCCATTACAACAGCGATAAGACGTGTACCGTTGCGAAGGGCCGTTCCTGTAAAGCAATTGCCCGCTTTGCTGGTGTGCCCTGTTTTCAGTCCGTCTACACCTTCATATGCGAACTTGCGCAGAGATTCATTATTCTTGTTGGAGCCCAGCATCCAGTTCCAGTTGTCCATCGGTTTCGCGTCGCGCTCGCGGAATTTGTACTTTTGAATTTTGGCCGTTTCCAAGAACTCCGGCTCTTCTTTAAGTATTGCATAAGCCAATAGCGCGGCATCCTGTGCGGACATGACCGTTTCGCCTGCAATAGAGGCCGGGCGATATTTCTCAGGCATATCGGCACGATCCAGCCCTGTCGAGTTAATAAAATTAGCATTTTTCATGCCAAGTTTCTTGGCGGTCTCGTTCATGAGCTTAGCAAATTCTTCTTCGGAGCCGGCGACTGATTCAGCCAATTGCGCCGTAGCGTCATTAGCCGAGCCGACCGCCATTGCGATGTAAAGTTCTTTAATCGTATGTTGATCTCCTTCAGCGAGGAAAATACGGCTGCCGATCTGCTTGGAGGCATTCTCGCCGACCTTCACCGTTTGATCCCAACTGAGCTTGCCCTCTTTCACAGCTTTAGAGACGAGATACTCGGTCATCATTTTAGCCATGCTGGCAGGGGGTAAAGCAAGTTCCGAGTTATATTGATACAATACCTGTCCGCTTTCAGCATCCATAAGGATTGCCGATTCGGCTTGAAGCTGAACCGCGCCTTCGGTCCGCGGCGCGGCTGACACTGCCGCAGCCAGAACGTACATAGAGAACAGATTAAGCAGAACAACTAAAGCGACGAACCGTTTCGACAGAATGATGGACGACGGAACAATAGATGATGGCGATTCAACGCGTTCTCTCCCTTTTTATAACATATTACGAAAAAACATTACGTCCTATTGTAACATAGGCTCCACGAAGGAAAAAGCCGCAGGCACAGTTAATTCCTGCCTGCGGCTCGGCTGTTTCGCCGTCCATTAAAATCTTATAATGAATAGTTCGGCGCTTCTTTCGTGATGAGCACGTCGTGCGGATGACTTTCCCGTAAGCCCGCGCCGGTAATGCGCACGAATTGCGTATCGTTTTTCAGTTCCTCTATTGTAGCGGTGCCGCAATATCCCATACCGGACCGAAGTCCGCCCATCAACTGATGTATGGTGTCCTTGAGCGGACCTTTGTAAGGAACACGTCCTTCGATGCCTTCCGGAACGAGCTTGCTTGCATCCTCCTGGAAATATCGGTCTTTGCTGCCCTCTTTCATGGCGCCGATGGAGCCCATTCCCCGGTAAGATTTGAAGCGGCGCCCTTGGTAAATCTCCGATTCCCCAGGGCTTTCTTCCGTGCCGGCGAACAAGCTTCCCATCATCACACAGCTTGCTCCGGCGGCGATCGCTTTGGTCACTTCCCCGGAGTACTTGATTCCGCCGTCAGCGATGATCGGTATATTATATTCGCGTGCTACAGTTGCACAATCATATATTGCCGTAATTTGAGGTACGCCGATGCCTGCAATGACTCGCGTGGTGCAAATCGAGCCCGGGCCGATTCCTACTTTGACAACAGATGCGCCGGCTTCAATGAGTTCTCTTGTGCCTTCACCGGTTGCAACATTACCAGCTACAATGGTTAACTCCGGATATCGCTCCCTAAGATTTCGAACCATATTGACAATGTTAACATGATGCCCATGTGCCGAATCCACCACCAGTACGTCGATGCCCGCGTCGACTAAAGCTTGCGACCGTTCAAAGGTGTCTTTGGAGACACCGACAGCAGCGCCTACAAGGAGCCGGCCTTGGCTGTCTTTCGCCGCATGCGGGAATTGGATGGCCTTTTCGATGTCTTTAATGGTAATTAAGCCTTTAAGCGTGTTGGTCTCGTCGACCAGCGGAAGCTTCTCGATCTTATACTTCTGCAACAGCCCTTCCGCTTGCTCCAAAGTCGTACCTACGGGCGCGGTTACCAGGTTGTCCCGAGTCATGACTTCACTGATTTTAATGGAGTAATCATGCACGAAGCGGAGATCGCGGTTCGTCAGAATCCCGACCAGCTTACCTGCTTCATTCACAATCGGCACACCCGAGATGCGATATTTGCCCATTAACTCTTCCGCATCGTAAACATGATGATCAGGTGTCAGTGAGAACGGGTTGGTGATGACTCCGCTCTCCGACCGCTTCACGCGATCCACTTCCTCTGCTTGCTGCGCGACGGACATGTTTTTGTGAATGATGCCCAGTCCACCTTCACGAGCGATCGCAATGGCTAAAGCCGCCTCAGTCACAGTATCCATTCCAGCACTCATCAAAGGAATATTCAGTTTCACCGTAGGGCTGAGCACTGTTGACACGTTGACGTCCCTAGGTAAAATGGATGATTTCCGGGGAACAAGCAATACGTCGTCAAAAGTGAGACCTTCCTTGGCGAATTTGTTTTGCCACACGTGCTTTTACCCCCTTTGCCGTCGTCTCTGCGGCAAGCTGTCCGATTGATTATGGCAATCTTAGCAGAGGCACCATAGGCTGTCAAGCATCGCAAAACCGCGAAAACCCTTGCTGTGTAAGCGTTTCTGATGGACAGCTCAATGTCAGAGTATCATGTAGTTGATTAAGCGGGAGATGAATTTTTCACCCAGTCAGCGCTTTTTTCTGAAGTCTCCGCACACGATATATGGCTATTGTGTACAACAAACGAAATTCTGTTGAGCTAAAGGGCATGGGAAAACAAGGTAGAAGTTTGGCAATCGGGCCATTCATCAGCGGTCTGTGATCCGTTCGCAGATGGCAGCATATATAGCTGGCGTCAGGCCCGTTAATCGGAGCTGTGAGGATACCGACGCGATGCTTTTGAACATATAGCGGGACTGTGGTGCGTAAGCAGGCAGATTTTGTGAATATGTATTCAAGTAGCGGGTGTCAGGCCCGTTAATTTGAGACGTAATGAAAAAGACACCTCAGATGAAGGTGTCTTTGCTTTTTGCCCGGCAACGTCCTACTCTCCCAGGACCCTGCGGTCCAAGTACCATCGGCGCTGGAGGTCTTAACGGTCGTGTTCGGTATGGGAACGCGTGGAACCCCTCCGCCATTATTACCAGACAGTTGCTGCAGGAAGCAATGCACGGCATTGCAAAGCAGACTTGTACAAGGCTTGCGCCTA
>NZ_JXAL01000028.1 GCF_000829465.1 Cohnella kolymensis | reverse complement strand
GTGTACCATAGGCACCCCGAACCGCGCAGTTACCCTGCCTATCTTGCTGTGTGTTCCCCGTCTTCCAGCCTATAAACTTTGGCGTCGTCAAGCCGGACCAGCACGACGTCTGCGCCGATTTTCACGATGTTGCGCCAAGGAATAACCACATCGTTTCCTCCGCCGAACATACCGAACAGTCGGGTCGCCGTAGGCACGACAATGGAGTCGATCCGCCCTTGGCGCAAGTCGAGCTCCAAATCGCTAACCTGGCCCAGCTTCTTTCCGTCGACAATGTTGATCACGTCTTTGGTCTGGAAATCGGATATTTTCATGCTCCTTCGCTCCCCCGTCGACCGGGCATTTGTACCCTACATTAACTATATGAGCCAGGCCGGAAAAATGTACGGTCAATCACACACAATATATCTGTCCTCTCAGCGCCTTATGTCCACTATCCCGCTCCGTCAGGGGCACAATTTCGATGCGAAAAATAGTTGACAACCGGAACATATGTTTGGTATAATCTAAACAGGAACAGATGTTCGTAATTGGAGGGGTCCATAGTGTTTGATTCCCTGACTTTCGAGAAGTTCTGCAAATACTTTGACAATGAAGAAATATGTATACGCATACTGTACTCATCCAGATGGCCGACCGGCTTCCGTTGCCCACGCTGCGACCACGCCCACGCCTATACCATTCGTACTCGCCGACTGCCCCTGTATGAATGCGGATCGTGCCGCCTTCAGACTTCCCTCATTGCCGGTACGATTTTTGAAGGCAGCAGGACACCGCTTAGGCTGTGGTTCCAAGCCATTTTTCTGCACGCCTTGCCTGGCGGAATCTCCGCAATCCGCTTAGCATCGATCATCGGTACGACCTACAAAACCGCGTGGCTTATTTGTCACAAAATTCGTCATGCCATGACTGAAGCGGATAACCATAAGAAGCTCACCGGCTTAGTCCATATCAATTGGGGACAGTACGGCGCCCCCTACAATCCTACTGTTTATCTGCATCCTCAGGAACACATTTTAATCATCGGAGCATCCATTAGCGACAAAGGCGAGCTGACTCATGTCAAAATCAACCAAGTCCCCGAGGAGCATCTTAATAGCTGCTCAATAATTCCTTGGGGCAAGACCACATTCATCAAACATCATGTAGACCCCAAAGCTACCGAGATAATTGCTGAACTCAAAAAATTTCGCTCCCACAAATTAAAGCCTCTAAAACTGCTTAATAATAAGGTAAACCAGTGGATCAATCATACCTTCAGGGGAATTGGCCCCAAGCATTTGCAGGCTTACTTAAATCAATATGCATATCAATTCAACGTTAAGGTCCGTGACCTAGCTCCTTTTGAAAATCTCTTTCAGCTCTGCGCAATAACTACCACCTTGACATATCCATCGTTGATCCGCGAAAAGAATACGAGAAGAATGTCCCGTGCTTGGTCCGAATACCGTGCGAAACGAGCTCAGCTAGCAAGTTAATTCTGTATCTTTGGACTACGCTTATTTGGTATTGGCTTTTGGATTTCCCTACTCAGTTTTGGACTTGATGCCCTGGGCTGGAGCGTAGTTTGGCCCTTACCTTGAGCCTCGGCGATAGTGGCTATAAGAGTCGCACAACATGGTTCATGAGCGACGGGGATAGTGGCCATAAGAGTCGCATAACATGGTTCATGAGCGACGGGGATAGTGGCTATAAGAGATGAGAACCGATATGTGCTCCTTGAGAGGTTACTGACTTGAAAATGAAAAGAAGGCGAAGCAACGGCTTCACCTTCGGGGGAACATTTGGAGGTTATAGGTACCGCTTAGGTCTTTACATACTTCTGCATTTGCTGGATGGCGGATTTTTCTAGACGGGAGACTTGTGCCTGGGAGATACCGATCTCGTCGGCCACTTCCATTTGGGTTTTTCCTTCGAAAAAGCGCATGGAGAGGATCATTTTCTCGCGGTCGTTTAGCTTTCTCATGGCTTCGCGGAGGGCGATCTCTTCGATCCATTGCACGTCTTTATTTCGTTCGTCGCTGATTTGGTCCATCACGAAGATTGGGTCTCCGCCATCGTGATAGATGGGTTCGAACAAAGAAACCGGGTCTTGAATGGCATCCAATGCGAACACGATGTCTTCTTTCGGTACGTTCAACACTTCGGAGATTTCCAGAATGGTCGGTTCCCTCGAGTGCTGATTCGTAAGCTGGTCCCTGACTTGCAGCGCCTTGTAAGCAATGTCTCGCAAGCTGCGGGACACGCGAATGGGGTTGTTGTCCCGCAGGTAACGGCGAATTTCTCCGATAATCATCGGCACGGCATACGTGGAAAAGCGAACGTTCTGACCTAAGTCAAAATTGTCGATCGCCTTCATTAATCCGATGCACCCGACTTGAAACAAGTCGTCGACGAATTCCCCGCGGTTGTTGAAACGTTGGATAACACTCAGCACGAGGCGCAAGTTGCCATTCACCAATTTTTCCCGGGCTCCCAGCTCTCCTCGGGTTTGCAGAGCAAGAAACAGTTCCCTCATTTCGGCATTGGTCAGAACGGGCAGCTTTGAGGTGTCCACTCCACAAATCTCCACTTTGTTACGGGTCATGGTAATTCCTCCCGGGGAGCAGCATTAATGTAAAGTATCTCCGGGGAGGTCAATTTTATTCCGTAAAATGCGTCTTCTGGAACAAGCTGTAAATGTTAGAAAACACCGAATTTTCACACAAAGATCAAACCATTTTGTTAAATTCCTTACGCAGGCGTTTAATGATGCGTTTCTCCAAACGGGAAATATACGACTGGGATATGCCGAGCAAATCCGCGACATCCTTCTGCGTTTTCTCTTCCCCGTCGGCCAGCCCGAAGCGCAGCTCCATGATCGTCCGCTCCCGCTCGCTCAGCTTATCCAGCGCTTTATGGAGCAGCTTGCGGTCCACTTGCTCTTCAATGTTGCGGTAAATCGTGTCGTTCTCCGTACCCAGCACATCCGACAGCAAAAGCTCATTCCCATCCCAATCGATATTGAGAGGCTCGTCGAAGGATACTTCAGTGCGGGTCTTGCTGTTACGGCGTAAATACATGAGGATCTCATTTTCGATGCATCGGGAAGCGTAGGTTGCCAATTTGATTTTTTTGTCGGGATCAAACGTGTTGACGGCTTTAATCAGTCCGATGGCGCCGATCGAGACGAGGTCTTCGATATGAATGCCGGTGTTCTCGAATTTGCGGGCGATATAGACGACCAAGCGCAGATTACGCTCGATAAGCATGGCCCGGATTGCCGAATCGCCGGTTGGCAGCCTTTCCAGCAAATACTCCTCCTCTTCCCGGCTGAGAGGGGGCGGAAGGGCTTCGCTTCCTCCAATATAATAGACTTCCTCGCTCTTCCAGCCGAGCCAGAATAACAGGCGATAAAGCGATAATTGCGACCTTAGCTTCAAGTTCATGAGCATTTCTGCAAAACCTCCTGTCACGCAGGCTGAGATGGAGCCGACGGCGATGAGTCGGCGTTGGCCATATCCGGATGAATAATGGCACGATACATTCCTTCTGACGACAAAACCCCGCCGTCCAATCCGATCAACAGCCGGTGAACCTGATGAGGGGGATGTCCTTCCCGAGACAACAACACTGTATCCGGCTTGACTGCCAGCATGAGACGAGAGTTCCCGTTCACCGCCCGATACGGCACGAGACGCAGCCGATGTGCCCAAGCATATGATTCTGACAAATCCGTATCGAGCTCCGTAATGAGCCGATCCGCCGATTCAGATTTTAACCGCTCGCACCAGCCTGGCGGCAGATCATCCTTCCAGATGCTCGCTTCCATAATCATAACGGGGATGCGGGTGAGCGGATCATAAAGCCGATTTCCGGTATCCAACAGCGCGCGCACGTTCCACGCCCGATCTTCGATACGAATCTCGACATCCCATAGCAGGGTGTCCATCTGCTGCAGCTTTCGGTGTCCCTGAGAAGTTCCGTGGAACAGCCACAATGACAGCAAAAAGCTGACAATGAACAAGCCGAGCTGCATTTGCCATTCCAAGATTAGTCCGCCGTCTTGCGTAAACGCTACTCCGCCCCATGGATTTCCGGAGGACCGGACCAAATAGCTGAGGCCGATCACTCCTCCCAATGTCACGAAGTTTACCGTATAGAAAGCGCCGAAATTACGCGCCAGCTGCAACGGTCCGCCATAGCCGAACGAAAGAAGTACCATAACCAGAGAAATAAGCACCTTCACCGCAAAAGAGTACAAATAAGGTATGTCCGCCCAGAACATGAGTACCGCATATACAGCGCCCAACAGAGCGGCACTGAACAGGCGGCTTTTGGAAGGGTGGAGGCGTCTCGCTTTGGCAGTGGTTAGAAGCACAGTCCCGTCCACTGCCAGATTCGTGAAGAACACTAAATCCACATAAACGGTCATAAAGAAACCCCCATCCTTCATTGCCCGGAAGCCGCAGGGGGTAGAGGCCGGGATGGATGAACCCAGTATAATCGCTTTCAAATCCGGAGTCTGTCTAATCATGCCGGCATCTCAGCAGTTTTTTTGTCGAGATGAATTCTTGTCCGAGGACAAAGAAAAAACTCCGGCCCACAAAAAGTGGAACCGGAGTCCTAATCCGATGCGCTTATAAAATTTATCGATCGCCGCGCGGACGATTGCGTAAAAAGGCCGGAATATCCAGTTGATCGCTGGACACGTTCTGGCTGCCGAAAGGACGAAGATTGCCGGCCGGCCGAACTTCGTTGGAGGCCGCACCCGCACCGGCGCCTGTGCTTGCCGGCTCCGAGTGATGGTGGTGCTGCACCGGAGACGCGGACGGAGCTGAGCGTCTTGTAGGACCTTTGTGTTCAAATCCGGTCGCAATCACGGTCACTTTAATCTCGTCTTTCATGTTGTCATCGATAATCGCTCCGAAAATCATGTTCACGTCCGGGTCGGAAGCGGATATGACAATCTCCGCAGCTTCGTTGACTTCATACAGCGACAAGTTAGAGCCGCCGGTAATGTTCATGATGACGCCGCGAGCGCCCTCGATGGAGGTTTCGAGCAGCGGGCTCATGATCGCTTTGCGAGCGGCTTCCATCGCACGGTTCTCACCGCCTGCGATTCCGATGCCCATCAAAGCGGATCCGCGTTCCGTCATGATTGTCTTCACGTCTGCGAAGTCGAGATTGATCAATCCAGGCACCGCGATGAGATCGGAGATGCCTTGAACGGCTTGACGCAGTACGTTATCCGCTTCCCGGAAAGCTTCCAGCATCGGGGTTTTCTTGTCTACGATCTCGAGCAATCTGTCATTCGGAATGACAATAAGCGTATCCACTTTTTCTTTGAGAGCTTCAATGCCGAGCTCCGCTTGGGCCGAACGCTTACGGCCTTCGAAAGTGAACGGGCGCGTGACTACACCGACGGTAAGCGCGCCGGCTTCTTTCGCCAGCTCGGCAATAACGGGAGCCGCGCCTGTGCCGGTGCCGCCTCCCATACCTGCAGTGACGAACACCATATCCGCGCTGCTCAGCGTATTGGTTATAAACTCGCGGGATTCTTCCGCCGCTTTCTTACCGACATCCGGATTGGCTCCGGCACCGAGTCCGCGGGTAAGCTTGTCCCCGATTTGCAGCTTTTGTTCGGATTTCGTTAATTGCAACGCTTGCGCATCTGTATTGACGGTGATGAACTCGACGCCTTTAACGCCGTTCTCGATCATTCGGTTTACAGCGTTGCTGCCGCCGCCACCTACACCGATGACTTTGATTTTCGCGAGCGGTTCCATCTCAAAATCAAATTCCAACATATTTGCTAACTCCTCCTCGCTACGCTCCAATGGTTCCTCGTAAGCGGCGGCTTAAATAAATTCTTTGAACATGTTCTTGAACCAAGCCATGACGCCGGTCTTTTCCTCGTTGCCGGAGGCTTTCGTTTTGCCCGGGCGTTTGGCAGCGGTTGTTCCGCGCGCACGTACGTATTTGGTCACATATTGAATCATGCCGACGCCGCTGCTGAAGGACGGATCTTTGACGCCGATATAATCGGGCACCGCAATTCTCACATTGGACTCCAGTTCCGTATGCGCGAGCGGCAGAACGCTAGGCAAAGATACTGTTCCGCCTGTCAGTACGTAGCCGTTAATCTTGTCATGATAACCGAGCCGTTTCACTTCTTGGCGGATCATCTGAAAAATTTCCTGCATGCGCGGTTCGATAATATTCGCCAGATCGAGCTGGGAGAACTCCTTCTCCATGTTGCTGCCGACCCGCATGACCTTGAACCTCAGGTCGTCAGCCGCATCTTCGATACGAGCGCACCCGTACTTCAGCTTGATCTTCTCGGCATACTCGGTCTGGGTTTTGAGCCCGTAGCAAATATCGCTGGTGACATAGTCCCCGCCGATCGGAAGCGTCGACACAGCCGCAAGGCTGCCCCCTTCAAATACGGCGAGCGTTGTCGCACCGGCTCCGATATCCGCCAGCACAGTTCCCATCTGCTTCTCGTCTTTTGTTAGAGCCATCATACCTGATGCCAGAGACATAAGGATAATGCCGGAAATACGCAGTCCTGCTTTCTCTACGCATCTCATCAGGTTATGTACCGCTGCTTTCGTTCCGGTAATGATCGTGCATTCCACTTCGAGGCGAACGCCTATCATGCCGCGCGGATCTTGAATATCCGCTAGTCCGTCTACCAAAAACTGCTTGGGAACGAGTCCGATGATTTCGCGTTCAGGAGGCAATGCCACCACTTTGCTCGCTTGCAGCACTCTCTCGATGTCTTCTTCCCCGATCTCCCGATCTTCATTGGAGACGGCGACGACGCCGTGATTGCTTTGCAAGGCGATATGGTTGCCGGCGATCCCGACGTAAACTTCACTGATTCCAATGCCAACCATGCGTTCCGCATGATCGACGGCATTACGAATGGACTGCACGGTCTGGTCAATATCGACAATGGCGCCTTTGCGAATACCTTCGGAATCCGCAGATCCGACGCCAATGATGTTAATGGCCCCGTTGCTGATTTCCCCTATAATCACCCGGATTTTGGAAGTTCCAATATCCAGGCTGACGATGAGGTCATTATTGCTCAACCGGTGGCACCTCCCGTAAATCGATGAATAAGGCTGCGAACAAGGGATGCTTCCACTACATATTCCACATCCGCGAGGTTTTCCCTCTTTTTTCTACAAATTATTTGGTTATTCGTCAGTCGGGTGAAAATCAACTCTATTAGATTACCCATTACACCCATAAATGAAATTCTAGCATTCTTTTTAGTTATTGAGTAGTGTCCTTTTCCTTAAGTTTATCGGCTTCCGGGGATGCTTGCGGGGCGCTTTCTGCCGAATAGGGCAAATAAGTGTCCGCCTCCAGCATCAACACTTTACCGGGTTCTCTATTTTGCACGATGTCGCTCAAGTAGGAGATTTTGTCTGCGAGCTTGCCCACCGTCGTAACCACTTCAAAACGCGAACGGGTGAACAGCTTGATCCTGTCCGGGTACGCGGTAGAAGGGTCGGAGTGGATTTCGGACAAATCGGTCAGAAACTGATCCGGCACACCGCTCAGAGCACGGCACAAAGCGATCAGATTGGGGTCGCCGGGCTTCCATCCGGAGAGGACAGGCTTGTCCGGCAAACGCCCTTCCACGACCGGCAGCGCCAAACCGTTCGCCAGGACGGAGAACATTTGACCGTCCGGAGAAAGCTGGACGGCTACCATCTCATACTCCTTGACTTCCACTTTAAGGACACCTGGAAAGTTTTTCGTTATGGTAACATCTTCCACAGGCTTTAACGTGAGCACGCGCTGTTTAAGACGGCCGGAGCTAGGAACGAAGAAGGAGTCGCCGGGAACTACGCCCAGCGCTTTCCGGACTTCCTCTTTAGACAAGCTAGCCGTGCCCGTCACCTGTATTTCCGAAAATTTGGACAGGGAGGAACGCAAAAACAACACCACAAGCAAGATAAAAAAAAAGTGCGAATAGTATCCAGAGCAGTTTTTTGCCCTTGCGGGCGCGCGGCGCCGTTTCCCGCTTAAGCGCGGGAATGCGTTCTGTCATTTGCGTTTCTCCCTCCTCTCGGGCGGACAAGTGCTGTTGGGTCAAGTCTTTCACCGGCATGGGCGCAGGTCGTGCGATGTGGGGTATCCGCTTCCGTCGCTGTTGAACACAGGAAATCTATGATTTGATTAAAAGGTTATTTCCCGTGTTCAAAGGCGAACGGCAAACCTCTCCAGCGGATACCCGCACCTCTTCCTCCCTGCCATGCCAGTTAATCCGACCCAAGCACAGCTTGTCCTTACTCGTTACAAAAAGCACCCCCTCGCGGGGGATGGGCCCCTGCAGCGGGGGGTGCTTTGGCGTTATAGTAACGGCTGAGCGCGATCATCGATCGCCGGCAGGCAGCCGCACCGTCAGCTGTAAACTTTCGTTTTGTTCGTTTCCCGGATGATGTTGCCGCCGATCTGGCGGAACATGTTCTCGATCCGGTCGTATCCGCGGTCGATGTGGTGCACCTGCTCCACAACCGTCCGCCCTTGCGCGCACAGACCGGCAATGACAAGGGCAGCGCCTGCCCGCAGGTCGGTGGCTTCGACGGTCGTGCCGTACAGCTGGGGCACTCCGCGAATGAACGCGTGGTTTAAATCGACTCTGATATCCGCTCCCATACGGCATAACTCATCGACATGCTTGAACCGGCCTTCGAAGATCGTTTCCTTGATCATGCTCACACCGTCCGCCAACGCGAGGAATGTCATGACCTGAGCCTGCAAGTCCGTCGGAAATGCCGGATAAGGCGATGTGACAACGCGTTCTACCGCCACAGGGCGCTTGGATGCGCTGACTTTGATTATATCATTGCCGACATCGATTTGAACACCTGCGCGCCTGAGCACATGCACGAGAGATGCGAGATGTCCCGGCTCGGTATTCTCCAGCGTTACGTCTCCGCGGGTTGCCGCAGCCGCAACCATAACGGTGCCTGTAACGATCCGGTCGGGGATCACCTCGAAATTACAGCCGCGCAGAGATGTGACTCCGTCGATAATGAGTGTATCCGTGCCGGCTCCTTTTACATTCGCGCCCATCTCGTTCAAAAACCGCTGCAAATCTTGAATTTCCGGCTCTCGCGCAGCCCCGATAATTGTTGTTCGGCCCTGCGCAAGCACGGCTGCCATCATAATGTTCTCGGTGGCGCCGACACTCGGAAAATCGAGAATCACTTCGGCCCCTCTAAGCTTTTGAGCTTTACAAACGATGCGGCTGCCCTTCTCTCGAATCTCCGCTCCGAGAGCGGCAAGCCCCCGCAAATGCAGATCAATCTTTCTTTCCCCGATAGCGCATCCGCCGGGCTGGTAGAGCTGAGCTTCACCGAAACGCGCCAGAAGCGGCCCCATCAAGAACACCGAAGATCGCATTTTACGCATCAGCGTCTCCGGAATGTGAGAGGATGCGGCGGCGGCCGGTTCGACCGTCACCACCGTACCCTCATGCAGCGCTTTACACCCCAGATCCCGCAAAATGTCCAGCATGACCTCGATGTCTAACAATCTTGGGACATTGCGGATCTTCACTTGTCCTTCCGCTAGCAAACTGGCGGCTAATATCGGTAAAGCGGCGTTCTTGGCTCCGTGGATACGAATGGTGCCCGAAAGCGGCAGTCCGCCTTCAATCACCAAATTGTCCAAGGGTTTCACCTCCGGGTTACCGCTCACCCATCAAGAGAACCTCCGGCACCAAAACTATTCCGAATGTGTCTTCGACTTTTTGCTGAACCCGTCGCATAAGGGTGAGGACGTCCTCAGCCGTCGCACCACCGTGGTTGACGATAAAGTTGGCATGCATTTGGGACACCTCTGCGGCGCCCTCGCGCAGCCCTTTTAAACCGGCGGCCTCGATCAGCCTTGCAGCGTGATCGTTCGGGGGATTGCGGAATACACTGCCCGCGCAAGCCATGTGAAGCGGCTGGGTTTTGCGGCGACGATCCTTGTAGGTCGCCAGCGTTGCGGCGATCTCGTTGCGTTCGCCCTTCGCAAGCTTAAACACCGCCCGGGTCACAATGCCCTTTTTGTCATGCAAAAGGGAATGGCGATACGCGAAGTCCATTTCCTCTTTCCCGTATACAGACCGACTGCCGTCTTCCCAGATGATTTCGGCTGACTTTAAGATACGTGAAATGTCCGAATTGTTCGCACCGGCATTCATGTACACGGCTCCGCCTACCGTTCCGGGTATTCCTCCCGCGAATTCCAGCCCGGTAAGCCCTTCCTTGCCGGCCATGACCGACAGCTTGATGAACGAATACGAAGCGCCTGCAGTCACCGTATCCTCATCAAAGCGCACTTCGTCGAAGCTGTCGCCAAGCTTGATGACGGCTCCCCGAACCCCTTTATCGGACGCCAACGTGTTGGAGCCTCTGCCGATCACGCACCAGGGCACGCCATGGCGGTGCAGCACCGACAAAGCTGCCGCAAGCTCCTCATCATTGCCCGGGATCAAAAACAGGTCCGCAGGTCCGCCGATCTTCCAGGTCGTGTGTCCGGCGAGCGATTCGTTAATCCGGATATCGCCGATACCGGCTTGTTCCAGCTCCGCGATCAACTGCTGCATCCAAGTTTCCTCCTTGATCGTCCTTCAGGGTGCGCCGCTGCCGCCGTTTACCTAGTGTCCCATATTCGGGCAGTCACGATCACGCTGTATCTTATGACAGGTCGGTAAGGGTTGTGACAAACGCCTACTTCAGCCGCTGAAGAACGACCGTTTTTATCGTTGCCGGATGATCCGGCCTATTTGCTCATATATCGCAGCCGCCGCTTGCGGCATGCCTAAATTCCGTGAGGCCTGCGCCATCGACTGCCGTCTTGCGGAGTCCGTCATGATCGCGGCAATCTGCTGAAACAAAACCTCACCGGATAAATTCCGTTCCAGAATCATTACACCCGCGCCGGCATCCGCTACGCTCCGGGCATTCGCTTCCTGATGATTGTTCGTCACGTTCGGAGACGGAATCAATATCGCCGGCACTCCGATCGACGTCGTCTCCGCAATGAAAGATGCGCCGGCCCTGGTGACGACAAGCGAAGCCGCGGACAGCACTTCATGCATATTGTGAATATAAGGCAGGACGTGCAGACGATCTTCCGCCGCAGCAGGTAAACCCTTGATCCGTGTCACCGTGTCCTCGTAAAATCTTTCGCCCGTCGCGAAAACAAAGTGAACGTCGGGCAGCCCACCAATAAGCGGAACCATCTGCGACATCGCCTCGTTCAGCGCCTTGGCGCCCCCGCTCCCGCCCACGACAAGCACAAAAGGCGTTCCCGGTTTCAGCCCGAGCGAGCTGAATCCATTATCCTTGGATGCGCGCAGCACGGCAGAAGCGACGGGATTGCCCGCATGTACGATATTGGGACAGCGGCGAAAATATTGTGCGGACTCGGCAAAGCTGACGGCGACCGCATCCACATACCTGCTCAAAAATTTGTTGGCCAGGCCCGGCACCACATTCTGCTCATGGATGAGCGTAGGAATGCCGAGCTTCGATGCCGCATATACGACAGGCCCGCACACATAACCGCCGGTGCCGACGACTACATCGGGCTTGAATTTTTTCAATAGCTGCTTGGACCGGCGCACGCCCTGCCAAAAGCGCATGAGCGTCCGAACATTCTCCCAGGATAACGAACGCCGGAATCCGGTAATTTCGATCGCTTCAAAATCAATGCCGTGCTGGGGCACGATCCGGCTTTCCAAACCGCGGCGCGTCCCGATGTAGAGCAGAGACGAATCCGGTTGTCGTTCCGATACTTCCCGGCCGATCGCCAGCGCGGGATAAATGTGCCCTCCGGTACCTCCTCCGGTTAACACGACACGCATGAAAAGTCACCTCGAGTAACGGGATAAGTTAAGTAATATTCCAAGCGCCGTCAGCAGCAAGGTAAGAGACGAGCCTCCGTAGCTGACGAGCGGAAGGGTTATGCCCGTAACCGGCAGCATGCCGATTACAACGCCTATGTTAATAAGCACCTGGACCGCAAAAATGCCGACGATCCCGGTAGCCAGCAAGCTTCCGAAAGGATCGGATATCGTAATTGCAGTTCTCATGCCTCTCCAGATGAGGAGCAGGAACAAGAGAATGAGCAGGGAACCCCCGATAAAGCCAAGCTCTTCAGCCAGAATGGAAAAAATAAAATCCGTCTGAGGCTCCGGCAAATAATTGTACTTCTGGCGGCTCATGCCGAGTCCCAGACCGACCAAGCCGCCGGGACCGACCGCGTAAAGCGATTGAATCGATTGGTAGCCTGCGCCCAGCGGATCCTGCCATGGATCCAGGAACGCGGTAATCCGCTGCAGCCGGTAAGGTGCGGCGGCGATAAGAGCTCCCAAGCCGGCAAGCCCGAGCAGCGCCAAGCCTCCCAGATGGGCGACCTGCGCGCCCGTCACGTAGATGACAAGCAGCGATGCGCCGATCATGACGGCCCCTGTGCCCAGATCGGGCTGGAGCATGATCAGTCCGAACGCCAGCCCGATGATGCCGAGCGGCGGCAGCAACCCTTTGCGGAATTGCGTAATCAAGCTCTGCTTTTCAGACAGGTATCTGGCCAGAAACAGTATCATAGCCAATTTCATGAACTCCGAAGGCTGAATGCCGAAGAACCGATGCCCAGCCAGCTGCGCGCTCCTCCGCGCACAACGCCGACCCCCGGGATAAGCACAATGATCAGCAGCCCGAAGCAGATGAGCAGCGCAGGACCGGCCCATTTACGCCAAATCGTATAGTCTACGTTCATGGTGACGAACATCGAAGCAATACCGAAAACCGCAAACAGCAGCTGTCTTTTTACATAGTAATAAGAATCGCCGTGTTCGTGGAAAGCCGCGACGGCGCTTGCGCTATACACCATCACCACGCCGATCGCCAGGACTGCCTAGCGTAGCGCGATCATCCATAGATCGGGGACGGAACGGGTTTTGGCCATGAACCGGACACCTCACGAGGAGCAGAAGTGGGGACGAGCCCCCTTCTACAACGTATGCGCCGATTGCTTAAAAATGCGGCCCCGCACTTCATAAGAAGGGAACATGTCCCAGCTCGCGCATGCCGGCGACAGGAGAATGATGTCTCCCGGCGCGGCCATGTCCGCAGCTTCTTCTATGGCGCGGCGCAGCGTACTTTCGGCGTCATTCTCAGGTTCGACGACTTTCACCGCGGCTAAACCGGACGCCGACGCCACTTTGCCGATCTTTTCCCGGGTTTCCCCAAGTGCCACAAGCCCTTTCAACCGATCGCGGAAAACCGGCAGCAGTTCCATATAATCCGATCCCCGATCGAGCCCGCCTGCGATAAGGATAAGCGGCGCCGGCAGCGAGAGGATGGACATGGTGGTCGCCATCGGATTCGTCGCTTTGGAGTCGTTGTAATATTTCACGCCGCCGAAGGTTCCGACATACTCCAGACGGTGCTCCACGCCGCGGAAGTCCCGCAGCGGCTCGACCAGCTTCTCCGGCGCGGCGCCTGCTGCAAGAGCGACCGCGATCGCGGCAAGCGCGTTCGCAGCGTTGTGCCGGCCGGGAATGCCCAGCTCGTCAATCCGGATGATCCGCCGCTCCCCTCCATTTTCGTCCCGATAGACAATCCATCTCTCCGCTTCGACTTCTTCATCGGGTCCCGGACGAACATCCGGGTACGGAGGCTCAACCGCAACCCCTTGCGGCAGCTTGCGGGTCAACGAGAACGGCAGCTTCCGCGCTTTGAACCCCGACGCCAGCTCCCGACACATTGCATCATCCTCGTTATAGACGGCAAAATCGGACGAAGTTTGATTCGCAAACAATTTCGCCTTCGATGCGACATAATCCTCCATCGTGCCGTGATAATCAAGATGCGTTTCCGAGATGTTCAGCAGGCAGGCGATCTTAGGGCGGAACTCCTCCGTCCCTTTCAGCTGAAAGCTGCTGAGCTCCGCGAGCAGCCAGCCGTCGGCCGAAACCTCCTGAGCCGCCTCGCTGAGCGGACGTCCGATGTTGCCTGCCACGACCGGTTTCAATCCGGCCTCTTCGAGCAGCACCCCGGTCCATGTGGTCGTGGTGGTCTTACCGTTGGAGCCGGTAATGCCGACGATAGGCGCGGCCGACAGCTGCCCTGCCACCTCCACTTCGGTGACGACCTCAACACCGAGCCGCTGCGCCGTAACGACAGGAGGCGCCGAGTAAGGTATACCCGGATTTTTGACGAGTAACGCAGTTTCCTCAGTGACAAGATTTTCCGGATGGCCTCCGCACACAACAGAAATGCCCAAAGCCGTAAGCTGATCGGCTTCAGGGCATTGCTCCCGCGCTTTCTTGTCGTTCGCGATCACATCGGCGCCGATGGAGTGAAACAGCTTGGCCGCTGCAACGCCGCTCTTCGCCAATCCGAGAACGACGACCCGCCGCCCGCGGTAGGATGTAAGTTGCATCATGTCGTTATAACCCCTTATACAGAATCAGGCCGGCGACCGCCAGGAGAAACCCCGCTGCCCAGAAAGTCGTGACGACCCGCCACTCCGACCATCCCGACAATTCGAAGTGATGGTGGATCGGACTCATTTTAAATACCCGTTTGCCGCGCGTCTTGAAGGAAGCCACTTGAATGATGACCGACAGCATCTCAATGACGAACACGCCGCCGATGACGACAAGCAGAAGCTCCGTTTTGGTCAGGATGGCAACAGCGGCGATGCCGCCTCCGATGCCGAGCGACCCGGTGTCTCCCATGAACACTTTGGCCGGATGCGCATTATAAACCAGAAATCCCAGCACGGCACCGACCATCGCCGCACAGAATACGGCCGCCTGCGGCTCGGTCGCTTCCACGGCAATTACGGCGAATGCTCCGAATGCCAAAGCGCTTGTCCCCGACAAAAGCCCATCCAGCCCGTCGGTGAAATTGACCGAATTGCTGGCGGCGAAAAACATGATCACAACGAGAATGTAATAACCCCAGCCCAGCTCGAAAGACCAATCCGTACCCGGAACGCCGATCTCGGTGCTGTGACCCATGTTATACAGCATGAAGCAAAAAATGATAGAAAATAGCAGCTGCCCGAACAATTTCTGTTTCGCCGTCAAACCGAGCGATCTTTTGAAAGCAATCTTGATATAGTCATCCAAAAAACCGATAAGCCCGAAACCGAGACATGCGGTCAGCAGCGCCCAGTATTCGGGACCGGCATCCGCGAACTTCATGAATGCGATGGTTAACGCAGCCAATATAATTATGCCGCCCATCGTGGGCGTCCCGGTTTTCTTCAAATGAGACTCCGGTCCGTCGTCGCGCACCTGCTGTCCGAACTTCAGCCTGCGAAGAAGCGGAATGAACAGCGGGCCGAACAGCACCGCGAGCAAAAAGGATACTCCTAATGTCCATAAGATCGATGTATAGTCCATCCCGTCACTCACCGGCACCTTTCTGCAGCGCGTTCACGACTTCTTCCATCTTCATGCCCCGCGAAGCTTTAACAAGCACCAGGTCCTCGGGAGAGAGCCGGTCTAGCAGCATCTTGGTCAACGCGCTTTTATCCTTAAAATGAAACACGCAGTCGTCCGGATAATTCCGTCCGGCAGCTTCGTAAGTGTTAGCCGACAAAGGTCCGTACAGCAGCACGCGATCCGCCTTGTCCGGCGACAAATATCGGCCGGTCTCCGCATGAAATTCAGCTTCCTCGGGACCCAGCTCCAGCATGTCGCCGAGCACGATCCATTTCCGGCGGCTGCCGGTCAGCTCAGCGACCAGATCGATCGCAGCTTTGACCGAAGTCGGGCTGGCGTTATAAGCGTCATTCAGGATGACGGCTCCGTTCTTCGCCATGCTGCGCTCAATCCGCATACCGGTCAGCTTCGCCGATTTGAGCCCTTGGAAGATATCGTCGCGGGCTAATTCCAGCAATCTGCCGACGGCGACAGCGGCCAGCGCATTGATGGCGTTATGCTTGCCCGGTATAGGCAGCTCGTACGGCTTGCCCGGTTCGCCGGTCAGCGAGAATGCGGTTCCTTCGGCGGCGATCCGAATACTGTCCGCAGCCAGGCTGCATCCGGGGCCTTCACCGAAGGTGAGCAGCCGCGTATCTGCCGGTAAAGTCAGCTCCTCCAGCTCTTCGAACAGGAGAGGCTCGTCGCCGTAATAAACCAATGCGCCTCCGGGCTGCAGTCCTTCTATTATTTCCAATTTTGCCCTTGCGATATTTCTCCTGGACCCGAGCTGCAGCAAATGCGCTTCACCGATATTCGTAATGACCGCGATATCCGGCTTCGCGAGATTGGACAGCAGAGCGATTTCGCCCCGGCCGCTCATCCCCATCTCGAGCACCAGCACTTCGGTATCGGAAGGGGCACTTAAGATCGTAAGAGGAAGTCCGATATGATTATTGTAATTCCCTTCCGTCTTGTGCACCCGGTACCGGGTTGCGAGCACGGAAGAAATGAGATCTTTCGTCGTTGTTTTGCCGTTGCTGCCCGTCACCGCGACGATACGGACATCCAGCTGCCGCAAATAGCCTTCGGCCAAAGTCTGCAGCGCCCGCAGCGTATCCTCAACAAAAATAAGCGGGATATCGGTATCGGGCAATTCCCGGCCTGCTTCCCATAAGGAAGCGGCAGCCCCCGCGTCTCTCGCTGCTTGAATATAATCGTGCCCGTCGAAATTGTCGCCCCGGAGCGGCACGAACAGCTGACCTTCCGTGATTCGCCGCGTATCGGTCGAAACACCCGTCAATCTGACGGCACCTGCTTCAACCGAACCCGGCTGAACCCGCTCGGCGCCGCACCACTCGGCCACTTCCAGAACTGTTGCCTGCATCACTTGCTTCGACTCCTTATCGCTTCTTTCGCCACCAGACGGTCGTCAAAATCATGAGTGACCCCGCTGATCAGTTGATAGGTTTCATGGCCTTTCCCCGCAATCAATACTACATCTCCGGGGCTTGCCATTTCAACCGCTTTTTGAATGGCGGCGCGGCGGTCGGGCACCAGCTCATACCTCTGCTCCTGAACGCCCGCTTCTTTCAAACCGGCTTCTATGTCGTGCAAAATGGCGATCGGATCCTCGGTGCGGGGATTGTCGCTTGTTACGATCAGGCGATCCGCGAGATCAGCGGCAATCCGGCCCATTATCGGCCGCTTCGTCTTATCGCGGTCGCCGCCGCATCCGAATACGCAGAGCACGCGTCCCGTCGCGATTTCGTTAACGGTGCGCAGTACATTTTCCAACCCGTCCGGGGTATGGGCATAATCGACGATCACGGCAAAATCCTGCCCGCCGTCCACCGCTTCCACACGTCCGGGAACACCGGCAATACTCTCGAGGCTTTGAACCGCCTGATCGATCTGTATGCCTTCGCAGATCGCGGCGCCTAACGCCGCCAACGCGTTATACACGTTAAATTTGCCGACCATACGCAGGTTTACTTTACGCCTGATATCGAATGCATCCAGCGTAAACGACGTGCCTTTGGCGGAAATGGCAACCTCGGAAGCGCGCAGGTGCGCGTCATTCTCGATTCCGTACGTCAGCACTTCAGCCGAGGTCAGTTTGCTGAACTGCTCCGACGCCGGATCATCGGCATTCAGCACCGCATATGTACGGTCTTCCGGCCGGTCCGCGTAAGTGTTGCCGAGTCTTGAGAAAAACAATCCTTTCGCCGCCTTATAAGCTTCCATCGTTCCGTGATAGTCCAGATGATCCTGAGTCAAATTCGTGAAGATCGCCGTGCGGAAACGGCAGCCGATTACGCGCCCCTGCTCCAGTGCGTGGGAAGAGACCTCCATGACGCAGCGGTCGGTTCCGGCTTCCACCATGGAGTGGAAGATTTGCTGGAGCTGAAGCACGTCCGGCGTTGTTCCGGACATCTCCAAGCTTTTGCCTTCATAGCGGGTTTCAATCGTTCCGATTACCCCCGCAGATATGCCGGCATCCGCCAAAATTCGTTCTACCAAATAAGTCGTCGTTGTTTTCCCGTTCGTGCCGGTGACCCCGATCGGGCGCAGCTTGTGAGAAGGCCTTCCATAGTAATAGTCAGCCAGCACAGCCAGCGCTTTTCTCGTATCCGGCACAATAAGCTGCGCAACGTCCAGCGGCAGCTGCCGCGAAGTTACCAGAGCAACAGCACCTCTTTCGACGGCTTGCGGCGCGTACTCGTGGCCATCTACCGTGTGTCCGGGCAGACAGAAAAACAGCGTTCCCGGAATAACCTTACGGGAATCCGTCTCCAAGCTTTGGATTTCAATGGATCGTTCGCCGATCAAGCGTGACAATAGCAGTTGATTAGACAGTTCATACAAGTTCATGTGAATCGGCCTCCTACGACCTGATGTACCCTCATTATGGTCCAATGACTCCTATGCATTCAAGGGGTTGGAAATACTTTACTCTTCTGAGCCGAGATAGATTCGGATGACGGAGCCCCGTTCGACCCGTGCTCCTGCGGCCGGAGCTTGCCGGATGACCGTTTTCCCGCTGCCTGTCGAAGCCAGTTGAAAGTTCATATTCATATCCTCGTAAATGTCCGATACGGTCTTGCCTACCAGATTCGGTACGGTCACAATCGGGGTATCCCCGTATCTATATTCTTTTTCCACTTGTTTGGTCCGGGGCGCAACGCCCAAAGACGGCAAAGCATCCGCCATAATCGCGCGTACGATCGGCGCGACTACGAGACCTCCGAACTGGATGCCCTGAGGATTGTCGACCGCGACGTAAACGATCAGCTCCGGTTTATCGGCGGGCGCGAATCCGATGAATGACACGATGTGCTCGTTAGGCGAATACCGGCCGTTAACGACCTTTTGCGCGGTACCCGTCTTGCCGCCTACCCGGTAACCGTCCAGAAACGCGTTTCGTCCGGTTCCTTGCGCGACCACTTTCTCCAAAGCTTCTCTTACAATCTTTGATGTTTCAGGAGAAATGACCTGGCGCACGAGCTGCGGCTTCGTCTCTTCCAGCACCGTCCGGGTTTCCGGGTGAATCCACGATTTGGACACATAGGGCTTGAACAGCTTGCCACCGTTGATGGCAGCCGACACCGCGGTGATTTGCTGGATCGGCGTGACGGAAACTCCTTGCCCGAAAGCGGTGGTAGCGAGTTCTACCGGACCAACCCGGTTAAGCTTGAAAAGAATTCCGTTCTCCTCGCCCTTTAGGTCGATACCGGTCTTTTTACCGAAGCCGAAGTCGTTGATATACGAAAAAAGCTTCTCTTTGCCCAGCCGCTGACCGAGCGCGACAAAGCCGGGGTTGCACGAGTTTTCCACGACCTCTTGGAACGTTTGGCTGCCGTGCCCGCCCTTTTTCCAGCAGCGAAGCCTCGCGCCTCCGACTTCGACCGATCCGCGATCGTAGAAATGCTCATGCTCCAGATTCACCTTGCCTTCCTGCACGGCCGCAGCAAGCGTGATGATCTTGAAGGTGGATCCCGGCTCGTAGGTCATCCAGATCGGTAGATTGCGGTTGTAGACTTCTACCGGCACCTCGCGGTATTTGTCCGGCTGGTAGGTCGGCCGGCTGGCCATCGCGTAGATTTCCCCGGTATTCGGGTTCATCGCGATCGCAATGACACTGTCGGCCTGATGCTGCAGCATCGCCTGATCCAATTCCCGCTCGACGATGGATTGGACCTTCTGATCGATGGTCAGCTGCAACGATAAACCGTCTTTTGGCGGCTGGTATGTATCCGAGGTATTGGGAATGAAGTTGCCTGCCGCATCCGACAAATAAGACACGCTGCCCTTCAGGCCGGTCAATCGCTCGTCATATTGCAGCTCAAGCCCTGTCAGCCCTTGGTTATAGGCTCCGGTGAAGCCAAGCACATGCGCCGCCAGGCTTCCGAACGGGTAATATCGTTTGTTGTCTTCCGACACGACGATTCCAGGCAGCTTCAGCTCTCGGATTTCACGCGCCTTTGCGGTTGTCAGTTTTCTGCCGCCGGGCTTGAGCTCTACATTCTTCTCTCTTTTGGATACGAGCTTGAAAAGCTGCTCTTCGGACATGCCGAGATGCTGGGACAGAGTACGCGCCGTCCCGCGCTTATCTTTGATCTGCACCGGAATCGCGAGGATCGTCGGCGAACTGACATTATAAGCAAGGCGCGTTCCGTTGCGGTCCAGTATCTCCCCGCGTTTGGCCTGGAACGGAATATCGCGCCGCCAAGAATCCTCAGCCTTCTTGGCAATCTCCCCTCCGATCCAGAGCTGCACATAGCCAAGCCGAATGACCAGCGCGATAAAGGCGACAACGGCCAGGATCAGCATGACATACAAACGTTTGCGGACTGTTACCTGCGAAACTTTCATACGTAAACAACCCCCTTAAGCGAGAACGTCGGAACCTGCTTTGGCTTAGTTCCAGACTATTCTCGGACAAAGGGGGTTAGAACAAGCCCTCACCCGCCGGACGAGCCGGAAGGCGCCAGCGTGAGCTGCACGGTCAGCTTCCCTGCCGTTTTCACCGTTTTTTGTGAAATGACGTATCCTTTTCCTTCAACTGTGCACGGCGTCTGCAGCAGAGAGCACATCTCGAGCGCATCGCGGAGCGACAGTCCTTTCAGATCGGGCACATTGCCGGGCTTCGTATCTGTAAGCAAATAGATTTGCTGTGAAGCAGGCATCACGCTGCCGGCTTTCGGCAGCTGCTGGAGCACTTTGTTGCCCTTGCCGATCGCTCCGACATTGAAAGACCGGCCTTTCAGCTCTTTGCTCGCAGCGGAAACCGTCATGCCCGTCACATCGGGAACAGTCGCTGTAATTTGCGCTGCCTTTGAAGGTGTCGGAGCCGCCGTCAGGGATACATCCGGCATGCTGGGCGAAATGCCTAGATGCAGCAGGGATTGACCCATGATTTTCTTGAAAATCGGCGCGGCGACCGAGCCGCCGCCTGCAGCCGGGATGTCCGGCTCATCGACGATGACGTACAGAACGATCTTCGGATCCTCTACCGGCGCATACCCGATGAAGGAAACGACATACCGGTCGTCCGAATACTTGCCGTCGATAACCTTTTGCGCGGTACCCGTTTTACCTGCAATCCTGTAACCGGGTATATACGCATGTTTGCCTGTACCGATCTTCTGGTCGCTTACGACTTGTTCCAAATACTCGCCGACTTTGCGGGAAGTGGATTCCGAGATTACCTCACGGATCACTTTAGGTTCGGTAATTTGTTTGTCGCCTGTCATAGGGTCGCTGATAGACTTAATAATATGCGGCTGCATGAGTTTGCCGCCGTTAGCGACGGCGGCCACCGCCTGCACTTGCTGAATCGGGGTTACGAGAACCTGGCCTTGTCCGAATGCTGCTGTCGCTACCTCTATTGCGATTTTATTGTTGAATCTTATCGCGCCTTGCGATTCGCCGGGTATTTCGATGCCGGTTTTTTGCCCGAAACCGAACGCATCAATATATTTCCTCAGCTTCTCGGCGCCCAGCTGCTCATAGCCGAGCTTGACAAATGCCACGTTACTGGAATGCTTGAGCCCGTCCAGATAGGTGATTTCTCCCCAGCCGTCCCGCTTGTGATCGGTAATAGGTCTCGATTTAGGCGTTACTTTGATACTGCCGGACTTGTACGTGTCGTTAGGCTTGAAAATACCCTCTTGCACAGCGGCCGCAAGCGTTACGATCTTGAAGGTGGAGCCCGGTTCGTATACCGATTGGAGGGCGTTGTCTTTAAAAGACACCTGGTCCTTCGTCTCCCAATACTTATTCGGATTGAAGTCCGGCAAGCTGGCCATGCCGAGAATCTCCATCGTCTTCGGATCCGCAGCAATCGCCGTAATGCTCACCGGATTGTATTCCTCGTAAGCTGCGCGCAGCGCTTCTTCAATATAATATTGAATGTCGCGGTCTATCGTTAAGTTAATATTTTTGCCGTGCACCGCTTGCTTGACTTCCACTTTACCGTCCGGCAGCTGCGTTCGATTACCGTCTTTTTCATAGATGATGGAACCCGCTTCGCCCCGCAAGTCTTTGTCAAATTGTTTCTCCAGCCCGATGATCGCATTACCCTCCTTATTCTCGTATCCGAGAATGTGAGAGGCGAGAGTACCGTTAGGATAATACCTTTTTTGATCCTCAATGAAATAAAGACCGACGTTTTTTTTGCCCGTCAGCTTCTGCAATTCTGCGCGGAAATCGGCCAGCTTGTCCCTGACCGCCTTATCGATCTTCCAGCCGTCCGGATGGATTTCACGTTGCACCCGATAGGTTCCGTCTGTATTTTTGGAGTTGATATTGTCGATAAGCTTCTGTTTGGATGTACCTAATACGGAATTCAGCTTGGTTGCGATTCGCTCGGTCAGCTTCCAATCCGGATTTTCCTTCTCCAAAAGGGCGATCTGTTTCGGGCCGACTGCAACCGTGTAAGCCGCCGCGTCGGCAGCCAGCACCTTGCCGTCCCGATCAAGCAGCATACCGCGTTCTTGCGGGATCTTCTCTCTGGTTACCCAGTTACTCCGCGCATGATCCGCCCAAAAAGCTGCATTCGCCACCTGCACCCAATACAGCTTAATGATCAATCCGACAAAAAGGAGGGTGATTAACCCCCCCATCAGCAGCGTCCGAAATTTAATCCTTTTGGTCATAAGTAAATCCTTTCATTTCCCGAACACTCCCTATGGCTTCATGGCCACAGCGGTATGATCATCTTTAGACGTTACCGTAAAACCTTGCTGCTGATCGATCGGCACCATACCCTGCGCGCTGGCCATAGCCTTGATCCTGGCCGGGTCGCTGAGCGCTTCCACTTCTCTTTGCATTTCCTTGATCTGCAGCGTCGTCTGTTCGTACTGTCCATTGATTTTCTGGAGCTGGCCGTTCATCTGATACATCTCCGCATAGCGGAAAATAATGACTGTCGCGATGATCATACCCACCGCTATTGTAAATAAGTATAACAGTTTTTCCCCTATAGGAAGCTGGCGCCGACGAACTACTTTAGCCGATTGCCGCTGTGTCTTTCGGACTGTTTCTTCAGGTGCGCGTTCAGGTCGAAGCGCGAGATTGCCGTAATAAGCCATTTGTACATGTACCTCCTCTAAGCTCTATCAAGAACCCGATGTGTCGAGTTTTTTCGGCGATTCTAAGTTTTGCGGATCTTGCCCTGGGATTTAGCTCGAGCTCTTCCTCTGACGGCAATATCGGTTTGCGGGGCGTCAGCCGGAGCCGGCCGCCGCTGCCTCCTCCGCATACGCATACGGGGAAATCCGGCGGACAAGTGCAGCTGGCAACTTCTTTGTTAAAAGCCAGTTTACAGATCCGATCCTCCAGCGAGTGGAACGTAATGACTGCGACGCGGCCATGCGGATTCAGACAGTCGATCGTTTGCTCGAGCGCGTCGCGGAATGCGCCGAGCTCGTCATTGACGGCGATGCGCAGCGCTTGAAAAGAACGTTTGGCGGGATGTCCGCCCGTTCGCCGGGTTGCCGCAGGAATGGACGTTTTAATCAGTTCCGCAAGTTCGGCGGTGGACTCTATTGGCGCTTTTTCTCTTGCCTTGACGATGTTGCCTGCTATTCTTCGTGCGAATTTTTCTTCTCCGTAGTCACGCAGAATGTTTGCGATCTCCCGTTCATCCCAGCCGTTAACGATGTCCTTGGCGGTCAGTTGTTGATCGCGGTCCATACGCATGTCCAACTCCGCATCCTGGTTGTAGCTGAAGCCGCGATCGGCTTCATCAAGCTGCGGGCTGGACACCCCCAGGTCGAACAATACACCGTCAACTCGGGGCATTCCGTCTATTTCCGGCACTCCGGCTTCCCGAAGTGCCTCCTTCAGATGCCGGAAGTTGCTCTTCACCAAGGTGACCACCTGGCTGTAGGGGGCAAGCCGCTCCCGCGCATTCGCCAGCGCGGCTTCGTCTTGGTCCAAGCCGATCAGTCGGCCTTGCGGCCCGAGCAGCGCGGCGATCTGTTCGCTGTGTCCGGCGCCGCCCATGGTGCAATCGACATAGATGCCTTTCGGTCGGACGTTTAACCCTTTGACTGCTTCCTCTTTCAGTACGGTAACATGGTGAAACATGATTCTTGCCTCCCGGCACCCGATAGATGGGTCCGTGTTTCTTCTTTATGTATTTGGTAATAAGGTGTAAGCAGGTTAGAAATTAAAGTCGAAATCGACCAGCTTCTCCGCAATTTCATTGAAGGAGCCTTCCGACTGGAGGGAATATTCCTGCCACGCGGCCTTATCCCAAATCTCCACTCTGCTGGACACTCCGATAACAACGCAATCCTTATCCAGCTTCGCATACTCCCGCAAGTGATTCGGCACGTTTACCCTTCCCTGTTTATCCCACTCGCATTCGGATGCGCCGGAGAAGAGCAGACGCGAAAAAGCCCTTGCGTTGGCGGCCATCGACGGCAGCGCCTTGATTTTCTGTTCCAGTACGGCCCATTCCTGGCGGGGATAGACGAACAAGCAGTTGTCCAACCCACGGGTGACGATAAAGTCGGTGCCAAGAGCTTCGCGGAATTTCGCCGGTATCGTAATTCGACCTTTGTCGTCAATACTATGTTGAAATTCCCCTAAAAACATAAGCTCTTGTCACCTCCCCCATCTTTCCCCACTTTGCACCACTCTGAACCACTTATGATGATTATTCGCGGCATAAAATAAAAATCCTGCTTATGTCAGCAGGATTTTCGAAAATATTATGGGATTAATTTAGTTGCTCTCCGTTTGGAATTTGTAGTTTAATCGTCCGAATTTGCTGATTTATCTTCCGCCTTTTTAGGTGGATCTTCCTCATTATTCGACATATTGACGTTTGGAGTATTCCATAATTTTCTTCTTTCTTTGGCGTTTTCATTACGTGCAGACCTTCTGTTACGTATAACCAGAAACGCAGGAACGGCGATAATCGCTGCGAGCACGATGACCGGGAGCAAAGCCGCCAGTACGATGACCAATCCTTCCCCAAACTGTCTCAACGCCTTCGTGCTGCCGGACATTGCGTCTGAGATACGCTCTCCGAAGTTTTTCTCCTTTTCCTCCAGTATGGAGACAGGATCGGAACTCTCATACAGACGAAGACTTACGGTCGAATAGGCAACGTTCTGTTCCAAATAACGCTGGCGCCCCTTGATCCGCTCGATCTCCTGCTGCACATTCCCCAGCTCGTTGGAAAAGCTGATCAGGTCACTCGTTTTAGTGGCTTTGTCCATAAAAGCGAGCAGGCGGGCTTCAACCGCTTGTTTTGCTTTCAGACGGGCTGCCAGGTCAACGAATTCTTCCGTTACATCTGTGCCCTCCATTTGCTGCTGGGAGTCCAGTGTTTTTATTTTACCGAGTCTCTCCAGAAAAGGTGAAAATCCTTGGGACGGCACCTTAATAACGTACGTGGCGCCCCTTTCATCGTTATTGTGGGTGTCGGAAAATTGAAGCACATAGGCGTCGCTTTGATGTATGGCAGCCAAAAGCTGCTCTTGAGCAGCGGAGAATTTTTCTACCTTCATGACCATGTTTGCTTTATAGATGACCTGGCGGTCGAATCCCGCGTTGGCATCGGCAATCGGGCCGACTCCCCCTCCGCTGTTCGTGTTGGAATCGGTTTCGCCGTTGCCTGCCGCAGGTGCCTCCGGAGAAGATGAGGGCGCTGCAGGCGCCGCCGTTTGATTCTCAGAGAATTGCAACGAATCACCCGATTGATCAGCTATCGATTTCTCCGCCACAGCCGGCGCCGAATCGGCATTCGCCCCGCTGTTGTCTGCTTGGCCGCTAGAGCACGCCGCAATTATGAGCAGTAATGCAACCGCTGTCAAAACACTAATCAAGCCACTGCATAATCCCCGCTTTCCCGTCCCCTTCATCTAAATCTCCCCCATCTTTGGCTATCTGACCAATAGACGAAGAATGGGAGGAAAAAGTTTCCTGCCTCTGCCCGCCGGGCGGGGTACTTCCAGCACCTATGTGCACTATCCCTGTCCGTCAGTCTGCGTACCGGTTTCAGTACCTTATGTGCACTATCCCCTTCGTTCAGTTCCGTACTGTTTTCCGTCTCCGTACCATTTTCGTCAGCTTATGTATACTATTCCCTTTCCTCAGCCTCCGTACAGGTTTTCGCTACCTTATGTGCACTATCCCCTTCCCTCAGTCTCCGTACCGTTCTCGCTACCTTATGTGCACTATCCCTTTCTCTCAGTCTCCGTACCGTTTTCGCTGCCTTATGTGCACTATCCCCTTCGTTCAGTTCCGTACCGTTTTCGCTGCCTTATGTGCACTATCCCTGTCAGTCATGAGGCACAACAGATCTCCAAACCTCTGTCCAATATCCCGTCCAATCAGGTGACTCTCTGCAGCTGATTTCGATCGAGAACATATTCAATGACTATAAGAGCTTACTAAAACAAGAGTGCCTGTGTTGCGTGACATCAATATCTGAGCGAGAGGGATACTGGCCATAAGGGGGCTGGAGCAGCTACATCTGAGCGAGAGGGATAATGGCCATAAGGCGGCTGGAGCAGCTATATAAAGAAATCCCGCTTCGCGGTTAAGCGAGCGGGATTCGGGGGCAGCCAGCCTCAATGGGCGGTCCAGCTGTCCAGGTAATCTTTTTGCTGTTGGGATAATGAGTCAATGCGGATGCCGAGTGCTTCCAGCTTTGTGCGGGCTACCTGTTCATCCAACTCATAAGGGACGTTGACGACGTGGCTGCCGATTTTTTCGTAGTTATCGTTGACGTATCGGAGGGACAGAGCTTGCAGGGCGAATGTCATATCCATAATCTCTGCAGGGTGTCCGTCGCCGGCGGCCAGGTTCACGAGGCGGCCTTCCGCCAGAACGTAAATCTTGCGGCCATCCTTCAATTGATATTCCTCAATGTTGCGGCGCACAGTTCGTTTGGAGACGGACATAGCGGCCAGCTCTACCAAGTTCACCTCGACGTCGAAATGACCGGCATTGGAGAGGATGGCTCCGTCTTTCATGTTCGCGATATGCTCGCCCCGGATGACATCCTTGTTGCCGGTGACGGTGACGAAAAACTCTCCGACCTTTGCCGCTTCATCCATGGACAGTACCGTAAAGCCATCCATGTACGCTTCCACCGCTCGAATCGCGTCAACTTCGGTTACGACTACGTTTGCGCCCAATCCTTTTGCCCGCATGGCTACGCCTTTACCGCACCATCCGTATCCGTTGACGACAACGGTCTTGCCCGCAACCACGAGGTTGGTCGTACGGTTAATGCCGTCCCAGACGGACTGACCCGTACCGTAACGGTTATCGAAAAGATATTTGCAATAGGCATCGTTGACGGCAACCATCGGGAATTTCAGCGAGCCGTCCTTCTCCATGGCTTTCAAGCGCAGAATACCGGTTGTGGTCTCCTCTGCGCCGCCGCGGATCTTGCCGATCAAATCTTGCCGCTCGGAGTGAAGGATGGACACAAGGTCTCCACCGTCGTCAATAATCAGATCCGGCTTTGTCTCCAAAGTTTTGACCAGTAATTCCTTGTATTCCTGAGGGTCGGGATTGTATTTGGCATAAACGGCAATACCGTCTTCTACAAGCGCGGCACAGACATCATCTTGCGTCGACAGCGGGTTGCTGCCTGTAATGACAACCTCTGCTCCTCCCGCTTGTACCACTTTTGCGAGATAAGCCGTTTTGGCTTCCAAATGAAGCGATATTGCGACACGCAGCCCTTTGAAAGGCTGATCGCGCTCGAACTGTTCCCGAATACGGTTCAGTACCGGCATATGGGCTTGGACCCAGTCGATTTTGAGCTTTCCTTCCGGCGCCAGCGACGGATCGCGGACGATACTTTGCAAAGTTGTTTTCATCTTGTCGTTCCTCCACTTCATTCTATGAAGAAGCCAATCCTTGTACGAGCCGATGCCCGCCGGTCACCTCATAGGGAACTTCGGTCCACCCCGCCAGCCACTGCAATCCGTAACGATTCCAGTAATGAACGGCGCCGTAAACCCTTTCCTGAGGCTTCTCCAAAGGGGAAAGAGCCGCGTGAATCCGATCCCACTGCCGAAGAGACGCTTCATGCTTCTGGGCCAGTGCCTCCAGAGAACGGGATTCCAGGTAAGCGATTTGCTCCAAAATTTTATCCCGGTTGTTCTCGGCCAACTTGGCAAGCCCGGGCTGCATAGACGATACCGTCTCCATCACGGGCGTATATAAATCTACAAATTGAGTTCTCGCTTGCTGAAATTGTCCTTCGAGATTCCATTGGTCCTGCATGTTCAGCCACTGCGCTCTCCGCTGCTCCCATTCTGACATTGCCTCTTCCACGGACAAACGATATTTGTCCAGCAGCTTCGCCACATTATGTTCCAGATAAGTGAACGATTGACGCGGAACCAGAATCGGCAAAGACATATTGAATTGGGCAAATGCCGGCCCGAGCACTCCCCAATAAGCGAGTTCAGACGGTCCCAGGACGGAGGCGATCACAGGAAATAAGTAGTCTTGCATTAACGGCCTTGTGAGCGCATTCGTACTCAGCCGGTCAGGTGCACTCTCCGTCAGCTCCAGCATTTCCTCGGCGGTTAACGCCACATAGCCCCTGCGGTCTGTAAAAACTCCATTTTCCTTAAAGAGCAGCAGCCGGCCTTGTTCATGATGCAAAAATAAATTCGCGCTTCCCGGCGCCGTTTCGGCTTGCAGCGGAAATCCCCGCTCCGTCACCCGGCTTTCTCCGGTTCTCAGCGCTTGTTCTAGGTCATCGTTGCTTTGGATCAAATCCCTAAACATCGGTCCTTCTAGAGCCCGGACATTCGGATCATCCGCGTCCATCAGCACGAGTCCCTGGCTGCCGAACCAATCGGCAAGCAAACGGGCAAAGGCCAAGCTTAACGTAGGCGCATCTGAAACGTGACTTTGCAGCCGTTCCAGCAGGGCCGGCTTGAATTCCGTGTCCGGCAGCTGCGCGGCAAGCTCCTGCAGCGCCTGACTCCAGTGCTCCGCTGTAAGCGCCGTTCTGCTTACTGCCAGCCGAGGGCCCGCCGGACGCTCGATGCGGATTCTCTTCACGCTGCCGTCGGCCGATTGAATGTTGACGTTGTTCGCCTCATCAAAATCGTGGTCTTCTCCTGCGATCCAGAAGACAGGCACGACGGCCGGCCCAGCAGCTTCTCCGCATATTGCGCCGTCTGGATAACCGTCAGCGCCTTATAGTAGATCATCAGCGCTCCGCCGAACAATCCGGCCTGCTGTCCGCCGACGACAACGAGGCTGCCCGGCTCCGCGAGCCGTCTCAGGGATTGCTCCGCTTGAGGGTAATAAGGCAGCTTCGTTTGATAAACGCCAAGTGCTTGAGCGAGTGAATAGCGGTCGGCGCGAGCCGATCCCGTGTCGTCCAGAAAAGCGGCTCTCCGCTTCCAATGCTCTTCCTGAGACGGATGTAAGCCGAAAAGCTCACATGCCGTCTTATCTCCCAGCCGATAACGTTCGGCTAAGGAGGTTGTGTTCGTTTCTATTAACGGTGCAATGTTCAACGGGAAAGTTCCCCCGATCTGTCGAAATGCCATCACGTTTGATTTTACACAAGTGCAGAAACTGCGTCAAAGCAATAAAACGTGAAAAAACCGCTTAAAGCAATTGCTTTAAACGGTTTTGACGGTTTTACGCGTAATGGCAAGCAGCCCAGTGTCCTTTGGAAACTTCACGGAATTCCGGCATTTGGGCAGCGCATTTCTCTGTTGCGAGCGGGCAGCGCGTACGGAACGGACAGCCGCTCGGCGGGTTAATCGGGCTTGGCAGATCGCCGGTCAGCACGATGCGTTCCTTAGGCTGCTCTGTGCCGGTTTCCACTGAGGGAATCGCGGACAACAGCGCCTGCGTATAAGGATGACGCGGATCGGCATACAAATCTTCGCTGTCCGCCAGCTCTACCAGGTGACCCAAATACATAACGGCGACCCGGTCGCTGATATGCTTGACCATAGACAGATCATGCGCGATAAAGAGATACGTTAACCCGAGCGAATCCTGAAGCTCCTGCAGCAGGTTCACAACTTGAGCCTGAATGGAAACGTCCAATGCCGAGATCGCTTCGTCGCAGACGATAAACTTCGGATTTACCGCCAGAGCGCGGGCAATCCCGATCCGTTGCCGCTGTCCGCCGGAGAACTCATGCGGGAAGCGGTTCGCGTGCTCCGCACGCAAGCCGACCATTTCGAGCAGCGACTCGACCTTTTTCTTCCGCTCTTTGGAGCTTCCGGCAAGGCCGTGGATATCAAGAGGTTCGGCGATAATATCGGCGACTGAGAACCGCGGGTTAAGGGAAGCGTACGGATCTTGGAAAATCATGGCCATCTCCCGGCGCATCGCCTTTAGCTTTGAACCTTTTAACTTGTAAATGTTCGTGCCCTCAAATTTGGTCTCCCCTGCAGTCGGCTCATACAAGCGAAGAATGGTCCGTCCGGCCGTCGATTTCCCGCATCCGGATTCACCGACGACGCCAAGGGTTTCACCCGCTTGCACGGTCAGGGACAAATCGTTGACGGCTTTCAAAGTCTGGCCTTTGCCGACTGAGAAATGCTTGCTTAGCCCGTTTACTTCCAGCAGAGGGCCCGCCGATTTCTTCACGTTTAAGGTGCTCATGCTTGTTGCACCTCCTTGGCAAGCGGATGGTGAAGCCAGCATTTCGCCTGCTGGCCGCTCTCCCCGACTTTGAGCAGCTCAGGGTCGTTATTGAGGCAAACCTCCATCGCGTGCTCACAACGTGAGCAGAAGGCGCAGCCTGCAGGCGGCTGAAGCATATCCGGAGGCGATCCTGGAATCGGGATCAGCTTCTCGTGCTTCGGCTGATCGAGGTGCGGCATGGAGCGAATCAATCCGCGGGTGTAAGGATGCTGGGGACTGCGGAAAATTTCCTCTTTCGTCCCTGTCTCCACCACTTGTCCTGCGTACATGACAATGACTCTGTCGCACACTTCCGATACGACTCCAAGATCATGTGTGATCAGAATGATCGATGTGCCGAGCCGCTTCTGTAAATCTTTCATCAAGTTCAGAATTTGAGCCTGTATCGTGACATCAAGCGCCGTTGTCGGCTCGTCCGCTATTAGCAGTGCCGGATTGCAGGACAATGCGATCGCAATCATGGCCCGTTGGCGCATCCCTCCCGAGAAGGAGTGCGGATACTGGCTGTAGCGGGCTTCCGGATTCGGAATGCCTACCAGAGAGAGCAGCTCGACGGCACGTGCTTTGGCAGCTGAACGGCTAAGACCCTGGTGCTTGATCAAGCCTTCGGTAATCTGCCGTCCGATAGTCATCGTCGGATTCAGGGAGGTCATCGGATCCTGAAAAATCATGCCGATATCTTTACCCCGGACGCTCTCCATCTCTTTATCCGAGAGCCGCAGCAAATCCCGGCCCATGAATTCGATGCTTCCCTGCTTCACATAGGAAGGCGGGCTGGCAAGCAGCCGCATGATGCTCTGCGCCGTTACGCTTTTGCCTGAGCCGGATTCCCCGACAATGGCAACCGCTTCGCCGGGCTTCACCTCGAAGCTGACGCCGCGAACGGCCTGAACCTCTCCCCCGCGAGCGCGGAAAGACACGTGCAAATCCGATACGGAAAGCATATTCTCCATTTCGTCACCCCCTGTTTCCTAAATTTATATTTATTTTCGTGTCTTGGGATCGAACGCATCGCGCAATCCGTCTCCGAAGACGTTAAATGCAAGCATGGTCAAGCTGATCAATACTGCGGGGAACATCATTTGCCACGGAAAGATCGTCCAGCTGTCCAAAGCGTCGTTAATCATCGTACCGAGCGAAGCGGCAGGAGATTGGACGCCCAAACCGAGGAAGCTCAGGAACGCTTCTGCGAAAATAGCGGACGGCACCGTCAGGGTGATCGTGACGATAATCGGTCCCAGAGTATTCGGAATCAGATGGCGGAACAAAATTCGCGAGCCGCCGGCACCCATCGAACGCGCCGCGAGCACATACTCCTGATTTTTGAGCTGCATGATTTGTCCCCGGACGATCCAGCTCATGTTAATCCAGCCGGTTACGGCCAGCGCCAGGATAATCGTCCACATGCTCGGCTCCATCACGACGAGCAGAAGAATAACGACGAGCAAATACGGAATGGCATACAGGATTTCCGATGCTTTGTTCATCACTTCATCCGTACGTCCGCCTACATAACCCATGATGCCGCCGTAGATGACTCCCAGAATCAAATCCAGTGCCGCTGCGGCCAAGCCCACGATAAGAGAAATCCGGGCTCCCATCCAGACACGCGAGAACATATCGCGGCCAAGATCGTCCGTGCCGAACCAATACTCTCCGGAAGGAGGCTCGTTCGTATGCTCCAAGCTGTTCGTCCAATAATCGTGAGGAGAAATCATAGGACCGATAATGGCCATGACAACGACAATGATCATGAAAACAAGACCGGCCATCGCTGCCCGGTTGGAACGAAGCCTGCGCCATACGTCGCGCCATATCGGCACGCTTTCACCCAGCACCACATCGGCAGGCGGCCGTACGGTCAGTTTCCGAAACAGCTCTTTCGTCAGTTCTTTTGTGTTGCTTCGTTCCGACATCATGCGGCCTCCTTCCTATTGGTAAGTTCAATGCGAGGGTCGATAAAAGCGTAAGCGATGTCCGTCAACAACCGCGCAATCATGAGAATAACCGCATAGAAAAGCGTAATGCCCATAATAAGCGTATAGTCACGGTTGGAAACACTCGTAACGAATTGGGGTCCAAGCCCCGGAATGCCGAATATTTGCTCGACGATCACCGAGCCCGTAACGACGTTCGCCGTCATCGGCCCCAGATACGTAACGACAGGCATTATGCCATTGCGCAGCGCATGGCGGATAATGATCACCTGCTGACGCAAGCCTTTGGATTTGGCAGTCTTCACGAAGTCCGCCGTCAGCACCTCCAGCATCGAGGAACGGGTAAGCCGCGCAATGAATGCGACAGGCAAAGCGGACAGCGCAATGACAGGCATAATGAAGTCCGCCGGGCCGTTCAAGCCTGCCGGGTTCAACAGGTCCAGCTTATTGCCGATCCATTCCTGAATGAACGCTGCAACAACGAAGCTTGGCACGGAGACGCCCAGCACGGCCACGATCATAGCGGCCGTGTCGATCCATTTACGATAATACAGTGCCGCAAGCAAGCCCAAAGCCACGCCGATGATGACGGAGACCACGACTGCAATCAGCCCTAATTGCAAGCTGTAAATAAACGAATCGGCAATAATGCCCGATACCGTCTGGTATTGGCTCCGCATCGACATGCCCAAATCGAAATTCAACAGGTTCTGCAAATACGTAATGTATTGCTGCCAGATTGGCTTGTCCAAACCGTAAAAGGCGTTCAGCTTCGCCAATATTTCAGGCGGCACGGCCTTCTCGGCCGTAAAAGGATCGCCCGGTATAGCTTTCATAAGGAAAAACGTAACCGTGGCGAGAATGAATAATGAAAAAAGCAGGGATACGAACTTCCCGATAAAATAACGCGCCACAGCCCATCAATTCCTTTCTGGATTTACAGATCACCCGTTAATTGTAAAAGGGAATACGCTTTCGGTTCCATTCAAAGATATTACCAGAACAAGAAAAAAACGGGATATTCCCGGGCCCGGCCCAAGAAATATCCCGCCTGCAATTCCACTGCTTGTTATTTCACAAAAGCACGCGTGAAGTTTACTTGACCTTGGTAGTCCATCACAATGTTCTGAACTTCCGGTTTGACCAAGTGTACGCCGGTGTAGTAATACAGCGGCAAGATCGCCATGTTGTCCTGGATGAGAATTTTCTCGCTTGCGCCATCAATTCCATCCGCTTTTTCTGATCGGCAGTTGCATACGCTTGTTTGACGAGATCGTCATACTGAGCGTTTTTAAAGCCTGTATCGTTGTTGCCGCCTTTGGACGTGAACAGATCGACGAACGTCATCGGATCGTTATAGTCCGCAGACCATCCGGCACGGGCGATATCATACTGCAGGTTTTGGCGGTTTTTCAGGAACACTTTCCATTCCTGCGTCTGAATCTTCACTTCAACGCCCAGATTTTTTGCGCCACATATCAGCGATCGCTTCGGCCAGTTTCTTATGGCCTGTACCTTCATTGATCGTCAGCGTTACGGCAGGCATCTTGCTCATGCCTTTTTCCTTCAAGCCTTGCGCGAGAAGCTGCTTCGCTTGCGCGGCATCCTCTTTGAAGAAATCTTGTTCCGAATGTTCCTTACGGAAGGAGTCTTTTTCGCCCAAGATGCTTGGCGGTACGAAGCCGAACGCAGGAGCTTGTCCGCCTTTGGTCACTTTTTTCACCAAGAGATCGCGGTCAACAGCCATCGCAAAAGCTTTGCGGACGTTGACATTGTCAAACGGAGGCTTGGTGTTGTTCATGTTGTAATAGTACGTGCCTGCAGTCGGTTGAATGCGGAGCTCGTCCTTGTTGGTCTTTTTCAGAACATCGATCTGTTCCGTTGGAATTTCTCCGGTCGGGAAGCCGGCGAAGCTCAATTGCCCTTTTTTGTACATTTGCAGTTCGGTGCTTGCGTTGGCAACCATCACGAAGTGCACTTTTTTCAGCTTGATTTCGTCTTTAGCGTAGTAATGTTCATTGGCCACAAGATCAATCTCGTTGCTGTGTTTCCAGCTGGCGATTTTGAACGGACCGTTCGAAACGATCGTTTTCGCTTCGGCCGCCCATGCCGCGTTATCCTTGGCGGATTTGTGCACAGGGAACGTCGTCCAGAAGGAAACGATGGACAAGAAGTACGGCGTAGGGTTTTCCAACTGAACTTCCAGCGTGTTATCGTCCAGTGCTTTCACGCCGACTTGGTTCGGATCCTTCACATGGTTCGGGTTGTCCGCTGCAATATTATAGTTTTGAGCGTTTTTGACATAGTACAGCTGGTAAGCGTAAGGAGAAGCAGGATTGAGATCCGGGCTCAACACGCGTTTCCAGGCATATTCGAAGTCATGTGCCGTTACAGGATCGCCGTTCGACCATTTTGCGTCTTTCCGAAGATGGAAAGTGTATGTTTTCTGGTCATCGGAAATATCCCATTTTTCTGCCACACCCGGAACGATTTTGCCGTCCGGATCCTGGCGGGTCAAGCCTCATACATTCCCGTCAGGACGGTGAACGATATGGAGTCTTGAGCGAGTGCGGGATCAGCTTGGCGGCTCGGTTGACAGGTTCATGTTGAATACCTGCTCAGCGGCTCCGCTGCCGGATCCGTTCTCTTTATTTTTCGCGCCGCAGCCTGCGAGCACGGTTCCTGCTACAAGAACGAGAGCAAGAACGAATAACCACGTTTTGCGCATGATGTGTATAGCCCCTTTGTCGAGTAGAATAGTGGTGCTTTCGATTATACCTTTTATAGGACAATTGAACTACAGGACTTTTTTTCCTATGATTCCACGAAAAACAAAAAAGCAACCCCGAAAACCGCAGGTTGCTTTACGCGCCAAGCCTATATAGGATTCCTATGATTTCACGTCGGGCGGGAGAATGATTTCCAAAGACATCAGCAGCAAGTACATGATTCCCATCAGGAAAAAAGTGAGCCTCCACACTCCGCGCACCAGCTTGCCCGTATCCACTTTTCCGCGGATTCGATTCTGCGCGTTCCCGATAAGCCCTCCGCCTATGAGCAGCAGCAGTATGATGAAATAAAGGCCGAAGTCCGTACTGAGCCGGCGGTTCAGCAGCATGGCGACGCAGCCGATGAGAAAAGCGTTCGTGACGTCAATTGCCGCACGTATGGCTTTTTTGCGGTCACCGCCGCGCGCTTTCACGATCCAATAGACTACAAGGAACGGGATTACTGGCACAACGGCCAAGAACGCGTATGCGTGAACGAGCGACCCCCAAAACGCACTCATCGTATACTCTCCCCTGATTTAATCGACTGCTTTCACAAGTGTGGTCACCGCTGTATTCCACGGAGCCGGTTTCCCTTGCTCGCTCGCCAGCCGGCAAATCTGACCGTTAATGGATTCAATCTCCGTCTCTTTATGTAAGGAAACATCCTGCAGCATGGATGATCGATTCGCTTTGGTCGCGTCGCACACTTGCAATACATGGTTCCACAGTTCAGCTTCATCGCCCAAACCGTGAGGTGTTAGAATTTCATATGTTTCGAGAAATAAAGCTTTCATCAAATGCAGCCGTTCCGGCGACTGCGTAAGCTCCCCGTTCTTCACCCGCAAAATGGCCGTCAGCGGATTGATCACCGCATTAATGAGCAATTTGCGCAGCATCGCTTCCCTCACTTGTTTCGACAGTGAAACGGAAAATCCTGCCTGTTTCAGCAAATCCTCCAAGTCCTGATCGTGTCCTCCGGAATCCTCCGTGACGTTACCGAGCCGGGTCTCCCCTCTGCCCGTATGACGCACGGTAACGGAGTCGATGCGCTGCGCCGCTTCCGTTGTAATGGCAACCACCAAATTTCTTCCCGGCAATGCCAGCTGCAGCTTCTCGACATGCCCGATTCCATTCTGAAACAGCGCCACGGTGGCGTCGTCAGGCACAATTCTTGCGAACCGTTCCAAAAAATCGGGAGTCAGCGCAGTCTGTTTCAACGCCAATAGAATAGGACCGTTCTTAAAAAATGCCGCCTCGTTGATCGGAACGGCTTTCACCTCTGCCCGGATAACGGCTTGTCCTGTCTCACTTTCAACAGTCAGCCCTTCGGAATTGATCCTGGCCGCTTGCTCGCTTGTTCTTGTCCATAACTCCGTATCGCATCCCGAGGCGGCGAGGCGGCCAGCCAGCAGCATGCCCAGCGATCCTCCGCCTACAACAGCAGCTGTCGGCAAGTCCTCTCCCTCCTCTCTTTTTCTTACCATACCAAGCACGCCCGCGGGGATAGTCCCCCGCGGGCAGCTGAGCTTAATTATCCTATTCAATGCGCTCGAGATTGCCGTTTGCGTCCATTTTGAATCTCGCGCGGTCCTCATCGGGCTCTTCCGTCAGGAAAGCGAGACGGCGTGCCCGGTCCATAATTCGTATAAGCGCCTTGTAATCGTCATTCACAACACGATAGTCGGTCTGAACCTCGTTAACTTCCTTGGAGAGACGCTCATTCTGTTCGCGGTACTCGGTCAGACGCTCGTCTTTCTCCTTCATTTCCTTCTCGAGCTGCCTGATTTGACGGCTCATTTCCTGCACTGTATTTTTCCATTGACGCAAATAACGGATAATCGCTTCCAGAGACATCGACTCCGCCGACATCATCTCCGTTTTACCGCCTTCGCCCTCTTCCACGATCAGACGATCGCCGCCGGCTAGGGTGGATATGCCTTGTTTCTTCAAATAGTTACGTTTCTGGCGCTGCTGCTTGGCCATTCCGATGGCTTCGTCGTATCTTTTGCGGACACAACTGTTCCAACGGAAACCGCAAGCGGCTGAAGTACGGCCGATTCGCTGCCCTACCTCTTCAAAAGCGGACAATTGCGTGCCGCCTTCCCGGATGTGACGCAGAGTAACCTCCGCCAAGATCAAATCGTCATCCGGACTCCATGCGTCTTGTCTCACAGCCGTCATGGGTGCCCTTCCCTCCTCGGTTTTCGCGTATATTACGTTGCTTGCTTCATTTCTATGCCCGTAGTAGAATTCATAGAATCTATCGGATACTTCTATGTATATCCATTTTTTGAATCACTATACCTGCGGAGCCGAAGGGATTATTCACGAGCTTGCTTACATAGAACGGGGAGACCTAGCCAGCCCGCGTATCGTGCCGAAAAGTTTGCCATTTCGTCACGAGTTTCAGTTTACACTCCTTTGTCCAAACGGTATAATATGCTGTAGTGATGGGCTTGAACGACAGAAAGACGACCGAAAGCATGCACTGCATCGCCGGTCGCTTAGCACAAAGGGGGATACCTGCATGGCACGAATGTTTCGGGTGCTCGGCTTCTGGACATTGGCAATTGCCTTAATGGCGTTCGCAGGCGATATGTACGAGATGTCGCTGCTATTCTTCATCCAGACAGCCGTTTTCTTCTTGCTAGGTTATTTGAACTTTACCGAGAAGACGTATCTCTTAATGTTCTGGGGATACATGGTCATTGCGTTCCTTGGCTTTACTTACTGGTCCGTTTTCGAAATGGGCCTGCCGTTATAACAACGGTCCGGGTGTGGTACATACCCTTTCAGAGCAATCGAAAGAGGCTGCCTCTCAAGTCTGCGAAGACTTAGGGAGACAGCCTCTATTTCATTTTTGCGTTGCACCGCAGGCGAGCAGCTAACTCTCACTCTTGGCCAAAATTTGCACCTTGAAAAGCTCGCTCATGCCGTCGGAGAGCAGCAGCTGGCGGATCGACCGGTTGCGGCGGACGACCGGGTGGAACGGATCCGCGATCGTGTGTGTGCTCAACTTTTCCAATACGCCGGATTCCACAAGAAACTTCTTTTGCGTGCCGTACCACAGTTCATGCCAACCCGCCCGAACGGCCGCCTGGCGAATATGAGTGAAGTTAACGTGAGAGGTTAAGTCCTGCTCGCCCGGCATGAGATAAGGATTGTCATGCGCGCGGTGCTTATAGTAACAGAGCAGCGTGCCTTCCATCCGATAAGGCGCCGACAATTCGCCCGCCTCATCGCCATAGTCGATCAGCACAACAATCGCGTTCCCCAGACTGCTGCCGACCTCAGCGATCCAGTCTGCCGCATCCAAATTGACTTCGATCGTCTGGTTGTCGAGCAAGCTTATCCCCTGCTCTTCCACCCAATCCGAAAGCCTCGGCGAGCTCAGTTCCATCAAACAAGGGATAAAGCCGCCCGCATCCCAAGCCACTCCCCACTCCAGCAAGCGGCCGCCGCGCGATACGATGCGATGAACCGGAAAAGCATCCAGCAGCTCATTTGCCACGATGATCACATTGCTGCCGCACCATAAAGCCGGATCCGCCTGCTCGTCGCTGACGACTCGAGCCCGTTTGGAGGCGATGTACGGCTCCAGCAGTTCACCCGCCGCCTGCCGATGACCGGGATTTCCATCGACGACCGTGATCGAGAATCGGCTGCTTGGCCGTACTCTTGCGTCCAGACGTCCAGCATCTGCCGGGACAGGCGTCCCGTTCCTCCGCCCCAGTCGATCACTTCCACAGGCGTGTCTTGCGGAAACCGGTCGCGTGCCAGCCGGACCAGGCAGGAAGCCAGCTGCTCGCCCATCACTTCTCCGATATATGCGCTCGTATAGAAGTCTCCTTCCCTGCCGACGCGCGGGGATCCGGTACGGTAATAACCATATGCGGGATGATAGAGACAAAGCTTCATATACTGGTTAAAAGGAATGACAGGAACAAGATTGCCGCTCAGATCTTCGCCAACGTATTTGCTGTCTTCTATCTGTCGCCTGATTACGCCGGTAAGCGATGATTCCGGAATTTCAACATTCATGTGCCAGCCTCCTTCCCCGATATGTTTCGTCATATTATAATAACTTAGGAGTCGGCCATGTCGAAAGATGCAGTTCATTCGTCGGGTCATAAATGTGCGGGGCTGATCATAGATTCAGACTACCGCGCCGCTCGTCCGACCGAGAGGAGGGGTCCCGATGCGCCGCCTTTTACAGGCCGTTCTTATTTTATTTATAATGCTTCTTGCTTCCAGAACAGGCGCGGTGCTGCCGGTGTATGCCGAGCCGATCACCGAAGAAACCAAACAGCTGCTCGAGAAAAGCTTGTCCGTCGTTGAGCTCGACCGGGAAATTGAGCGCATCGCCGCGCTGAGGACCGACACCCAAGCTGCGATCGAAGCGAGCGAAGATCGACTGGCCGAGCAAGAATTGGCCATCGCCGCCCAAAGAGAAAAAGCGGGACGCGTGCTGCGTTCCTATTATATGGGGTACAAAGATTTCTGGCTGTCATCGCTGCTGTCCGCCAATTCCCTTCAGGAGCTGCTGCAAGTGTGGGATATGATGGATATGATTGCCGAGTCCGATCATGAAACGATGAACCGCTTTTCGGCGGAGTATGGAAAACTGCGTGACGGTTATGACGATCTGCAACTGAACAAGACGGAGCTGGCGAAAGTGGAACAAGAGCTCCGCGCCCAACGCGAGCGCATCGTGGCATTGCAGAGCGAACTGGATGCGGCATTAGCGGCAAGCGGCGACGAGGATATGCTTCGGCATCTGATGGGGGAGCTCCAGGTCTATTGGAAAAATGTCGGTCTCTATGAGGTGAAGCAGCATTTCAGAGCGCTCGCCGATGCGATGCAGGAGCTGCCGGCTTGGATCAAGGACACTCCCGGCACCATCCAAACGACCGGGCTCAAAACAAAGCTGACGCTCACGGACGCTCAGCTGAATAAATTTCTTCGCAGCCAAGACAGCCGGTTCGAGCACTTCGCGTTCACTTTCAACGATGGGATGCTGTCGATGAAAGGCGATAACGGCGACATTCAGGTGGAGATTCAAGGCCGTTATACGATTGAGGAAGAACCGGAGAACGCCATCCGGTTTCACGTGGATAAGCTTCTATTCAACGGACTTGCTCTGCCCGATACGACACGAGCCGATCTCGAGAGGGAATTCGATCTGGGCTTCTACCCGCAAAAATTAATCAAATATGTAAAAGCGGAAAGCGTAGCTTTGGAGAACGGCCGGCTGATCGTCCTCTTAAAAATCGGTTGAGCTCATGAGCACTGCTTCTGCCAGTCTTCCAGCGACAGCCGGCCTTCTGCGAACGCTCTCCAAAGCTCTCCCAAATGGGTGAGCCGGGAATATAGCTCCGGCTCTGAGCTCCCGGGAGGTTCGTTGGGAAAACGCATAGGGATTCTTGACGGTATGAGATCGGACAGCTGCAGGTCCTGCTCGAAGACGGATCGATATACGGGGAGCAGTCCCCACTGCTTGTAATATTCCAGCTGCGCCGGACCGTCTGTCATCTCTGCCATCCAGGTATAGGCGGCTTCCTCTGATTCGGTCTGAGCGGAGATCACAAAGCTTCTTCCGCGCGGCCACACAAAAGGAAGATTCCAGGACGAGCGGTCCACTTGAATCGTACTGCCGCGGGGCGTTTCATAACTGAGCCGCACAGCCGCCGAGAACGGGATTACGGCTGCCGCTGTTCGGCCTTCGATGACCGACCGGCCGGCCTGCATCGCATCGGCGTCCATAGTGACTCCCGCTCTATGCTGGTCAAGAATGCCGAACGCTGAGTCAAGCGCCCCGCCTCTCCACTGATCGTATACGCTGTCTATCAACGTATCGGTTCGCTCACCCGAGGCGTTATCGAGCCAAGACAGCAATGCCATCGGATCCTCGGGATTCAGCGACAGCCAGGAAACAGGGGACGGCATAGCCTCGCTTTTGGCGGCGAGCTGCTGCCATTGTTCCGCTGACAACGGAAACGCGATATTCTCGCCGAGAAGAGTGCGCAGCAAAGCAGAATTCCATAGCGTTACATAGGGATCGATGTCCTTAGGAACGCCCCAGAAATAACCGTTCCATTTCGCCGGAGCGGCGACGGCAGCGAACTGTTCGGCCTGCGCGGAGCCGACGAAAGCGGCATCCGCCGGCAGTAAGTGGCCGGCTACGGCGAATGGTTTCACCCATTCATTACGCACCAGCATGACGTCCGCCGCATCACCCATCTCGAGCGATGTCTTGAAATGCTCATACGCATCCTCCGGCCGGATTTGGATCAAGTTAACCATCACATTCCGGTGACGCGTCATATACAGCTTGTTTTGCTCTTCAAGAATACCGAATTCCGCATCGCTCAATGCAGCCTCAACGGTTAAGAGAGAAGGAACCCGAGCCATGACCGGCTCCAGCGTCTCAACATCGTCCTTCTGCATGATGGGAGAAGGAAGGGAAGTACGGGAGGGCGCTTCCGTCCATGGAGACAATATAAACAGCATGACTCCGAGCAAGATCAGCGCCAAGGCGGACTTACGAAAGGCCATAGCCTTCACCTTTTTCATCTATCGCTTTATACTTCGTTTTATCATGATAACAGGTGTCAAGCCGCGTTGTCTCGCTTTTTTTGTAAGTGTTTCAAAGGTTATAATGATATGAATACAAGGCATGATGATGAAGGATGGCGAATGATGAATTTGGATATCAAATATGGTCTTGATATGCAGCTGCCGGACGGGAAATTGCCCGGTTTTTACGCGCAAATCGTCAAAGGAATCGCCGACCGCGCTCCGCTTTTCGACCGGCACAAAGAGCTTCTTATTTTTGATACCGCCGAGTCTTATTCTCCGGTAGAGGAACTGCTGCGCCATTATCGGGTACCGTCGGAAAGAATTACCCTGCTTGTGCTTCCATCTGAAGGAACGGAACATGGAGAGTTGTATGAAGATTATGTAATTGAAACGCGAGCTGAGAACGCCTTTGCAGATTTGGCGCTGACAGCCGCGTTTTCCCTGCAATCATTAAAGCCGAGTGCGGAACCCGCCCCGGCTCTGATGCAGTTGAAGGAACATCTGATCGCAAGTTTTACTGCGGGCGATGAACGCCTCCACCTCATTGATCGACAGCTTACGGAATTGGCTGAGCGAATCGCGCAAGCTTACCGCTGCACGGTGGAATGGCACGCATAGCCTTATAGCCTTTCCGTAGCCAGCTGGGCAAGCCCTGAACGCTCCCCTTTCTCCAAGGTGACGTGGCCGCTGATGCCTTCTTCCTTGAACCGCTCGACCAAATACGTGAGCCCGTTGCTCTGCGAGTCGAGATACGGGTGGTCGATCTGCTCGGGGTCGCCGAGCAGCACAACCTTGCTGTTCTCGCCGGCTCTGGAGACGATAGTCTTCACTTCATGCTTGCTTAAATTTTGCGCTTCATCGATGATGATGAATTGGCTTGGGATGGAGCGGCCCCGGATGTAAGTGAGTGCCTCGACCTGAATGCTGCCGAGCCCCATCAAAATTTTGTCCAAATCCCCCGCTTTTTTAGTATCGAATAAAAATTCCAGATTATCGTAAATGGGCTGCATCCACGGACGCAGCTTATCTTCTTTTTCACCCGGCAAATAACCGATGTCCTTGCCCATCGGAACGACCGGACGGGCAATGAGCAGTTTTTTGAATCGATGCTCGTCTTCCACCTTCATCAGCCCTGCGGCCAGGGTGATTAATGTTTTGCCCGTACCTGCGCGGCCGGTCAAGGTGACGAGAGGGATGTCGTCGTTGAGAAGCAGCTCGAGCGCCATCCGCTGCTGCGCATTGCGCGCAGTGATGCCCCATATGGGATCGTTGCTCATATGGAGCGGTTCCAGCCGCGTTCCGTCGGGAGTAACCTTGAGCAGCGCGGATTTTGACGTGCCCAATTCATCCTTGAGAATGACGAACTGGTTAGGAAGCAAAGTGACGTTCAAACCCATCGGCTTGATGTGTAAATAGCGGTAAGTGTAAAACTGGTCGATAAAGGAAGGATGCACCTGCAGCGTTAAATGGCCGGTATACTGGTCTGACACGGTGGCGATCCGGTCGGACAAATAATCCTCGGCTGTGATGCCGAGCACATCCGCTTTGACCCGGACGAGTACATCTTTACTGACGATGATGACCGGACGCGGCTCCGGGCTCTCCTGCTGCTCCATATGGTAATTCAACGCCACCGCAAGAATCCGGTTATCGTTCGTCATTTCGCCGAACATTTCCTGAACCCTTACGAAGCGGCGGTGATTCATTTCCACTTTAAGCAAACCGCCGTTATCGAGCCTTACCCCATTGTGCAGCTGCCCCCGTGAGCGCATGCCATCCAGGTCGCGCGAGATATTCCGGGCGTTGCGGCCGATTTCATCGGCAAGCCGCTTCTTGGAATCAATTTCCTCCAGAACAACGGAAGGGATAATGACCTCATTGTCTTCAAAAGCATACAGCGACAGCGGATCATGCAGCAGCACGTTCGTATCGAGCACGTAAATTTTTGTCAAGCGGTGGTCCCTCCTGGGTGGCGAATTTTACATCCTCTGACGCCGCCGTCAGCCGGCAGTCGATCGGTGCCGGAAAGCGGCAATCGACCGCGGCTCGGTCGGCATGACGGAAGCTGCCTGAAAGTCGGGGTGCTTCCGTTACATACGGACTGGGACGACTGGAAACACTACCAGCAGTGAAAACCGGTTGCTGCGGCAGCTGATATATCAGCTGCAATGCGGACTTTCCGGGCATCCCTCCAGGTTAGGATGGTGAAAACAGGTGCAACAATATGCAAGAATCGTTTTGGGAGCCGTCTTGGTGTTGATGCTGGCTCTTGGCTTGACAGGCTGCGGAAACGGTGACCAGGAAAGAGCGCAGTCCGGCAGCCAAAGACCTCAATCCATGACGAACTCCGGCAACGGAAACAACAATAACGGGACAGATGTGGCCACGCACTTGGAAATGCTTGCTCGCGGTGTGCCTGGCGTCAACGATGCGAATTGCGTCATTTTCGGCAATTACGCAATCGTGGGAATCGATGTCGGCGAGAAGATGGACCGCTCTCACGTCGGCACGCTGAAGTATGCGGTAGCGGAAGCTTTCCGTAAAGATCCGGTCGGCATCGACGCGCTTGTCACCGCGGACATCGACCTGACCCAAAGGATTCGTGAAATCAGAGCCGATGTGAACAACGGCCGCCCTGTCGCAGGCTTTACGGAAGAGCTCGCCGACATTGTCGGCAGGCTGATGCCGCAGATTCCGCGCGGAATCGTTCCTCCTCGAGGACCCGATAATGTTGGGACCAACAACGCAAATCACCCCTAAAGACGGCAAAAAGCCCAGTCAGAATCACTGGGCTTTTTTCATGGCGTCGAACACTTGTCCGTCCAAGCGGTCGGCGGCTCGTTTGTCATATGTTTTCTCGTATTCAGGCAGTACCGAGAGGCGGGCGCCGTAGAACATGCCGTCTCTTACCGAAGTTACATCGATGTCAACGCAAGCGAGCGAGAAAGGAACTCCTTCCAGATGATCGCTGACGATCCGAGCTTTGCCGTACACCACATGGACACTGCCTGCGGCGAACAGCGTTACGCTGACTTCCGGGTTGGCCTTCAAATTCGCGACAAGCCGCGAACGGCCGTCCAATGCAAACCGGAGGCGTACCGCGTCTGCGGCGTAAATCCACGAAATGGCGCTGGAAGTGGGACCGCCTGTTTCAGCGTCGACCGTGTGCAGGAGGACGAAATTTTCCTTCTGAAGCTGATTGTAGAGAGTTTCGGTCAGAGCTGTAATCGTTTCTGCCATTCGCAGCCCTCCTGCCCTTGAAGTTGTGGCTTCATTATATCATACGTTTTGGGACGTACTCAACGGACATTCATGACACTTTCGTCATCCGTTATCAGATGCCGATGGAGACGCGGCCGGCGCAGCCCTGGTCCGCCCTTCCGGCTGAAGCTCTTCCGCCAGCGCCCGCTTCGCTTCTTCGATCTTCGCTTCGTCGAGTTCTACATACGGAGTATGCCATTCACCCGTTAACGGGATAAAGCGGATATCCGAACGGTTGATCCCGAAATAGGTGGAGATTATATTCTCGATTTGGGCTTTCGGAATATCCGTTCTCATATTATCGCCCGCTGCGTTGATCACACCATCGAGTTTGGTTGCTCCGCCGAAGGATTTAATTCTATCCACGATTGCTCCAAGCACCTGGCTTTGGCGGGCATTCCGTTCAAAATCGTTGGATGGACGAGTTTGGTCAGGACCGGATTTGGATTTCCGGTAGCGCACAAAACCGAGAGCCTGCTTTCCGTCCAATGTTTGCTCACCCATCGTGAGGTTGATGTCGGTACCGTCGGCACTGTCGGCATAGCGCATATCCTGGTCGACATTTACCTTTACTCCGCCAAGGGCATCCACGACATCAACGAAGCCTTGGAAATCAATGACGGCCGAGTAATCGATCGGCACACCGGTGAATTTTTCGAGCATCTCACGTACTTTATCCCGCGCATAACTATGAAGTGCGTCGCCTTCGAGGTTCTGTTCGCTGCTGCCTACCCTATGAAAGCCTGCATAATAGGCGTTAGCCTTTTGCCTTTTATAACCTTCAAGATTTAACAAGGAGTCACGGGGAATGGATACCACTGTCGCTGTTTTCGTCTTGGGGTTAAAGGCGGCCACCATCATGACATCGGTGTTCAAGCTGTGAATTTCCGGCCGGTTGTCCAGCCCGAGCAGCACCAGCGAGATCGGTTTGACCTGAGCCTTGTCGGCACTGGCCACTGTATTGTTATTGGGGTCGGCAACCTTGTCTAAGTTTTTGTCAGTTAACCAGTATAGATATCCGGCAACGCACGCTAGCGCCAATATAACGAGGCCAAGCAAAGCGGACACAATGCGTCCCCAGCGAACTTTTTTCTTCTTCGGTGCGTTGGGCCTGCGGTTTGCCGAGCGAGATGACAGCGGCATATCATAACTCATTGTGTTTCCTCCTTATCCTCCGTATCGGGACGGGCGTCCGAAACTCCGAACATATCCCTGTTTAATTGCTCTACTGCTTCCTTATCAAACCAAACGGTCCGAGTTGAACCGTCCTTTTTAGCATAAGTCACATAGACCTTCATGTCATCCTCTGACTCGACATCAAATGATTCCAATTCGTGATCTTCCGACAAAATTTGCGCAAAAAAGAAAAGCGTGTCCCTTGCCGCCTCGTCATCGGGACGGGCGGAGGTCACCCACTTCATTTGCAGCCAATAAAACAATGCATCCATCAAGGACACGGCCGTTTCCCCTCTCTAAAGCACGCTAAAGCACAGCCGCCTTATTGCGGATCTGCGGAATCAACCCGTGACGGGCCGCCGTCTTGGCTGCTGCCGGCGTTCTTGCGCCTGTCGTAGAGCTGGCGCAACCGAAGAAGCGCCATCATCCCTACAGCCACAGCCATGCATTGAATAATCGGCAATTTGTCCAGCTGCAACAGCAGCAGCACGAGACAGCCGACAGCCATCACAAGATGGACAGCTATTTCTTTGAGAAGGGGCAGACGCCCCATCCGGAATACCGCGTTAAAAATATAGATCGTACAGGCGAGAATCAGCAGATACGAAATGATGGGATGATCGTGAAACCACTGCTGCATCCGGCACCCTCCTTCACCATATAACGATTAAACGACGCATAATGTTACACCGCAGCTTTAAACTCCGGCTTCCGCCGTTTTGCGATGCTTCTCATACCTGTCGCGCTCACTTTTGTTCAGCACTTTCTTGCGAAGGCGAATGCCTTTCGGCGTAATTTCACACAATTCATCGTCGTTCAGATATTCCAGAGCTTCCTCTAGAGACATCAGGCGCGGCGACTTCAGCTTTACAGTTTCTTCTTTGTTCGCAGTACGGATATTGTTCAATGCCTTTTCCTTACAGATATTGACGATGATGTCGTTGTCGCGGGTATGCTCGCCGACGATCATTCCTTCGTACACTTCCGTGCCCGGCTCCAGGAACAGTATGCCGCGGTCTTCGACCGACATCATACCGTAAGTCGTTGTGGTTCCGGTTTCGCTTGCCACCAGCACCCCGCGCTGCCGTCCGCCGACTTGTCCGCCGACAACAGGTCCGTAACTGTCGAATGCGTGGTTCATGACACCATATCCGCGCGTGAGCGTCAGGAAATTAGTGCGATATCCGATCAAGCCGCGTGCCGGTATGAGGAATTCCAAGCGTACCTGACCCGTACCGTTGTTGATCATGTTGACCATGTCCGCTTTGCGGGTACCGAGGCTTTCCATGACTGCTCCCATGCTCTCTTCCGGAACATCGATCAGAAGACGTTCGATCGGCTCACATCTCACGCCGTCGATTTCCTTAATGATAACTTCCGGTTTGGACACTTGAATCTCAAAGCCTTCACGGCGCATGTTCTCGATTAGGATTCCGAGGTGAAGTTCACCGCGTCCACTGACCACGAAAGCGTCGGGGCTGTCCGTTTCGTCGACGCGCAAGCTGACGTCGGTTTCCAGTTCTTTGAACAAACGTTCACGAAGGTTTCGGGATGTTACGAATTTACCTTCACGACCCACGAATGGGCTGTTATTCACGAGGAATCTCATTTGCAGAGTAGGTTCGTCGATGGCTAATACCGGCAATGCTTCAGGATTTGCGGGATCCGCAATCGTTTCGCCGATATTAATACTTTTTAAGCCGGCAATTGCGACGATGTCGCCCGCTGCCGCCTCGTCGATTTCAATCCGTTTCAAGCCTTGGAAGCCGAAGAGCTTCTCAATGCGTGCTTGTTTCACAGCACCGTCGCGATCGATAACGGCAACGGTTTGTCCTGCGCCGATCCGTCCGCGGTTCACGCGGCCGATTGCAATACGACCCATATATTCGTTGTAATCCAGCAGCGTGACGAGAAATTGCAGCGGCTCGTCCGGGTTTTCCTTAGGAGCGGGGATATGCTCGAGAATCATCTCATATAGCGGCTCCATGTTGGATTGCAATGCATCCGGGTCATTACCGGCGATTCCGTTGAGCGCTGAGGCGTATACGACAGGGAAGTCCAATTGCTCATCGGTTGCTTCGAGTTCAATGAAGAGCTCGAGCACTTCGTCCACGACTTCAGCAGGACGAGCGGCAGGGCGGTCGATTTTGTTCAATACGACAACAGGCGTCAAGCCTTGCTGCAGAGCTTTGCGAAGAACAAACTTTGTTTGGGGCATGCAGCCTTCGAATGCGTCAACGACGAGCAGTACGCCGTCAACCATTTTCATGATCCGTTCGACTTCACCGCCGAAGTCGGCGTGTCCCGGCGTATCGACGATATTGATCAAATTGTCTTTATAGGAAATTGCGGTATTTTTGGCCAAGATGGTGATGCCGCGTTCACGTTCCAAATCGTTGGAATCCATGGCCCGATCCTGTAGCTGCTCATTGTCACGGAACGTCCCCGATTGGCGCAGCAGCTGGTCCACGAGTGTTGTTTTCCCGTGGTCGACGTGGGCGATAATTGCGATGTTACGAATGCGATCTCTTGATAGCATAATTCCACTCCTTAATTTATCTCTGATCCCTTTTAGGGTTCTCTAATTCCACAAACACAAAACGCCGACGCGAGGCCGACGTTTGTCTACACCACAGTGCGTTCCGACACGGCGCAAGTGTTGCGCGTACGGACGCAATCCATACTATTATACGCTACACCCAGCAAAATGCCAACCAATTTTATGGAAGCTGGTGCTCCTCACCAAATTCGGGGTCTTCTGAGTACGAGCCAAGCCCCTAATCCAATGAGCAGCACGGCCAACACGTAGATTCCCCAAGTCCATAAAAGCGTCATGGCGAACATTAACGCCGAAATCGCTCCCAGGCCTACCGCAGCCGCCCATAGCTGCTTCGAACGGTTGTAGCCGAACACGTAATATTCATATAAGCCGACAGCGACGGCAAATGGAAAAAACGGCCAGAGATACTTCATGAGGTCCCAGCCGAACCAGTTGCCGATCATGAGCACGACGGACACTACCGTCAATATACCTGCAGGAATAAGCGCGACGGAAGGAACCATCCGCCCGAAATACAATACATGCAGCAGTACGCCGGGAATGAGTACAAAAAGGGGCCAAAAGACGGCGGCGATAAACGCAAATACACCCAATTTGCCCAAAAGAATAAACAAGCCGACAGCCAAGACCAGAATGCCGACTGCGGCGGATTGTCTGTTCACGAATGTTCCCCCACTTCATTGCAGCTCTTAACGGCACGCGTCTGCTGACGGATCGTGACGTTTTTCTTTAGTGTAATGGAAGTCGACTGAAAAAACTAGTTCGGCAATTCAAAATTTTACCTCAAGAAGGGAATGCCGGCTTATATGAAGGAAATTTAATCCGATGAGGAAATGAGTGTCATTTGTTTCAACTCCGCCTTGATTTACGGGAGCGGACGAATAAGGCAAACAGAATGAGCGCGCATAACGCGAAAATGGGCAGCAATTTTTCCAGCTCCGGGGTCAGTGAATGTCGAAAACCGCCGAGCCCCGGATCCTTGAGCATCATCTCAGCGGCCGTGTAACCCAGCAAGCCTCCGCCGACATATACGAGCCCCGGGAGCCGGTCGAGCAGACGCATAATAAAGGAACTGCCCCAGATAATAATCGGAATGCTCATGACGATACCAATAATGAGCATGGCCGTATCTCCGTCGGCAACGGCGGCGACGGCCAACACATTGTCCAGGCTCATGACAAAGTCGGCCACCACGATGGTCCAGACCGCGCCGGCGAGCGTAGAAGCCGCTTGAGGGCCTTCCGTCTCGTGCCGGTTGTCGACGAGCAGCTGGTACGCGATCACGAAGAGCAGCAGCGCTCCGGCCGTCTGCAGGAATGGAATATGCAGCAATGCTACCGCGCCTAACGTAAGTACGCAGCGCAGAACAACCGCAGCCGCCGCCCCCCACCATACCGCCCGTCTCCGCTGCGCGGCGGGGAGCCGGCGGCCGGCCATGGCGATGACGATCGCGTTGTCGCCGCTCAGCAGCAAATTAATGATGACGATTTCCAGGAATACCAAAAGATTTTCAACCGTTCCCAATGAGGCCACCCCCTCCTATCAGATTTATGTACAAGCCGCCGAGGTTATGTGGCGACATTTTTTGAATCCATATCCGATTCGCTTCGTATTACTTCTTTGACTAGGTTTAGGAGGGAACGCACAGTGGACTTTTTCAGCTTGGATTTTTGGGCGGCGCTCGTGACAATCGTGTTTATCGATTTGCTTCTCGCAGGCGATAATGCGATCGTAATCGGTCTCGCTGCAAGAAACTTACCGAAGGATTTACAGAAAAGAGCCGTGATTTGGGGTACGGTCGGAGCGGTTGCGATTCGCGTTGCCGCGACGGTGCTTGTTGTAACGCTGTTGAAGATTCCGTTTTTGCTAGCTGTCGGCGGAGTGATGCTGTTGTGGATCGCCTACAAGTTGCTGGTTCAGGGGGATCAGCATGCCGAGAACGTTCAAGCCGGCTCGACCCTGATGGCAGCGATCCGAACGATTGTGATCGCGGACGCAGCTATGGGGCTGGACAATGTGATCGCGGTTGCGGGAGCTGCGCACGGGGAGTATACACTGGTCGTTCTTGGGCTGCTGAGTCAGCATTCCGATCGTGGTTTGGGGAAGCACATTATTCATCAAGCTGATCGAAAAATATCAATGGATCATTTACCTGGGATCCGGCGTGCTCGCTTATACGGCAGCAAAATGGTCACTCACGAAAAACAATTCGCCGAGTTCTTTAACGAGAATCCGGTTCTCGCTTGGACGCTTATTTTCACAATGGTCGTAGTGGTTATCGTCGCCGGAATCTGGACGAACGCAGCCAGAACGCGCCGAAGGCAAGAGGCGCAGACAAGCCCCGCCGTCCCGGCGGAAAGAAAAAGCCGCGAATCGCATTAAGCTGCGATCGCGGCTTTTCTTTCTTCTTACGGTCTAAAACCAGGCGTCTTCGGCAGCGGACTTGTCCGAGCGATCCGTCTCGGTGAGGACGAGTGTCTCCGTGCCCGAGACCGCTTCCTCAATGAGATCTTGCAGCTGACTGCCGAGCTGGGATTCGGCGTTCTCCACCATGTTAAGATTGGGGTTGGTGGCCGGAGACTTGGGGACGAACAGCGTGCAGCAATCTTCGTAAGGCAATATGGAGGTTTTGAACGTACCGATTTTCTCGGCAGCCCCGATGATCTCCTGCTTGTCCATCATGATCAGCGGCCTCAGCAGCGGAAGCGACGCCGTGCGGCCGATGACGTTCATGCTGCCGAGAGTTTGGCTGGCGACCTGACCTAGACTATCGCCGGTTATGATGGCTAATGCTCCCCGCTTGTCTGCCAGCCTCTCCGCAATGCGAAGCATCTGCCGCCGCATCAAAGTAATGATTAAATTCTCGTTCCCCGTTTCGGCGAGCCGCGTTTGCAAATCGGTAAAAGGCACAAGATGAAGCTTGATGCTTCCGGAATAATGTGCCAGCCGTTGCGCCAGCGCCACGACTTTCTCCTTGGCCTGTTCACTGGTGAACGGATAGCTGTGGAAGTGTACCGCCTCCACCTCCAGGCCTTTTCGCATCGCCATCCATCCCGCCACAGGGCTGTCAATGCCTCCTGACAGGAGCAGCATTGCTTTGCCGTTCATGCCGAGAGGGAAGCCTCCGGCGCCGTGTACCACCACACAGTAAACGTAAACCGCCTCGTGTTGGATATCTATTTTCAGCTCCGTCTCCGGCTCCCTGACATCGACTCGCAAACCAGGGGAGTTCCGCAGCACGTAAGCGCCCACAAGACGGTTCATCTCCGGCGTATCGTGTGGGAATTCCTTCCACGCCCGCTTGACGGATACCTTGAAGGTTTCTGGTGCGGGTTCAACCGCTCTGATTAGTTCCAAAGCGCTCTCCCGGATGGCTTCGACATCATGACGAACCCTGACGACAGGGCTGAAAGAGAGAACACCGAACACGTCTTTTAATCGCTCGGCTACCGCTTCATATTCCTCATCGTTCAGGTGAATGAAGACGCGGCCGTAGCCTTTTTCATATTGAAGTGCAGGGAACGCCCGCAATGCCGACTTGATTTGCTGGAAAAGCATATTTTCGAACCGTCCCCGGTTGCGGCCTTTGATCGTAATCTCGCCGAACCTGACCAATAACAAATCGTATTTCATGCGCGGCTCCTTTCCAGCGGCTTAAGCTTCGCAATCGCCATTCTGAGCCGTTCGCCCAACACTTGAATGTCACGCTCGGTATGTTCGTCACCGAGGCTGATGCGCATGCTGCCTGAAGCCCGGTCCTCGTCCAGGCCCATAGCAAGTAACACCCTGCTGGGCTTCAAGCTCCGGGATGAACAGGCGGACTGAGTGGAAATCAATATTCCGTGTTTTTCCAACATGTGAACGAGCACCTCCGGCCGCATGCCGGGATAAGATACGTTCACGATATGGGGTGCGGTGCAGCGCTCATCAGCGTCCTTCCCGTAACCGTTTAAATGCAGCTCAGGTATGTCGGCGATGATTTCAAGGAGCTGCCTTCGCAAAGCGTACATATTCGCACGGTTCTCGTTCATCGATTCGATCGTGAAGCGGAGAGCTTGCGACATGCCGACGATTCCCGGCAGATTCGGCGTGCCCGACCGCCATCCATGCTCCTGTCCTCCGCCGCTAAGTACAGGCAGCAGTTCAATACCTTCTTTTACAAGCAGAAAACCGACGCCCTTCGGTCCGTGAAATTTGTGCGCCGATCCGCTGTATAGATGTACGCCCGCTTCTTTCCATGCGAAAGGCACCTTTCCGATCGCTTGTACGCCGTCTACATGATAACGAATGTGGGGTGCTTGGACAGCACCCGACCGATTTCTTCGACAGGCTGTATGACGCCGGTCTCATTGTTGACGTGCATGACGCTGACCAGTACCGTGTCCTTACGAATGGCATTCTCCACATCCTGCGGTTTGACTCTGCCCCGCTCGTCAACGGAAAGAATCGTCAGCTCGATACCGAACTGCTTCAGCTGTTGAGCGGTTTCATATACGGACGGATGTTCGACAGCCGTTGTAATGACGTGCCTGCTCTCTCTATTCACCTTAAAAACCGTGCCTTTGATCGCCAGGTTGTTGCTTTCCGTGCCGCCGGAGGTGAACACCACCTCGTCCGGCTTCGCCCCCATTCTCTCGGCGATGCTGGACCGTGCACGCTCGATCAGCTTCATGGCTTCCGCTCCGGACCGGTGAAGCGATCCCGCATTGGCGTAATGCTGCTTCATCAGCTCCGTTACCGTGTCTGCCACGGTGGGGTGGATGGGCGTCGATGCGCTGTGATCGAAATAGTAAGTGTTCATTTCATTTCCCCATTCATAATGAAAAGGACCAAAAACGGGCGTTACGGCGCCCGTCTTGATCCCCTGTCAGTTCAGTTGTGATTGTATGATCAGGCTTGCACGCGCCACCGCTCTGCAGCTTGCAAAACTTTGCCGATATAGTCCTGGGTTTCGCGGGGCAATGTGTTAAATTTCGCAGCGATATCGTCATCCGCAGCGATCCCGAGACGATCGACGCGGCCCGGTCCTGCATTGTACGCGGCGAGCGCAACCGATACGTTATTGTCGTATTTTCTCAGCAGATACGAAAGGAACCTTGTGCCCCCGTCAATGTTCTGTACAGGGTCGAAGGAGTCCGCCACTCCCAGGCCGCGGGCGGTACCGTCCATCAGCTGCATTAAACCTTTCGCTCCGGACTTCGAGACAGCATCGGACTTGAAGGATGATTCCTGGTCGATGACACCCTTGATCAAGGCCGCATCCACGCCGTACTTCAATGCCGCGGCGGAAATCAATGAATCATACGCCGATGAAGAGCCGGTATCCGAGGAAAGTTCGGCGCTCGGCGAGCGGTTTTCACCAGGTATCGTTACTGTCGGCGGCAATGCCGGCGCAGCCGCAAATAGGATGCGGTCCGCCTGCGGTAACAGAGCTTCTTCGGCTAATGTTCCCGAGGAGCTTGACAATTGGCTGAGCAGCAGCTCGAAAATTCCCGAAGCGTACCGCTCTCCGTACCGGATGCCGTAACGGATGCCGTAACGGCTAAAGGGTTCACCCCCGCCGTCCATTGTGACAGCAGCAGCTGCTTCATAATACGAGGATCCGTCGTTACATTCAAATCCGTTAGCTCCCGTAATCAAGTTGTTAAGTAATTCCATCATACAACATGACACGGAGCACGGCTAGTCCCGACATTTCCGGTTTTTACGCCATAAGTCTCAAGTTTTAGCGGCTCTTAGGTTGGAACGTTTGGCAGCAAGTGACGGATGAAGTTCCGGCTGAATCTTGATGGGAGAAAAATTCCTCTGCGAACTCTTCGTTCCAATGACTTTGCGCATGCTGATCAATTTCGATCGCAATCTGGTCGGCCCCGCAGCGGTTGCCCTGGTCCCAAAAAGTACAATTGCTGATACTGCAAACGACACCTTTCGGCAAGTAAATCACCCCCCTGTCTAGTGTGCACCCGGCCGATGCCGGTATGCGGACAGAGGGGTGGGGCTTGAAGGCAGCTTTGTTATTTCACTTGGCTTTGCATGCGGCGCTGCGTTAAATAATCACTCTCATAGTAGGCAAGGTCGTCACGCAGCTCCTCGTACACCCGTGATATCGCCAAGACGACGTCCCGTGCGGCGCGGACCGGTTTCACCCGGAAGCGGATGGCGTCCTGGCCTGTGTACGCGTAGCGCCCGTCTTCGGAGTAACATTCATTTTTAGGATAGAAAAAGGCGTTGACGCGTGGTGATACACTTCGTACAATATACGCTCGGCAAGATCAGTGTCAAAATTAGGGCGCCTTAGCACAGCACCGAGCTTCTCATAAGCCACTTCCGAAAAAACGAGCAAATGACGCAAGTCGGACAACATGCCGCTGTAAAAAGCGCGGCTCTCTTCATTGTCTTCCTGAACGAGCTCCGGCAGAGCGTGATTATTCAAGAATCGTTCGACTTCTTCAATGGCTGCCTTTAGTTTCTCACGGCTGGTTTCGGCTAGTCCCTTGACTTTGGTGGCTGGCATTATTGTTCCCCTTTCCGATTTGCGAAGCGCACAGCTTAAGTATGGCTGATTTGTCAACTGAAAGAGCCCCGCCTTGAAATCATGCGAAACTCCACATAAATGGTACCATAAAAACGGGGTAAGCGGTACTGGCAGCGATTAAAATGTGTTGTATATTTTGCCCGCGGGCTTTCATGCTAACGGTAGGAGCTCCCTGTTAACGGGGAGCAGAAGGAGGATGCCGTCATGCGCCGTTATACTTTTGCCTTGCTGGGCTTGTTGTTTACCGCCGCCATCGCGTTTCTGATCTTTCCCGTATCGCCGCCTCCTGTCGACCCCGACCGGACCATAGCGCACAACTCGTCTGATAACCGCTTGAGCAGTGCGCAAGAAGCTTCGTACAAACGTCAGGTCATGCTGAGCGACATCGCCGCAACGGACCGGCTCGCCCGTATGCAAGTAGCCCGTGATATGCAAAGCTTTTTGAGCAAATCCGACCAGGGAGTTACGAGAAAGTCGTTAGAGCAATTGCTTAAGACTCATCCGGAGCTGCGCAGGATTCAATGGTTCGACGGACAACGCTCGAAAGCAGCGGGCTGGCTCGCGCCTGAATTACAGAGAGACGCGGATCGTTACTGGTCGCTGGCCCGACAGTCGCTGCGCAAAGGGCGTCCCTACTCTTCACCTGCATTTATGTATGACGGTGAAAGCCACTTTGTGTCGGCGCAGCCGGCAGCAAGGACCGGAGCAGCCGACCAAGGCATCATTACGCTGGTGGCCTGCGATGTTGTTCAGCATGTACAGCGTAATCAGATGCGTAACCTGCGGTTGGTGCCTTACCCCGCTGAAGGAAGATACCGGATTGAATCCGCCGATGCCGATTCGCATAAGGATAACACGGTCCGAACGGGTGACGATAACGGTGATGTGAGCCATTACGCGGTGGATGAGATAGTGGTCAAATTTCGGGATCCGATCAGTGACTCTCAGCTGCTGCAGCTTCGCAAACAATTGGATTTGACGGTTGTCCGGCATTGGGGTCCTGTGTATGTGTTTCGTTCCAAACAACATTCGGCGGAGCAGCTGTCGCATTATTTCAGCAAATGGAATATTGAATACGCAGAGCCCCATTACTTATATTTAACCAACGAACTCGGCGGGGACACCGAAAATCCGGTGATCGTCCCTAATGATACGCTGTATTCCAAATACCAATGGAATCTGCCCGAAATCGCCACGGAAGCCGGATGGAATGTAAGCAAAGGGAGTCAGAACATTGTTGTTGCCGTAGTCGATACCGGCGTGCAGGCGGATCATCCGGATCTGAAAGGCAGACTGGTGCCGGTACGAATATTGTCGACCCTTCCCGTCCGCCGGAAGATGACGTCGGCCACGGAACTCACGTTGCGGGCATCATTGCGGCTGAAGTCAACAATAACGAAGGTGTCGCAGGCATGACGTGGTATACGAAAATTATGCCTGTCAAAGTGCTTGACAGCTCGGGGTCCGGCTCCACATACTCCGTGTCGCAAGGAATCATTTGGGCGGTGGATCACGGCGCCCACATTATCAATATGAGTTTGGGAAACTACGCACAGGCATCCTTTCTGCATGATGCGTTGAAATATGCCCATGACCGCGGAGTCATCCTGATCGCAGCCAGCGGCAACGACAACACGGACCGGCCCGGCTATCCGGCCGCTTACCCGGAAGTGCTCGGGGTCGCCGCTACCGATCCGAACGGCGTGCGGGCCGAGTACTCCAACTATGGCGACTACATCGATGTCGCCGCGCCGGGCACCTCGATACCCAGCACGTATCCCGGCAGCCGTTATGCCGCATTGTCCGGCACCTCGATGGCATGTCCGCATGTCGCCGCTCTCGCTTCTCTGGTCAAAGCGGCCAATCCGAATCTGGGCAATGATGAAGTCCTCGATTTGCTCCGCAAAACCGCCAAAGATTTAGGCCCTGCGGGCAAGGACAACAACTTCGGATACGGGGAAATCGATGTGAGAGCGGCCCTGAACTCGGCGATGGGCAGAGGCAACTCGATTCAAACGTTCCCACAGCGGATCAGGCTTGAGCTGCAGCGGCTTCTCGGGTTCTCGCGGTAGCGGAACTCAGTTCCACAAACAAAAAACTCACGACAAGCTGCTGAATGCAGCATTGTCGTGAGTTCCTTAGTTTCATCATGTTAGCCGGAAAGATTGCCGTAAGCCGGGTTCTGTGCTTCCGGTGGTGATCGCGGACGGCTTGCGCCGGCCTCCCACTAGAGAAGCGACAATCATCTTTCTAGGCCGTCCATTGCTGAACGGCTCAAGCGACCAACCCGAACGCACCCCGGGCAAGGGCTGCAGTTAAATGCGGCGTTCTCTTCGGTCTTGCTCCAAATGGGGTTTACCAGGAACAAAGTCGCCAGTGTTCCTCGTGGTCTCTTACACCACGGTTCCATCCTTGCCTGTGCCTATTTCCCGTTGGGGTCCCCGGAAAGTAATCGGAATATGCTTCGAAGCATCACGTCACTTTGTGGGGTTTTAAAGGCCATCGGCGGTCCATTTCTGTGGCCCTGATCCTTCAGCTCGCGCTGACTGGACGTTATCCAGCATTCTGCCCTATGGAGCCCGGACTTTCCTCTCGCAGCTCGAAGCCGCCAGCGATTGTCTGTCAAACTTTCCGGTCTGTAATGTATAGTATAGCGCGTATCCGCCATCGTGACAACGGCAATGAATGGAGCAGCTGCCAATCACTCGTTACCGTAACTTGAACGGTTCTGTGTCGATCTGCGACGCAAATACCTCTGTATTATAGCCTTTAGCCCGAAGCTGATCATTCAGCCATTGCGCCAGCTTTGGCTTCATGATCTTCTCCGCATTATGACCGGGATCGATAATCGCCAGACCGGCGGCTTCCGCATCCTGCGCCGAGTGGTAATCGATATCGCCTGTAACGAGAACGTCGGCGCCGGCAAAAGATGCGTGTCTGATATAACGCGATCCCGAACCGCCTAGAACCGCAACCTTGCGGATCGGCTTTGCCGGGTCTCCCACCATCCGCACAAAAGGCACTTGAAGTGCGCTCTTCACACGTTCGGCGAACTGCTCCAGCGTCTCTGCAGACGGCAGTTTTCCCACTCTCCCCAAACCGAACGAACGCCCCTTTAAATCCATGGAGTACAGATCGTAAGCGACTTCCTCGTAGGGATGAGCCTTGAGCATAGCGGCAATGACAGCCTTTCTCGCACTGTCCGGCACGACGGTCTCTATCCGGATTTCGGCTGCCTTTTCCATTTTACCCGCTGTACCGATAAAAGGATCCGTTCCTTCACGAGGCACAAAAGTGCCGGTTCCTTCAATATTAAAGCTGCAATGGCTGTAATTGCCGATCCAGCCGGCTCCGGCGGCGAACATCGCATTCCTCACCGCTTCATGGTGTGTTTCCGGTACGAAAACAACGAGCTTGGACAGCTTATCCGTGTGGATCTCTTCCAGCACATCGCGGCCTGCCAGCCCGAGCGCTTCCGCCATCCAGTCATTCATGCCGCCTTCCGCGGTATCCAGATTCGTATGTGAAATGTACACCGCGATGTCGCGCCGCAGCAGCTCTGCCGCTAACGCTCCGGATGGCGTGTCCGTGCGCAGGTGAGCGAGCGGCCGGTAGATGACGGCATGGTGAGCGATGATAAGTTCCGCATCTAACGAAACGGCCTCCCGGACAACGGCTTGATTCACGTCGAGGGCAACGAGAACGCGCTTCACTTCCTTGGCGGCCGAACCGACCTGCAATCCGATTTTATCTTCGGGCACCGCATAATGTTTCGGCGCAAGCCGCTCCATCAATTGGAGGATCGTTTCTCCACGGGCAAACATGCGAGCACCTCCCGGATTTCTCGTATATCCTGTTCCCATTCTTCCGCTTTAACGGCAGCTTCCGGAGCGTCAGAATGGTTCAGCTGTGAGACGACCCTTTCCTTCTTGGCGATTTCCTGCAGCCACTTTTTTTCAAATTCAGGACCAGGATTGCGCATAAGCAAAGGACCCATTTCATACATCAACGGCAGCGGAATTCGCGTTAAACAAGGCGCAGCGAGACTCGGATCATACAATCGGCTGTGAAGCACGGACCATTCGTCCCGATCCTCAATCAGAACGGCCCGCATGAGAGTGTAGATTACACCGTCTTCCTCCAGCAGCATTTCATGATCCAGCAAATATCGGTTCGCCGTGAGCCAGCTCCTAAGCGCGCCTTCCGCCACGTGCGGGGAGAGCACGAGCGTTCTCACGCCGAGCAGCCGGTCGCCCGCCTGGTCCAGGATGCGAACCATCAGGCTCCCGCCCATGCCCGCGATGACTACCGTATCTACTTCACCCGGAGTGAGAACCGCCAAGCCGTCGCCTAAGCGTACCGAAATGACCTCCTGCAGTGCCGCCTCCGTTACCTGCCGCTTCGCAGCCTCCACCGGTCCCCGGTGCACGTCGCCGGCCACCGCAAAACGCACCTTTCCGCTGCTTGCCAAAAAAACCGGGAGCAGCGCATGATCGGTCCCGATGTCAGCGAGCCGGGCGCCCGCCGGAACCCATCCGGCAAGCGCCGATAAGCGGCGGGACAGCTTCAAGCCTGCTCCGTTACCCTGTATATCTTCCATTATTAAGCAACCCATTCCATCCATTGTTTTCTCAATCGGAACAAACCGACTCCTGCAGCCGCAATCTTGCACAACAATTGTAATTGAATCCAGTCGGGATGAATATCCAGCAACGCTGAGTAAACTTCCGGCATGAACCACAAGATGAGCGCCAGCGCGAAAAACACCGAACCTGCCGGCTTGTAACGGACATGCAAAAACCAGCTCAACCAGCCGAACAAGAGCGCTGCGGGAAGCCAGAATATCTGCACCTCCAGCAGACTAGGGTCCGGCAAACGATCGGATAAAAGCGCTCCGTAGAGAATGACGAGACCTACCCAGCCTGCTGCGTGCAGAAGCGAGAGCCTTAGCAAAACACCGCAGCAGATCCACACGAGCGCGCATATGCCCAGCAGCACTGCAGGCCCGGCGCGTGCATCCCAATCTTGCAGGACGAGTACGGACAATCCGGCAACCGGCAAAAAGATCATAGCGGCCGAGATCCAGAGCAAGCCCTTGAGCGGCTGCTTTTCCCTCAACCATGCACCAAGCCCTGTGAAAGCCGCTGTGACGATTCCGGTAATAGCGATTTGCAATGCCGCTGGAAACGCGCTAAAATGAAGAACAATAATACAAATCAAGGCAAAACTGACAAATACAAGAAGCCAATGCTTGACCGATGCCTGTCCGATTTTCTGTACCGCGGCACCCACAATCCCTTTAGGACGCTCATTAAGATCATCCAAATATAAATTTTGCAAGAAATCGCAATACTGTTCGGGCAGCAGTTTGCCGCGGCGCCAGACGTCAATCTCATTCACAATCGTTTTCCGCTTATCATCGTCCAAAGCAGCCATGCCGACGTTTTCCCCCTTGCACGATTGGAAGAAAAAGACCTTCAACCGTTAAGGCGAAAGGTCTCTACTGGAAATGAGCTTATCCTTATTCGAGAAAATCTTTCAACCGCTTGCTGCGGCTCGGATGACGAAGCTTTCGCAAAGCTTTGGCTTCGATCTGCCGAATACGCTCGCGGGTGACACCGAACACTTTGCCCACTTCTTCCAAAGTGCGTGTCCGCCCATCGTCCAGCCCGAAACGAAGACGAAGCACATTTTCTTCCCGTTCGGTCAGCGTGTCCAACACGTCTTCCAACTGCTCTTTCAAAAGCTCATACGCAGCGGCGTCCGCCGGCGCCAAGGCTTCCTGGTCCTCGATGAAGTCGCCCAGATGGGAATCGTCTTCTTCCCCGATCGGCGTCTCCAGAGAGACAGGCTCCTGCGCGATTTTCATAATCTCTCGTACTTTCTCTACACTCAGTTCCATCTGTTCCGCAATTTCTTCAGGCGCGGGCTCTCTCCCGAGTTCCTGCAGAAGCTGCCGCGACACGCGGATCAGCTTGTTGATCGTCTCTACCATATGCACCGGAATCCGGATCGTCCTCGCTTGATCCGCGATCGCCCGGGTGATCGCCTGTCTGATCCACCAAGTGGCATACGTACTGAATTTGAAGCCTTTGTCGTAATCGAATTTCTCGACTGCCTTCAGCAGACCCATATTGCCTTCTTGAATCAGATCGAGAAACAGCATCCCCCGGCCCACGTAACGTTTGGCAATGCTGACAACCAGACGCAGGTTGGCTTCGGCCAGCCTTTTTTTAGCTTCCTCGCCTTCCGGTCCGCCGATCTCGATCTTCTTGGCCAACTCGACTTCATCATCTGCGGCCAGCAGCGGCACACGGCCTATTTCCTTCAGGTACATACGGACGGGATCGTTAATCTTAATTCCCGGCGGAAGCGACAGATCGTCGTCGAAGTTAAATTCGTCGCGCTCTCGCTCTTCCTCTTCACCATGACCGTGGCGTCCGATTTCGTCGTGATCGTTCACGACTTCAATCCCTTGATCCGCCAATTGTTCGAAGAATTCGTCAATCTGCTCCGGGTCTTGGTCGAATGGAGACAACTTCTCCATAATGTCTTTATAGGTCAAGGCCGATTTCTTCTTGCCCTGTTCCATAAGCTGCGCTTTGACTTGCTCCAGCGTCGATTCCGTCTCTGTGTGCTGATCGTTCGCCATTTCCGACTCCCTCCTCCCTGACTAGCCTGCGCATTATAGCTGTTTGCACTGCTGTTCCAGGGCACTGATCTCTCTTGCAATTTTTGCGGCTTCCATATTGTCTCCGGTTCGCATCGCCCGCTGCATTTCTTCCTTCTTCCGGTCTATTTCCCTTAGCAGCGGCGCCCGGCTGACAGAGCGAAGATAACCTTCCACAACCCGCTCGTCGAACGGGATGTCCTCCAGAGCAATCGCACTGGCGGCGCGTTCCAAGCGGTCATCTTGTAAAAATGAAATAAAACGGCCGACATCCGGATCGTTGCCTTGAGCGTAATAAGAATATAAATAAGCAGCAAGAGCCGCGTGATCCTCTACGTGAAATTCGTCCCCGAGACGGTTCTGAACCAGACTTGCCGTATCCCGATCCGACATCATCCACGACAACAGCTGACGCTCCGCTTTAATATAAGCGGGCAGCAAGGGCGGATGCTTGGATGAAGATCTCTTTTCATTCCATACATTATTCCACGATCCGGCCGGAATATCCCCGGTATTGCCCAATTTCTCCTGCCGGCGTACTTCCAGGCTTTCCTGCTTCAGCGTATCCAGCGAAACGCCGAATTCCTGGGCAAGCTCTTTCAGCAGCAGCTCCCGCTCCGTTGGAGACTCTCGTCGCGCCACAATCTTGACCGCGTCGCGCAAATACCGAATCTTCCCATCTTCTTCTAGGAGTATATGGGATTTCCTTAAATATATAAGCTGAAATTTGACTGCAGAAACCGCTCCTTCAATATATTCTCTTACGAAAGCGCCCGGCCCGTGATTCGTAATGAACTCGTCAGGGTCCATTCGATTCGGCAGAACGCTTACCCGGACGTGGAATCCGGCCCCTTCCAGCAGCGGAATGCTCTTATGTGCGGCAGCTTGTCCTGCGTCGTCACCGTCGTAGCAGAGCACGATTTCATCGGCAAAACGCTTCAGCACCGCCGCGTGCTCGGCCGTCAGTGCGGTGCCCATCGTGGCGACGCCGTTATGCACACCCGCCGACCAAGCTTTAATGCAATCGACGTACCCTTCAAAAAGTACCGCCTGGCGCGTCCGGCGCATCGCGGCCCGGGCTTGGTGCAGCCTGTACAGTGTGCGGCTTTTGTTGAACAAAGGCGTTTCCGGCGAGTTCAAATACTTCGGCTGGCCGTCCGACAGCAGCCGTCCGGCAAAAGCGATTATTTGTCCGCCGGCATCTTCAATCGGGAACATGACCCGATCGCGAAACCGATCGACCCAGCCTTCACCCTCTTGCCTCCGGGAAAGAAGTCCCCCGGCTTCCATCTGAGCCGGCACATACTCTTTGCGGTTCAACGCTTGGGTCAGTGTGTCCCATCTAGCCGGAGCGTAGCCCAGTCCGAATTCCTCGATCAGACTGTCGGTAAAGCCGCGCGAGCGCAAATATTCCATTGCCGGCTTGCCCGCTTCGGTGTTGCGAAGCAAATAATGGTACAGCTTGGCGGTATATTCATGAGCTTCCAGCAGCGTGTGCTTTGCCTTCTGCTGAGGCGAAGGCTCTTCGCCGCCGTGCACTGCCCATGTCACAGGGATGCCGGCCTCCTCAGCCAGCTGTTTCACCGCTTCAGGAAAGGTTTCCCCTTCCATCTCCATAACGAACTTAATGACGTTGCCGCCTTTGCCGCAGCCATAGCAGTGAAAAATCTGCTTCTCCGGCGTCACGGTGAAAGACGGTGTTTTCTCGGAATGAAACGGACAGAGACCCTTCAAATATTTGCCGTTTTTGGTCAAATGAACGTATCTGCCTACCGTTTCACCGATTTCATGCCGGCGCAGAACTTCATCGATGACCGTCTGGGGTATCATGCCGTAATTCATGTAATGCCACCTAAACTTTCTGGTGCAAACGACCTATCTTCCGGCGTAATCTCTCGTTGTCGGCCGCATTATTGCACATCATACAATTCGCCAAAAGACCTAATTCTCCTGCATCCCTCGCAATAGTGTTCTCAGTTTGTGTTGGAAGCGGATGCGATCTTCATCGGTGAACGGAGGCGGACCCTTGGTGCGCTTGCCTCCCCGCCGTTGACGCGCTGAGTGATGGCGCTGCTCCAGCAAGGCGTCGATGTCGGACTCGCGGATCTCGCGGCCCCGCGGGGTCAATATCGCTGCTCCGCGCGCAAGTCCAATGGCCGCCAGCCCGTAATCGCCGGTCACCAATACGTCTTGTTTGTTCAAAACGTTCGCGATATACAGATCGGCCGATTGGTCGCTCGCATCTACCGTAACGACATCCACAGAGGGCCCAGGCACAAGAACATGAGCGTGGCTGGACACCATTAGCGCCGTCGCCTCGCACTCCAGCACCGTTGCGGCGATTTCCGCCTTTACCGGACAAGCGTCGCCATCCACCACAACACGACGTCGTGCGAAATTCATCGACATCACCACACGTTCCGCCACAAATTGTCCGTACTAAAATAATACGATAAAAGGCATCGAAATCCTGCCTTCCTCCCGGAAAATTTCATCCCGCTACGTACTATATACACCAACTGTTATTCGACACTAACATATCCATTTCGACATCTGCGCGATCCCACACCTGAGGGTTTACCGCTGGAATCGCTCCAATATAAGGCTGGCGGTTTCCTCCACCGCTTTATTCGACACGTCGATTACGACGCACCCGATTTTATCCATCACCTGACGGGCGTGCTCAAGTTCCCTCTCGATCCGTTCCGGCGTCGCATACGGAGCCGTATCCGGAAGCCCCAAGGCTTTCAGACGTTCCTTCCGTATCGCATTCAGAGCGTCGGTATTAATCGTTAAACCGACAACCTTGCGGGAGGTACGGCAAACAGTTCGCGCGGCGGAACGAGTTCCGGCACGAGCGGCACGTTTGCGACCTTGAAAGTTTTGTGAGCCAGGACCATAGAAAGAGGAGTTTTAGACGTTCTGGATACGCCTACAAGGATAATATCCGCCTTGAGTATGCCGGTAACGTCCCGTGCATCGTCATAACGGACGGCAAATTCAACGGCCTCCACTTTGCGGAAATAGGCGGCGTTCAAGGCATGATTAAGTCCAGGTTCATGGCGAGGCTCGCGCCCCAGCGTCCTTTCGAGATTGTCGATCAGCCGGCCCAATAAATCAATCGCCGTTAACTTCCTTTTGGCCGCTTGTTCAACCATATAGTCACGCAAGAACGGGATGACCAGTGTGTACAGGATGATGCTCTGATCGGCTTCGGCCGCATGGATAACGGCGTCTATCCCTTCCCGCGTATGGATAAAAGCGGCTCTGCGAATGTGCACGGCCATGGGGTGAAACTGAGCCGCGGCCGCACGGACCGCAAGCTCTCCCGTGTCTCCAGCAGAATCGGACACCACGTAGACAGTTACGCTAACCTGTGACATAACGGCTGCTCCTTCCGTATGTTCGTTAACCTGCCAGCTTGGAAAAATCCGCGAAAGTTTTCACATCGTCGGCGATCAGGCCGAGCAAGGCCAGTCGATTGCGGCGCACCGCCTCGTCTTCGGCCATAACCATGACGGCTTCAAAAAAGGCCGCCACCGGTTCGCTCAGCGCGGACAGCGCCGCCAAAGCATCTTCCATCCGGACTTCGTTATATTGTTTGACGAATTTGCCGTGCGCTTGCTGCCAAGCTTCATACAGGCGGGTTTCCGCGGCATCCGCGAACAATCCCGGATCCACCTGACGGGAGTCCGCTTTTGCCGCAAGATTGGCTACCCGGTTAAAGGCTTCAACCGCCGGACGGAACTCGGCCTTCCTGCCCTCTGCCGTAACGTCCTGAAGCGCTTTTGCGCGCAGCACGGTGCGGCGGACATCCTCGGACCCGGCTGCCAGCACCGCGTCAATCACATCATAACGAACGTCGAGCTCGGCCAGTACGTTTTTGATCCGCAAAGCGAAAAACTCCTGCATTTCCTTCGTGATATCGAAAGCTTCCCGTTTCAGCCCTCTTTCCGCATGAACCTCCAAGACGATCTTGAACAGATCTGTCAGCGTAAGCTCCATGTCATGAGCGAGCAGCGTGCTGACGATCCCGGCTGCTTGCCGGCGAAGCGCATAAGGATCCTGCGATCCGGTTGGAATAATGCCGATCGAGAAGCAGCCGGCGATCGTATCGATCTTGTCGGCGATCCCGACAATGGCGCCTACAAGCGACTGCGCCGGGCGATCTCCCGCGTTGCGGGGCGAGTAATGCTCGTTGATGCCCCGGGCTACGCTCTCGCGCTCGCCCGCCTTCCGGGCGTAATCCTCTCCCATAATTCCCTGCAGCTCGGGGAATTCATAGACCATTTGCGAAACAAGATCGAATTTGCAAATATCGGCGGTACGGCTGACGGCCGTACGAACCTCTTCATCGGCGCGCAAATGCTGGGTGATACGATCGGAAATCGCGCGGATCCGTCTCACTTTGTCCGCTACCGTACCGAGCTCCTCGTGGTACACGATATTCTCCAGTTTCGCCGAAGCGTCCTCTATTTTAAGCTTCTTGTCTTCTTCGTAGAAAAATTTAGCGTCCGACAAACGGGCGCGAAGCACCTTCTCGTTGCCTTTAGCTACGACGTCAAGCGACAATCTGTCTCCGTTCCGCACCGTAACGAAATGAGGCTGCAAGCGGCCCTCGGCATCCAGCACCGGGAAGTAACGCTGATGCTCGCGCATCGACGTGATCAGTACTTCTTGCGGAATGTGCAGGAACGACGGATCAAACGAGCCTGTTAGAACCGTCGGCGTTTCCACAAGGAACAAGACCTCTTCGAGAAGATCGTCTTTCACCGCAATGTTCCATCCGCGTTCCTCCGACAAGCTGCGAATGCCTTCCATGATCGCTTTCCGTCTCTCTTCTATGTCTGCGATTACATGTTGAGCGCGCAGCCGGTCGACGTATACGGAAGGTTGTTCAACGACAGTGTCCTCACCCAGAAAACGATGTCCGCGCGATACATTTCCGGTCGCCACTCCTGTGATTTCAAAAGGCACGATATCCGAACCGTACAAAGCGACGAGCCAGCGGATCGGACGCACAAAACGAAGATCGTAGCTGCCCCATCTCATATTCTTGGGGAATGTCATAGATGTTATCAGAGCGGGCAGAGCGTCCGGCAGCAGCGATGAAGTTTCGGCACCGATGCTGCTTTTCTTCGCGTACACATATTCCACTCCGCCCAATTCGCGGAAGAACAACGAATCCGGGTCGGCACCCTGGCTGCGGGCGAATCCCAGTGCCGCTTTGCTCCAGCCGCCGGTTTCGTCCAGCGCGATTTTGCGAGCCGGTCCCTTTACCTCTTCATTGATGTCTTCCTGTTTCTCCGCAAGTCCGGCAACCAGCACAGCGAGCCGTCGAGGGGTGGCATAGGCCTTTACTTCCTTGTAACCCAATCGCGTGTCGGCGAGCCACTTTTCCGTTTTCTCTTTCAATTGCTCCATAGCGCCGCGCACAAAGCGGGCAGGCACTTCTTCCAAGCCGATCTCCAGCAGCAGATCCTTAGGCATGCTGTTCCGCTCCTTTCTTCAGCAGCGGGAATTCCAGCCGCTCCCGTTCCTGCAAATAGGTTGCAGCGACCTGGCGCGCCAAGTTACGAACCCTGGCCATATATCCGGTGCGCTCGGTTACGCTGATTGCCCCTCTCGCGTCCAGCAGATTGAACACGTGCGAACATTTCAGCACATAGTCGTATGCCGGGAATACGAGATTCTGCTCCATCGTTCTCTGCGCTTCACTCTCGTAAGTCGAGAACAATTGGAACAGCATGGCGGCGTCCGAAACTTCGAAGCTATATTTGGAATGCTCATATTCGGGCTGCTTGAACACGTCTCCGTATGTCACACCTTGAACCCACTCCAGGTCAAATACGTTTTCCTTCTGTTGAATATACGATGCCAGGCGTTCCATACCATAGGTGATTTCCACCGCTACCGGATGGCAGTCAATGCCGCCCACCTGCTGGAAGTAAGTAAACTGGGTAATTTCCATGCCGTCGAGCCACACTTCCCAGCCGAGTCCCCAGGCACCCAGCGTCGGGGCTTCCCAGTTGTCTTCCACGAACCGGATATCATGGTGCGCCGGATCAAGGCCGAGCCGCTTCAAGCTTTCCAGGTAAAGTTCTTGAATGTTGTCCGGTGAAGGCTTCATGATCACTTGGAACTGATGATGCTGATAAAGCCGGTTCGGATTCTCCCCGTAGCGGCCGTCGGCCGGACGGCGGGAAGGCTCCACGTAGGCGACATTCCAAGGCTCAGGGCCGATCGTACGGAGGAAAGTCATCGGATTCATCGTTCCCGCGCCTTTCTCGGTGTCGTACGGCTGTACGACGATACAGTTCTGTTCCGCCCAGAACTGCTGCAGCGTCAGCATCATTTGCTGAAAATTCATAGTTATTCGCTCCTTTGACCGTGAGAATATTGAACAACTTTCAGCTGCGGTAATCGCGGCAGTTCCGAAGACAATATAAAAAGCCCCCGTCCCACGTCCGCCTTGGCAGACATAGGGACGGGAGCTGAAGTTCCCGCGGTTCCACCCTACTTGATTTTCCTTAACCGCCTTAACCCGGCGCGGAAGGAAAACCCTCCTCTTTCCGATCCATGTCTCTCCAGAGCGCCCTTTCACCGATCCGTCTCTCCGGGCTTGCACTATCCCCGGCTCGCTGCGCCTGCCGACGGCGATCGGCTACTTTCTCCTTCATAGAGAACTGTAAATTCAATTATGATGACATTCTATCGGACGCGGCGGGCGATGTCAAACCGCTCCGTCTCCCGCTTCCGGAGGCTCGGCCGGCTTCGCCTCGCGCTGCCCAAGCAAATCTCCGTACTTCTCCCATTGATCGAGAAAATTGCGCGATTTCAGATTTAAACCCAGATGCGTGTCCATCCAACGACGCAGCGCCAATTGAAGCTGCCGTTTCGAACTCTCTTTCACCGCTACGCTGCCCAGGCGGCGCAAATCCATGTCCGCGAATAATCGCAGCAGCTTCCAGACCGGCTGCTCCAGTTCGAGCGCAGCCGGATCCTTATGCCGGCAATTACCGCACAGCGCGCCCCCGGATTGGGGGCTGAACAGGAACGGCCCTTGCGTTCTGCCGCAATTCGCGCATTCGTCCAACACCGGCGTGTAACCCGCGGCGCCGATCACTTTCATCTCATAAACCCGCACGACAATTTGCTTGTCTTTGCCTTCCGCGAGAGCGGTCAGGCATGCTTTGAACTGATGGAACAAGTAAGCGGCGGCTTCGTCGTCGTTGATCGCGCGGTCGGTCAATTCAGCCGCATATGCGGCATACGCCGGGCCTTCGAGACCTTCACGGAGCTCACGGTACGATTCGATGATTTCCCCGCTGTTCAAAGTCCCGAGTGAGCCGGACTTGTAATAAGAGAATTCGCCATATGTAAATAATTGCGCCAAAGCTCCATGCCGGCTTTTCGCTTTTTTCGCCCCGCGTACGACAACACCCTGCTTGCCGTAACTAGGCGTAAGCAGGGTTATGATTTTATTGCCCTCACCGTAATCCGTACTGCGAATCACGATTCCTTCCACCCGATAGAGCATCGGCTATCCTTCCTCGCTCCCGGAATTCACGTCCTGTTCCTCTGTCACACCGTCCGCACCAAGTTCCGATGCGGCGTCCAGTTGACCCACTTCCTTGTATAGCAGATAAGCTTCGACATCGCCGGTTTGCGTAAACACTTGCCACGTAAAATCACGCACAGCGTCTCTTCATCCTCTCCGACGGAAGTGAATTTCTCTTCCTCGGTTAGGATGTCCTGACCCTCTCTTCATATCCCTGACAACTTTTTTTGCCAATGAATTACTCGTGACGGAAACCCAGTGATTTCAGCACAGATTCGCGATTGCGCCAATCTTTGTTCACCTTCACCCATAGCTCCAGAAAAATTTTGGAACCGAGCAGCCGTTCCATGTCCTGCCGCGCCAGCTTGCCGATTTCTTTCAGGAACGCTCCGTTCTTGCCGATAATAATCCCTTTTTGGGAGTCCCGTTCCACATAGATGACGGCTCCGATATTCACGACACCGTTATCTCCGGCACCCATGCTTTCAATTTCCACCGCAATGGAGTGGGGAATCTCTTCCCGCGTCAGCTGCAGAATTTTCTCACGGATCAGCTCGGCGCATACGAATTGCTCGGGATGATCGGTCACTTGATCGGCCGGATAATACATTGGCCCCTCTTCCAAGTAACGCGACAACTGCTCCAAAAGCGCATTCACATTGCTGCCCTGAAGCGCGGACACGGGCACGATCTCCGCGAAATCAAGCAGCTTCCGGTATTTTTCGATAACGGGCAGGATGGCTTCTGGATGAATCTTATCAATTTTGTTCAGCACAAGAAACACAGGCGTATTCACCTTTTTGAGCTGCTCGATGATATAGCGGTCGCCGCCGCCGAGCGATTCGGTGACATCCGTCAGGAACAGCACCGCATCCACTTCATTTAACGCGCTTTCAGCAGCCTTCATCATGTAATTGCCCAGCTTAGAGTTCGGCTTATGAATACCGGGCGTATCCAGAAAGACAATCTGGATATCCTCAGTGGTATACACGCCATGAATCTTGTTGCGGGTCGTTTGGGGTTTGTCGGACATGATGGCGATTTTCTGACCGATCACTTGGTTCATCAGTGTTGATTTGCCGACGTTGGGACGGCCGACAATGGCCACAAAGCCGGATTTAAATCCTTTTTTCATATGCGGCACTCCTCAGGTGGGAAAAAGTTAGCTTTGGGCAGAGTGGAGATCCCGTGATGTGAATGCGCCCGGCAGCAATTCCTCTACGGTTGTGATTCGGTATGTACCCTTCATATTGCCCAGCACGACAGGCATCTCCGGCGCGCAAAGCTCCGCCAGCACTTGGCGGCATACGCCGCAAGGGGTGATCGGCTCAGGCGTGTCGCCGATGACCGCAACGACCTGAAACGCGCCCGGACGCTTGCCGTCCGCCACCGCGCGGAACAATGCCGTACGTTCGGCGCAGTTCGTCGGCCCGTACGCGGCGTTCTCCACATTGCAGCCGTGATGCAAATGCCCTTCCGAATCGAGCGCCACCGCACCGACGGCGAAGCTTGAATAGGGGACATAAGCGCTCGTCCGCGCCTTCTTGGCCGCTTCCAGAAGCTGTTCTACCGTAAGAGAAAGATGATCGATATTCAATATGATTGCCTCCTGAGATACGAACTATAGGAAAATGAATGAATTCCGCGCAATCCGTCATCCGAAACATAATTTCCACAATGGCGGACCCAGCACGATACAGCCGATTGCGGCGGCGAACAGCGAGGCGACCAACACGGCGCCTGCCGCCGCGTCCTTGGCTGTTTTGGCCAGCGGGTGAGTTTGCGGCGAGGCCAGGTCCACCGTCCGTTCAATGGCCGTATTGATCAGCTCGGACGTCCACACCGCGGCAATCGCCGCAAACAGCCAAGGCCATTGCGTCAGGGGCACTTTGAGCGCGAGAGCCAGGGCAACGACCAAGGCGGCCGCTGCCATATGAAACCGCATATGGCGTTCGCTTCGCAGCGCTTCCGCAATTCCTTGAATCGCGTGACGGAACGAATGCACCCAGTGCGAACGCCCGCCGCTCACCGCGTTAACCCCGCTTCCTTCAGCACCTCTTCTTGCTTGCCGAACATCGCCCGCTCCTGCTCGTTCTCGTCGTGATCATAGCCAAGCAAATGCAGGAAGCCGTGCACGAACAGGAAGCCCAGCTCGCGCTCAAAGCTGTGGCCGTATTCCTGGGCCTGAGCTTCCGCGCGAGGGACGGAAATGACGACATCGCCGAGCATGCCCGCGAACGGATCCTCTGCTTTCACTTCGTCCTTCCAGCCTTCTTGTCCTTCTTCCTCGGCTTCGTATTCGCCTTCGAACCGAATATCCGGCTCCTCGCCTTCCTTGAGCGAGAAAGACAATACATCGGTCGGCTTGTCCAGGCCTCTGTACTGGCGGTTCAGCTCGCGAATGCCTTCATCATCGGTCAACGTAAGCGTAACGACCCCGTTCGTAATGCCTTCTTTCTCACCGGCAATGTTAAGCAGCTTTTCCAGCAGGTCCATCCACTTCTCTTCCCGTTCACCGGCGCCGCCTTCCCGTTCATCGACCCATTCCAAGCTCAGCGTCATGTCGCTTCTCCTTTGCTTCTTTCAGCTTTTTCATCTCTTTGTCATCGGGGTATTCGATTCGCGAATGAAACATGCCGATGACGGTTTGTTTGAGTGTCTCCGCAATTTTGTCCAATTCCCGCAGCGTCAAATCACACTCGTTAAACTGATTGTCGTCCAAACGCTCTTTTATAATTTTAGAGATGATACCTTCAATCTGGTCTACGGTCGGATGATTCAGAGAGCGTACCGCTGCTTCGACACAATCGGCGATTCCGACGATCGCGGCTTCCTTCGACTGAGCTTTCGGGCCGGGATAACGGTAGTCTTCCTCCGTCCATTGCTTGTCCGTGCCATGCTCTTCCGCTAGTTTGGTTGCCTTGAAATAAAAATATTTCAGCAATGTCGTTCCATGATGCTGCTCGGCGATATCCCGGATCGGCTTGGGAAGTTTGTGAGCCCTCAGCATATCCGCTCCATCCCTTGCGTGGGCGATAATAATCGACGCACTGACCTTCGGGTCGAGCTTGTCATGCGGATTACCGGCACCGTTCTGATTTTCGATAAAATAGAGCGGACGCTTTGTTTTACCCACATCGTGATAGAACGATCCGACCCGGCACAGCAGTCCGTTCGCCCCGACCGCCTCGGCCGCGGCTTCCGACAGATTCCCCACCATCAGGCTGTGGTGTAGGTGCCCGGTGTCTCCGTGAGCACCTTGCGCAGCAGGGGTGATTCGGATTGGACAGCTCCACGAGCTTGAGCGCGGACAGAATGCCGAACGTCACTTCGAAAAACGGCATGAGGCCGATGACCAGGACTGCAGTAAGCAGCCCGCTTGAGAACATGAAGGCTACCGACTGGATCAGATCGGCCCGGTTCGGATGCGGGTTTACGAGCATCATCGCAAGGACGGCTACGGAACCGAACAAGCTCACCATAATTCCCGCCTTGAGAATGGAAGACCTCTGACTGGCACGGTGAATGGCGAGCGCAGCCGTAAAGGACACTACCGCCGTTACGAACCCGTAATGAAAATCGAACAAATGCTGCTGCTCGACGTTCAGAATAACGCTCGATACAAGCGTGAAGATGAACGCGCTGACCAGACCCAGATGCAAATCGACAAGCAGCGTCACCAGCATGCTTCCCATCGCCACCGGAGCGAGATAGCCGACGAACGGCCACTGTTCGCTGTGCGTCAGCGAAACCAGGTGCATGAACAGCATGTTGAGCGCAAAAATCAGCAAAAGCATAAGCCAATGAATATTCGTCCTCTTGTTGTGATCAGACGAAGCGGTGAGTTCACCATATCCGTACAAACCTAAAGTAAATAATATCGAGAACAATAGAACGCCCAGCTGCGGCCAATAGTTTTTACGCTCCTGCAGCAGTCCGAGATCGTCCAAATACTGATAGAGTTCATCGTCGACGACCTGGCCCGCCTTCACGATGACTGCCCCTTGCTTGATCATGACAGGTTCCGTGTTCTGCTTCGCTTGCGCTTTCGCCTGTTCGGTCGCTTCTTTATCGAAAAACTTATTCGGTAAAATGGCGAGTCTCGAAAGCTCTTGAACGACCTCGCGCTCCGACTTCAGCGCCAGCGAGCTGCCGTTCACGAGCTCCGCGACTTTGGTGCGCGCCGTCTCCGCCTCGGTGAGCGGTTCCATCATAAGCTTGCGCACAACGTCGCGGCCGACGCTCCTCATCTGCAGCAGCTGCTCGGGTGTGAAACGCGGCAGCTTATAAAAGGTTTCCTCGGGGATCCTGTATTTCTGCGCCTGTACCACCCGCTGCATTTCGGCGAGCAGTCCCGAAGAATAAGTCTCCGAGCCCGAGTTCGCATCAATGAAATTCGCCACATAACGATCGACGAGCTGCGGGATTTCCCGGCGGTAAATATCCACTTTGTCCGGTTCTGCGAGATCATCCTGGTTCAACTGCTCGATACGTGAAAAAATGTTCTCGATCAGCCCTTCATTCTTGAGGGCGACAATCGGATAAATCGGACCCACATTGTCGGCGGCCTGCTCCTCCGCTTGGGACGTCGCCTCTTTATCTTCGAATTGGCGAGGCGCTTTGATGTCGCGGTCGCTTTTGCCGTTTAACGTAATATCGTAGGTTTCCGGAACGAGGCGCGGCGCAAGGCTGAAATAAAATAAAAAGACAAAAAGCAGGAGAAGGAGCCAGCGCATCCATGCGCTGTGCTTCCATCCTGCCGACGTTTGTGGCAAGGTCAGCTGATTGCCCGACGGGCCGTTCGTTTTCCGACTCATCCGGCAGTTCCTCCCTTATGGTGTTAATTCTTTGTTTTCGTTATAGGCGATTATAATTTTCTGTACCAACGCATGGCGCACAACATCCTGCTCGGTGAAATACACGATGCCGATCTCCTCGATGTCCCGGAGGATCCGCTGCGCTTCTATTAATCCGGATTGCTTGCCTTTCGGCAAGTCGATCTGCGTGACATCCCCGGTGATGACCATATGCGAGCCGAATCCGAGTCTTGTAAGGAACATCTTCATCTGCTCCGGTGTCGTGTTCTGTGCCTCGTCCAAAATGACAAAGGAGTCGTCGAGGGTTCGTCCCCTCATGTAAGCGAGCGGAGCGATTTCGATCATGCCGCGCTCCATCGCTTTCGCAACCCCGTCCGCGCCGAGAACGTCATTGAGCGCGTCATATAACGGGCGCAAATACGGATCGACCTTCTCCTGCAAGTCGCCCGGCAGAAATCCGAGGCTCTCGCCCGCTTCCACAGCCGGCCGTGTGAGAAGGATCCGCTTCACTTTGCCGTTCTTCAAAGCGGCAACCGCCGAGACGACGGCCAGATAGGTTTTACCCGTACCTGCGGGTCCGATCCCGAAAACAATATCTTTCTTGCGTATGGTAGTCACATAATGCCGCTGTCCAAGCGTCTTCGGCAGAATCGGTTTGCCGCGGAATGTGGTCGTTATTTCTCCTTTGAACAGGGACAGCAGCTGGTCTGCCTTCATGTCCCGAGCCAGATCGAGGGCGTAGCGCACGTCCCTTTCCGTCAGCTGCAGGCCGCCGCGGATGAGTTCAAGCAGCGTGTCGAACAGCTGGTGCAGCGAACGGACCTCTTCCTCAGGCCCTTCTATGACAATCTCCGCATCCCTTGTATGGATAACGGACTCCGTTTGCTCTTGGATAAGCCGCAAGAACTTGTCCTGCGGACCATAAAGCGCCAATCCTTCCGCCACATTGTGCAATGGAATGTTCGCAGACAGTTTCAATTGTGACAAAAAGCCTCATTCCCCCTGATCGGTAGGTGTTATTACTATGGGACGCGGTATCGCGATAGACTGTTCCACTTCAAAGAGAACAGTTAACACCACTTTACCATTGTCCGTTTGTTCATGCAAAATCTTTTCCGCCTTGATCGACGCGTCGCGGCCGCTTATTGCAAGCAGCTCGGCGCGGGCTTGTGCAAGTCCGGCCTCTTTCGCCTGTGTGACGGTCAGCTTTTGCGAGTTTTCCTGAACCTCCATTTCGAATTCATGCATCCTTCCGAAAGGCAGCTGCCATTTTCCGAAGTGCACCCTCCGGAGCGTGGAACGGGTTTGGGACATCGAATAGGATTCACCCCGATAGCCCGATATTTGCAGCGCCCGGCTGCCGATGACGAGATAGCCCCGCTCGGTGGAGGCGCCGGTAAAGCTTTTACTTTTTTCGAGAGCGGCGACACGATGCGATATTCATGCCACACAAGCCCCATCACTTTCCCCTGGGAAACTACCGCTTTGCTCCGCTCCTCGCCTCCCAGTATTCCGGAAATAAGGACGTCGCCTTTGCGCACCCGATCATTCCGTTCCACCTTCGGCCGGCCGTTCTCGGCGATGATCCGGGTCACGACCGCGTCCGTCTTGGCGACCAGATCCCTTGGACTTTCCAGTGCTCTTTCCTCCGCGCTCGTGGAGTCGATCACCGTGATGATAATCGACGTGCCCTTTTTCTCGACGCCGATCCATGCGGCATCGGGAAGATGGCGGGCGAGCCGCTCGGACATCGTCTTCGAATCGGGAAGGCGGAATGACCATTGGTACTCATATATCCCTTCCGCGAGGGCCGCTTGACGGATTTTGTCGTCCGGGATGGCGCTGCCTCCCTCAACCTTCACGGTCCAGACCAGAGTCGAGAGAATGAACAGGGCCGCCGCGAATCCCACCATACCTGCAGCAAATGTTTTTCTCCGCGACAGGCGGGCCATGCGAAACGGCACTCCATGCCGTGACAATATACGAGTTTTACTGCCATTTTGTTTAAGAAGAGGGCGCAGACGAAAAAAATCCGGCACAGTGACCCCGAAAGTCAACCTTCCCTCCGGACTGAAAGCGATATTCCAAAGCGTGATTTTATGCGCGGTTGCGGCATTCAGAAATTTTTCCGGATCGCCCCCGATCAGCTTGACCCAGACATACCCGCGCAGGGCGGCCAGCCAGGTTCCCTTCATCCTTACTCCTCCCCTACTCCACAGCCTGTCCGATCAAAAGTGAAAAACGAGCAGCCGAAGTTATCCGGGAGGCCGTCCTTTCGGATGCAGTTGCACACCCAGGATCTGACCTTCGACGAACACTTCTTCAGCCCCGATATTGCGTATGACCAAATCCCGCCCGGTGACTTCCATCTCCCCGCCGTCCATTGCGAGCCGAAGCGAATCCGGTGAGAAATGGACGACGCCGCGATGATTTTCCACCGTAAGCTGAAGACCCCCGATCATCGTTACGCGAGGCAAGTCCAAAACCACATCCTGCGGCAGGTCGAGAATGGTTGCAGTCCATTTGCGCAGCTTTCGACTGACTCGCATCATGCGGCGGCCCTCCCTCCTCTACCGTACAACATATGCGAAGGCTCCACGCTTTATGAAGCGCAGCATGGTCAGGCTCATTCGGCCGCAGGCAAAACAAAAGCCGACTCCCGACGAGCGCGGGAATCAGCTGCTGGACTTACATCTTAGTAAGCAGGCTTGCATCTATTTCTTGCAATGAGCTTCTGCCGGATATGGCCAGCTGGAACTCCGTTTCGGCGACGAGATTTTCAATGACCGCCTTAACCCCGGTTTCTCCCGCCGCGGCCAGCGCATACGCATATGGCCTGCCGACTAATACCGCGGATGCTCCTAACGCCAACGCTTTAAGGATATCCGCACCCCTGCGGATGCCGCTGTCGAGGAGGATCGGAACGTCGCCGGCCGCGGATTGCACGATCTCCGGGAGAGCTTCCAGCGTGCCGATCGCGCCGTCCAGCTGACGCCCGCCATGATTGGAGACGATGATCCCGTCCGCGCCGTGCTCGATGGCCAGCCGCGCATCATGCGGATGCGTCACTCCTTTAAGCAGAAGGGGGAGATCCGTTCGTTTGCGAATCTCCGCAAAGTGCTCCCATGTAAAGCATGTGTTATTGCCCTCGTCGAGAGCCAGCAGCACAGCACTCTGCTTGTCTTCCTCCGGAGGCTGCTTCAGCTGTGACAGAAATACCGGGTCTGTAAAATAATTGCCCATGCCATGTCCTTCTAAAAAAGGCAGATAAGCGTTTCGGAGATCCGTTTCCCGCCAGCCCAGCATTGTAGAATCCACCGTAACGACGATCGCCGAATATCCCGCTTTTTTTGCCCGTTCCAAAAAGCTTTGCGTCAGCTCTTTATTTTTTGGAGGATACAGCTGAAACCAGCGGACCGCTTCTTTCATTTCATCGGCCACTTTCTCCATCGGCTGGGAAGAGACATTGCTTAGTACATAAGGAACACCGGTTTGTGCGCATACTCTTGCCGGCACCAGCTCGCCGTCCGGATGCAAAATCGAATTCACCCCGATCGGCGCGAGGAAAAACGGTACTTGAAGCTTCTGGCCGAACAGCCGGATCGTCAAATCCCGTTTCGATATATCGCAGCAGATGCGCGGCCGGATCCGATAACGTTCGAACGCCTTCCGATTGGCAATCATCGTGTCGCCCGCCCCGGCTCCGCCGTAGACGTATCCGAAAGGGCCGGCCGCAAGAATTTCCCTGGCTTTCTGCTCCCATTCGTGGAACGCCACCGGCAGGTGTCGAATCGACAAGTCTGAGCGTTCATAATAGTTCATCTGTATGCGCTCGCTGTCCAGGTTGGCCAACTGATTTCACTCCTTAGCAACGCAGCATAAACTTTGGATAGGTTACCGTGAGCACCACCGTTTCATTCGTGAATTGGCAGTTGAAAGCAAAAACGAGCCCGGAGGCTCGCTTAGTGTTGAGTAACAAAATAGGAAACCGGATTAACGTCGGTGCGGTCGCCGCGCTCTGGGCGGGCCAAGAATCTCCGCCCACATAACCGCGCGAGTAAGGTCCTGTGCAGTGAGACCTACAGCGGAATCAGAGGCTGACTCGTCTATTCGAACTGACTCGTCTATTCGAACTGTCTCGCCGCCGGTTGCGGTGTGATCCGTTTGCCGCGCATGCACAGACATTGGTACAGGCTCAGTCAAGGTAACCCTAGGCTCCTCGGATAAAGAGCGCTGCACAGGTTGTTCATGCCTAGCTTCGGTCCAGCCGCGATCCGGCTGCTGCCGCTGATCGGTAACAGGCTGAGGCCTGCCGTGATCCGATCGCTGCGGCTGCTGCCGCTGCTCGCTCCTCGGCCGGGGTTCCCTGGTCTCCATCCAGTCCGGTTGCCGCGGGGGCGCAGTTGGGACAGCAGGGCGCGCAGAAGGAGCTTCTCCGTCAGGCCGGGTTTCGGTTGCTGCAGGGCGGCTTTCGCCGGCGCGCCTCGGCCGCGGAAACCCGTCGCCGCCGAAATCAGGCATGCGGTTAGGGCGCTTCTCCAATGGTGACTTACGGAAGAACATCGTATAGATAATCCCCACGATCACAATTACAAAACCGATGTTACTCATTAAAAAAGATATCAGCCGCTCCATGGGTCAACTCCTTTCCGACAGTGCAGGCAGGCCGACGTGGCTTAGCGTTTGTCTTCACCGTCTCCGCGCGCGTTGTCGCCCTGGCGTCCGATCGAGCCTCGCATTTGCGTATCGGCTTCCAAGTTTTTCAGGTTCATGTAATCCATAACTCCCAGCTTGCCGCCTTTCAATGCTTCCGCCATCGCAAGCGGCACCTGTGACTCCGCCTCGACCACTTTAGCACGCATTTCTACGACTCGCGCTTTCATTTCCTGCTCTTGAGCAACAGCCATCGCGCGGCGCTCCTCCGCTTTCGCTTGCGCGATCCGCTTGTCAGCTTCCGCCTGCTCTGTTTGCAGATGGGCGCCGATGTTCTTGCCTACATCCACGTCCGCGATATCGATGGACAAAATTTCGAAGGCCGTACCGGCATCCAAGCCTTTGCCCAGCACTGTGCGAGATATCATATCAGGATTTTCCAACACATCTTTGTGCGAATTCGCCGAACCGACGGTTGTTACAATGCCTTCTCCGACGCGGGCGATAATCGTTTCTTCCCCGGCACCGCCGACAAGCCGATCGATGTTCGCACGCACAGTGACTCTTGCCTTTACCCTTACCTCAATCCCGTCTTTGGCCACAGCCGAAACGATCGGGGTTTCAATGACTTTCGGATTTACGCTCATCTGCACGGCTTGCAGCACATCGCGTCCTGCCAAATCGATCGCAGCGGCACGCTCGAACACCAGTGGAATATCTGCCCGTTGTGCGGCGATCAGAGCATTAACGACGCGGTCGACGTTACCGCCGGCAAGGAAATGGCTTTCCAGCTGATTGATGTTTAAACCTAAACCCGCTTTGGTTGCCTTGATCAGTGGATTGACGATCCGGCTGGGGACAACACGCCGAAGGCGCATACCAACCAGTGTGAAGATCCCAATCCTTACACCTGACGCCAATGCTGAAATCCACAGCATGATCGGGAAGAAGCTCAGAAAAACCGTTAGAGCAATAACCGCTAACGCAATAATAACCAAAAGCTGAATGTTGATCGTATCCATTTTGTACCTCCGACGTTATATTTGGCATTTCGTCATTGCTTTCATTTCGACTGCGGCTGCTGTAATTCCTTTACGACAATACGTGTTCCGTCAGCGCTGATGACCCGAACCGGTTTGCCGCGTTCCACGAACTCGCCGGAAGTGACCACGTCCACCCGCTGCCCCCCGATTTCGGCGACTCCTGCGGGACGCAGCTCGGAAAGCGCGAGGCCCTCCTGTCCCAACCAGCTTTGCCGGCCCTCATTAGGCACATATCCTTGGTCCGCCGTTAACTCATCCCGAAGAATGAACCGGTTCCAAATGCCTTTACGGCGGAAAATATAAGCAAAAATAAGGATGATTACCGAGGCGACCAGCACAGCGATTCCAAGAGACTGCAATGCGTTCCCCGTATCAAACGCCCCCATTGTGATTCCGAAGATGAGCGCCGCGATCCCAAGTATACCTAGAATACCGAAGCTCGGAACGAACATCTCCAGAACCAAGAGAATAATGCCGAGAATGAACAAAACCATAGATTCCATGCCCGCAAAGCCGGCAATCGACTGACCGAAGAAGTAGAGACCGAAAGCGATCAAGCCCGTGAATCCCGGCACTCCGAAACCCGGAACCAGCATTTCAATCGCGATTCCCGCAATTCCAAGGATCAGGAGCAGCGTTGAAATACCGGGGCTCGTCACTACTTCCGCAATTTTCTCGGCCAGAGAAGGGTTCATATCGATGACCTGGCGGTCGGAAAGTCCCTTCCACTCAATCACTTCATCCGTCGATTTGGCCGTGAGTTCCGAATAGCCCACCTTTAGCGCGCTATCGGCGGATAACGATAAAATTTGCCCTTTTTCTTTGGTCTCGCCCAATTCCTTCAGCTCCACGACACGTTTCGGATCCACCATGCCGATCGCGATCGCCGGATTACGGCCGTTCAACTCTGCCGCCGATCTCATCTCCTCCGCCCAGAAGGAAACGTATTTCGGATTTTCCACCGGATTTCCCGCAGCATCTACGATCATTGCCGCACCGATGGTCGTACCCGGCGCCATGGCGATATCGCCGGCATTCAAAGCCAGGTATGCGCCGGCCGAAGCGGCTTTACCTGTGACGAAGGCTACGGTTGGAACCGCGGACGAACGTATGCGCTGCCCGATCTCCTCGGCAGTGTCCAATCGGCCGCCGGGAGTATCGATTTCCAGAACAACGAGAGAAGCTTTCGCCTGCTCGGCTTCCGTCAGCGCCCTGTCGAGAAACGACGACAGTCCGCTCTGAACGGTCTGTTTCACAGGGATCACATACACGGCTCCGGCAGACGGGGTATCCGCCGCCTGGACCAGGCCGGCCCATGCGCCTGCGGCAGGAATGCCGAGGATCGCGATGAACAATAGTAATCTCAATTTCCCTATCCACCCGGAAACCCTTCTCCGGTTCGTACCTGTAGGTACCAAGCTCATTCCTCCTGCTTTATCCAGCTCATGCGCCATTAAATTACTTCAGCGCACTGATCGAACATTTTCACAGATTATGATACTACTACGATGCGAATCGCTTTATAGTTTCATTCGAACGCAAAAAGCACTCCCCTTTCAGGGAGTGCCTGTCGTTCGCATGGGAATCATTGCAGAAATTGCTGGACGATCGCATTAACGAGCTTGCCGTCAGCGCGTCCCTTCACCTTGGGCATTAAAGCACCCATCAATTTCCCGAGATCGGCTTTGGAAGAAGCACCGGTTTCTTGCATGGTCTGCACAACAATAGCTTTGACTTCTTCTTCGTTCAGCTGCTGCGGAAGATATTGCGTGATGATCTCAATTTCTCCGGTAACGTTAGCTACCAGGTCTTCCCTGCCGGCTTTTTCAAAATCTTGGAGGGCATCTCGTCGCTGCTTGAGTTCACGGCTCAATATATTAAGCGTCTCGCTGTCTTCAAGCGGGCGGCGCAGCTCGATTTCCTGGTTTTTGATCGCTGCACGAACCAATCGAATCGTGGAAAGTCGGAACTTGTCCCCGTCCTTCATCGCTTGTTTCATGTCTTCGTTCAAACGTTCCGCGACGTTCATGAGTGCGGATTCCTCCTAGAACTTGCGTTTACGAGCGGCTTCGGACTTTTTCTTCCTCTTGACGCTCGGCTTTTCGTAGTGTTTGCGTTTCTTAACTTCCGCGAGAACGCCGTCTTTTGCGATGGAACGCTTAAAGCGGCGGAGTGCAGCGTCGATTGTTTCATTTTTGCGTACTTTCGTTTCGGACACCTGTTTTCCCTCCCTCCGCTAACAGACCACAATACACGGTTATCAACCCTCATTATATGTGATTTCGAAAGGGGGTGTCAACTTGAGAGTGGTCAAAAATGAGCTTGTCAGCCCTTGGAATTTAAACCCCCCAATTTCTCCCCGCCCAACACGTGAAAATGAATGTGGAATACGAGCTGGCCCGCATTTTTGCCGCAGTTGTTAATGATACGGTATCCGGTCTCTTCCAGCCCCGCTTCCCGCGCTATGCGCTGGGCGGTCAACAGCACGTGCCCCATCAGCTCGGCGTCATCGGGTTCCGCTTCAGCCATTGAAGCGATATGCTTCTTGGGAATAACGAGCATATGTACAGGCGCTTGCGGCTCGATATCATGAAATGCCATAACCCGTTCGTCTTCGTAAATTTGGGTGGACGGGATCGCTCCTTGAATGATCTTACAAAAAATGCAATCGTCCATGAAAAAAACACCCCTTTGAATGAATGATCCTTATAGGTAATCATATCTTATTTGCTGCCTGCTCGTCCAACCTGCCAATCAATCTAATTTTAATATAGACCGGCAGTCTAATTTCTATTGGAAAAAGGCTCCGCACGATCGTATAATGGCATACGAAAGGGAGTGTGCAACGTGAAAACTCCTATTTGGCGGGCGTCCACCCGTACGAAAAGAGCCCATGCCGTGGAGACTGCCCTGCGTCTCTTCGCCGAGCGCGGCTACGATCAAGTTTCCGTAAGCGATATCATAGAGGCGACCGGCACGTCGAAGGGCACGTTCTACCACTACTTCCACAGCAAACAAGAGCTGCTGAGCGAGCTTCCGCTCCGCCAGCTCGCCATCGTGGAGGCATGGACGCAGCGCGCCTTTGCACAGGGCGCTTCTCCCGCGGGCCGGGTTAACAGCTTGCTGCTCGAGCTGGCCAAAGCTCTCGGCGACAGCCCCCGGCTGGTCAGGAGCCTTTACTCGATGAGCGGGCAAGAGCCTCTGCTCGGCAAGGCGCAGCAGCAGCTGGCGGCGGCCTTGATCGACTGTCTGGCGCATTGGCTGGAGGATCGGCGGAAAGCGGTCTATTTACACGATATTTATAGCGGAACATTATGGAGCTGGGCAGCGGGCGCTCATCCGGATCTGGAAGAGGCGCTTCGCAGCAATTTATATTGGGCCTGGCGCGGAATTAACAATGAAACGCAATCCGGTCATGACAATCAAGAGAGCCCGGATTCGACGGGCATGGCATTAGAGGAGGAACCGGTCATGGAAGTGGCAGTAATAGGCGGAGGTTTGGCGGGATTGACTGCCGCGGCGTATTTGAGTCAATCTCCAGGAGTGCGCGGCGTCGTATTCGAACGCAGTCCGCAGTGGGGCGGCCGCGCTTTTACTTATGAGAAATCCGGATTCACATTAAATTACGGCGCTCATGCGATTTACGGCATTGACCGCCACACGATTGCCAAGCTGGAGAAGGAATTGGATTTGAATTTCTCCAGCAAACAAGTGGACAAACGCAAGGTTATGTACGAAAAAGGGGAAAAGGTGACGCCTGCCCCTCTCGATTTCGTCAATTTGGTCAAAACGGATGTACTTTCCGCTGGCCAAAAGGTTCGATTCGTAGCCGAAATCAGCGCGATGATCGCAAATATTCACCAGCTTCGCAAATACCCGACTCTGGGAGACTATTTGGCGGAAACCAGCCAGGACGAAGATTTGAAAGAGCTGTGGGAGCACCTTGTCTGTTCCAACTTTTTTATCTCTCCCGAGGACGCGCGACGCGTACCGGGTCATGTCATCAGCGACTATTACCACAATCTTTTTCTCTCTCAGAAACCGGTGAATTATATTCTCGGAAGCTGGGCGGTTATCACCAATCAATTGAAAGCGAAGATCGAATCATCCGGGCGCTGGGAGACGGCGGTGCAAGAAGGTGTGGACGGGATCCGTTATGAGAACGGCAAGTATCTGCTGACTACGAAAAACCGCGAGCAAGCCTTCGACAGAGTCGTGTTCGCCATGCCGTCACAGCAGGTAGTTAAGCTGTTAAAAGGAACCCCGTGGGAGCCGTTTATGGCTGATTATGAAGCCAATACAGCGACCGAAGTGCTTGTATATGACGTCGGTCTCAGCCATGTGGTGAACCGTCCGTTCTCTTATATCAGCGATATGAATAATAAAATGTTTATTACCGACGTTTCGGCTACGGACCACACGCTCGTACCCGAAGGCGGCCAGCTTCTGCAGGGTGTAGCCTATTTGTCGGACGAATCGTTCGGCGGAGACACCGACCGGCGGGCCTATCTGGACGAACGCCAAGCGCAGATGGAAGCGCTGTTCGACCGTCATTATCCCGGCTGGCGCGATGCCGTGACGGTGAAGCGGATGAGCAAAAAAGCGATGGTGCAAAGCGTGAAGAACGTCGCAGGCAACCGGCTCCTGCCTAACCGGATGGAGAGCGTGCCCTTCTACTTCTGCGGAGACGGCTGTGCCGGCAAAGGAGAGCTTGCGGAACGCGCATTCTCCAGCGCCCGCATCGCGGCCAAGATGCTGTTGGAACAAGTAGAGCTTGCTCTGGCAAAATAATGAACTCATAGCGTAAATTCAAAAAGCCCTGACGATTGCCGGTAAAAGCAATCGTCAGGGCTTTCCTGTGCGGTGTCAGTGGTTTAAATGCAGTGAAATGACGTCGCCGGATGAATTAAGCCGCTGCCAGCGGTTTAATTGCAAATGACGCGAGGGCTTTCTTAATGCGGTGTCACTCCGGTTTCCCCAGGTGAGTCAGCATTGCACTAAAAGCCTGCACCCGTCGGATCCATACTCCGCCGGTTGCCATCTCCCGATATCCGGCTTCCCCTGACGGCGGGCGAAACAAATTCAGCGCCTCGCTCATATTCGCAGATGTGCCGGCTATCCTGCTGAGCTCACTGCGTTCCTCTTCAGTCAGCGCACCCTCATGTTCTCCGGCGGTTTGTATTCTTTCAAGAACGGCGCTCATCGAGTCTTCAATCGATTTCTTCTCTTTGTCTCTCGGCTCCGCCGGCATATCGTGGAGAAGAGCTTCAATCAGAAAATCCGCAGCCTCTTCACCGGCTATGACGGCCGCACCCAGCTGCTCTTTTGCTTCAAGACGCTCTGCCTCCGACTTACCGTTAAGCAGGCCTTGCGCACCGGAGTGTAGGCGTTCCGCGAACATAATCGCATAATTATATCCTTCTGCGAGCCGCTGCCCGCGTTCCGTCTTCTCTCTTTGATCGTGCAGCAGCGATTTGGAGTAAAACATAATGCACAGCGTGCTCAATACGGTAACCACAATCAACAGAACGGGCACCGTATAGGAACGCTTGCCTTTTTCCGACATGCAGCTTCCCCTCCTAGACTAAACGAACGGTTTGGCCGCCGTCGAAGAAATATACATATGCTTCTTTCACGGGCCGTCCTAAAATGGCTGACACCGCGCCGCAATATTGTTCCACCTGGAACCGATGCTTTTCCGCAGCTTCCTCTCCTGCCAATCCTTTAAGCACATCTGTCTTATAGTCGACCAGAACCAAGCCGTCGTCTTCTGCGAACAAGCAGTCGATGACCCCTTGTATAATGACGGTTTCCTCTGCAGGCAGACCGCTCACTCCTGGGTATACTTTGTCAGCCGCGATACCGTAGGTGAATGGCACCTCTCGCCATACTCGAGCGGAGGCGCGCATCCGATCGTAAATCGGTGTTCGGCAAAAGACTGCTATTGCAGCCGCGTCTACACCCTGCCGCTGCTCGCCGGACAGGATGCGTTTGGCAACCAGCGAATCAAGCATCTCCGTGATCGTATTCTCATCGATTCCATCTGTCATCGGCAGATGCTGCATGACGAGGTGGAATGCCGTGCCCCTTTCCGCAGGGCTCAGGCTTCTGGCAGACATAAACTGAGGCCGCCGTAATCGAAACGAACTTGCGGCATTAACAGGCGGTTCATCCCATCCCTCAGCGGATTGTCGTTCCTTCTCTTGATCCAGTGAAGAATCATCGTGGCCGATCACCGGTGACGGCGGCGATGCGTCGTTCTTCTTCAAAGCGGTAATGGAAGTTTTCGCGGCGACCTGAGTCGAAGCTTCATTCGCATATTTCCATGAGAGGATCCGGGATACTTCCTCTGCAGCTTCGGAAACCGGCACATCAATCTCCCGGGCATTCCGTACCGCCTCCCACAGCCGCTCGGCATCCGGTTCCGCCTGTCGCACTGCTGCAGCTTGCCGGGTGTAAACGACGGAAGGAACGATTCTGCATGTCCATCGGCGAGTGTCCTCCGGCAATTCGGACGCGATGACGGCAGCCGGGCCCAGCCAGTCGAGATATCGGTTGGCCGCGGCAACGGCATAATCGGGCAGCCCGTCCTCGGACATCGCGGCCGTTTCCTGCCACTGTTCCCATGCTTCGCAGCGTCTTTGCTCGTACCAACCAAGATCAGCTTCTCTTTCGGCCTTGTCAGAGCTACGTACAGCACCCGCATTTCCTCGGCGAGCATCTCTGCAGCCATCTTCCTGCGGATTGCAAGCTGAGGCAGCGTCGGATACGTTACACGCGTCTCCTTCTCGACGACTTTGGGGCCGAAGCCAAGCTTCTTATGCTTCAAAAACATTCCGTTCAAATCACGCTTGTTAAAACCCCGGCCAAGCCCCGCGGCAAAAACAACCGGGAACTCCAGCCCTTTGCTGCGGTGGATGGACACGATCCGTACCACATTCTCGCTTTCACCCAGTGCGCGGGCCGCGCCGAGATCCGCCCCCGAATCCCTCATCCTGCCGAGAAAACGCAGAAACCGGAACAACCCGCGAAAACGGGACGACTTCTCATACTGCGTCGCCCGATTCACAAGCGCCCGCAAATTCGCCTGCCGCTGGACGCCGCCCGGAAGACCGCCGACGAAGTCGTAATAGCCGGTTTCCCGGTAGAGCATCCACAGCAAATCTCCAAGCGGCTCGCGTCTCGCGAAATCACGCCAGCCTTCAAGTTTGCTCACAAAGCCCGCGGCCGTCTCCCTGAAGCCATCAGGCGACGCGTCTTGCACACTTTCTGAAGCTGCGTTCAGCGCTTCCCAGAAACTGCCTGAGCGCCGGCTCAGACGCACCTGCGCGAGCTGTTCCGCAGTGAAACCGACAATCGGAGAGCGAAGAACCCCTGCCAGCGGGATATCCTGGTGAGGGTTATCGATGATCGCAAGCAGGGACAGCATCACATCCACTTCGGTAGCCGCAAAATACCCGGTAGCCAGATCCGCATAGGCCGGAATGCCCGCCGCCTTCAGCTCATCGAGGAACACCGGCGCTTGTGCGGACACCGCGCGCAGCAGAATGACGATGTCCCGATACTGAACCGGACGGTGCAGCTTGCTTTTGCCGTCATACACAGCGAAAGGCATCGATTCCTTGTCGTCTGTCCCCATCAAGCGCCGGATCTCGGCGGCGATGCAGCGAGCCTCCAGCTGAGCCGTTTCTGCATCTTCCACTTCGGTATTCTCATCGGGAGCCGAGTCGTCCGCCGCTTCTCCGCCTTGTGGCGGCTCCTCGGCAGTATCCGTTGTGCCTGCGGAATCCAACAATATCATTTCTACGGCATACGGATTCGGCGTTCCGGCATCGGGATAGCCCTCCCCATAAATCAGCTCTGCCGCCCCGTCGTAGTTCATTTCACCCACCGGTTCCCGCATGATCAAGCGGAACACATGGTTAACTCCGTTCACGATTTCGCGGCGGCTGCGAAAATTCCGGGCAAGATCGATGCGGAGTCCTGCGACGCCGGACATGGAGCCGCTGTGCGCGGCAGGGTCAGCCGTCTCATAGGTTCTGTATTTTTCCAGGAAAAGCCCGGGCTCCGCTAACCGGAACCTGTAAATGCTCTGTTTGACGTCCCCGACCATAAATACGTTGCCGGGTTGTACGGTCGAGATGAGAGAGACGATCGCTTCCTGTACTTCATTCGTATCCTGGTATTCATCCAAATAAATTTCCGAGAATCGTTCCCGAAAATTAAGGGCGGCAGCAGAAGGCACGGTATGCTCGGGAGTGGACGACGGATCCCGGAGGATGCGCAGCGCATAGTGCTCCAGGTCCCCGAAATCCAACAGCCCCTTCGCTCGTTTCGCGTGCTCGTATCTGCGGCCGAACTCCGCCGTCAGCTCCGACAGCTGGCTCATGGAAGGCGCCAGGTCCCTAAGCTCGGCGGCATATTGCTCGGGCGAACGGACGAGCCATTCTTCAGCCAGCTTCGCTGCAGCTTTCTTTGTCGCATCCCGAAGCGACTTCACCCTGTCCTGCAGCAGAGGGTCATAGTCGTCCCCTTTGCACGGCTTCAACCGGCCGAAGGCAATCGCCGACACCGCCGTCTGCCAATCCGTCCATGCACCCTTGTCAAAAGCATCAGCCGCCTTTTCCAAACCATCGATATCTGCGAATATCGTATCGATATACGGTTCGGGACCTGCGGGCTCATGACAGATACGAAGGGCGCTCCGCAGCAGATGCAGCGTTCCTTGCAGCAGCAGCGCGGCGTCGTCCCTCAGGCTTTTGACCCAGAGCGATTGAAGCAGCGATTCGGCTTCCGCCTCTTGAAACTGCTTCGACATCTGCTGCAGCCAATATTCAGGCCAGGGATGGCTTCCCGCAAACTCATGCAGCTCCAGTACGAGCCGGTGAAGAGGCTCATCGCTGCGTTCGCCGCCGAAGTGATCGGCAAGCTGGGCGAGCGCCCCCGACTCTCCTTCGTTCTCGTATCTTTCCTCGAACAATTCATCCAGCGTGTCCATACGCAGCAGCTCAGCGTCCGTCTCATTCGCCATGCGAAAGCCGGGGTCCAATTCGATCAAAGGGGCGTAGCGCTCCACGATTTCCAGACAGAAGGAGTGAAGCGTCGTTACGGACGCTCTGGGAAGCAAGGCGAGCTGGCGGCGCAGGTGGCGGGAGTCCGGATCTCTGTGCAGCGCTTCGTCCAGCGCGTGCCGGATCCGTTCCTTCATCTCAGCCGGCGCGGCCTTGGTGAACGTTGCGACCAGCATGGCGTCGACGTCCAGCGGACGCTGCTCGTCCGCGATGCGCGATATGATTCTCTCGACCAGCACCGCCGTCTTCCCTGAACCTGCAGCTGCAGCCACGAGAAGGTTCGAACCGTCTGCGGCAATTGCCGTCCATTGCTCGTCCGTCCAACGGCTGGCGTCCGGTTTAACCGGCCAGTGTCTCAACAATGTCACTCCGTTACACCCCCTTGTGCTGCAAGCCTCTGCCACAATTCATCGCGGCTGCCCGGCTTATGTAAAACCTGATATGGATTTCCCTCCACTTGGCTGTCAAAATGGCAGACCGGCCGAAACTCGCAATGTGTGCAAGGGCTGCGGCGTTCCATCCGGTACGGCTTAATGGCAACCTCGCCTTCGACGATTCTTTTGCCGATACGGCGAATTTGCGATCGCACCGAAGAACGCAATACGTCCCACTGCGTGGAGTCGGCCACTTGCGAACGCGCGGAGAAGCTGCCGTCTTTTTTTGAACTCGACGGGGATGACTGCGGACTTCGTTGTTTGATTTAACGATTCGTCCATCAGCTTGACTGATTCCCCGTCCGCCAGCAGCAACCCCTGCATCCGATACTTGCGGAACATCAAATCCTCCGCTTCTTCCTTCGACACCCCATTCGCCGTATGCAGGAGCGGGTTCTGCACGTGGAAATACAGCACTCCTGCCGGCTGCGCCGGCCGCCCCAGCCAATGCGGGGCATGCGATACGACAACGTCCAAGTAGGTAAGCATCTGCAAAGATAATCCGTGCGCCACTTCGTCGAGTTTCAGCTTAACGGCGCTGGACTTGTAATCCATGATGCGCAGAAGCAGGCCTTCGGCAGACTCTGCGGCATCGACCCGGTCGATCCGGCCGGCAATATCCATCCAACGTCCATTCCCAAGTTCGAGGGATAAAGGCGGAAGCATGCCGTCTGGACCGAAGCTCATCTCCAACCCGACGGGCTTGAACGCCGACAAGGCGGCATGCCCGCCCAGCATCGTCGAGGCTTGGGTGACGATATCCCGCAGCTTGCGGGCCATTAATCGATGACGATGCGAGGACAGCAAAATCTGCGACTGAACGCGCGGCAGAAGCCTGTCCACTGCGGCTGCCGCCTCCATTTGCCAGCGGAGCGCATCCATGCCTGCTGGGCCTTCTGCGAACAGCTTCTCGGTCGTTTGGCGCAGGGCGGCATGGAACAGCTGCCCGATATCCGGCGCATCCATTCGGTAAAGCCGCCGCTCTTTGAGCCGCAAGCCGTGAGAAGCGAAGTGCCGGAACGGACAGGATACGAACCGCTCCATTCGCGATACGCTGGCGAGCAGCCGATCTCCATACAGAAGCCGGCTGGTTTCCGCCTGCAGCGGCTGTTCTTCATTCGTATAGTTCAAGGACGAAATCAGGGAGACGAGACGGTTCTTCCACTCGTCTTGTTCCCGCATCCAGTCATACACGGACCACCATCCGGGAACGATGCCCTCTCCCTGCCGCCAGCTTCGCAAGCGCGATATTAAATGAGTGAGCGCTCGTCCGGGGTGCGCCGCAAACGCCAGCTGTTCTTTTTCCGATTCCACCCCTAGCGGTTCGCCGGATAGAGTCCTCAACGGAAGCCCTGGAAACCATTGCTTGAGCCGGCGGATCCACTCGGACGGCAACAAACCTTGGCCTTCATCATCTGCAAGGGCATAGCTGATCCACAAATGCCGCGACGCCGTCGTTAACGTCATGTATGCAAGAAAACGCTCGTCCAGCAATCGGCGGCGCGCTCCCGGCGCCATGGTCAAGCCCGCCGAAGTCAGACGCTCCCGCTCGTCCTCGGCCAAGAGTCCGTTTTCGGATATTTTCATCGGCATGACGCCGTCATTTACCCCTAGCAAATACACGATCCCGATGCGATCCGAACGGGTGCGCTCAGGGCTGCCGATCAGAACGCCGTCAAGCGAAGGCGGTACGGCTCCAAGCTTCAACTCTTCCAAACCGGAATCGATCATGCCGGCGAACAGCTGCAAATCGAGCGTCTGATCCCCCATCAGCTCAACCAGCTGATCGAGCAGATTCATGACACCGTCCCACAAAGGCCGGTACATGGCCATTCTTCCCGGATTACCCGCGTTCGCATCTTCACGGCTCCACTGCTCCAGCCGGTCTGCTGCAGCCGTATCCTCCAAAAAAAGATACAAGCTTTCGCATAGATCTTTAACGGTCGCCCCGGCCTTCATACGCCGTTCCATCGTTCTTAGAGGCTTCAACATCGCGTCCCGCAAGGCCAGCAGCGACTTCATCGCCTCGTCTGCGCTGTCCGGCACGTCCTCCGTCTCCAAATCTCCCATCGACAGCGGATACCAGACTCTATCATCATGCCAACGCCAGCCGTCGATGCCGGCTGCAAGTGCGTAGTTCTCCAATCGGTCGATTTCGTCGCGCGTGACGACGGCGTCGGCAGAGCCGAGCAGATCCGTCTTGGCGCAGCGAAACACAGCTTCCGCCTTCCATCCGCCGGCTACACATTCCAAAGCGGAACGGATGAACTCTACGAAAGGATGGTGAGAGACCGACATTTTGCCGTCCAAATAATAGGGAATTCCATAATCTCCGAATACGGCGGCGATCAGATCCGCGTAATCTTCCATTCTGCGCAGGAAGACGGCCAGATCCCGCCAACGGCTGCCGTCTTCCCTGACGCGCCGCAGCATATCGCGCGCAACCGCTTCAACCTCTGCCCGGCGGTTAACGGCAGCGTGAACGGACAGACCGCAGAGCGGATGCTCCGGCTGCAGCAACGCTTGATCTCCGTCCCAGCTTTCCCGAGTCTCCCAATTGCGTTCCAAGAAAGCAAGCATAGGGTTCGCCGCAAATCGCGGCGGTACATCGGGGGCAAGCACGACTGCGGGTTCCACCGGCAGACCTGCCGAATCCGCCGCTTCGCATAATCTTGCGGATGTTTCGGCGGTAGGATGGAAAGCGTCCAGTTCGTCCGGCCGTTCCCCGGCCAAGTATGGCCGATCTACAGTCAACGTGACGGACACCCGGTTAACACGTCGCATCAGTGCTTCCAGAACGGCAAATTCATTAGGCGTAAAGCATGAAAGCCGTCCAGCCATATTTCGGCCCCCTCCAGCACGGAGGACGTTGCCGCACCTTGCGCCAGCCAGCCCAGCATATCTTCCCCGTCCAGCCAGCGGCCGGTTAACTCACGCTCCATCTCGGAATATACGAGCGAAAGATCGTGCAGCTTGTCCGACAAAAGGGAAGAAGCCGGATTGCCCGAAGCTGCATGCACAGTCGCCGCTGCCGTCGCGCGTAATTGCTCGCTGCCCACTCCGTATCTTTTCATCTCCGTTAACAATTCGTTCAAACGGCTGATCAGACCGGATTCGGTCGGTCCGCCGCGAAACAGCTTGAGAGAATCCCGACGGGCCTCCAACACTTTATGTAAAAGCATCGCTTTACCGTTATCATGTATAGGGACGACAGCGGAGCCGCCGGTTTCCTGCATGACGCGGAAAGCCAGCCTGCGGAAACTGAGCACCTGCGCCCGCATGAATCCGCCCAAACCCGGTGTCGCCGCCATCGCATATTCCGCTTGAAAGGTTGCTTGCTCCGGCACAAGCAGAATAAGCGGCGCTCCCTGTGGATCCTGCTGCAGTTTGCCGCGGATCTCGTCCAGACAGAGCCTCGTTTTTCCGCTGCCGGAACGACCCGTTACGAGCCGAAGTGACACTAGAGACACACCCCCGGTTATAAAACATCATTCTTCGATAATTGTACCATATGACCGGACACGCGCACAGGCGTTCGCTGTTTTGTCACGAAGATACGGACATTTTGTCCGCATCCGCGGACGCCGCGAGAGAAAGTAGAGTTGATACGGACATTTTGGGCGCAACAGAGAGGAAATTTTACTCAGCAACCTCAGAAATCATGATGATACGGACATTTTGTCCGCATCCGTGGGCGCCGCGAGAAAAAGTAGAGGGGATACGGACATTTTATCCGCATCGTGGGCGTTGCGAGAAAAAGGTGCGTGTATACGCAAAAAGACGCCCTTTCGGGCGCCGTCAACAAATATTTGCAAAACTTTGTATTTACACTTATTTCCGATTTACGAGATATTCATATACCATTTACTGCCGTCGGCAAATTTGAAAATCGCAGCGTCCGTCCAGAGTTCGATATAACTCACGTTTTTCCACCGGCGGCGAAACTCGAGATCGTCAGCCATATTCTTCATGGCGTTGTTGAAGCGGTTGCGGGTGTTGCCTTTTTTAGCCCTGTTCTGAATCGGGACCGCCCGTTTGCCGAACAAAATCACTTCGTGCACCATCGTTCCATTCCTCCCGTATCCTATCCCTTAACCTTAAGGTAAGCGAGAGACGTTAGAAATGTTCACGAAATTTCAGCAACCAAAACGGGCTTCAGCTAACAATTTCTTAACAAATTTCAGGAGGTTACTGCGGCTTGCCTGTCACACCGTGCAATGTAAGGCCGTTCGCCGGCCTTGCAGCCTGGCAATAGCTCTCAATGTTTCTCTGTAAGTCCGCTCACCAACCTTACAGCCGTGCGACAGCGCGCAATGTTTCTCTGTAAGTGCGCTCACCAACCTTACAGTCGTGCCACAGCCCACATTGTGTCTCTGTAAGTCCGTCCATCAGCCTTACAGCCATGCGGCAGCGTGCAACGCTACTCTGCAAGGCCGCTCACCGGCCTTAAAGCTCCCTCCGGCTGCGGACTTCGAAAATTCCGAACTTGAGATAATGGCCTTCCTCAACGCCGGCCAGCTGGGGATGGTCTTTGCCGGCTCCGCGCCAGTCGACGCGGCGGATGATTTTACCGGCGTCGCGCGCGGCTTCCTGGATCGTCTCCAGGAACAGCTCGGGCCGCACATGGTACGAGCAGCTGGCCGTTACGAGATAGCCGCCCTCATTGAGAAGCTTCATCGCCTGCAGATTGATGTCCTTGTAACCCCGGCATGCTCCGGCTACGGCACGTTTCGTCTTGGCGAAAGCCGGAGGGTCAAGGATAATGACATCCCAAGTGCGCCCTTCAGCGGTTAAAGGTTTCGAGGTATCCACTTTAACTGCCGCTTCCTTAACCTGGCCTCGTGTCTGCCGTTCATCACGGCCATGTACCTGCTGCCTCAAGTAGTCGAACGCATCTGCCGCCACAAACTCGACCCGATCGGTAAAACCGTTCAGCTCGGCATTGTGCTTGGCGGTTTCCAGCGCATGCTCGGATATGTCCAGGCAGGTCACCTTTTTCGCACCGTATTTGCATGCGTGCAAGGTGAAGCTGCCCGTATGGGCAAAGCATTCCAGCACGGTTGCGCCGTCCCAGTAAGGGAATGTCACTATGTTTCCTTTGGCATTAACGGGCACCATTTGACTCTTGCCGTCCTCCATCGAACGTTCCTGCAGCGTAATTCCGCTCCGCGAGCCCCAGCCCCTTACCAGCGGTTCGATGGCAGCGCGGTTCTCGCGCTGGTCGAAGAAGTAACCCGTTTTCTGGCCGGCTTCAATATCCACCTGAATTTTCAGTCCGTTTTCCTCTATGACAAGATGCCGCGGACAATCCCCATATAGGACGCCGGTACGTTCTTCCAAGCCTTCCAGCGTCCGCACGCCCACATCGCTGCGCTCATAAATGCCGCGGGGAGCGAATACGTCGATCAATGCGGAAAGCCAAGCTTCTCTTGCTTTTTCCATGCCCAGCGACAGCACCTGGACGACCAGAACATGATCGAAACGATCCACAATTAATCCCGGCAAAAAGTCCGCTTCCCCATACACGAGACGGCAAGAAGCCCCCTCGCCCAAAAAGCGTCTGCGATGCTCCCCTGCGAGAGCAAACCGCGAACGAAAAAATTCGGCGTCCATACTGTCCAATGTTCCAAAGGAGACAAGCCGCACCGTAATTTGCGAGGCCGGGTTCCAATAACCCGTTCCAAGCAGCAGCCCGCGATGGTCGCGGACTTGTACGAGCTGTCCGGGCTCCGCGTCGCCTTCTTTTTTGGCGATTTCGTTCGCATAGATCCACGGATGCCCTTCCTCCAGCCGCGGCCTGCGTCCTTTGTTTAACCACACCGACGCTTGTTCAGCCAATTGTCCCACTCCTTTTATCCACACATAAACTTGTCCTGAGCTCGCATAGTCATTAATGGAATAATCCAATAACAGATTCGTTCGGCAGGAGGAAAATAAATATGATTTCCGGCATCATCGTACCGTCTCTTGTTGGGTTTGCTCTGCTGCTGGCGGGCATGCAGCTGGTGGAAACCGCGCTCCATCGATGGGCCGGACGAAGGCTTTCACACTGGGTCGCCCGTTCCACGGCCACGCCCATTCGAGGATTTGCCGTCGGCACCGCCTCCTCGGCTCTCCTGCAAAGCAGCACTGCCGTTACCGTACTTACGATCGGCTTCGTCAATGCCGGATGGCTCTCCCGGGCCCGCAGCTTTGGCATCATTCTCGGCACGAATGTCGGAACCTGCCTGACGACGGAATTGATGGGCTTGCAGCTTCATCGGTACGGTTACCTGATCGCCTCTCTCGCCGCGCTTGGATGGTTTGTGTCTGCGTTGTTTGACGAAATGAGACCTTCCCCTGCTTCCGCCCCTCCAGCCTGGAATTCTCCGCTAAGATACCTTTCCGTGGCTTTGGGCGGTTTCGGAGTGCTGCTGATCGGTTTCAAAATTTTGCAAAGTATGGGACCGACCTTGCAGGCCAACGGCTACTTCGACTCATTGATGCGCCACGCGGATGAATTCCGCTTCTGGGGCGTACTTGGCGGCGCGGCGCTTACCGCATTGGTTCATTCTAGTGCCGCTGTCATCGCTTTATGTATGGGACTGGCGGGCACAGGCGCCATTACTCCTGAAACCGGCATTGCCATCGTGTTAGGCGCAAACATCGGCACATGCTTCACGGGGCTCGTCGCCTCATTGGGAGGAGGGAGCGGCGGACGGTTTGTCGCATTGTCCCAATTGACGCTGAACGCTTCAGGCGCTCTGCTCTTTTACCCGTTGATCGGCCTTCTGCTGGCTTCCTCGCAATTGCTTGCTCCGGAAGATCCTGCGGCACAAATCGCACACGCGCAGACAATGTTTAACGTCGTCTGTTCGCTGCTCGCTTTGCCGCTGGCCTATTTGCCGTTCCGGCGCCCGTTCATCCAATCGCCGCTTTAGACAGATGCCGGCCCTGCTTTGATCCCCAGCCGGTTATACGCCAAAAGTATCACGTCGTCGTTGTTATCGTAACCGGACGACGATTGCAAGCGCCAGGCTTCGTCCGGTGAATACCAGGCGACTCCTTTTATCTCTTCCACCTGAGCCTGAAGGGAACCCTCCATGGCTTCTACCAAAAAATAGTGAACTTCCTTATTTATCGTGCCCAGCTGTGAATTTTCATATTGATAGGCAACGATGTTCAAAGGGGCTGCGATCGTGCCGACAACGCCCGTCTCCTCTTCAATTTCCCTGAGCGCCGTCTGCTCGACCGTTTCTCCCGGCTCCATCTTACCTTTTGCCAGCGTCATTTTACCGAAACGATCCTCAATAAGTTGAATCTCCACCTGGCCTTCACGCCTGCGGAATACGACTCCCCCTGCTGAAACTTCTCTCATATCAAAGCCCCCTGATCATCCACTATGTAGAAAAAGACTTCACTCCGGCACGAGGCTTGCCCTCTCGCCGAAATGAAATCTTTTAAGACGAGCTCACGCTTGCAATGCAACCGGCAGCGCTTCTCCGCGGGCGACTTCCAGAAGCTCGCCGCGGCATTCGTTAACGCCGGAATCGGTAATGCGCACACGGCAAAGCTTCCCGATCAACGATTCGTCGCCGTTCAGAACAACCTGCAGGTAGTTGTCGGTGTAGCCGGATACGAGTCCCATTCCCTCCGAGCCTTTGGCTTCCCGCTCAGGAATGACATCAAGCACGCGTCCCACCCACTCGCGGCCATAAGCTGCTTGCATCCGCTCCGACAGCTCGATCAGTTTGTGGACCCGCTCGTGCTTCACTTCTTCATCCATTTGATCTTCCATCCGCGCGGCCGGCGTTCCGGTCCGTTTCGAGTAGGGGAAGACATGCATCTCAGCGAATTTCAACTGCTCCATGAAACGGTAGCCGCTCTCGAACTGCTCTTCCGTTTCGCCGGGGAATCCGACAATGACGTCGGTCGTGATCGCCACGCCGGGCATCGCTTCGTGCAGCCGGGTGATTTTCTCCGCGAATTCCGCTGTGGTGTACTTGCGGCGCATCCGTTTCAGAATTTCGTCGTTACCCGCTTGCAGCGGAATATGCAGGTGGCGGCACATTTTCGGCGAGCTGTTGAGGATCGCGATCATTTCATCGTCAATCTGGCTTGCCTCAATCGAGCTGATCCGAATCCGCTCCAGCCCGTCGATTTTGTCCAGGTCGGAAAGCAGGTTGGCCAGACGATAGTTTTCCAGATCGTCGCCGTAACCGCCGGTGTGTATACCCGTCAACACGATTTCTTTGTAGCCGGAGGCAACAAGCTGGCGCGCCTGATTCAGCACGCTTTCCGGCTTGCGGCTTCGTGACAGTCCCCGCGACCACGGAATGATGCAGAAGGTGCAGAAGTTGTTGCAGCCCTCCTGGATCTTCAGAAAAGCGCGTGTCCGCTCCGCGAAATCCGGAACGTCCAGTTCTTCGAACTCCCGTGTCTTCATGATATTGCGGACTGCGTTCACCGGCTTGCGGTCATTCTGGATGTCTGTGACGAACGACATCAGCTTCTCGCGATCCTGTGTTCCGATGACGAGATCGACACCGGGGATGGCCATAATCTCCGCAGGAGAAGTTTGTGCGTAACAGCCGGTAACCGCAATAACGGCGTCCGGATTTCGGCGGACAGCCCGGCGAATGATCTGCCGGCTTTTCTTATCCCCCGTGTTCGTCACCGTACATGTATTAATCAAATAAACGTCAGCCGTCTGCTCGAAATCCACCTGCTCGTAGCCCTGGTTTTTGAACAGCTGCCATATCGCTTCCGTATCGTAAAAGTTCACTTTACAACCCAAGGTGTAAAATGCCACGCTAGGCATCTCAATTTCCTCCCAATTCGCCGGACTCGTATGCCAGACAAGCCAGTGCATAAAGCGCAGCCGTCTCCGTCCGTAATATTCGTTTGCCTAAACCGATCAATCGTGCGCCTGAAGCAGCGGCGGCTTCCGCTTCCTCAGGTGTAAACCCGCCTTCGGGACCGATCACCACAAGCACTCGCGGCGCTTCATTGTTGCAGCCGGACCGAAACCTGGTCAATAAATCCTTTAACCCATTGCCGCTGCGGCCTTCTTCCTCATAACAGAACAGAACAAGATCAAATTCCGGCATCTGCTTAAGAAGCGATTTCCACGAGCCGACCGGTCTCACGTCCGGAATCACGCTGCGGTGGCTTTGCTCGGCCGCTTCTTTGGCGATTTTGCGCCAGCGCTCGAGCCGCTTTGCTTCCTTGCGTTCATCATATTGCACGACGGTCCTGTGGGATAAGAACGGCTGAAAAACAACAGCTCCCGCCTCCGTGCCTTTCTGGATGACAGTCTCCAGCTTGTCCCCTTTGGGCAAGCTTTGCGCAACGGTAACTTTCCAAGCCATCTCCGCGTTCGTCTGCAGGCGCTCGGTAATTTCCGCCGTCACTTTATCTTTATCGACCGTTACGATTGTGGCGATTACGTCCCGGCCGGTGCCATCGCATGCAATGAAGCTGTCGCCGGGTTTAGATCTCATGACGGCCGCCGCATGGCGGGCGTCATCGCCTTCGAGCGCAACGGAATGTTCTCCCATCTGCTCCGGAGGCACAAAATATCGCTGCATGAATGACAGCCTCCCGCTTAATTTCCAAACTCCATCATACCTCGTTCGGCTGTTACACGCCAGCGTCTATAATTGCAGGCCGGACAACCATCGGATAAAGTTGACGCTCGGAGGACCGAAGAAGAAATCGAGCACGTTCAGCATCCCGTAATAGATCGGAATTCTGAGCGCGAATAACGGACCGATCGTTACGGCGCGAAGCGGTGGAATGAAGAGAAGAAGAAGAAAGATGAAAGCAGTCCACTGTTCGGCGCGCTGCATTTGCATTCTTAAACGAATCGGCGCAAATTCCTCTACAATTCGGTACCCATCTAAAGGCGGAAGCGGAATTAAGTTAAATATAAAGAGCAGCACGTTGATGCGGATCCATAAAGTAAAAAAGATTCTAAGCGTTTCATCCATCGCAAAAGACAAGCCGCCCAGCGTATTCGTTGCATCCAAAATGTAAATAGCAAGCATTCCCAGAAATGCGAGCAAAAGATTGCTGAGCGGACCCGCTGCCGTCACCAGTATGCTCATCAGGCGCGGCTTTTTAAATCTGCTGCGGCGAACCGGAACCGGTCTGGCCCATCCGAATCCGGCGATCAAAAGGAATATCATCCCGATCCAGTCCAGATGTGCCATGGGATTCAAAGTTACCCGGCCTTCCATGTAAGCCGTGTCGTCTCCGAATTTCCAAGCTGTCCAAGCATGGGCAAATTCATGAACGCTAAAAGCGATAAGCATAACGAGTATGATAAAAGGAAGTTGATCAAGCGTAAACCAGAATAAATTCACCCCTCGTCGTCCTCCTTCGGTTTACCTGCTACGAAAGCAAGCCAATCCTCTTGTCTAACGACGTCGACGATCTCGAATCCGGCGGCGAGCAGGCCCGCTTCCACATCCGCTTCTTTGTTCTTGTAAATTCCCGAGGCGATATAAATACCGCCTGGCTTGAGTACTTCGTATACATCCGCGGTAAACAGCAAAATGATCTCGGCAAGGATATTGGCGACGACCAGGTCGACGGGCGGGGTAATGCCTCCATCTGTTCGTGCCGTTCCTTTACGGAGCACGCCTAATAAATCGCTGTGCCGCACCTCGATCGTATGTTCCAAGCCGTTCAGCTTAATGTTCTCCGCGGCGCTGGAAACGGCGATCGGATCAAGGTCCAGTGCCAAAACCTTGGCTGCCCCCAGCTTAACGGCGCCTATTGCCAATATGCCGGAGCCCGTGCCGACATCGATGACTTGTTCGCCTCCGGTAATCGAACTCTCCAATGTGCGCAAACAGAGCGCCGTCGTCGGATGAGTGCCCGTGCCGAAAGCCATGCCGGGATCCAGCTCGATAATGAGCTCATCGTCGCGCGGCGTGTAATTTTCCCAGGTCGGTTTGACCGTCACCCGGTCCGACACGGCGATCGGCTTGAAATATTTTTTCCATGCGTCCGCCCAGTCGTCCTCATGAACGTCTCCCATTTGAATCGTGAACTCACCGGCATCGTACCCATACTCCGGCAGCCCTTGGAGCAGCTTGGTCAGTTCCGAAGCGATCGCATCGATATCGATACCTTCCGCAAAATATCCTTTAATAACCGCATATCCGGGACGGATATCGTTAAGAGGCTTGTCGTACCACTGGCCTAAGGAAGTATCCCGGGGTTTGTCCTCGGACCAGGACTCTTCAATAGATACGCCTCCCGCACCGAGCTCATAAAGATAGTGTGACACCATTTCCTGTGACGGTTCCGTCGCCAGGACGGTCAATTCATGCCAACGCAAAGGCCGTTCCTCCTCCAACCTTATCGGTCGTTCGATGGTTATCATTATACACGTACTGTTTTGTTCGTTGCAAAACACACCCGGACGCTCCCCGACGGCCAGCATCAGCCATTTTAGACCACCTGAGTGAAGTACACATATCCCTTTCTTGCCTTTTGCTGTCT
>NZ_JXAL01000027.1 GCF_000829465.1 Cohnella kolymensis | reverse complement strand
AAATAAGCCCGTTGCGAGCGGCTTACATGAGATGAAGCGGCCTCGAATGACCAAATAAGCCCGTTGCGAGCGGCTTACATGAGATGAAGTGGCGGCGAATGGCCAAATAAGCCGCTGCGAGCTGCTTACATAAGCTGAAGAGGCGACGAATGGCTAAATAAGCCGCTGCGAGCGGCTTAAACATGAACAAGAGGCTGATCCGAGAAAATTCCCGGGTCAGCCTCTGCATTGTTATGCCTTGCCGGACTTCACGTCCAGCACCGCTTGATGGATGCGGTCGAACAGGTCTTCCAAATCCGGTTCCTCGATACAGGAGAACGCCACTCGCAAGTCGGTCTCGCCGAGAGCGATCGTACCGACGCCGTAGGTGGACAGCAGCCGTTGGCGAACCTCCTCGGCACCTGCGGTCAAAAGCTTGAGACACATGAAGTAACCGGAGTTAAACGGATAATAAGTCCACTCGCTGCCGTATTTGCCGCTGTCGAGCAGCTGCTTTACTTTATTCGCGCGGCCTTTCATGATCTTGAACTTCTCTTCCTTCTGCGTCTTGAACTCAGGAGATTTCAGCGCACGCAGAACGAACGTTTGAGACGGATGCGGTCCGCTGGAGATGGTGGCGCGAATGATGCCGAGCGTCTTCTGTTCAAGCGCGGCCAAGGATGCTTCCGCAAGACCGCCGTAAGTAATGAATCCGACCCGGAAACCCCATACATATTCTTCTTTCGTAGCGCCGTCGACTTTAATTGCGAGAACGCGCTCGTGCAAGCCGCAAAGCTGTCCGAACAGCGATTCGTGCAGGGAGTTCTCGAAAAACAGCCCGAAGTAAGCGTCATCCGTAACCGCGACCACATGGATGCCGGCTTCTGCCGCTTCCTTGATGGCGGCAACGATGGAACGTCCTTCTTCCGCGGTCGGCGTATAGCCCGTCGGATTGTTGGGGAAGTTCAGCAGCACGATCGCTTTGCCGCGGTCTTGTTGAGCCAGCAGGGCGTCGCGTAAGCCGGCGGCGTTAAATTTGTTGTCCTCATTATAAAGAGGATAGAGGACGAGCTCGGCGCCGCGGCGAATCCCGAACGTCAGCTCATAATTTTCCCAGTTCTTATCGGGAATGATCACCGCATCGCCCGCATCGGCGAACAGGTCGGCTGCGATGCTAAGACCATGAGTGAGAGCATTCGTAACAACAGGAAGGCTTATACTCTTATCCGCAAGCGAAGGGTTTTCCTGCAGCATTTTCTCGCGCCATACGGTGCGAAGCTCGGGTTTGCCCGCGGGCGGGGCATATTCATAAAGATCTTTCGGATCGTAAGCAGTCAATGTTTCTTGAATAACGTTCAAGTGCATCGGTTTACCGTTCTCAGTCGCGATGCCGATGGTCGCGTTATACACATTCGCTTGCTTCTTGGCTTCGGCGGATTGGCTCAGAATACCGACCTTCGGAAAATAGATCGCTTTACCCAAGCCGGAAAGCATCCGAGCGACGGCGGAGTGTTCGCGAGCAATCGTATCGTTGAGTTGTTGTGCGAGGGGATTCATGACTCCCATCCTTCCACATTTTCGTTCGCTGATATTATACACTATAGCCACGGCACCGTCACCCGACATTGACACGAGAGGTTTTCCAATTTACATTGGGTTCTAACGGGTGTGAAGCGATCGGGAGGGTAACGTTCATGCTGGATTTGGCGCCGTCATCATTCAAGCTGCTCCCCGCATTTGCCAAAATTGTCTGCGAGCCGGGATGGAAATGGCAAAAACGGGAAAAGCCGCTGGCCAACTACGATTTATTTTATGTATGGAGCGGAGAAGGGGAGGTCATTCTTAACGGCATCCCCTACCCTGTGGGGAAGGGCAGCTGCTTTCTGTTCCGCCCAGGGGATCATACGAGTGCAACCCACAATCCGCAAAAACCTTTGGTTCTCACCTATATCCATTTTGATGTGACGGAGCCTGTATCGCAAGTGCCTGAATCTTATCGGGTGTTACAGGATCCATTCGATTTCGAGTATATGCTGGCAAGATATGTGCGTTTGTTCCTCGTGCGCACCTTCGCTGCGGAAGAAGAGGCAAGGCTGATCCTGAAGCAGCTCGTTATCCACTTGCTCCGCAACGACCGGGATGAACCGGTAGAGCGCAAGGCCAGCAATCAATTAACGGAGAGCATCCACGAGGTGGCAAATTACATTCTCCAGCATCCGGGAACCCCGCACAGGGTGGATGATCTCGCGATACGTGCCGGTTTATCTTCCCGATACTTCTCCATTAAATTCAAGGAAATCATCGGAATGTCGGTGCAGACCTATATGATCCGAACACGGATTGAACGGGCACAGCATTTGCTTATGCACGCAGGCATGAATGTGACCGAAGTGGCGGATGCGCTCGGATATCGGGATATTTTCTTTTTCAGCAGGCAGTTCAAACAATATACGGGCAAAAGTCCGTCGGAGATACGTTGAACTGCCGGCAAGGGATAATTGAAAATGGGACTGCCCGCGAAGTCATGCGGCAGTCCCTTTCATACTTAATTGGTTTTCACGATTGTTCCGAGCCTCTCGCCCATACGCACCTTGTCACCGATTTTCAAGTCGGCGCGCGGTTGGAATGTACCGTCCTGCGTAAGCAGTACGATTGTTGAGCCGAATTCGAAGTAGGCCAGCTCTTGTCCGCGTTCCAGCGTAATCGGCTGCGGTTCGACGTACCGGATGCTGCTCACATTCAAAGCGCCGACCTTCACGACAGCCGCTTCTCCCGACTCGTGACGGATGTAGGTCACCAGCCGTTCGTTGCGCGACAGTACCCGCCGCATCGAGGTCAAACCGAATTCGTTAACAGGATATACACGCCCAAAGATATGCTCCGTCTCGACAACTTCCCCATCGCAAGGGGAGTGAATACGGTGATAATCCGTGGGGCTTAAATATAACACCCAAAAATAGCCGTGGCGGTATTGTGAGGTCCGGGGAGAGCCGTCCAGCAGCTCGTCCAGCGTATAATCCTGCCCTTTGACCTGAAGCATCAGACCGTCGGAAACCGGGCCGAAGCCGGTAATTCTAGCATCGACCGGGCTTACCATCGCATCAGCGGCGGAATCCACAGGCCGGCGGCCGGCTTTAAGCCTGCGCGTGAAAAATTCGTTTAGAGACGTGTACTCTTCCAGCCTTTTTTCCGCTTCATCAATCGATATGTTATACATCCTGGCAAAACGTGATATCCACCAGCGGCTCATGGAGGATTTAGCGAAACGCCCCGTTAAGCGGGACAGGGTTTTGCGTGAAGACAGTTCAGTCATCATGCGCAGCAGCCAGCGAGTCATGCAGCCGAGCACTCCTTTGCCATCAAATTCAATAGTGCAGGGTTAGTGTGACATATCATACAGCAAAGCGCAATAGCAGTCGTTTCGAGTAAGAAAACAATGAAGAAACGGTCATCAGCGCACATCCTCGCGCTCGACCGTTTGCAGTATAGATCAACTTTTACAAAAGCCTAACTCCGCATCACATATTCATAAGCTAGATAGGCTTATTTATCTCTCAAAATTGAGAAAGATAATAAGCATATTCCAATGGCTACTATAAATTTTGCGTCTATAACACTTAGTTGGATAAATATCGAGCCGACTCCCGTCTCCATAGCTTTAATTTACCAGAAAACACAAAGAGGGTGAATAACGACTTCACCCAAAATGTTATAAATTCTATAAGAAGCAGGAAAACCGTCAGGGTTGCCTGACAGTTTTCCTGCTTTGGCCGATCATTAATCCTGTGTTCCATGTCATGGTTATTGCAATAACGTGCCGCTCAGGGTAATAGGCCCAATAACAAAAGCACCCGTTGTTACGCTGGGAAAGAGCAGCTCAACTGTAAGAGTATAGGAGTGAAAACCCATCGGTGCGTTGATGTCCGTAAAAATGATGGGTACGTCTTCTACGGAATTAACGGAAGTTACATTGACTTGCTCAGCAAATACAACTAAAGAATGATCGCGCAAAACTTTTACTGCCAATTGGGGCAGGAGTAAAGTTGAAGTAATTCCGACGAGACCTTGGATAACTACATCATTCACTGCTGAGGTTACATTCAGGCCAAACTCTGCCAAACTCACAGCGGATGGAGATGCCGGAATCAAGATGGCACCCGTTGTCGTACCGATCAACGGCTGGCTAATCTGATAATCAACGATTGTTTTTACCATTTAAACCCCTTCTTCCTATTTTTATTTGATTGCACACTTCTATTTCTGAGCTTTGCTATTTCGTTATCACCTCCTTGAACTGAACTATTATATTAAATGAGAGTTGAGAGAAAACGTAATGGACAAAGAAACGGGTAAGGACAACCATTTCTATTGCGTTTTTCAAGAGCTTGGGAATTCAAACTATTGTTGAGACCGGTTAAACAATCCCCCGCCCATCCCGGACGCAACGGATAGAGACCCAAGCAGCGGGCTGTGGGTCTGGTTTTTGTATTTAAAGGAGCGATCGCTGAAGGCAGAAGAACGGCGCATCCTTTACGTTCAACCGGTTTTACCGGGCGTTTCTCCGCAGAGCAGACCGGGATTGACGTGCCCGCTTGAATTTCATGATTCGCCTGCTCCCCGACATAGAGATCCGGGAGCCCCTGTTTTTGGCGATAAACGCCTTCAGCTTATCGGTGCGGTACAATTCGCCGAGCATAAGTTTTCCGTCGAACTCTTTGCGCCCCTTCGCGGACCCCCCCCGGTAACGAGCGGAAACAATCGCGCGTTTCCGGGCGACCTCCTGCCGTCGGGCCATATGCTTGAAATAGTTTTTCGATTTCACGGAGCTGCCTTCGCCAACCACTATCGTGTAACGGGTTTTCAAACGCCGTATGGCGCTCAGGATGGCGTCCTTCCAACTCCGGGAGGAAACCCGCTTAACGCGTATTCTCGGATCGCGCACGGTTTTCAGAAGCTCGCCGGCGTTTCCTTTGGACGTCAGATCCATCAGGTACAGCTTAAAGTTGGAGTAGGATTGGTCGACTACCGCTTCCAGCATTTTCAGCGTTTTGCCGGAGAGGTCCCGAACGGGAAAAACGACCGTTATGGCCGGCCGTATTCCGCGTCTTTGGCGACCCTCGAACTGAGCGGTATGTGCGGCATCCCAGCATTTGCGGTGACTGTCCCGTGAATTTCGAATGCTGGTGGAAAGGGAGAAAGGGGAATTCAGCCGGTAGTCCATCAATTCGAATGGAATAAACTTGATCTCGCAATGTTCGCTCATCCGGATCCAATAGTCATAGTCCTGCACAGGGTCAAGCCGGTAATGTCCTACGATCCGGCAAACGGAGGTCCGGTGAAGGAAAGCGGGTCCGATAATACAGCGATCGAGCAAACGCTGCTTGGGGACATTCTGCCAAACCCGCAATTTCTCCAAAAATTTATCTTCGTGTGCCGGGGAACCGTCCTCCAAAATTTGCCGGAAGGCGGAGTAAATCAGACCGACCTCAGGGGGGGATGTAACCATTTCAGTATACAAAACCATGAGAAAGTACGGATAGTAATAATTGTCGCTCGACACCCACGTCAGATATTCGATTTCCGGGTCGGCCATCAGAATATCGAACCCCAAATTCAACGCTTCCGCTACGCCTTCGTTTTTGGGCTTCAGCACCACTTGAACACGCCCATCTCCATCGGTCTCTTCATAGATCGTCCGGACCACGTCCTCCGGCGCGCCGTCTCCCACAATGACGAATTTGTAGTTCCGGTACGACTGATCCAGGACGGACCGCAAGGCAATGCGCAGGTGGTCCAGATTTTGGCGGTACACCGGCATCACAATCCCTACATCGGCCATTTTCATTCCTCCATTCAACGGGTTTCCAACTTGTACAACATATGTTTAACAACAGGCACCCGCATGAGACAATCAACCAGTCCCGCAGGAATACACGGATTATTCAATTTTAGACGTTGTCCATACCATTATTTGTCACAATCATACTCTAATTACGGTACAGGTATATTTAACGCGGGAAGGACGGATGGAATGAAAATCATGACGATTATCGGTACCCGACCGGAGATCATCCGACTGAGCCTGATCATTAAGAAACTGGATGATGCTGCGGAAAAGCATATCCTCGTGCATACGGGACAAAACTACGCGAAATCGTTGAACGCTATTTTTTTCGAGGAAATGAAAATACGGCAGCCCGATTATTTCATTCACGCAGGGAGCAACTCCGTCGGGGAACAGCTTTCCGTCCAGTTTCGGGAAGTGGAGCGGATCCTGCAGAACGAAAAACCGGATCGGGTCCTTATTCTGGGGGACACGAACAGCGGACTTTGCGCCATTATCGCGGAACGGCACGGGATCCCGGTTTATCACATGGAGGCCGGAAACCGCTGCTACGACCTTAAGGTGCCCGAGGAAAAAACCGCAGGATCATCGACGCGGTTTCCTCCTTCAACCTGCCGTATACTCCGGGAAGCCGTCAGAACCTGCTAAGGGAAGGCTTTCCGGCCCACCGCATTGCCGTAACCGGTAATCCCATCTATGAAGTGCTGGAGCATTATAAGGAAGACATCGCCCGGAGCACGATCCTGGATACCCATCGCTTGACCCCCAACGCCTACGTTCTTATGACAGCCCACCGGGCTGAGAATGTCGACGATTCGGCACGCCTCGGGGAAATCATCGGCGGTCTTAAACGCATTGCGGACCGGTTGGGGTTACCCGTCATATGCAGTATTCATCCACGCACCCGGGATAAGTTGACGCGGTTCGGAATGAGCCACGAACATGAGGGCATCACATGGAGCGAACCTTTCGGCTTTTTCGATTTCATTCGTCTTCAGCAGTCGGCGGCCTGCGTCATCACCGACAGCGGTACGGTCCAGGAGGAAAGCTGCTTGTTTCACGTGCCGGCAGTCACCATACGGGACAGCACGGAACGGCCGGAAACCGTGGAGTGCGGCAGCACTGTGCTGTCCGGCCTGGATGGGGAGCGTATTTTCGAGTGTGTCAAGTACATGTCGGGCCTAAAACGCGAGTGGGCGCTTCCAGCAGGCTATGCGGACCCGGACGTTTCCCGTAAAGTCACCAATCTTTTGCTCGGGGGGATTTCTTATGTTTGAGAACAAAACGATTCTGGTGACCGGCGGCACCGGTTCTTGGGGAAATGAACTGACCAAACAACTGCTGGAGAGGAAGCCGAAGGAAATCCGCATCTTTTCGCGCGGGGAATTCAATCAGGTGAACATGCAGCGAAGGTTTCTCTCCCCCAAGCTTACCTTCGTGATTGGCGACGTGCGCGACTTCGAGGCTCTCGAAACTGCCATGCAGGGGGTCGATTATGTATTTCACCTGGCCGCTCTGAAACATGTTCCCGTCTGTGAGGACCAGCCGTGGGAAGCCATCAAGACTAACATCAACGGGACGGAAAAACGTCATCCGGGCGGCCATTCGCAACCGGGTAAAAAAAGTGATTGACATATCGACGGACAAGGCGGTCGACCCGATCAATCTTTACGGCATGAGTAAAGCAATCGGGGAAAGGTTGATCATCCAAGCGAACGCCAGGGATACCGACACCCGGTTTATCTGTGTACGGGGCGGAAACGTGTTGGGAACGAACGGCAGCGTCGTTCCGTTGTTCAAGTCGCAAATCGAAACGCGGGGCGCCATCACCATTACGGACAGGAATATGACCCGTTTCTTCCTGACGGTATCCGAGGCGATCGGACTCGTGTTCAAGGCGGCCGAAGAGGGAATCGGCGGCGAAATTTTTGTGATGCGAATGCCGGCCTGTAAAATAACCGACCTGGCGCGTATCCTCATCGAACATTCCGGCAGGGTGGATGTGAAAGTGTCGGAAACCGGAATTAGACCCGGAGAAAAGCTGCACGAAGTACTCGTGTCTCCAAGTGAAAGCGTGACCGCCTACCAATTCGATAATAATTATTATGTCATCGTCGGAACGCACTCGTTGAAGGAATTGACGGAGGCCTACGGCCAGCTGCCCCGCGTTCCCTTTTTGAGCTACAAATCCGACGATGTCATCATGGAGCCGTCCGAAATCCGGAACATGCTGATGCAGGGAGGTTTTCTCGCATGAAACTTCTCATTCTCGGAGCCGCGGCATGGCGGGCCATATGGCCCGTCATTATTTTGAACGGGTCGGCGGGTTCGACGTGCTGTCGACTTCCCGCGACCGGTCGGACGCTTCGACCATTTATCTGAATGTGACGAAGGAAGGGGAACTGGAGGAACTCATCATGCGAACCGGGCCGGATGTCGTGATCAACGGGACGGGGCTTCTCAACGACGTCGCGGAGAAACGTCATGACGAGGCGATTCGGGTGAACGGACTGCTGCCCCACCGCTTGGCGGGATTGGCCGAAGTTTTCGGCTATAAATTCGTTCACATCAGTACGGACTGCGTCTTTTCGGGCGCAAGGGGCGGCTATACGGAAGAAGACAGGCCGGATGGCTGTACCTGGTATGCCCGTACCAAAGCTCTCGGGGAAGTGAACAACGCCGGCAGCCTCACCTTTCGGACATCGATTATCGGACCGGAACTGAAGACGGACGGCATCGGTTTATTCGAATGGTTTATGAAGCAGCGGGGAACCATTCCGGGCTATGCTAACGTCTTTTGGACCGGCGTCACCACGCTTGAGCTGGCCAAGGCGATTCACGCCGCCATCTTGCAGGATCTGTCAGGTCTTTATCACCTGGTTCCGCCGGAGAAAATATCAAAATTCGAACTGTTGTCCCTGATCCGGACGGTTTACGGCAAAGAAGACGTGGAAATCGTGGAATCCCCGGAACCCCGGATCGACAAAAGCCTCATCTGCACAAGAACGGATTTCCGTTACCGGGTTCCCGATTACGGGACCATGCTGCAGGAATTGAGAGATTGGACCTCATGACATAGTGCATAACTTATCTTATAACTGTTCAAGGGAGGTGTCGGGGAAATGGATCGTTCGCAAAGCGATGAACGGTGCTATGAAATTCCCAACAAGGATTACTTAAGCATCGTCAAGGAGCTCATCGATCCGTGCTTCAGTCTTTTAGATGTCGGCTGCGGTACAGGGGACCGCTGCTTTACCGTTACGGGCTTTATAGTCGGTCTGGAAATCCACCGGCCTTATCTGGAAAACCGGGAAAATCGGCAGCCGCATATTATTCCCCTCAATGCCGACGCGATGAAGATGGACCAGCTGTTTATGCCCAAGACGTTTTCGGCCGTTTTGTTCATGGATACCCTGGAGCATTTCTCTAAAAAGGATGGCCTGCACCTGCTCAAGGTCGCGGAGGAAATCGCGACGGATAAGGTCGTCGTGTTTACGCCCCGCGGCTTTTTCCCGCAGCGTAACTATGACTATTACAATATGCAGGGAGAACGATTCCAGGAGCACCGCAGCGGGTGGGAGCCCGAGGACTTTTTGGAAAGGGGATACTATGTACTCGTCCTGAAAGGGCTTCACGATGCGCAAAATCCTTCTTTTGTCCGGTCATTCGGAGCCGACCATCCGCCGGTCGACGCCCTGCTGGCCTATAAAATGATAAGGGAGACGTAAAAAGTATCAGCCCGAATGACGGAGTGTATCTGTTAAATGAACCCGAAGGGATTATCCCTCCGGGCTTTTGAATGTTCGATCTCAGCCCCAAAACGTGCGGTACAGCAAGTAGCCATTTAATCCCATGATAATAACGGCAATGAACCAAGCCAGAATGTTAAGCCACATCGGATTTGCAAATTCGCCCATCTTCGCTTTGCTGCCTGTGAAGCGGACCAGCGGGACGACAGCGAATGACAGCTGCAGTGACAGAATGACTTGGCTGAGAATGAGCAGATCAACCGTGCCGCTGTCCCCATATATGGCTGTGACGATAACCGCGGGAATGATGGCGATCAATCGGGTGATCAGCCGCCGCAGCCATGGGCGCAGTCTCAGATTGAGGAAGCCTTCCATGACGATTTGGCCCGCCAGCGTACCCGTCAAAGTTGAATTCTGACCCGAAGCGAGTAATGCGACCCCGAACAGGATGGAGGCAACTGTCGTGCCGAGCAGCGGCGACAGCAAATGATAAGCATCCCCGATTTCTGCCACGTCATTGTGTCCTGAAGTATGAAATACCGCCCCGGCCAGAATCAGTATCGCCGCATTGATGAACAGCGCGAAAAAAAAGCGCGATGGTGGAATCCCATGTCGAGAAGCGAATGGCCTGCCTTTTGCCGAGCGGTGTTTGCTCGAATTGGCGGGTTTGAACGATTGCGGAATGAAGATACAGATTATGAGGCATTACCGTTGCGCCCAATATCCCGATGGCGATATAGAGCATTTCAGGATTTTTGATAATTTCAGCGCTTGGCACGAACCCGAGCATAATACCGCCCATATCCGGACGCGACCAAAATAGCTCAATTCCGAAACAAATTCCAATAGTAGCAATCAGAGCGATAACCAGAGCTTCGATATATCGAAAACCTTTATTTTGCAAAAATAGAATGAGGAGAACGTCGAACGCGGTCAGCAGAATCCCATAGAGAAGCGGTATGCCGAACAACAGGTTGAGTGCGATAGCGGCACCGATCACTTCCGCCAGATCGCAGGCTGCGATGGCCAGCTCGCATAGAAACCATAGCCCGTAGCTCACAGGTTTACTGTAATGATCGCGGCACGCCTGTGCCAAGTCCCGACCCGTGACAATGCCGAGCTTGCCGGACAAAGCTTGCAGCACGATTGCCATTAAGTTAGACATCATAATGACGCAGAGCAGGGTATAGCCGAATCGAGATCCACCCGCTATATCGGTCGCCCAGTTGCCGGGGTCCATATAACCGACGGCCACCATATAACCGGGACCGGCGAACGCCAAAAATTTGCGGAACGTGGAGCCGTTCTTAGGGATCCGCATGGAACGGTAGACCTCAGGCAGCGAAGGCTGCGTTCTTTCCCGCCGCCAACCGTCTTTCCTTTGTCTTGCAGCCTTAGCGGATTGGGCAGCGTGAGATTGGCTGATGACCAAATCATCCTTCATGAATGTTCACCCCTCTGTTGTTGCGCTTGGCAACAAGTGTAGCATTAATGACAGTAATTTTCCCTAGGGCAAAACTTGAATTGCTTTAACTATACGCTCGCAAGTCACAAAAGTAAACTCATGCGGCAAATATTTTTTCGCTTAATTATTTATAGCGCCCATTGAATTCAATTTGGCTCGTGACAGGCGCCTATCCTCGTGGCGTGCCTATGGGTGAATGCATATGATACTGAAGATTTCGATGCATGGAAGGAGATGAACATGAAAAAGAAACCGGAAAAGAAGATGTCCAAACCGCGCCGGCCCCTTTATTACGTCGACAATCCGAACAAGCTCGAGCTTAAATGGCTGGATGACATACAGAAAAAGCCGGATACCGGACCGATCTCCGTTCACGGTTCTGCAGCGGCAGCAGAGCCGATCATGCCGGCGCATGGCGGAGTGAGGCAGGGGCGGGTTAACTCCAAAACGGGCAAACAATCCGTGTTCAATGCGCAGGCAGAGCGGAAACAGCAGTTGGAGCTGCTCGAGCAGCCCGCCTCGGAGCTTATATCGAGCCCCCAAGAGACAGAGGAAATCGTAGCGGTCGCAACTTCCGTATCCCCGGCTATAGAATTGCCTGAGGAAGTGAGCTTGGCGGATGTAGAGTCGATCATGGAAAGCTCGCAAAATGAAACCGAGCTGGCAGCGGACGCCATCGCGGAGATTTTGCGCGAGGAGACGGCAGAACAGACGGAAGTGGAGCAGCTTGCCGCTGCCGAGGCGGAGCAGGTTGCAGCCGCGGAAGCGGCAGACGAACGGGAGCTTCGCGCATCCAAGTTGGAAGAGAAAAGGATGCCGTCAAAGCCGGCTCCGCTCGTCTATACGGATGACCTGGCGGACGAGGCAGTCACAAGCGAGAAGATCGCTTCATTGGCGGTTAAAGCTGCTCATTTGGCGTCAGATTCAATCCATACGGCTGCGCTTGCCGATTACGCGGTTACCTCGATCAAGCTGGCGGACGGCTCCATCACTTCATCTAAAATCGCACCGGAATCCATCGTAGGCGACCATCTGACTAAAAAATTCGATTTCCGGACAAAAAAATTCGCGACCGATCCATCACCAGCGAGAAGCTCAAGGATGGCAGCGTGACTTCGGAGAAGCTGGCGGATCGAACGATCAGCTCCGATAAAATTGCCGAAGGGTCGATCGAGGCCAAGCATTTGAGCTTGTCGCTCATTACCTCCGAATTGCTGCAGGACCACATCATTACGTCGGAAAAAATTAGGAGCGGCGCGATTCGGAGCGAAAACCTGGCCAACGAGAGTGTCGACACCTCCAAATTAGCGGACGGCTCCGTAACGTCATCCAAGCTGAGAGACAGTGCGGTGACGAATGAAAAAATTGCCCGCGGAGCCATTGATTCCAAGCATTTGGCCGAGGGATTGATACTGGCTCACCATGTGGCGATCGGCGCACTGCAGGGAAAGCATTTGGCCCCGCACTCGGTGGAGGCAGAGCATCTTCGGGAAGGGGCGGTCGGAGGCCGTGAATTGGCTGATGGATCCGTGTCCGGAAACAAGCTCACCTACGGGTCGGTGCAGGCCGAGCATGTGCAAGGCGGGTCGATCCAAAGCTTTCATCTAGCCGAAGAGTCCGTTGCGACCCGGCATCTGGCCGATGATTCAGTAACGGCTTCAAAGCTGACGGAACAGTCCGTGACCACCATTAAACTTGTAGATCAGGCAGTGACCTCCAAGAAAATCGCCGATCAAAGCGTTGTTTCGAATAAATTGGCGGATGAGGCCATCCAAAGCCGCCACTTGTCCAAAGGAAGCATAATATCCGACAAGCTGGCGGAAGGGATTATCGAATCACGCCATTTAATGAACAGGTCTGTACAAAATCAGCATTTAGCGATGCAAGCCGTCGGTCGGGAGCATTTGCAGGATGGAGGCATCGGTCCCGAGCAGATTGCGGAAGGGACGGTTCAGAGCCGTCATTTGACGGAGGGAGCGGTCGGAACACTGCAGCTCGCGAACGGATCGGTTGTGGGAGAGAAGCTCGGAGATAATTCCGTTGCCACCAGGCACGTAGCTGCCGGCTCAATTAAAGCGGAGCACCTATCTTCTGAGAGCGTGACTGCAGAGCATTTGGCGTCCGGTTCGATCAAGCCCTATCATTTTGGCGCCGAGTCGGTTGTGACGGGAGCGCTGGCACCGGATTCGGTGGAAGGCCGCCATTTGCGCCAAGGAGCTGTCCAAACCGCCCACTTGGCGAATGGAGCAGTCGGTACGGCTGCCCTGCAAAATGAATCGGTCACGGACAAAATACTGGCACCCGGCTCGGTCGGCGAACGGCAGCTTGGGATTCGCGCCGTTTTTTCGCATCATCTTACGGACCATTTAATCACCTCGTTAAAACTTTCGCCCGAATGCGTATCGACGGATAAACTGGCGGATCTGGCTGTGACCACGGTTAAACTGGCTGACGGCAGCATCACTTCCGCCAAGCTGGACGAAGATTCCGTTTACGAGCGTGCTTTGAAGGATGGGGCGGTGACGGCACGCGTATTGGCGGAAGGCGCTGTGGGCTCCAACCATCTTCAATCCGGCGCAGTGAAAAGAAAGCATTTAAGTGACGGAATCGTAACTACATCCATCTTGGCGGATGCGGCGGTGACATCCGAGCGTCTTGCCGAAGGAGCGGTAAATTCGTCTCATCTGTCGCCTGAAGCGGTACAAAGCCTCATCTTGCCGAGCAGTCGATACTCGGAGTCCATCTGGCCGAAAAGAGCATCCGTGAGCATCATTTGAGTGATGAGGCTGTAACATCCAAAAAGCTGGCGGCGGACAGTGTCGAGGGCCGACATCTGAAAAGCGGAACAATCAACGGAAGCCATCTTGCGGAGCATTCAATAACATCCAATCATTTGGAGGCCGGTTCTGTCGATTCCATCCATCTGCAGGAAAGCATTGTGAAGACCAGTCATTTGTCCCCGTTCAGCGTGGCCGAGTTCTCTATCGCAAACGGCGCCGTTACAGCAGATAAGCTTGCCGACGAAAGCGTAACCTCCAATAAGCTGTCCGTCGGCAGTGTCGGCAGTGCGCAGCTGCAGCTTGAAAGCATCAGCGGAAAGCACCTTAAACCGGAGTCCGTACATGGTTTCCACCTTCGCAAAGGAACAGTCGCCCTGTCACATCTCGCGCCTGATATGTTTGATCTGGTCAAGATGGCGGAACGCCGTATCGATGCAGAGCGGATGGAACCGAATGCGGTCGGCTCCACACATTTGATGGAACGGGCTGTTTCGGAAAATAAGCTGGCCGAAGGCAGTGTAACAGCGTCCAAGTTGGCCGGTCACAGTGTAACGACCGACAAGCTGTTAGACGGCGCGGTTACCGGCCGGAAGCTGGCGGTGAATGCGGTAGGATCAGAGCATTTAACGGACGGATCGGTTACGTCGGATCAGCTGGCCGACAACAGTGTCACATCCGATAAGCTGCTGGATTTCTCGGTTACGGCGCAAAAACTGGGGTCCGGCGCGGTAGAAGAAGAGCAATTGGCTGACGGTGCCGTGACGACAGCGAAGCTCGCACCGGGGGCTGTCACTGCTGAAATTCTCTCAGCATCCTTATTGAAATGTCTAAAAACAGCCGCAAGCCCGATCACTTCAGAACGCTTGGCGGACGGTTCGGTAGGTTCGATGCAACTGGCCGACCTGAGCATAACGACCGACAAGTTATTAGACGGTTCGGTGACCGGCGCGAAGCTGGCGGCCGGCGCGATCAGATCAGAGCAGCTGGCGGACGGCTCGGTCACCGGACTGAAGCTGGCAGCCGGCGAAATCAGTCAGGATCACCTTGCGCCTTCGCTGCTGGAGATACTTGCTGCTGCCGGAAGCCTGATCGAAGGAGACCGGTTGGTTGATGGCGCCGTTACTGCATCGAAGCTCTCCGAAGGCTCGGTGGGACAGGAACAGCTGGCTGACGGCAGCATAGGTTGGACGAAGCTGGCTGATCAGAGCGTTACGGCCGAGAAATTAATGGACGGTGCGGTTACCGGAGAGAAATTGGCAGCCGGTTCAATAAATGCGGAGCATCTCGCGGAGAGCAGTATAACGACCGACAAGCTATTGGACGGTGCAGTCATCGCGCAGAAGATTGCAGCAGGTTCTGTTGGTGCGGAGCAGTTGGCCGATCAAAGTATAACGACCGGCAAGCTGTCGGACGGCGCGATAACCGGAGAGAAGCTGGCAGCCGGCTCAGTAGGTACGAAGCAGCTTGCCGTGCACAGTATAACGACCGATAAGATAAGCGACGGTGCGGTAACCGGAGAGAAATTGGCAGCAGGATCAGTAGGCGAGGAGCAGCTTGCCGACCGCAATATTACGTCCGAAAAGCTGATGGACGGTGCGGTTACCGGGCCGAAGATCGCAGAAGGATCTGTAGGAGCAGAGCAGTTGGTCGATCAAGGTATAACGACCGGCAAGCTAATGGACGGTGCGGTAACCGGAGAGAAATTGGCGGCAGGTTCAGTAGGTGAGGCGCAGCTTTCCGAACATAGTATAACGTCCGATAAATTGATGGACGGTGCGGTCACCGAAAAGCAACTTGCTGCAGGCTCGGTCGGGACGGAACAATTGGCTGACGGCGCCGTTACCTCGGCCAAACTGGCCTACGGGGCGATCAGCAGCGAGCAGATCGCGGACGGCTCGATTACCTTCAACAAACTCAGTAAGGTAGTGATAACGTCTGAGCATCTCGCGGCAGGCGCTGTGAATGGGGAAAAGATTTCCTCGCGGACCGTCAGCTCCTCTCATCTCATTCCAGCCTCGATTCTCGGTTATCACATCGGCGAACAGGTCATTGCCTCCAGTCATCTTCAGCAAGAGGCCGTAACGGAAGCACATCTTGCTCATGCCAGTGTAAGTAATGCGAAGCTGGCCGACGGAAGCGTATCGACTGCGAAGCTGACGGATGGTGCGGTTACCGGCCGGAAGCTGGCGACAGATTCGGTCGGTGCGGAGCAGCTGGCGGACGGCTCGGTAGGCACGAAGCAGCTTGCTGACCACAGCATAACGTCGCACAAGCTGGCGGACGGTGCGGTTACAGGACAGCAGCTGGCGGCTCGCTCGGTAGGTCCGGAGCAGCTGGCAGACGGAGCCGTTACAACTTCGAAGCTGGCCTATGGTTCAGTTAGACCGGAGCAAATTGCCGACGGTTCAATTACAGCCGATAAGCTGAGCAAAGCGAGCATTACAGCTGATCAGCTCGCACCGGACGCGATCAATGCACTTCATATTTCGGAACGGAGCATTGGATCTTCCCACATCAGCCCAAGTTCGATTCTCGGTTTCCACATTGGCGAACAGGCTATTACGTCTACCCACCTTGAACAGCAGGCTGTAACGACGGAACTTCTTGCTGACTGCAGCATAACCGGCGCCAAACTGGCGGCAGGCAGCATAACGGCAGAACACCTGGCGGAAGGCATCGTGTTCGGGGAGAAGCTGGCAGAAGGAAGTATAACTGAGGTGCATCTTGCGGACGGGAGTGTGAACGGGGCGAAGCTGGCGGTTGGCAGCGTAACGGCAGAACACCTCGCTGACGGCACTGTAACGGGAGGGAAGCTGGTGGCAGGCAGCTTAACGGCAGAGCACCTCGCGGACGGCAGCGTAACCGGCGTCAAGCTGGCAGTCGGCTCAGTAGGTCCGGAGCAGCTTGCCGACCACAGTATAACATCAGATAAGGTAATGGACGGTGCGCTTACCGGAGAAAAACTGGCAGCCGGTTCAATAAATGCGGATCATATCGCTGACCGAAGCATAACGTCCGACAAACTGATGGACGGTGCGGTTTCCGCACAGCAGCTTGCGGCAGGCTCCATCGGAACGGAACAATTGGCTGACGGCGCCGTCAGCTCTGCCAAACTGGCCTACGGGGCGATCAGCAGCGATCAGATCGCGGACGGCGCGATCACCTCCATCGGAACGGAACAATTGGCTGACGGCGCCGTCAGCTCTGCCAAACTGGCCTACGGGGCGATCAGCAGCGATCAGATCGCGGACGGCGCGATCACCTTCGACAAACTCAGTAACGTAGTGATAACGTCTGAGCATCTCGCCCCAGGTGCTGTGAATGGGGAGAAGATTCCCGCACGAAGCATCAGCTCCTCGCACCTCAGCCCAAGTTCGATTCTCGGTTATCACGTCGGCGAACAGGTCATTGCCTCCAGTCACCTCCAGCAGGAGGCCGTAACGGTAGCTCATCTTGCCGACGGCAGTGTAAGTCAAGCTAAGCTGGCTGACGAGAGCGTAACGACTGCGAAGCTGATGGATGGTGCGGTTACCGGCCGGAAACTGGCGACAGGTTCGGTCGGAGCGGAGCAGCTGGCGGACGGCGCCGTTACAACTTCGAAACTGGCTTACGGTTCAGTTGGACCGGAGCAAATTGCCGAAGGTTCAATTACAACCGATAAGCTGAGCAAAGCGAGCATTACAGCGGAACAGCTTGCAGTTGGAGCTGTCAATGCCCGTCATATTTCTGAACGGACGATAATCTCTTCTCACATTAGTCCCAATTCGATTCTCGGTTTCCACATTCGCGAACAGGCCATTACGTCCAGCCACCTTGAGCAGCAGGTTGTAACGGCAAAGCACCTTGCGGACCGCAGCATAACAGGCGCCAAGCTTGCGGCAGGCAGTATAGCGGCAGAGCATCTGGCGGATGGCAGTGTGAACGGGGCGAAGCTCGCGGAAAACAGCGTAGCGGCGGAGCACCTCGCGGAAGGCAGTGTAACAGGCGCCAAGCTGGCGGCAGGCAGTATAGAGACAGAACACCTTGCTGAATGCAGCGTAACAGTGACGAAACTCGCCGAAGAAAGTGTAACGACCGAGAAGCTGACGGATGGGGCGGTTGACGGGAGAAAACTTGCGGATGGCGCCGTTACGTCGGAGAAGCTGGTACCCGGTTCGGTTGCAAATCATCATATTGCTGATGCGTCCATTACCGGCGACAAGCTGAGTAAAGCAAGTATTACAGCGAACCTGCTCGCGCCTGCAGCTGTCAATGCCGAGAATATTGCCGTAAGAAGCATTGGCTCCGTTCACCTCACTCCGAGCTCCATTCTGCCTCACCACCTTGGGGAACAGGTTGTTACGTCAATTCACATCGGCCAGCACGTTGTTACGGCAGCACATCTGGCGGAGGGAAGCGTCAACGGCTCGAAGCTGGCCTCAGAAAGTATAACGGAGGCTCACCTAGCAGATGGAGCCGTCAGCGGGTCGAAGCTCTCGCCTGAGGTTCAGGATCTTCTAACGAAGCTTACGCTGACGCAGATCCAACTTTCACAGCAAGCTTCAACGGCGATCGCCGGTGAGGTGCCGGAAATGCTTGAAGCCAGTGTAACGGAACAACATCTAGCCGACGGCAGTGTCAGTGGAGACAAACTCGCAGCGGCCAGCGTAACTGACCGGCATTTGGCAGACGGCAGCGTGAGCCCTTCGAAGCTTTCTTTCATGCCGGTTGCGGCTCAAATGCCCGACGTGACAATGGCATTCGGCAGCGAGCAGTACAATTTCCAAGGCGCAATGGAATCCATCAAGCTCACGGTGTCGTTCTCAGTCCCATTCGCGGATGATTCTTATGTTCTGGTCGCGATGTCGGATCATCCTTCATGCGGCTGCATTCTGAGCGGCAAACGGCCTAATGAAGCGGACTTGGAGATCATCCGTACTCGACTGGCTCCGGAGCCTAAAGGATGGATTCAATGGATTGCCATCGGGAAAAAAGCATAGCTTGACTCTGCAGCGGCTCCGAATCCCCGGAGCCGCTTTTTAGCGCTCAGGCCGGTACCGGAATAGTACATATGCCGTTGCGAATGGACACGGCAAACATACAATGTCATGTACGCATTGGCCCGAATTTCATGGGGGTGGATAGACTGTCGAACAAATTCGGTAAAAGCCGGAGGTCTTACCGACCCTTAGTCTCCGTTGTCATACCGGTCATGAATGAAAGACAAAAACTGTCCAGCGTTATTCGAGAAGCCTTCCGTGTGCACCCCCGTACGGAAGTCATAGTTGTGGTTAACGGTTCTACAGACGGTTCACTCGGAATCGCACAAAGAAGCGGCGCCAAGGTACTCGTCTATGACCGTCCGCTTGGACACGATGTCGGCAGATCTATAGGCGCCGACAATGCGAAAGGGAGCATTCTGTTGTTTATTGACGCCGATATGATTATCCCTGCTGTGAAGCTGAAGCCATTTGTGAACGCCGTAGCGAAAGGGGTAGACGTGGCGCTGAACGACTATTCGGGTCCCGTTAAAAGGTCAAAGGTGCACGGAGTCGTTCTTGCCAAGCATGCATTAAATCAATTGCTCGGCAGACCCGATTTACAAGGCGCATCGTTGACGGCAGTGCCGCACGCACTCAGCCGCAAAGCGCTTGATGCTATTGGCTCCCCCGCACTTTCGGTACCTCCGTTGGCGCAGGCAAAGGCTATCCATAAAGGTCTGAACGTACGCCGGGTCATATTCGTGAATGTAGGACGGCTGAACCGAAGGCGAGGCAAACGCAAATATTCGTTGGAACGTCTTATTGTGGGAGATCATTTGGAAGCCATTGAGTGGTGGATGTCACAGACTGATGCCCGGGGCGGATATGAGGATGTAACCCGTCAACGATGGATGGTGAAATAGGATGAAAAAACGACGAAGCGGGGCTGCGCCAGGGGGTCCCGGCTCAGGCAGCCGGATGACAAGCTCGGACCATCCCGTATCCAAAGGCGAAGCGTACGTTGATTATTCCGCTGGACTGAAGCACGGGAAAGCTTGGCTTAGAAGCGAACGGTTCCAAGCGACTGAGGACCAGCTCCGGCACGCCGCCTGCAAGCACTGGTACGAATATTACCGCAGAACCAAAGCTTTCAAAGTGCCCATATGGAAAGTCATTCTGCATAGAGGCAAAGATTATATCCGCGGATTTATGAAGGGCTGCGGCATGAAAAGCGATGTATGTCCCGTACCCCTTCGGAGAACGGCCTGTGCCATCGTCTGTGCCGGTGAAGACCCGAAGGCTCTGCAAAAAGTTTTGAAGCGGCTCGATCAACTTCCGCTGACGGAAATTATCGCAGTGCTGCACAATGCCTCGGACGAATTGTTTACTGCCGCAAGAAACAGCAGAAGAACGCTGATTGCCCATCTGCCGGACACGATAGACGCCGATGTCGGACGGGCACTGGGCGCCAAATTAGCGGCATCCGATATTCTGTTATTCGTTGACGCTGAGCACAAAGCAGATGCGGAAGTCTTGGCTCGCTTCCTGTGGGAGTGCGACAATGGGCTGGATGTTGCCTTAAATGACATTTCGCCCAGCATGGGCTTATTTCACGAAAGAGACGGTGCCCAGCATATCCCTGAATTTTTGAATGCCAGCTTACGGAGGCAGGATTTGAAAAACAACTCCTTGTCGACGCTGCCCTTTGCACTTACCAGGCGCGCTTTCAACACCATCGGCGCCCCGAGGCTTGCGGTCCCTGCCAAAGCGCATGCCGCAGCGATTCTGGCCGGTTTGCGCATCGGACTCGGAGGTGCGGTTAAACCGCCGAAGCGCAGTAAGAGCCGATTAATTGCCGACCAATGGAGAACATCCGCAGGCGATCATGTGGAAGCATTGCGAGAAGCTTTGAGCGTTAGGGGAAGCCGGTTACGGTTTGCCGATTTGATCCGCAATCGCAATGTTCTGGAGGATCGAAAACGATGACAAAAGCATCGATCATCATACCGACGTATAACCGGCTTGGTTTGCTGCAAAATTGCATCGCATCGATACGCGAACATACGAATACCTCCCATGAAATTATCGTTGTGGATCGTGCTTCCAGCGACGGGACAGCAGACTGGTGCAGGCGAGAGAAACTTCCTATCATTTCATTGCCGCGTAATGAAGGGTTTTCCGTCGCCTGCAACAAAGGGCTTCTATTGTCGTCAGGCGACACGCTGGTTTTGCTGCATAGTGACACAGTAGTGAGCCCAAATTGGCTTAACAATTTGCAAGAAGCGCTATACAGCAGTTCGGACATCGGTATTGTCGCTCCGGTATTGAATCGTGCCGGCGATTCGCAGAAAGTCCATTACCCTTTTGAAAATATTGAGGAATTTCAAAGAATTGCCGCAGAGGTCAATATTTCGGATCCGGAAAAGTGGAAGCGGGTCGAAACATTCCTCGGCGTATGCGTCGCGTTTCAAAGGGCACTAATGGAAAAACTCGGCCTATTGGATGAACGCCTGTCCGGCGCAGAGCAGGCGGAAGAGGACTACAGCATTCGCAGCAGGCGTCTAGGCCTCAGCCTCCTCGTCTGCCAGGATACGTTCATTTTCCATGATTACAGTGAAAAGTAAGCGGGCGCTGATGTAGAAGATATCCGGTCGCTGGAGGAAGCAGGAAGGAGATTGAAGGGCACAATCCCCTAACAGAGGTGATGGGTATGGCGGATGCGCAATCGTTACTCCGAAATATCAAGAACCGCCGCAGAGCATCTCTTTCTGCCACTGAATCGCAGCGGAAAGTCAGTTATCGGGTGGGTTTCCGAGAAGGCTACCGCCAAGGTGTGCAATACGGCATTCAAAATTATCCGAAGTTGTTTGACGGAACCAGCATTGTAATTGCAACGCATAATCAGCTTGATATGCTCCGGCAATGTATCAACAGCATTGCTGCGTATACGAATTCGTCCTATGAAATTATCGTGGTGGATAATGCGTCGACTGACGGAACTGCGGATTATTTGCAGAAGGCTCAAGGATTGATGCGCAGCAGAATTATGGACTCCCACCGAGGGTTGTCAGGCGCGCTTAACGCGGGAATGATGATGGCCAAAGGCACAACAATTGTGCTGATGCGTAGCGAAACGTGTGTAACCGATAATTGGCTGGACAATATGCTTGTCTGTTTGAACAGCGACGACGGAATCGGCATGGTGAGTCCGGTTACCGAGTTCGAGCGAAACGATAACCGGCCGGATGCATCCCCCTGGCGCCGAACTGATCGTTTGACGGGCTATTGTCTGCTGTTCCGCCGGAAGCTGTTCGAAGAGGCGGGTTATTTTGACGAAGGATACGAGGACTCCAATTTTGTGGATGACAATTACAGCATACGGGTAAGGCTGCTCGGCAAAAGTCTTGTCATTGCAAACGATGCGTGCGTTCATAACATTGGCGGAGAAGGCGGCGGGGCTTCCGCTGATCGTTCAGCAACTGTCGATGATCATGACCGCTTTTATTTCATAGACAAATGGAACAATCCCTATGAGTGGATTCATCGTGTGCGCAGTCATAAGCATATCAGCCATGGAGAAACGATTACCTCGGTATCGTTTTATCCGGAGCGGGTTGCCGTTCAAGGGTTCGGTGCCAACATTTACTGGATTGAGAACGGGCAGCGCAGACAGATCGAAGGAGTGGTGTCTTTCCCTATCACACGCATTTCGCAGATCGACCTACGACGGTGGCCGGTTGGCGCCCCGATTACCGCACATGAGGCAGAACGGCGCTGGCGTGGGTTGGGAGATCCGATCGGTCTGGATATCGGTATCGCCAGGCTGCCGGATGGAGCCAGCTACCATGTCGAGGGGGGGACAATTCGGAAGATTACCAGCTCAGCCGCCATGCAGGCTTGGAGCTTGCATTTGAAGCCGTCTTTGGCGGTTTCCGACAAGATGCTTGAGGAAAGGGCTGAGGGGCTGCCGATCATTGCACCGCCTTTGTTGAAGCAGCCATTGTAGCAGCCGGGGGATCGTATGCGCAACTTGGGGAGGCGAGTTGACGAGTGAAAAGCAAGCATCGAAATGCCGATGTTAGAAATGCTAAGCTGCGGATTGAGAAGACGCAAAGTCAGCCGAGACGACATAACAAAAGAGCAAGTAAAAGCGCCGACGATGATGAGGCATACCATGATGGGCATTATGCCGGCTTTGCCAAAGGGTTCGAAGAGGGGCACCAAATGGCTTATGAGCAGCAGGTGTAACTGGCCCATGCGCCCAAAATGACCGTATCAGTGGGGTAGTCACGGCCTCAACCACTTTGATGCGGACAAAACGGGCGTATCAGCCGGCTTTTGGACCGACAGAACATGCAATCATGAACCGATACGCCCAAAATGTCCGTAACAGCGGGTAGTCACGGCCCCATCTCACTTTGATGCGGACAAAATGGGCGTATGCGCCGGCTCTGTGCCGACAGCACATGCGAGTGCGAATCTCCACCTGTTGACGAATTTTGACAATATTTTATATAATAAAATTATTAAAAATAGGATATCAACGCGAGGAAGCACCCGCAGACGTTAACCGATGTCGGCCCGTGCTTTCTTTTTTTATTGCTGAATGATCTGAACAATATATCTAAGGAGTGCTGTGTTTGAAAAAATGGATCTTGATTTTAGCTGCGATGACTTTTGCTCTAGCTGTTCCTGTCTATGCTCAAAATGATACGCCTGCCGCGCCTAAGTTTAAGGATTTGCCGGTAAATCATTGGGCTTATGAACCGATTATGCTGGGTGTCCACAAGGGATATATCAAAGGCGGCACGGACGGCACGTTTCGTCCTCATGATTCGGTGACCGTGGCTGAATTTATTAAAATGACCTTTATGTCGCTTACGGACAATTCATCGGGTTTTGTCTGGTGGGGGGATCAATATCTGGCTATGATTCCCGAGTGGTATCAAAGCTCTTTCAATTCGGGTACGGTGAATTTCGAACAAGGCTCGCCGTGGTATTCAAACTATATCGCGACGGCTCAAAACCTCGGTATCATCTCGGATGAATATGCCGGCCGGTACGATGAACCTTTAACCCGCGAGCGTGCAGCAAAAATTCTTAATAACGTGGATGATATATTTCACGGGCCGTTTTCAAGAGAATATGCGATGATTGCAGGCGCCCAGCTTTTTAAGGATTTTAATAGGTCAGATACATACTTCCAAGAATACATTGGTGATGTTGCCCTTCGCGGCATTATGAACGGTAACGAACAAGGCTACTTTAATCCGAAAGCGACCATTACCCGCGCAGAAGCCGCCCAAATATGCATGGTCCTGGCCGACGACTCGCTGCGTAAGAAAACAGAAGTCAATTTAGCTGGCGTTCCCTACTCTACCGTTCCTCTGCCGGGATATGGTTCGATGACCTTCGTGTTCGCCAACGAAGAAATGAAAATGGTTTACGACAACATGTACGCCCGACAAAAAGACTATCCCGGCGCAACGAATGCTTATACGGGACAACTCTTGTATTATAAAAATGAAGGGTTCAAACTAAAAGGTTTTGAAGATACATTCTATGTAAATTTACATGAGCCAACCACCTCTGATTTTGGCATAAGCTTCACTGGTAACGTATATACAATGACCATTTCTACAGAAATTGGTATGTTTGAGAGAGCGACTGATGATATAAATTATTTCTCCTCCCTAATTTTTAAAGATAGCATCGGAGAATTTTTTACTGAAGTGAAGGTAACACTTCAGTCTGCACGAACAAATAAGTATAATCAGAGCAGTAAAATTATTGAAGGTAGGCAGGTTATTATTAACTCGTATACGGATTTTATAAATGTAGGGATATCCGCATACCAAGATAAGATTTAACTAGATAAAAGGAAGTTATTGGGGAAGCACCTCTTTAATAATGCACAAACCGTGCGTTGTTAAAGAGGTGTTTTTTTTAATGTATTGATTAGTTGGAGGAGGACACTTTATGAAAAAATTACATCATAATATTATGATATATCTCGTTGTTTTTGCATTCATCGCAATAAGTCTGCCGCTTTATCCAGAAGGGATCGCTCAAGCAACCAGTAGCAAGGAAATTTGCGAGGGTGCATACAAGAAGCGGTTTCCCGATGTACAGCCACCAAATGGAATTATTTGTGTGAATAAAAAGACGAATCCAAATGACTGGGTTGAATTTAACGCCAAGCTCTATAGGGATCAAAGAGTCATTGCATATGGAACACAGGAATCAGCAAATGGCCCTAGTGATTTCAAAACGTCTTGGCAGGATTTAACTGGCACTGTCTATAAAGCAAGTGTTGAGAAAGAAGTTGACCAAGGTGGGGTTCAGGTAACTCATCCCGCTTTCACGAAATACGGCGTGGGTAACGGAGAATACCGATATTATGGCTGGGATGTCAACGGCAATCTATATACGAATGTCTTTTTTCCAACTGATGCATATAGCGGTATTGACCCGGATTTAAAAAAATACGTCTACCATCCATGGGAAAGTGAGTTACTCAAGGGAAATAGAAATAAACCTAACGGCTTCGGTCCCATCTGGGGGGATAGAGTAACAAAACCTCAAGACATTTACAGAAGAGGAGAATATTTCGTAAATGAAGTCAACCATATAATCAAAAGCAATCAAGTCACGGTTCGCTATCAGGCGAAAGATTCTGTCACAGATCCTCGGAGTCCTAAGAATCTTTTTGACTATATGTATGTGCAGCAAGCCCCGACGTCGCAGGCTCCTGGGTCAGGGAGACTTTTTCATGTGAATTCCGATGGGAGGCAGTGGTATCAGTCCTATGTTTTGGACCAGATACAAACAAAGAAAAGGCCTGGAATTACAGCTTCAATCGTGCCCGACGCCAACATTACGACCACTGATTTAAGCAAAATTGCCGACGGTACGATATGGAAGTGGAAATTATCCGGTGAAATTAACGATGACGAGTATGTAACGGATACTTTGGAACGCACTCTGAACTACACTCGTTTTGATATTGAAAAATGGGAGTTCGAGGTTACCTACACCTATCCGGGAGGATCGGAAACTCAGATTCTCACCTCGCGCAATAATGGCGATTTAACTTTAAAAGATAAAAAGAAAAATGCATCCAAAAACCCGGATCTGGCTCTGAAGCTTGATAAATCCAAACTCAAAGCTGGAGATACTCTCAAAATCATCCTCACTGCGAGGACGTATTATTACAATAATAGTCAGGCCGATGAAGATACCACTCAGAAAACGTATATTTTTAACGGCGAAGCGCCCGAGGAAGACAGCACTCCTTCTAACACACCCCCGCCGGAGCCAGGAGGTCCGCCCCCGCTCACATGTCAACCGAATATCCCTGGCGATGCGTTTGACATCGTTCCTTTTGGCGCGTCTGATGGTACGGATTTGTCCCGGATCGCCGACCGATCGGTAACGGTCGATGGGGTGGCCATAGATGCGGATGAATTTTGGAGCGGTAAGTATGTGTTCGGCGATGATATCCAAGGGCTGCATATCGTTTCGGTGAAGTGGACACCTAAGCCGGGAGAAGACGAGAATGGAGCGGTGATGTGTGACACTTGGCGGGTTATTAACGTGCACGATACCAAACCTCGAGCGCAATTTAAATTCTACGGCGGTTCCTTCAAAGAAAATCGCAAAATGTCGGTGGATAACACATCCAGCGCTCCGGATGCCAACGATCCGCTTGTTATTGCGACTTACCCAATTATTAGCGCGGATTGGAATTGGAGTGCTATTGAAGGATCTGACTCGGATCGAAGAATGAAAGCAGACGGTGCGGATCATAAGGAGTTTCTATATAAAAAGCCCGGCGAGTATCAACTCACCCTAACTGTAACCAACGCTCTGGGCCGAACGTCCGACCCTTACGTGCTACCTTTCAGCGCTTTAGAAGACTATAAACCGGCCATCATAATGCACCCGTATTCAAGCCAAATTTCGCGCAATGAATCTCTTACGTTGTTCTATGATGCGGTGAGCACGGACGGCGATATTATCCGGAATCAACATTTTGACGTTTATTACGATGCGGATGATGATGAGTCTTACTCCGAGCTTCTTGAGAGCTTCGATGGACCTTTGTCGCAATATAAGCCGTCTCAGAGCAAGCTGGGCAAATACCGAATCGTGGCAACGGTTGATGAAGACTTCGGACAGGAGACTTTCCCTGAATTCATAACTTCGGCTGATAAAAGGGTGAGTCAAACACAATTTGAATTTGAGTTGGATAACTACATACCTTACGCAGACTTATATACAGACATACCGTCCATCCGTCAACAAGTCGACGCTGCCATGCTGCTGGATAAGAACTTGTCTCAAAGTAAAATCGATTATGTAAGAGGGAATGGAGTTGAAATAAACAACCAGCTGCGTTACGAAGGAATCGACCCGAATTTAAATGTCTGGGACATGCATACTTATACTTACTCTCAAGCCGCTTCAACTGTGGTTAACACAGGCAGTTATCCGCCAGGTACTTATGACTATTGTTCTAACGGATACTGTGGAACACTGAACCGGCAGTCTACCTCTGACAACGGCTCTTACCGTGATTTCGGAGGCAATCAGACAGTCGTTGATGTTCCGGGACATACGGCAACCAGAGAAATTCCTTGGTGCTACGGCTCTGCCGGACCAGGCAGACCTGTTTACAGCCATGCGCCCCCTTGCAGTCTCGGTTCAAATTCAACGACGAAAACCGAAACCTATTGGGTCGACACAACTTACAAAGAGGTTTGGGTATCGGATATCAGATGGGTCAGCAATTGGTATGCAACCTATACAGGCACCATCTACAAAAATGTCCGCCAGCCCTATTCGAATCCCTATGTTCGAACTGTCGCCGACAAGTATCTGATCTATATTTCAGACAATATCATCAATGAGCTGCCGGATTTTAATAAAGTGAAAGGTTTGTCAGACGGCAAAATCATCCTCGTAGGCTCGGAAGCGATCAAGACACAGACAACTCATGACCATTTCATTGCGAATATCGGTCAGCCTATTGAGGAAATCATTGCTAGAATCGTAGATTATATTGCATCTAATAATCCTCCGACGGCTTCTCAAACCGTGCTGATCGGAGAATCTTTCAATATGCTGACGGATGAAACCGATCCCGAATCCGACCCGATTGTGCTGCCGCAAACGATGTATGTCCACAATGACAGCTACTATGATAATTCGTTGGGGCGCGCGGCTTATGCTGTTGAAAAATATGATGCCGGATCTTGGACAACCGAGACGCTAAGGACGAGTTTCTCGTTACCGGGCGAATATCAAGTATATCGAAGAGTAAAGGATGAGCCGAGCACCGACCCGGCACTTGCGCATTACAGCTACTGGTCGAACGAAGCGAAAACAATTATACGTGCACATCGAAAGCCGATCGCATTGGCCGCTTTGGATTGGACGTACGACTTAAGCTGCACCTGCTATAACACATCTTGGGTTGATGAATCCTATGATCTGGATCATAACATCAGCGACCCGATAAGCCGTGGAATTAAAGAGAGGAAAATAAGCTACCGGGTCGGGGGAGAGTGGTATTATCAAATCCCTGACAAATTGGCGCCCGGAACCTATCACTTGGAGTATGTGGTGCAAGATATAGAGGGAGCCTGGTCCGACCCATTCGTGCTGGATTTTACGCTTGCGGCATCCCCGCCGCCGCAGCTGAAAGCCAAGCTGAAGTCGACGGACGGGAGCTTCACTTTAGCGGGCGGTGTGCCGGCCGGTGAAAGTGTTACGGCCTACGAGTTGTGGACACGTTTCCCTTATTCACTGGATATGCAATTCACAATGGGCGGCTATATCAATAAAACTTCGCATTATTTTACCGGCACTAAAAACGGAAGTGATATATTGTGGGACGATGTCGTGACTCAAATTCCGACAGTTGCCCCTGATGGAAGCTATACCTACCGAATCTCTGCGAACGGGTCGGGCGGCGTCGCCGCGGGCAAAGACTTCACGGTTAAAGTGTTGACGCCGATCAATCTAGTTCCGGGTATCACAAACTCCGACGGCCAGACTACCGATACGATCATATTGGGGTATCCGTTCAGATTTACCGCCGCTACGACAGAGTATCCGAGTCAGGTTACTCTTGTCGCTTTCAAAGGAATGCCGTTTCAGAAGGCCTTGAGCTTGACGGGCTCTGTATCATCCACAGCAGGTATAGGAAGCAAGCAATGGAATGTCCTTTATACTCCGACCGGTTCTATACCCGACGGGACCTACACGTTTGAATGGACGGCAAGAACGCCTAACGGCAATGTGGAAGTTAAAACCGTGCAAGTTAAATTTATTAGAAACACACCGCCATTCGGAGACTTTACAGCTTACACATATGACCCTGACAATACAACGATGCCCGTGTATGAAGGCGATACACTCCATATTCGTTCTACGGGTGTAGGCGACAATGAACGAGATGCACTAACCATTCGATACGAGATCGTGGACCCGGCGGGTACCAAGCGGCATGATCAGACGTTTAACAGCAGCTATCCCTACACCGCTGTCGGGCCTGCATTTGCCATTCCAAGCGGTGCATCGGCCATCGGCACCTGGACGATCCGGCAGACAATCAGCGACGGCAAAGCGGCTCCGGTCATCAAAACCAAGACTTTGCTTGTCCGCGCACTTGGCGTTCAAGGTTATGTTCGCCATACGGACGCCTGGGAAGCGAACCGGCTCCGTTACAATGATAGGCATCCCAAAGCGCCGCGCCCCGCCGATTGGTTCTGGGCCGGTGAAGCGTTCGTGTTGGAGGCTTCCGTCACGGGCACAGGAAATTCAGGTACAAAGCCGGTTGCGGTGAAAGCGGCGGCTGCGTCTGCGCTGCAGAAGAGTTTATCTGCCAGCCCTGCATTACCAGCCATCTGGAAAGGACTTCTTAAGGAAGGGGATACGAGTATCTCTTTTGAGAAGCTTGCGGAGGGCACCTATACTTTTGTGTTTACGGTGACTTACAGCAACGGAGTAACGAAAACCTCCGCCGTTCCGATCCGAATCCAAGATACAACCGATCATTACTTTCAAGTTCATCGCCTTCAATAAGGCAAAAGGAAAGCGCCCGTTCTTGCGACATTGCAGTCGACGAACGGGCGCTTTACATTATGATAATGTCCACTTGACCAAAAGACCAGACTGCGTTAATCCTGCTCCGAATCCGTATAGAGCCATCAGATTGCCGGGTTTAAGTTTGCCTTGTTTGTATGCTGCATCCAATGCCAACGGAATTGATGCTGCGGAAGTGTTGCCGTTGCGGACGACACTTTCCAGGACTTTGTCAGAAGGAAACTCAAGTCGCTCGCAGATCGCCTCGATCATCCGAAGGTTGGCACTGTGCGGTATGAACCAGTCCAGGTCGCTGAGCCGGTGCCCACTTTTTTGAAGCAAATCCGTGACCCCTTCAGGAATCGTCGATAAGGCCCATTTGTATACTTCACGGCCGTTCTGTACCAAGTTCCCCTGGCCGAGTAAGATCTCGGTGTCCAATTGCTTGGATAAACCCGTGCAATAAACATGACTGCCGCCGGTGCCTTCGGTGACGGCGTTGGAAGCCAGCAGGGCACCCTCTTCAGAGGTTTCCATGAGAACGGCGCCCGCACCGTCGCCGAATAAGATGCATGTGGAACGGTCGGTATAATCCGTTATTTTGGTAAGTGTTTCGGCGCCGATGACCAGAACTTTCCGATACGCTCCGCTAAGAATGAGTCCGTTAGCCATTTGCAGAGCCGTAACGAAACCGGCACAGGCGGCGCTGATGTCAACCGCGAGGCATCTTGCGGCACAGATCGCCTTCTGCACTTGCGCGGCAACAGAGGGAAAAGGCATGTCCGGCGTAGATGTTGCGACGATAATGGCGTCTACATCTTGCTGTGAGGACGGGAAGCGTCCGAACAGATCCTGTACGGCAGCAATGGCCAGATGGCTCGTAAACTGGTCGTCCGCGGCTTGATGGCGTTCTTCAATCCCCGTTCGGCGGAGGATCCATTCGTTATCGGTCTGGACCATCTGCTCCAAGTCCGAGTTCGTAATCACTTTAGGAGGGACATAGCTGCCGATTGCCGTTATCTCAGCTTTCGATACGAAGTCCGTGCGCTGGGAAGGCTGTTTCATGATCGATCACCCTCATCTATTTATTTTTAGTATATAGTATTAGTACCTGGTATTAGAACATATCGTACTCTTACTAATTACCCCTGTCAAGTTAAGTGGTGTCAGCGTCTTTTTCCAGGCCCTCTCACGGTTGATCGTATAGGAAGTATAACCCAAATTTATTTACCGCTAATGAAGTTATCAAAGTTCAGTCGAGTGAAATTCTAGCTTGTATCTCCAAGTTTGGAGCAGCAGGCTTTTTGTTATGCAATTTTAATTTTTTATTAAAAACCCGATTGTTATCACAGTAAAAGTAAGGATAACAATTTAATTTTTTCTAACTTTTTATCATTGACTGTTAAAAGATTAGGGTTTATATTCAAAACTATCAAGGTTGAAAGCGTAACTCATTATCCAAAAGCTGGTCAAAGGGAATTTCTGAAAGGAAGTGATGCTGGAAACGGCTATTATTTCGATTCTTCATGAAAGGGATTTCAGAAAGGGCTTTCGCACAAACATACGGGAGGGTACTTCATGAAAAGTTTCAAAATGCTAAAAATCGTACTGGCAACAACCGTTATCGGTGCCATGCTCGCAGGCTGCGGCGTATCAGTCAAAAAAAATGAAGGCGGTGCAGCGTCTCCTGCAGCTTCTGGCGCCAACGGTGCGGACAAGCAGTATACGATCGCATTCGTTCCTAAATTGGTTGGCTTCCCCTATTTCACCAGCATGGATAAAGGCGCTCAAAAAGCGGCCAAAGAGCTCGGCGTAAAATGGATCTACCAAGGCCCGACGACGGCCGACGTATCCGAACAGGCCAAATATGTAAGCGGTCTTATCGATCAGAAAGTTGACGCGGTAGGCGTTGCGGCCAACAGCCCGACGGCTCTCAATCAATTGATCGGCAAGGCGAAGGGACAAAACATCAAGTTCTTCACATCCGACTCCGACGTCACCAATCCGGACCGCAGCCTTTTCGTCCAGCAAGCGACGGATAAGGATCTCGGCTACGCTATGGCCGATATCATCGCCGAAGAAGTCGGCGGCGAAGGCAAGGTAGGCATCCTGTCCGCAGGCTCTACCGCAACCAACCTGAACGCATGGATCGGATTCGTTAAAGAGCGGTTGGCAGAGAAAGCGCCTAAGATTCAATTGCTGGATACGCAATTCGCAGGCGAAGATATCAACAAATCGACGCAAATCGCCTCCCAAATCATTGCGGCTAACCCGGATATCAAAGGCTTCATCGGCATCTCGGCAGCCAACACTCCGGGAATCGCGGAAGCGGTTAAACAAGCCGGCAAAACCGGCGAAATCGCCATAACCGGTATCGGAATTCCGAACGGCGTCAAGCCGTACATCAAAGCCGGCGTCATCAATAAAGCGATCCTTTGGGATCCGGAGAAATTGGGCTATCTCACCGTCTGGGGCGTGCTCCAACAGCTGAAAGGCGTAGAGCTCCAAGCGGAGAACGACGTTCCCGGCATCGGCAAGGTGAAATACGACGCGGCAACGAAGTCGCTTCTGCTCGGACCGCCGCTGGTATTCGACAAGGAAAATATCGACAACTACGATTTCTAATTCAGCAGGCTTAAGAGATTAAAATGTCCGGGTCTGCCGGCTCGTGCGGCAGACCCGGACACCAAGCTATTGGGAAGGGAAGGGGTTGAGCGCGTGCCTCATTTATTGGAACTCGTTGATATCTCAAAATCTTTTGGCGGAACCCACGCGTTAAAAAGCGTCAGCATTTCCCTCCAAGCCGGCAAGCTTCATGCGATTGTCGGGGAGAACGGCGCAGGCAAATCCACTTTGATCAAAACAATCATGGGCGTTCACCAGCCGGATGCCGGTCAAATGTTCGTGGAAGGCGAGCCGGTGAAGATTGCCAACCCGTCCGTTGCGCGCAAGCTCGGTTTTTCGGCCGTTTTCCAGGATCCGTTGACCTATCCGCACCTGAGCGTTCTGGAGAACATTTTTCTGACAGACCCCATTCTGAACAAGATGGGCAATCTCGATTTCGCCGCCATGGAACGCAAGATCAAACCGTATTGCGAGCAGCTCGGGTTTGACGTCAAACTGCTTCATCGCGAAATCCGTACGCTGCGGCTGGGCCACAGACAACTGGTCACCATTCTGAAAGCTCTCGTAGAAGACGCAAGACTGATCATTTTCGACGAACCAACCGCGATCTTGTCTGCAGGAGAGATCGATCACCTTTTCAAAATCATCGACTATTTGAAAAAGAACAACAGAGCTGTTGTTTATATATCTCACCGCCTTGAGGAACTGATGCGGATCGCCGACGAGGCGACGATCCTGACGGACGGGCGCACGGTCGGGCACCGCACCAAAGAGGAGCTGAGCATCGACGACTTGCTCACCAAGATGTCGGGCAAGGACATGCGCGACTATCAACCGGATGTCCGGCTGAGCAAGCCGGACGGAAGCCGGCAGCCCGTAGTCGAAGTAAAACAGCTTGGCAAGCAAGGCCAATTCGAGAACATCGACATGCAAATTTGGCCGGGCGAAGTGCTCGGCGTATACGGGCAAGTAGGCGCGGGGCGCAGCGAAGTGGCCTTGAGCATGTTCGGCATGAGAGCGGCGGACCGCGGGGAAGTATGGATCGAAGGCCGGAAGGTGAAGATCAAGCACCCCAAGGACGCGATCAGCAAAGGGATCGGTTATTTGCCGGAAGATCGCAAATCCCAAGGCGTGTTCTCGTTCCAATCAATTTCGAACAACTTGATCAGCGTCGTGTTCCGCAAGCTGCGGGGACCGCTCTTTTCCTTAAACAGACGGAAAACGAACGAGCTCATGGAGAAATACCAGAAAATATTGAGCATCAAATACGGCGCGCCTTCCGATCCGATTTCGAGCCTGTCGGGCGGCAACCAGCAGAAAGTCGTGCTCGGCAGATGGATGGCGGAAGATTTGAAGCTGCTGATCCTCGACGAGCCGACGCAAGGTGTCGACGTGATGACCAAGCGCCAAATTCACGATCTGATCAAATCGCTCGCGGCAGAAGGTCTCGCCGTACTCGTCATTTCGTCCGACCTGCCGGAGCTGCTTTCCGTCAGCTCGCGGATTCTGGTCATGAACCGCGGCCGGATCGTCGCGGAATACGACGAGACGCAGGATGACCTCGCCCAAAAACTGCTCAGCAGCGCGGTCGGAATAGGAGGGAAGTAAACGGTGTCACAAACTACTGCCGCAACGAGAAGCGGCTCTATGGAGTCGCTCAAACACAGCTTTTTGATGAAATACGAATTTATCTTGTTCGTTCTAATCGCGCTTATCGTTCTCTTCCTGTCCATAACGACAGACGGCAACTTCTGGAACCAAGGCAATTTGTCCAGCGTGCTGGTCAGTGTCTCGATCGTAAGCATTGCAGCAGTCGGCGCGACACTCGTCATCATCACATCCGGCATCGATATTTCCGCCGGTTCGGTGCTGGGGTTGACGGCCACCGTCGTCGCCTTGGGCGGACAGCATGGTCTTCCGCTGTGGCTGATCATTGTATCCGCACTCGCGACCGGATGTATCGCCGGTTTCATTAACGGTTATCTGATCGCTGTGCACAAGGTCCCCGCCATTATCGTGACGCTGGGCACGCTCAGCATCTGGCGCTCCGCCGTATTTATGTTGTTGGGCGGCAGCTGGGGCACCGACATTCCGATGGAATTCTCGGAGTGGTTCATCATGACCAAGCTGGCAGGCGTTCCGCTGATTTTCTGGCTCGTCATCGTACTGGTGCTCGTCTCCGGCTACATGATGAACAACCGCAAATGGGGACGGTACATCTACGCGCTCGGCAACAACGAGGAAGCCACCGTCTTCGCCGGCCTTCCGACCAAACGTCTGCTCGTCTTCATTTATGTCATTGCCGGTTTGCTGGTCGCCGTGTCGGCGCTCGTGTCCCTGGGACAATCTCCGATCGTGCAATCTTCGTCGGGCCAAGGCTTCGAGCTCAGCGTCATCGCAGCTGTAGTCATCGGCGGTGCCAGCATCAGCGGTGGACGCGGAAGCATCATGGGCGCTTTCCTCGGCGCCATTCTGGTTGAACTGGTCCGCAACGCCGTCATCCTGCTTCACATTCAACCGTTCTGGACAGGCGTGGTCATGGGCGTGATGATCATTATCGCGGTTCTGGTCAGTCTCTCGAGAGATAAAGGAGGCGCAAACTGATGAAGTCATTCGGCAAATCATTGAATCAGTATCTTGCGCTGATCATTCTGATTGTCATTGTTGTCGTCGGCGCCAACATGCTGTATCCCGGCGCAACGTCCATCGACAATATCTATTCCATGAGTACGTTCGGCGTGGAAATCGGCCTTATTGCACTCGGCATGACGCTGATCATCATGGCCGGCGGAGGCGGAATCGACCTCTCCGTTGGAGCGATTTACGCGCTCACGCAAATCATTGCCGCTTACCTCATGGCGGAGGGCGTAAACATGTGGGCAGCCGTGGGCATTGCGATCCTGTCCGGCGTCTTCATGGGCTTCGTCAACGGCTACATGGTGACAAAGCTGCGGATTCCGGCCATTATCGCCACGCTGGCCACCATGTATGTCTTTAACGGGCTTGCACTGCTGATCAGCAACGGCGTAAACATTGCCGGCATGCCGGAGGAGTTCGCGATTTTTGGTCAGGGCGTCATGTTCGGCAACATCCCGTTCCAATTTATCGCCATCTACTTGCCGGCTTTGATCATTATCGGTTACTTGCTGAGCCGATCCCTTTTCGGATATCAACTGTATCTGACAGGAACGAACGACGCCTCCGCGAAATTGGCAGGCATCAACACCGATCGCGTGCGGCTGATCACCTATATGCTGACCGGTCTCCTGTGCGCGATTGCAGGCATCATCGGCAGCTCCCGGCTTCTTACGGCGCGGCCCGACGCAGGCGATATCATGAACCTGCAGGCGGTTACGATTGCGGTATTGGGCGGGGCGAGCATTTTCGGCGGCCGCGGCACGGTGATCGGTACGTTCTTGTCGACCATTGTCATCACTTTGCTGGCTTACATTTGCAACCTGATCAACATCAACGCTGTCATGCAGACAGGCGCAATCGGCATCATTCTGATCGTCATTACGCTCGGACAAAACAATTTCGGAGGTTTGAAACGCCTCAAAAGCGTCTTTTTGGCTAGGAAAGCGGTGTGAACCATGAATCTTGCATCTATGACGGCCCAAGTGCTGCAGGTGATCCGCCGGGCATGCAGGCCACTCTCCAAAACCGATATCGCCTCCGCCACCGGATTGTCGCTGTCTGCGGTATCCGAACATGTCGAACGGCTGACCTCTGAGAAGCTGATTCTCGGCGCCAGCGTAGGCATGTCGAGCGGGGGGCGGAAGCCGAAGCTGTACACGCTCAATGAGAAAGCCGGATGGATCGTCGCCGTTGAACTCGGCACAGCCTCCGTCCGGGTCGGCATTTCCGATTTTGATTGCAAAATCCTGGATTACAAAAGTACGCCGATGGTTATGAACGAGGGTCCGAAGAAGACGTTGACCCGAGTTCATGAACTCGTCGAAGGGATGCTGGATGCAAACGGGATCGAAAAACGGAACGTAATGGGAATCGGAATCGGCTTCCCCGGGCCGGTCGAGTTCGCCACCGGATTGCCGGTATCGCCGCCGATCATGCCGGGCTGGGATCAGTACCCGATCCGCGAATTCTGGGCGCAATATTTCGACTGCCCTTGTTATGTGGACAACGACGTAAATATCATGGCGGTCGGCGAACATGCCAAAGGCTTGAACTTTCAAGTCGATAACCTGATCTACATCAAAATCGGCACAGGAATCGGCGCAGGCATTATTGTCGACGGCAAGCTGTACAGAGGCATTAACGGCAGTGCCGGCGATATCGGCCATATCGACGTCGGTCTGAAAGTGGACTGCTGGTGCGGCAACCGGGGCTGCCTGGAAGCGCTGGCCGGAGGCAAGGCGATTGCCGCACGGGCGAAACAGCTGGCCCAAGAAGGGAAAAGCGATTTCCTGCGGGATAGGTTGAAGCTTCAAGGCGATTTAACGGCGAAGGATGTCGGGCTGGGGCTGCAATCGCTGGACAGCGCCTCGATCGAACTGATCAGGGAGAGCGGGGATACGATCGGGCGCGTGCTCGCCTCGCTCGTCAATTTCACAAATCCGTCCCTTGTGCTGATAGGGGGGGGCGTCGCCGAGCTCGGCGACATCCTGCTCGCTTCGATCCGTCAAGGGGTGTACCGCCGCTCCCTGCCTCTGGCCACGAGGAATTTGGCCATCAATCAATCATCGCTTGGCAAGATGGCCGGGTTGATCGGCGGCGCATACATGACGATCGACCAGTTGATCTCCAGCCGGATCGACGCTCCGGAAACCGCCATCATCAAGTCGTAAGTCGATGTTGTTGATCCTGATAAGGGGGGATGCCCTTGAACCTAAACTTCATCATTCGGGATTCAAAGAAATGCGTCACCATGCTGAATTAAACAAATAAGAGGAGTGAAGCGTGCAATGTTCAAGTATAGCTTTTGCAACCTGGTGTGGTTTAAAGAGGAACTTACGAAGAGCCTGGACCGCTTGGCCCGTTACGGCTACGATGCGATCGATCTGTATGGGGAACCGAGCGTTTATAACTATAGCGATGTAAGAAAAGGTTTGAAAGACAACGGTCTTGTCGTTTCTTCCATCTGTGCAATCTACTCCGCCGAGCGCGACCTCGCTCATCCCGACGCCGCCGTGCGCAAAGTAGGTCTGGATTATGTAAAAAGCGTAGTGGATATGGCTGCCGAAGTAGGCGCGTTGACGATGGGCGTGGCGCCGACTTCATGCATGAAGACCGCACCGCTTGCAAACCGCGAAGACGAAATCAAATGGGCGGTGGAGAACATCCAAATCGCCGCCGACTATGCGAAACAGCACAACGTGAAATTCATTTTCGAGCCGTGGAACCGCTATGAGCACTACTGGCTGAACCGCGTCGACCAAGCGCTGGAACTTGTGAAGCAAGTCGGCCGCGACAATGTCGGCGTCATGGGAGATGTGTTCCACATGAACATCGAAGAAATTTCCGTGGACGACGCGATCCGCAACGCCGGCGATCTGTTCTGGAACGTGCACCTGGCGGACAGCAACCGTGCCGCGCCGGGCGTTGGCCACTTCGATTTCACGCCGGTCATGCAAGCATTGAAAGATATCAACTACCAAGGTTATGTCTCTTATGAAATTCTTCCGGCTTCGGCTGATCCGTTCGGCGTGTTGGAAAAGGGCGTCGGCGAAGAGTGGATGGACGAATACGCGAAACAAAGCATCGAGCACATCAAAGCCATCGAGAAAAACCTGAAGTAATGCGAGCATTAATCGAACAAAATCGAATTCATTTTATTCATTAGGAGGAAATACAATATGAGCGCACAACCATTAAAAGTGATTCAAGTCGGCATCGGAGCATGGGGTTACAGCTGGATTCCGGTCATCATCGATTCCCCGGACTGGGAACTGGTGGCGGTCGTCGACCTGAACAAAGACCAGCTCGCCAAAGCGTCCGCTGAGTATGACATCCCGGCAGAACGCACCTTCACGTCCCTGAGTGATGCGCTGAAAGTCGTACAAGCGGACGCCGCAGTCGTTACGACGCCTCCGCAATTCCACGCTCCTGTTGTCAATGAAGCGTTGGAGCTGGGCCTGCATGCGATCGTTGAAAAACCCCTCGCAGACACGGTCGAAGCTTCCAAATCCATGATTGAAACTTCCAAGCGCACGGGTAAGTTCCTGATGGTCAGCCAAAACTACCGTTTCAAAAGAGCGACCCGCACCGTCCGCGAAGTCATCAAATCCGGCGTCATCGGCAAAGTGGGCAACATCTTCATCAACTTCCATAAGGCTCCCGTGTTCGACGGTTACAGAAGCACGATGGACGAGCCGGTCATCACTGACATGTCCATTCACCACTTCGACCAGATTCGCAGTGTAACCGGTCTGAATCCGGTAAGTGTAACTGCCGCCAGCTGGAATCCGGAATGGAGCTGGTTCAAAGGCAACGCGGTCGCTCAAGTCCGCTTCGAGTTGTCGAACGGCACGCGCGTGCTTTACAACGCAAATTGGGTTTCGACCGGTTCCACGACGACGTGGGACGGAGATTGGAACATCCAAGGCTCGGAAGGCGAAGTTTACTGGTCGAACAACAAAGTTGTCGTCCGTACGAACGACCTCTACAAAACGGTCTTCATGAAAGGAGCCGTCGAAGTCAACGGAGAGCTGCACTACGATCTCGTTCACATGGATTTCGAAGAGCGTCTGGGCAGCTTGCACGAATTCGCGGAAGCGATCCGCGAAAACCGCCAGCCGGAAACGGCGGGCGAAGACAATCTGTACAGCGTATCCATGGTACTCGGCGCTTTGGAATCCATCCGTACGGGCAAAGAAGTATCCATTAAACAACTGCTTGGCGAATAAGGCAGCATAAGAGTCGGCCGATCGGTCCTTATTCGGTTCCCGCTTGATCCGCGGCGTCCCGGATAAGGACCGTCATTTAAACTGGAGGAGGCAAAAGTTATGTACCGCTACAGTGCGACACAATGGATTTTCGGAAATGAAAGCTTGGAAACGAGCCTGCAACGACTGAAGAAATACGGCTATGACGGCGTCGAGCTCGCTGCAGAGCCCTATACGACGGATATTGAAGCAACCCGCAAGCTGCTGGATCAATATGGACTCATCGTCACCTCGCTCTGCGGCATATATACCCGGGAACGCGATCTGGCATCCCCGAATGCGGAAATCCGCGCTAAAGCGGTGCAGTATGTGAAGGACTCGGTCGATATGGCAGCGGCGCTCGGCGCAACCCACGTGATCGTGGTGCCGAATGCAGTGGGCAGGACGAATACGGAATCCACTCGCGCCGAAGAATGGGTGCATGCGGTAAACGGCATCCGGGAAGCTGGACAATACGCGGCGACGAAGAATATCAACCTCGCCATCGAGGCCATCAACCGTTTTGAAGCCTATCTGGCGATCAACCTGACGACGGCCTTGCAGCTCGTCGAAGAGGTCAATCTCCCGAGCGTCAAATTGATGGCCGACGCCTTCCACATGAATATCGAAGAACGGGACGAGGTCGCCATTTTGAAAAAAATCGCGCCTTACCTCATTCACGTTCATATCGCAGACAACACGCGTGAGGCGGCAGGCATGGGCAATACCGATTTCGAAGCCATTCTGCGTACGCTTAAGGAGATCAACTATCAAGGTCCGCTGACGATGGAGTTCATGCCGCCGGTCGGCGATACGTATACGATTGCGGAACAGGGCGGTTCCGAGGAGCTGTTCGATCAGTACACCGAGCGATCCATCCAAGAAATGAAGAGAATCGTCGCCAAACTGAACGGATAAAGAAACAGACCGAGAGCAAGTACTTGATAGAGAGTAAGGAGGAGAACCTGGATGGACAACATCAAAGTCGGCATCATCGGTACCGGGTTTTCCGCGGCTTCCCATATTGAGGCTTTGCGCAGAATTCCGTTCGTGGAAGTGGCCGCTGTATGCGGCAGCAACGCGGACAAAGGACGCGTCTTCGCCGAGTCGATGGGCGTTCCCGTTTCCTATGGCTCTGCCGCCGAGCTGATTGCCGATCCGGACATTCAAGCGGTTCACAACTGCACGCCGAATGCGCTTCATTATGAACTGAACAAAATGGTACTTCTCGCGGGCAAGCACTTGATGTCAGAGAAGCCGCTTGCGCTGAACAGTGAACAATCCGCCGAGCTGGCAGAGATCGCGGGAAAAGTGGGAGTGGTCAGCGGTGTATCGTTTAACTACCGGCATTTCCCAATGGTTTGCCAAACCAAGGAACTGCTGGAGTCCGGCGGCGGTCGCAACGTGAGTCTCGTATACGGCGGCTACCTTCAGGACTGGCTGTCGCTTAAAACCGATTACAGCTGGCGCCTCGATGAGGAGAAGAACGGAATTTCACGGGCGATTGCCGACATCGGCTCACATTGGTGCGATACAATCCAATATGTGCTGGGCAAGAAAATCACCAAGGTGTTTGCAGATTTGAAGACGGTACATCCGATTCGCAAAAAGCCTAGAACCACGATGAACACCTTCGGAAGCAGCGATCACGCAGATCGTGAAGACGTGAAAGTAGGCACGGAGGATTACGGCAGCGTGCTGATCCATCTGGAAGACGGTGTACAAGGCGTTTTCACCGTTTCTCAAGTATCGTCCGGCCGCAAAAACCGCCTGTTCTACGAGATTGTCGCGGACGGCGCAACTTATGCTTGGGACCAGGAGAAACCGAATGATCTGTGGGTAGGCAGAAGAGACCGGGCTAACGAACAGCTTGTGCGGGATCCCGGCTTACTTGACCCGAAAGCCGCCGCGTTGGCCCACTATCCCGGCGGTCATCAAGAGGGCTGGCCGGACGGCTTGAAAAACTTGTGCATCGACTTCTACACGGCCGTGCAGAACAAGCAGCACGAGCCGACATTCGCTTCAATGGACGACGGCCATCGCATCATGCGATTGATCGAAGCCATTATGGAAAGCCACCGCACCGAGAAATGGGTTCATATATAGAAGGTAGACTAAAATCCTGGGGAACTCTCCTCAGGATTTTGTTATGGAGGCGCCGACTCTCTCATTTCTATCGATTGCAATCAACTTGTTGCAATGATAGTATTTTGTTGACCTCGAAAGATAGACTTTCATTTCCAGTAGAGAAAGCGGTGCGGTAAGCGTGCTACCCATGACGGCTGAAATCCTTCAAATCATAAGAAGAGCGGGTCGACCGCTTTCCAAAAAGGATATTTCGCTCGCCTCCGGCTTATCGATATCCGGGGTGGTTGAACATGTCGATCGTCTGATTGACACCGGTCTGCTCGTGAACACCAGCATCGGTCAATCCAGCGGCGGGAGAAAACCCCGGTTATATGCGTTTAATAAGGATGCAGGCTGTCTCGTTTCGATCGACATGGAGACGGACCACGCCAAGATAGCGATTACAGATTTTGATTGTAATATCCTGATCGACGGCAGCTGTTCGTTCGATATTTTATGCGGGCCAGAGAGCGTGTTGCTCAGCATTAAGGACCAGGTTGTCGAACTGCTCAACAAAATCAAGGTGGATAAGAACGCCGTCAAAGGAATCGGTATCGGCATCCCCGATGTCGTTGATTTTGCCGAGGGCTTGCTTGTTTCTCCCCTCTTGATGCCGGGCTGGGACCGTTATCCGATTCGCGACTTCTGGTCCGGACACTTGGACTGCCCCTGTTACGTCGATAATGATGTGAACATCATCGCGCTGGGCGAATATGCGAAAGGCCTGAATTTTCAAGTTGCGAATATGATCGTGGTCAAAGTAGGTACGGGCATCGGTGCGGGTATCATTTGCAACGGAAAGCTGTATCGCGGATCGGATGGAAGCGCCGGTGACCTGGGGCATTTTGATATGGGGATAGACGTTACGTGCTGGTGCGGCAACCGCGGATGCCTGGAGGCAGCCGCCGGAGGCAAAGCGATCGTCGCCAAAGCCAAGGAAGCCACGCTCTCGGGACGCAGCGTATATTTGAAAGATGTGCTCGCGAAGAAAGATCAAATCACACTGCAGGATATCGCATACGGGATCCAGCGTTTGGATGGCTTGTCCATTGAACTGATCCGCGAGAGCAGCGTATTGACAGGCCGCGCTGTGGCGTCGATCGTCAACTTCATCAATCCGGAATTGGTTTTGGTTGCCGGCGCGTATCCCGAATTTGACGACACGATGCTGGCGTCGGTCAGGCAAGGCGTTTACCAGCGGTCTCTTCCGCTTGCCACACGCAATTTGTTGATCAAGAAGTCGGTGCTGGGGCATCAAGCCGGGCTGATCGGCGCCGCATATATGACGGTAGAGCGGTTGATACTGGGCAGCATCAACGACGAGGAAGATGCGGTCATTGCTGCCAATTGAAAGCCCTTTCCCATGGAAGGGGCTTTGATTTATCACGCATAATTATGCAATTCCGACACCGCACATAAGCGTTAACAAAGCGCGAATTGGAACAATCTGCATAACTGCCCCCCTGCAAGCGCAATCTATATTCTGGCGGAGATTACCGTACTCGTATAGAAGGGGGTTCAATTCGTGCGTAAAGGCTTGATGATAAGCTCCATGCTGCTCGGCGCAGCTCTTGTACTGTCCGGTTGCGGGAATAATGGTGACAACAACGTACAGCCGAATGCGAACGGTGCGGACGGCGTTGGGACGAACAATTACCGGAGGCAGAATACGGACGGGAACGGGAAGAACGGTAACAATAATAATTCCCGGATGGAGATGAGCGACCGCATTGCCGATCAGTTAGTTAAGCTGCCGGGCGTCGATGCGGCTTATGTCATGATGACCGACCGGAACGCTTATGTGGCCATAGTGCAAAGCCGTAATGGCGCGAATGGCAGCGGCAATCAGGGCAGAAGCAGCGCTAAAAGCGGTAATGGCAAAAGCCGCAGCAACAGCGCGAACAGCGGTAACGGAACCGGCGGATCGGATGTGGCTGCAGACTTGAAGGATCGGATCGCGAATCGCGTGAAATCCATGTCGCCGTCGATTGAGAATGTATATGTAACCGCGAATCCGGATTTTGTCACACGTATGAAGTCTTATGCACAAGATATCGCTAACGGTCACCCGCTCAGAGGCTCATGAATGAGTTTAACGCGCTCGTGCAGCGTATTTTCCCCGAAGCGTCCGGTGCGAATGGCGGGGACAATGACAGGGCAGGCACGAAAGGCGGTTCCCGAACATCAGGCATCGGCGGCCTGAACGACTGAGTAATATCTTTAAAGGATTGTCTGAGCAGATTTGCCGGGCAGTCCTTTTTTCATGCAACTGTATCCCGGTATAAATCCGCATTCACACCGATTGCAAATGCGTATTTTTTCTCCTCCCCTGCCCATTTTCCTAGTCCTCCGCACCACCGGAAAAAGCCTTTCATATGATAAAGTTGACTGTATCCCACACCTTGTATTCACTACATTCCCGGGCAAGGAGGGGTGACACACGTTGAAAGGCAGCGACCACAAGAGCAAATTCCTTCTCACGAATCGGGAGCGCGAAGTCTTCGAACTGCTCGTGCAGGACAAGACGACCCGCGACATTGCGCAGCAATTGTTTATCAGCGAGAAAACGGTCCGCAACCATATCTCCAATGTGATGCAAAAGCTGAATGTCAAAGGTCGTTCGCAAGCGGTTGTCGAGCTTATCAAGCTCGGGGAGTTAAAGATTTAGGCACAGAAAGTTATTGACGCCGTAACGGCTGGCGCAGGCCTTCTTTTTCGCTAACTGGCAGGGTTAGCGGGGAGAAGGTTTTTTGACGTGGCTGTCTCCTGTAACCGATTTGTAACCGGCGCATTGTTTACTAGAAGCAGCCGGACACTGGAGGGAATAGAGAGAGTGGACTGCATGGTGAACTGGTTTGAGAAAAGATGCTTGTTGGCACCCGATCATATTGCGATTATAGACGGCGACACAGGAGAAAGATGGAGCTACCGGGAAGCGGAGATCAGGGCTTGCAGAGTCGCCGGTTATTTACAGTCCCACGGTGTGGCCAAAGGCGATCGGGTCGCGCTTCTGTCCCGTAATGATGTCTGTTATTTTGATTTGCTGTTCGCCTGCGGTAAACTGGGCGCTATTTTCGTACCGCTTAATTGGCGGTTGTCGGCAAACGAACTGCGATATATTCTGGACGACTGCACGCCTAAAGCAGTCGTCATCCATGATGACATGCAGACCTTATGGGATGGCGAGGCCTCCCCGTACAAGGTTATCAGCATAAGCGACGCTGAGTACGAGGCAGCGTTGCAATCCGATATCAGCCCGGCCGTTACAGAGCAGGTTCATTCCTCGGATCCCTTTGCCATCATCTACACAGGGGGCACTACCGGCAAGCCGAAAGGCGTGGTGCTCTCTCACGCCTCGATTTTCTGGAACAGTGTCAATACCGTTTTAAGCTGGAATCTGACATCGAATGACATCACACCGACTTATATGCCGATGTTTCATACCGGCGGATTAAATGCGCTGTCGCTGCCTGTTCTTCAGATCGGCGGCACGGTCATCGTGTCGAAAGCTTTCGATGCGGACAAAACGATAGAGCTGATCAATCGGGAGCACTGTACGATCATCCTGCTGGTACCGACGATGTATCACATGCTTATCAAATCGCCTTTGTTCGCGGCCACGGACTTCCCCGCGATGCATACGTTCTTGTCGGGCGGCGCACCTTGTCCGCATACGGTGTATCAGGCATTTGTCGCCAAAGGGCTGAATTTCAAAGAAGGCTACGGCCTCACAGAGGCGGGGCCGAACAATTTTTATATTCATCCTGAGATGGCTGCGATCAAGATCGGTTCTGTCGGCAAGCCGATGATACTCAATGACATTAAGATTACGGACAGCGAGGGAGAAGAAACGAAACCGGGAGAAGTCGGGGAAATCATGCTGCGCGGCGGTCATTTGTTCGAGTCCTATTGGCGTCTTCCCGAAGCTACCGCACAGGCCTTTACGGACGGCTGGCTTCACACCGGAGACCTTGGGAGAAAGGACGAGGACGGTTATTTTTACATCATGGGACGGAAAAAGGATATGATCATCACCGGCGGAGAAAACGTATATCCGCTGGAGGTGGAGCATCTGATCCGGCAGCACCCGTCGGTGAAGGAAGCGGTAGTCGTCGGACTGCCGGATGACAAATGGGGAGAGGTCGTTGCGGCTGTTGTCGTTACGCTGGAAGGAAGCGAGTTGGATGAGGAGCAGCTGAGAGAATATTGCGCCTGCTCGATCGGAAAGTACAAAGTGCCTAAAAAATTTTTCTATGTCGATGAACTCCCCAAGACCCCGGTCGGTAAAATAGATATCAATCGGATCGTACAGAGTTACAGTTAACACAGGGTTAACCTGGAAACTATCATTTTATGATATTATATTGGAAAAATTGGTAATCGGGGTGAGATGATGAGAGCTGGAAACACCATCTTCAGATCCAAGTTGACCCCTCCTCAGATCAAGGACCACATTTTGCTCCGATCTGTGTTGATCAAGAAACTGAAGCGCATGCCGCAGTATAGAATGACGCTTGTCCATGCTGAGCCCGGATACGGGAAAACGACGGCTTTATGTTCTTTTTTTCGTTCGGAAAGAACCGACGTATGCTGGTATTCGGCGGATGAACACGACGGTGAGCTGCCGCGTTTCTTAACGTATGTGGTGGAAGCGATCCGTACCCTGCATCCCGGCTTCGGTGATGTGATAAATAGCGACGATGTTTTCGTTTTGTGTGAGAGTGTAGTGAACGAGCTTATTTCCCTTCCCGGCCACACGACGTTAGTCATTGACGATTACCAATTGGTCGGCCATACGCCTGCAATCGATTTGTTCATGCAGCACCTGGTCCAGCGTCTGCCGGCGAACGTTCATGTCGTATTATCAGGACGCACCGTGCCGAATTGGAGCTTCATGACGGCAATGAAGGTGAAAGGAGAACTTCTGGACATCGGCCGGAGCGATCTGGCGTTCTCGGAGGAAGAAATCGAGGTCCTGTTCGCCGACTATTACGATTATCCGCTTCAGCCGGAGACGGCCAAGGAAATATTCCGCACAACGGAAGGCTGGGCGGTTGCCGTTCAATTTATTTGGCAGCGCTTACTCTATATCAATGGCGACATTGCTTCGATCTTCAGCAGCCAAACGGAAACGATGGAAGATTTGTTCCGTTTTTTGGCGTTGGAAGTGCTCGACAAGCAGCCTCCGGAGATTCAAACCTTTTTGGAGCAAACAAGTATTCTGGAACATTTCGACGGCAGCTGCTGTGATCAATTGTTCGGAATGCGGGAATCCAAGACGATATTGGAGAACCTGTCCGGCCAAAACGTATTTCTCATACATAGCGGTGAAAGGAACTATCGGTATCACCCTTTATTCCGGGAGTTCCTGGTTCGGCAGCTGCAAAAGAAACCCGGAAGCTACACCGAATTGCAGCGGAAAGCGGCGTCATACTTCGAGTCTAACGACCAGATCGAGAACGCGCTGAATCACCTTCACGCTGCCGATGAATGGGATGATTATGCGCGTCTCTTGAACGTATTCGGCAGAAATATGATCGACAACGGGCAGCTGGAAAAGCTGCGCGGCAACATCGACCGCATCCCGAAGCGGTTTAAAGATGAGTATTTCATGCTGTGGATTTATGAAGGGGACATTTATCGGTATCGCAGCGTATATGACACAGCAATCGACTGTTATCTGAAAGGCGAGAAGCTTGCGGAAGTTGCCGGAGACTCACTGAGCGAAAGCCTCGGTCTGGAAGGGCAGGCCAGAATTTATTTGGACACGATCCAACCCGGCAAGGCGGAAACGCTGCTTGCACGGGCCATCGCTATTTTGGAAGCGATGATGCCGCCCCCTCAAGATCATTTGATCCGCATTTACAGCTTGATGGCCGAAAATCTCGTGAACCTGGGGCGGGCGGCGGATGCGGAGCTGTGGTACGAGCGCTGTCGCAGCCTCCGGACCGATTTTCAGGAAGAGCTGCTTGAAGCCAGACTGCATCTGCGCACGGGGAGATTGAAGCAGTCCAAACAAATGATGGAAGCGAGCCGCAGGCTCGAGAGCGCGCAGGGCGTCCTGCAGCTGCCCCGGTCACACCGGGAAACCGACATTTTGCTTTCGCTGATCGAGTCGATGCTGGGCAATCCGGAGGAGGCCAAACGTCTTGCTCAATCCGGCTTGATGCAGGGCATTCACTTGAATGCGCCGTTCGTCGAGGCGTGCGGGTGGATGCGCATGGGGCATGCGGCTCAGCTTCTGCCGAAATATGATTTTGCCGTGTCCCTGCAGTGCTATCAGACCTCGCTCGAAATGATGGAAAGATTGAATGTGTCCAGAGGCAGGGCGGAACCTCTTCTCGGCTTATGTCTGCTTTACGGCCGGGAGGGTTCGTACGATATGGCGATGCAATACGGCCGTGACGCTCTTTCGGAGACCGAGAAAGTGAAAGACGAGTGGCTCTCGACGCTCATTCGCTCGGCCATGGGAATCGCCGCGTTTTACGGGGGCCACTGCTTGGAAGCCGGCTTGATATTTGGAGACTGTCTGGAACGGTATATGCGCTGCGGCGACAGCTACGGGGCGACCGTTACGTTACTCTGGCAGACGATGATCGCCTATCAGGAGGACAAGGAAGATCAGTTCCGATTTTTCATGGACCGTTTTCTCAGAATGGCCCAAACCGGCAATTACGAATTTCTCATTCAAAGACGGACGCTGGCCGGACCGCGCAATATGTACCAGCTGGCTCCCTTATTGATCGAGGCGCAAACCAAGGAGATTCAGCCTCACTATGTGAATTATTTGTTGACCGGACTCGGCATGGAGCACATGACTTATCATCCCGGTTATGCGCTGCGCATCGAGACGCTGGGCGGTTTCCAAGTCTGGCTGGGAGATAAGGCGATCGTCGAAAAGGATTGGCAGCGCGGAAAAGCAAAGGAGCTGTTTCAGCTGCTTGCATGCAAAAGACAGCAGCTTATGTCCAAGGACGAAATCATTTCGCTGCTGTTCCGCGAATTGGACGAGAAATCCGCCAATCGCGATTTTAAAGTCGCGCTCAATGCCTTGAATACGACACTCGAACCGCAGCGGCGCGCAAGATCGACACCTTTTTTTATTCTCCGCCACGGAAGCTCTTACGGCTTGAATCTGGCTTCCGGATTGGAGCTGGATACCGTGGAATTCGAAAGCTGGATCCGGGCGGGCTTGGAGGAACAGGATCCGCAGAAAGCGGCTGCGTTCCTTGACAAAGGCCTGAAGCTGTACAAAGGAGATTACCTGCCGGACCGCCAGTACGAAGATTGGAGCGCGGACGAACGGGAACGGCTGCAGTCGCTGTTTCTCCGGGCTGCCGAACGCATGGCCAAGCTGGACATGGAAGCGGGGCGCTATGAACAAGCCATCAACTGGTGCGAGAAAATTCTCGAAAAGGACTCATGCAGCGAAGAGGCCTACCGGCTGCTGATGCGGTGTCATTACAAAATGAACAACCGGAGCCAGGCGTTAAAATGGTATCAAAAATGCTGCAAGGTGCTGGAACGCGAGCTTGGCGTAAAACCGATGATCCAGACGACGCACCTGTATGAATCGCTACAGTCGGATGTAACTCATTTGTAACTGTTCCCCGTTATGATGAGGATATCTTGAATAAAGGGGGCTCTCTTTACAATGTTACGGAATAAACTCATCCGCGGCGCCGGCGCGTCCGTGCTAGCTGCAGTACTTGTCCTTACAGCAGCTTGCGGCAACGGCGGCAATAACGCAGCAAGCAGCGGCAATTCAAACACGCCGTCTTCCTCGCCTTCATCTTCGGCATCCGCTTCACAGCCGGTTGAAAGCGCTTCAGCCGATAAGGATCCGATTAAGGTCGGAGTACTCGCATCCTTGACCGGTGCGCTCGAAAGCTACGGCAAGCAAACCGTCAACGGGTTCGAGCTCGGGCTTGATTTCGCGACGGACGGCAAGAAAGAAGTGAACGGGCGTGCGATTGAGTTTATCGTGGAAGACACGGAGACGAAATCCGACGTTGCGATCCAGAAAGCGACCAAGCTTCTGGAAGAGGACAAAGTCGACTTCCTGGTCGGTTCCTCCAGCTCCGCCGATACGCTGGCCGTGCTGCCGCTTGCGCTCGAATACAAAAAAGTGATGGTCGTCGAGCCTGCCGTAGCAGACAGCATCACCGGCGCCAGCTGGAACAAATACATTTTCCGCACCGGGAGAAATTCGTCGCAAGATGCTGTGGCAGGAGCAGCGGCAATCGCCAAACAAGGTGTGAAGATCGCCACATTCGCGCCGGACAGCGCATTCGGGCGGGACGGCATTGCGGCCTTCAAGCCTACGGCCGAGAAGCTCGGCGCAACGATCGTGACCGAGCAATACGCGGATCCCAAAGCGACGGATTTCACCGCGAACATCCAGAAAATTATTTCCGCCAAGCCTGACTATCTGTTCGTCGTATGGGCAGGAGCGAACTCCCCTTGGAAGCAGCTGCAGGATATGAAAGTACAGGATCAGGGGATCAAGATCTCCACCGGTGCTCCCGATATTCCAGCACTGAAAACCATGAACGATCTCGTCGGTATGGAGGGCTTCAGCGTTTACTACCACACCCTTCCGCAGAACGATATCAACAAATGGCTGGTAGAGGAGCATAAGAAGCGTTTCGGCGGGCAGGTGCCGGACCTCTTTACCCCAGGCGGCATGACGGCTGCCATCGCCATTGTGGAAGCGCTAAAGAAAACCGGCGGCGATACGGACACGGATAAACTCATTCAGACCATGGAAGGCATGACGTTCGATACTCCGAAAGGGCAGATGAAATTCCGGCCCGAGGACCATCAAGCGCTTCAAACCTTGTACGCGATCAAGTTGGAGAAGCAGGACGGTTTCGATTATCCCGTTCCGGTTCTGGTACGCGAACTGACGATGGATGAGACCGCGCCGCCGATTATGAACAATAAATAGCAGAAAGGTGATCTTATGGAGTCTATCTTGGAAACCCGTGACTTGACGGTCGTTTTCGGCGGCCATGCCGCTGTGAACGGCGTCGATCTCACAGTTCCACGAAACCATTTCCAGTCGATCATCGGGCCGAACGGTGCTGGAAAAACGACCTTGTTCAATCTGATCAGCGGGCAGCTTCGTCCTTCCAAAGGCAGTATCCTATTCAAGGGGACAGATATCACACGTCTGTCCCCTCCTCTCCGTACGAGGATGGGCATGGGGCGCTCCTTTCAGATTACGAACGTGTTTCCGAATCTGACCGTGCTTGAGAACGTGCGGTTGGCGGTGCAATCCAGGTCCGGTGTGCGCTATAACTTCTTCTCCGCATTGTCCAGGTTCGATTGGATGAGGGAAGAAGCTTTTTCACTGCTCGAGACCGTCATGCTGGACAAGAAGAGCGATTCGCCGGCCAAGAGCCTTGCTCACGGTGAACAGCGCAAGCTGGAGATCGCCATGCTGCTGGCGTTGAAATCGGACCTGCTGCTTTTTGACGAGCCGACGGCCGGAATTTCGGTAGAAGAAGTGCCGGCAATTCTGGATGTCATTCGCCGAATCAAAGCAGAAGGCGGCAGAACGATCTTGCTCATCGAACACAAGATGGAGATGGTGCTCGATTTATCCGACAGCGTCACCGTCCTGTTTAACGGCAAATTCCTCGCTAACGGCTCTCCTAAGGAAATTATGGATAACGAGCTGGTCCAATCCGCTTATCTGGGAGGGCATTACGATGACGCTTCTTAAAGTGGACCGGATTCAGACGTATATCGAGCAGTTTCATATTTTGCAGGGAGTCTCTTTTGAAGTTCCGAAGGGTGAAATAACGGTCCTGTTCGGCCGCAACGGCGCAGGCAAGACGACGACGCTTCGTTCGATCATGGGATTAAATCCGATCAAGGACGGTCAGGTGACGTTCAAAGGCGAAAGTATCGGGCGCTGCCAACCTATGAAATTGCGAAAAAAGGAATCGGGTACGTGCCCGAAGATCAGGGGATTTTCCATGATCTGACCGTGGAAGAGAACATGCGTATTTCGATCCGTAAAGCGAACGAGGCCGCCATGACTAAGCAGGAGTGGATTCTCAATCTGTTTCCCGACTTGAAGACCTATTGGCACCGTAAGAGCGGTAATTTGAGCGGGGGGCAGAAGCAGATGCTTGCTATTGCCAGAGCCTACGTGAACGATAATGAGCTGCTGCTGATTGATGAGCCGAGTAAGGGGCTCGCTCCGATCGTGGTAGAGAACGTCATGAAGTCGATCGAACAGATGAAGCTAAATACGACGGTGCTGCTGGTCGAACAGAACTTTTTTATGGCGAGCACGATCGGCGACCGGTTCTATATTGTGGACGAGGGACGCATCGTTCATCACGGCGCGATGAAAGAATTGAAAGAGGATAAGGAGTCAAGGCAGAAATATCTCGGAATTGCCTGACAAACGGGAGGAAGCCTCTGTGGATATCGTTGTAAATCTTCTGTTGAACGGGCTTGCCACGGGAATGCTCATTTTCCTGCTCGCTGCGGGCTTGACATTGATATTCGGCTTGATGGACGTCCTTAATTTCAGCCACGGCGGTTTGTTCGCTTGGGGCGCGTATGCCGGTGTATGGATGTTTGCTTTGACAGGAAGCTTTCTGGCGTCGATCGCCGGCGCTGTTATCGCGGGGGTCGTCATCGGTTACATCATGGAACGCTGGATCATTCGACCCGTATACGGAAATCATCTGCAGCAAATTCTGGTGACGATGGGCGTCATGCTGGTCCTCGGAGAGCTGTTAAAAGTGTTCTGGGGCCCGAATACGATCAATGCGCCCGTTCCCTCCTATCTGTCCGGAAGCTGGCAAATCGGAGGCGTCATTCTAATCAAATATCGTCTTTTCATCATCATAGTCGGTTTGATCGTATACCTGGCGCTGCATTTCCTGCTGAATCGGACGAAGCTCGGTTTGGTCGTCAGGGCGGGTGTCATGAACAAGGAGATGATTCAGGCGCTGGGCTACAACATCAAGCGGATTTTCACCCTCGTCTTTGTATTGGGGGCGGGAATGGCCGCGTTAGGAGGCGTACTTTTCGCTCCTTATTCCGGTGCGGTTTTTTCCGAAATGGGCCTGCAATTCGCCATACTTGCGTTTATCGTAGTCGTTATCGGGGGCATGGGCAGTGTCAAAGGATCCGCATTGGCATCGTTGCTCGTCGGACTTTCCGGAGCGTTCATGGCCTACTATTTGCCGGATTTATCGCTCGCGGTGAACATGCTGCTTATGGTCTTCGTGCTGCTCGTCAAACCGTCGGGATTATTCGGGATAAAGGGGTGAGGTCATGAACTTGTTACGGCTCAGATGGACCATTTTGCCCGTTGCGGTCGTGCTTCTGCTCCTCTCATTTCCGGAGTTGAACGATTCCCGCAGTCTCCTGATTCTTCTGACCAAAATATTTATCTATGCCGTCTTTGCCATGAGCTATGATTTGCTTTTAGGTTATACGGGGATCGTGTCGTTCGGTCATGCCATGTTTTTCGGAATCGGTGCATATTCAGTGGGCATTGGGATGGATGTGTGGAAAAATTCGTTAGGCACGTTGCTGCTGTCCGTCTTGATCGGTGTTGTTGCGGCGGCAGTGGTCAGCTATTTCGTTGGCATACTTTCTTTAAGGCTCAAGAGTCATTTCTATGCGATGCTGACGCTGGCTTTTTCCGGATTATTCGTCGTCGCCGCTGAGAAAATGAGGTCCGTCACGAACGGCGCCGACGGTTTTCCTTTCGCCGTTCCGGAGTTTTTCATGGATCGCACGAACTTTTACTATATTTCATTTGTGTTTATGATCGTCGTTTTCCTGCTGCTGCGGCGTTTCACGCGCTCCCCGGTCGGGAAAGTGCTTCAAGCCATCCGTGAGAATGAGCAGCGTACGCAATCCCTGGGTTATGAGGTGGTTCATTATAAAATCATTGCCAGCGTCGTTGCCGGAGTAGCTGCGGCTTTGAGCGGTTCGATGTATGCGATCACCCTTAGGTTCGTAAATACGACGGTATTCACAATGGATATCACCATCATGGCGCTGTTGATGACGATTATCGGGGGCGTAGGCACGTTGTACGGCGGAATCATCGGCGCGGCGCTTATCGAATACGCGCATGAGCTGCTGACGAGCTTGGCTAAAGTTCATCCCATTTTCGAACGGTGGATTATTTTCTTCGGACTGCTCTATATCATTGTCGTTATGATTTTCCCGATGGGAATCGTCGGCACGATCAAGAGATGGCAAACCCATAGAAAAGCTGCGGCTCTTGGAAAAAGGGAGGGCTTGCCGTGGTAGCGGCGCAAGCGGTCTCGGTCGGTATTGTCGGAACGGGCGTCTACTTGCCGGATACGTACATGACGAGCGCACAGTTAAGCGAAGCCTCCGGAATTCCGCAGCAAGTCATCGAACAGAAGATGGGTATCGTTCGCAAGCCCGTACCCGGAGACGGTGATCACAGCTGTGAAATGGGTATTCGCGCGGCCCGTGCGGCTCTGGCGAGCACAGGCATTTCGCCGCTGGATATCGATCTGGTCATCTACATCGGTGAGGAGTATAAGGAATATCCCGTATGGACGGCGGCGCTGAAGCTTCAGCAAGAAGTCGGAGCTGTCCGCGCATGGGGATTCGATGCCGCGCTTCGCTGCGGCACGACGATTATGGCGCTGAAGGTGGCCAAAAGCATGATGCTCGCGGATGACTCCATCCGGACTGTCCTGCTGGCGGGCGGCTACCGGAACGTTGATCTGATCGATTACCGTAATCCGAATACGCGTTTCATGTTAAATCTTGCAGCTGGCGGAGGCGCCATGATCTTGCAAAGAGGATACGCTAAAAATCAACTGCTCGAAAGCCATCTCATTACCGACGGCTCTTTTTCCGAAGATGTCATTGTGTGCGCCGGTGGGACGAAGCAGCCGCTCACTCCGGAAGCGCTGGCCCTGAGGCTGAACTACTTCGACGTGCCGGACCCGGAAGGAATGAAGGAGCGGCTGGAGCGCAAGTCCATGGACAATTTCCTCCAGGTCGTACGCGAGGCCGTCGCCAAAAGCGGGTACTCCGTGGAGGACATTAATTACTTAGCCATTCTTCACATGAAAAAGTCGGCACATGATTATGTATTAAATGAGCTCGGTCTGAGACCGGAGCAATCGATCTATCTTCGGGATTACGGCCACGTCGGACAAATCGATCAGATTTTAAGCTTGGAGCTGGGGGTTGAGCAAGGCAAAATCAATAGCGGGGACCTCGTCGTCTTGGTGAGTGCGGGAATCGGTTATGCCTGGGGTGCGACCGCAATCAAATGGGGGTAAATGGGATGAGCGACATTCAGTTGAAATCGGTACTGTTATCGAACCAAGAAACGATGGGCTACAGGGAGCGTGAAGGCGGAGACGAAGTGATCCTTTTGGTGCACGGGAATATGACTTCCTCGAAGCATTGGGACGTCGTCATGGAAAACCTGGATTCGCGGTTCAAAGTCTACGCCGTTGACATGAGAGGGTTCGGCATTTCAACCTACCACAATCGGATTCGGGATCTGGCGGATTTTACCGCAGACCTCAAATTGTTCACCGATGCTATGGGTCTTACCTCCTTCCATCTGGCCGGCTGGTCCACCGGGGGCGGTGTGTGTATGCAGTATGCCGCGGACTATCCGGAGCAAGTGAAAAAGCTCATCCTGATGGCTTCCATGTCTACGCGCGGATACCCTTATTATAAATTTGGCGCGACGGGCTGCCCGACATCAGTCGAAGACTGACCACGCGGGAAGAGATGCTCGCGCTGCCGCTGACCCAGACCGTTTCCGCAGCCGAAGCGCGCAGAGACAGGGAGTTTGTGCGCGCCATGTTCGACGCGGGTGTCTATAACATCAACAAGCCTTCGGAAGATCGTTATGACGCTTATCTGGACGACATCTTGACGCAGAGAAATCTCGCGGATGTGTACCACGGATTAAATATCTTTAACATCAGCGACGTGGACAACGAGGCGGCGGACGGTACCGGAGCGATCAAGCGGATTACGGCTCCGACCCTTGTTATCCAAGGTCGGGATGACCTTGTCATCACCGAGCAGATGAGGCGTGAGCTTCTCGAAGATTTAGGAACGCTTGCCACGCCGGTTGTATTCGAGAACTGCGGACATTCCCCCATTGTCGACAATTTGCCCGGATTGCTGAAGCATATGGAGGACTTTATTAAAGCTCAAGCGGAGGAACCTAATGAGATTGCAGGATAAAGTCGCGCTTATAACGGGCGGAGCGAATGGAATCGGGCGGGAAACCGCCTTTTTGTTTGTCCGGGAAGGCGCCAAGGTTTGCATCGCCGATTTCGATGAAGTTTCAGGCGGAGCAGCAGAAGAGGAGTTAAACAGGCTCAGTCCCGGAAGTGCAATGTTCGTACAAGTGGATGTATCCAGTGCTGAAAGTGTGGAGCATATGGTGTCTTCGGCTGTGGCACAATGGGGTGTGCTCGACATTCTTATCAATAATGCCGGCATCACGCAGGACGCTATGCTGACGAAGATGTCGGTGGACCAATGGCACAAGGTCATAGACGTGAATCTGAACGGTGTATTTTACTGTACCAAGTTTGCTGCACCGCATATGGTTCAAAGAGGGAAGGGCAAAATCATCAACACCTCTTCGATCGTCGGCGTTCACGGCAACGTCGGGCAAACGAATTACGCCGCAACGAAGGCCGGCGTGATCGGCATGACCAAAACCTGGGCCAAGGAATTGGGCCATAAAGGAATTAATGTGAATGCCGTGGCCCCAGGGTTTGTCGACACGGGCATGGTCGCCAAGGTGCCGGAAAAGGTGCTTCAGCTGATGCTGGACAAAGTTCCGCTTCACCGCCTGGGTAAGCCTGCGGATATAGCGAAGGCGTACCTGTATCTTGCGTCGGACGACTCGGACTATGTGAATGGGACGGTACTTGAGGTCAATGGAGGTCTGGTCATCTGATACAATTACCATTATAATCTAATTGAAAGCGCAATCATTAAATCACAGGTGTGATCTCCTTGAATCCAAGAGTGCAGTTAGCGGCTAAACAAACGGTTAATTTGAGAATGAACGGCCAAATCAAACAGTCTCTCCAAATGCTGCAGCTGTCCAGCTGTGATTTGACTGCGATGATTCGGGAAGAAGTGAATGACAATCCGCTGCTCGAACTTGAAGCGGTGCCGGACTTCTCTATGCGCAGAACAAGCCGGATTTCCAATTCCGTGCGGCATGCCGATGCTTTGTACGCTCATCGCAGCGACCGCCACGAAACTTTGGAAAGCGCACTCATCGGACAAATCGGCGTTCTGCCTTTACAACCGGCCGTTCGCAGAGCTGCGGAATTTTTAGCGGGCTGCGTCAATGAGGCCGGTTATTTGACTGTTTCGGTAGAAGAGCTAGCGCCCACCTGAAATTGACGGCTGCGGTCGTCGAAGAGGCGCTGACAGCCGTTCAATCATTGGATCCGGCGGGCGTTGGCGCCAGGAGTCTAAGCGAATGTCTCCAGCTGCAAATTCAAAGGCGTGAGAACCCGCTGCCATGGGCTTTGGAGATCGTAAGGGATCATCTGGAGGATTTAGCCAAAGGCAGATTCAACATAATTGCCAAAGCGATCGGTGCGGAGGAGGCTGATGTAAGGAAGGTATATCCTTATTTGCGGGAATTCCATCCGCGGCCCGGCATGGCGTTCGGACCAGGGGACAACCCGCACGTGATACCGGACGCCGCCGTTCGGATGGATCCGGACGGGCCTGCTATCCTCGTTAACGATGCTGTTATTCCCAAATTGTCCGTCAACCAGGATTTCTACAAGCTCGTGAAAGGCATGGGCGACCGGACGGCTCTTACCTATTTGCTGGAGAAGCTGAAATCCGCACAGTCCGTTATTCGCGGACTTGATCAGCGCAAGGCAACCCTTGCCAAAGTCATACAGGCCCTCATGCAAGAGCAGCGGCAGTTTTTACACGGAGGAGTCGAAGCGATCGTTCCTCTGACAATGAAAGAGCTGGCAGACAAGCTGGAGATGCATGAGTCTACCGTCAGCAGAGCCGTTCACAACAAATACATCAGCACGCCGCACGGGACGTTCGAATTGAAATTCTTTTTTTCGTCCGGCCTTCAGCGTCAGGATGGGGAAGTCGATTCCAGCATAAAGATTAAAGCAAGAATCAAAGAAATCGTTCTAAGTGAGAGCAAGTTGCGTCCCTATTCCGATCAAAGAATCGTGGAAATTTTGGCCGCCGAAAAAGTGCGGTTATCCCGCCGTACGGTGACCAAATACCGGGAGGAGCTTAATATCTTGCCGACGTTTTTGCGCAAAAACAGATCGTAAAGCCAAATTGTAATCGAGAAACGGAGGAGAAGCAGTGACAGCGATCAAATCAGGCGGTTTAGCAGGAATTGTTGCGGGGCAGACAGCAATTGCGACGGTAGGCAAGGAAGGGAAGGGCCTAAATTACAGGGGGTTTTCCATTGCCGATCTGGAGCGGAATTCCACGTTCGAAGAGACGGCTTACTTGCTGATCTACGGCAGATTGCCTACCGAGGAAGAGCTGAACGGCTACAGATCGCAGCTGCAGAAGCAGCGCGGCTTGCCGGAGCCGCTCAAAACGGTGCTCGAGCAATTGCCGATCCATTCGCATCCGATGGACGTCATGCGTACGGGATGTTCGGCTCTGGGCGCGATGGAGCCGGAAGCGCCGGGCCGCACGCAGCAGGATGTGGCCAACCGGCTCATCGCTTGCTTCGGTTCCATTTTGCTGTATTGGTATCATTTTCAGACATCGGGCAAAAGAATCGACACGGAAACGGACGATCCGAGCATTGCAGGTCACTTTCTACATTTGCTGCATGGTGTCAAGCCGACGCCGCTGCATGAGAAAGTGATGGACGTGTCGCTGATTTTGTATGCCGAACATGAATTCAATGCGTCCACATTCGCCTCCCGTGTTACGGCCTCCACGATGTCCGATTTTTATTCTGCAATGACTACAGGCATCGGTACGCTGCGTGGTCCTCTCCACGGCGGCGCGAATGAAGCGGCAATGGAGCTCATCCAGCGATTCGAAACGCCGGAAGAAGCGGAAGCAGGCATTATGAGAATGCTGGACGAGAAGCAGCTGATCATGGGTTTCGGTCATCGGGTGTATTCCGTGTCCGATCCTCGCTCCGACATCATCAAGGAATGGTCCAGAAAGCTGTCGGAAGAAGCGGGTGACATGAAGCTGTATCGCATTTCGGAGAGTATCGAAGCCGTTATGCGGCGGGAGAAGAAGCTGTTCCCGAATCTCGATTTTTACAGCGCTTCCGCTTATCATCTGATGGGCATTCCTACGCTCATGTTCACGCCGATCTTCGTCATTTCCCGCACGAGCGGCTGGGCGGCCCACGTTATCGAACAGCGCGCCAACAATAGAATCATTCGGCCCGGCGCTGATTACATCGGTCCCGAGCCGGCGCCATGGATTCCAATTTCGCAGCGGGCTTAAGCCCCAGCCACGGTTCATGTGAACCGTGGTTTTTCTTTGCATATGCAGAGGGATTGGGTTAAATTTGTCGAATTTGCTAGGGCAGAAGACAACAACCAGAGGTGCTGAGGGGGTGCTCCGGGTTTGAAGATCAGGTATGAGGATTACAGATGGGACGAAATTATCGACTCCATCTATAACGGCGTTATTGTGATCGACCGGCAGGGATCTGTGGTGTTATGCAATCCGCCGGGCTGCGATTTAATCGGGCTTCCCAAGGAACGTATCATCGGAAAGCATATCAATGATGTTGTGGGAGATTCCTTGCTGTTCAAAGTGGTGCAAGACGGGATTACGAGGCCGAATCAGCAGCAGCGGATTAACGACCGATTGGTGATTGCGAACCGTTCTCCGATCTATAACGACGGCACCGTTATCGGTGCGGTCTCTATTTTTCAGGACATTACGGAATTGAAGACGATGGTCTCCCAGCTCGATATGAAAGAAAAAGAGATCAATCAGTTCAAAGAAGTGTTCGAGCTCGTTTACGACGGCATAATCATGGTGGACGAGAATGCGCGCGTGACCATGATCAATCAGTCTTACTGCGATTTCCTTGGGGTGAACCACAGCGAATCCATCGGCAAGCACGTAACGGAAGTCATTGAAAATACCCGGCTGCATGTTGTTTTGAAGACCGGCCAAGCGGAGATCGGATCCGTCATGAAGGTCAAGGACCGCGACATCGTGGTCATGCGGCTTCCGATCAAGAAGGACGGGAAAGTTGTCGGCGCGATCGGGAAAGTGATGTTCACCGATCTTCACGATCTCAAAACGCTGGCACAGCGTTTGAATGTTATGGAAAGCAAGCTTGATTACTACAAGAACGAGCTGAAGCGCGCTCACGGATCGAAATATTCCTTCGAACAAATTATCGGGGAACACGAGAAAATGAAGGAAGCGAAAGATCTGGCTCTCAAAGTTGCCGCGAGCAGGTCGACCGTGTTGATACGCGGGGAGAGCGGTACCGGGAAAGAGCTGTTTGCGCATGCGATTCACAGTGTGAGCCACCGGAGCGAAGGGCCGTTTATTCGCGTCAATTGCGCGGCGATCCCCGCGGAGCTGATGGAGGCGGAGCTGTTCGGATACGAGGAAGGCGCGTTCACAGGGGCGAAAAAGGGCGGCAAGCTGGGAAAATCGAATTGGCGCAAGGCGGCACATTGTTCCTCGACGAGATCGGCGATATGCCTCTGACCATGCAAGTCAAGCTGCTTCGCACGCTTCAAGAGAAGGAAATAGAGCGGATAGGCGGGATGGTGATCAAGCAGGTAGACATTCGTGTGATTGCCGCAACCCATCGGCCGCTGGAAGAAATGGTCAAGCGGGGAGAATTCCGCGAGGATTTGTACTACCGGCTGAATGTCTTTCACATTACGACCCCGCCATTGCGTGAACGGGGGAAAGACATCTTACGACTGCTCATTTCATTTTGGCAAAATTCAATGAGGAATTGGGGAAAAGCATCAGAGGATTCCATCCCGACGTGGAAGCGTTTCTGATGCGGCACACCTGGCCGGGCAACGTAAGAGAGCTGCAAAATGTCCTGGAACGCTCCATACATCTGGCCGACGGTGATGAGCTCGGCATGGAGGATCTGCCCCCGATTTTGACGGAGGAGATCGAAAGCGAAAGCAGCAGGGCCCAACCGAACCTGTTGGAAAAAGAACTGGAGAAGACCGAATTGCGGGTGATCAAACAAGTGTTGAAGGAATGCGGCGGAAACCGTAACAAAACGGCGAAGCTGCTCGGCATTCATCGCGCAAGCCTGTATCGCAAGCTCGAGAAGCACAGGTTGTTGTGAGGTTTACGACCGTTGGCGGCTGCTGGAGATCGTACAAAAATTGGACTAACGGCGGCGTGCGGAACGAGTTTCTGCGGGAGATAGCACAAAAATTAGACTAACGGCGGCGTGCGCGAAGAGTTTCTGCAGGAAGTCGTATAAAAATTAGACTAACGGCGGTGTGGGGAATGTGTTTCTGCAGGAGATCGTACATGAATTAGACTAACGGCAGCGGACGGGACGAGTTTCTGCAGGAGATCGTACATGAATTAGACTAAC
>NZ_JXAL01000026.1 GCF_000829465.1 Cohnella kolymensis | reverse complement strand
GTCAAGGCGGATTCAGCGGCGGGCGGCAATCGTCCTCAAGGTCAAGGAGCAGGAGCCGGCAGAGGACCTGCAGGTGCAGGTGCAGGCGCTGGTGGAGGTACCGGACAACGGGGCGGACGCCCTGGAGATGCGAATCGTCCAGCTGCTCGCGGAGACGCGAAAGGCCGTACGGGGGAAAGCAGCTTCAACCGTAACGGTCCCGCCGGCAAACGTCAGGACAGCCGTTTTGACGATAACAGAGGTTTTAGAGGCAGAGGTAAAGGCGGCAAAAACAACCGTAAAAATAATATGCCTCCGCGCGAAAAAAATCGACAATACACCTAAAAAGGTTATCGTCCGCGGTAATATGACAGTCGGCGAACTAGCCAAATTGCTTCATAAAGACGCTTCCGAAGTCATCAAGAAGCTGTTGATGATGGGTGTCATGGCGACCATTAACCAGGACCTCGATTTGGACACCGTACTGCTGGTGGCAAATGACTACGGCGTTGAGACCGAAGTGAAGATCGTCGTTGAAGATATGGCATTCGAGAACGTTGAAGAAAACGACAATCCGGATGATCTGGTATCTCGTCCTCCAGTGGTTACGATCATGGGTCACGTCGACCATGGTAAAACGACATTGCTGGATGCGATCCGTGAAACGAAAGTAGCGAGCGGAGAAGCTGGGGGAATTACCCAGCACATCGGCGCCTATCAGGTTGAGATCAACGGCAAGAAGATTTCGTTCCTCGATACGCCGGGCCACGAAGCGTTCACAACTATGCGTGCCCGTGGAGCTCAGGTAACGGATATCACGATTCTCGTTGTCGCAGCGGATGACGGCGTAATGCCTCAGACTGTTGAAGCTATTAACCATGCTAAGGCGGCGAATGTGCCGATTATCGTTGCGGTTAACAAAATAGATAAGCCGGATGCCAATCCGGACAAAGTAATGCAAGAGTTGACTGAGCACGGTCTTGTTCAGGAAGCTTGGGGCGGGGATACGATCTTCGTTAACGTATCCGCCAAGCAGCGCATGAACCTCGATGAGCTGCTTGAAATGATCCTGCTCGTTGCTGAAGTGAATGACTACAAAGCGAATCCGGACAAACGGGCGCGCGGTACGGTCATGGAAGCCGAGCTGGATAAAGGTAAAGGACCGGTTGCGCGGATCCTCGTGCAGAACGGAACACTGAGAGTGGGCGACGCATTCGTTGCAGGCGACTGCTTCGGACGCATACGGGCAATGACCAATGACCGTGGCCGCCGCATCAAGGAAGCGGGTCCTTCCACCCCTGTGGAAATTACCGGCTTGACCGAAGTACCGCAGGCCGGCGATCCGTTCATGGTATTCGAAGACGAGCGCAAAGCTCGTGAAATCGCCGATAAGCGTTCGATCAAGACGCGCCAAGAGACGATGAAGGCTAACCAGACGGTAACGCTTGAAGACTTGTTCAGCAAGATCAAAGAAGGCGAAATCAAGGAGCTTAACGTCATCCTTAAGGCGGACGTTCAAGGTTCCCTCGAAGCGCTCAAAGGCTCTTTGGAGAAAATCGAAATCGAAGGCGTCCGTGTCAGACCGATCCACTCCGGCGTAGGGGCGATTACCGAGTCGGATATTATTCTGGCTGCCGCATCGTCTGCAATCGTCGTCGGATTTAACGTTCGTCCTGAATCGGGTGCTGCGGCTACCGCCGAGCAGGAGAAAGTGGATGTGCGCCTGCACTCCATCATCTACAAAGTAATCGAAGAGATCGAACAGGCGATGAAAGGGATGCTGGATCCCATTTTCAAAGAGAAAGTCATCGGCCACGCGGAAGTTCGCGAAACGTTCAAAGTTACCAAAGTCGGTACGATTGCCGGTTGTATGGTTACCGACGGCAAAATGCAACGCAACGCCGAAGCGCGTCTCATTCGGGGCGGAGTCGTACTTTTCGAAGGTAAACTCGATTCCCTCAAACGATTCAAGGATGACGCCAAAGAGGTTGCGGAAGGCTACGAATGCGGAATCACATTGGACAAATTCAATGATCTACAACAAGGCGACATCATCGAAGCGTTCGTCATGGAGTCCGTGGAACGCTAACGATCAGCTCGCATAAGAGGTGTACGAAATGGCCAAATTTCGAGTCGGGCGGGTCGGGGAACAGATCAAAAAAGAAATCAGCACTATCATCCAGACGGAATTGAAGGATCCCCGCATCGGGTTCATTACCGTAACCGGAGTGGATGTTACGAACGATTTGTCGCTGGCCAGGGTGTACTTGAGTATTCTCGGAAGCGAAGAGCAGAAAGAGGAAACCTTGAAAGCCATCGGCCGCGCCAACGGTTTCCTGCGGTCGGAGCTCGGCCGCCGTGTCCGGCTCCGGCATACGCCTGTAATGGAGTTTCGGTTCGACAGCTCCATCGAATATGGAAGCCATATTGAAGCGCTGCTTCAGCAACTCAACAAAGATTCGCGGGAGTCCTGAACTTCCCGGTGCGCCTCTGATCATGAGGAACGAACTTAGCTGGGAGGATGCAAGCATGTGGGCAAGGACTCTGCAGGAAGCCGAGACTTTCATTCGTGAGAGGGACGATTTCCTCGTCGTATCTCATGTGCAGCCGGACGGCGATGCGGTCAGCTCCACGGTTGCCGTCGGCTGGCTGCTCGAAAAGCTGGGCAAAAAGTATACGATGCTCAATGAAGGCCCTGTGCCTTCCCGGCTTCATTTTTTATGGAAAAGCTCTGAAATCGTCACATTGGAAGAGGAGAAGCCTCCGCTTCGCCAATTCCGGAACGTGATTGCTGTGGATTGCGCCGATTTCGCACGAGTAGGCAGAACAGCTGCCTGGTTTGCGCCGGATATGCAGATGCTGAATATCGACCATCATCCGACCAACAACGGCTTCGGAACGGTCAATCTGTTAAAGTTCGATGCAGCCGCAACCGCAGAAATCTTATTCGAACTCATCGATCAATTGTCGCTTGATATTGATCGGGATGTGGCGTCTGCAATCTATACAGGACTGCTCACCGACACGGGAGGGTTCCGCTATTCAAGCACGAGCCCGCTCGTCATGTCGATGGCTTCGCGTTTGCTCGCAGCGGGAGTGAACGGCCCTGAATTAGCCGAGCTGTTATTGGAGCGGATAAGCATGGGTCAGATGCGGATGCTGCAGCGCGGACTGAGCCGCCTGACTTTCAGCGGCGATCAGCAAATTGCCTGGCTTTGGGCAACCTCCGAGGATTTGGCGGAAACGGGCGCTACCAACGAAGACCTGGAAGGGCTCGTCAACTATCCGCGTAACATTGAAGGGGTTCAGGTCGGCATTCTGTTCAAAGAAAACGGACAGAAATCCGTCAAGGTCAGCATGCGTTCGGCAGGCCGGGTGAATGTGGCAGCCGTAGCCCAGCATTTCGGCGGCGGCGGGCATGTTCGTGCGGCGGGATGCAGATTGACGGATCCGCTTCCTGAAGTGATCAATCAGGTGATCGAAATCGTACAGAAGGCGCTGGATGAACAATGAGCACTGAGCCTGCACCATCGATTGAGGGCGTATTGGCCGTGTGGAAGCCGTCAGGCTGGACCTCTCACGACGTTGTCGCCAAAGTACGGGGAATGCTCCGCATCCGACGGATCGGGCATACGGGAACGCTGGATCCGGCGGTTACCGGCGTGCTTCCTCTTTGTATCGGACGGGCCACCCGGCTGGTCGAGTACTTGCAGGAAATACCCAAAACCTATGAGGCGACGCTGCGTTTCGGAATTGCCACGGATACCGAAGACTTGAGCGGCAAAGTGGTGGAACAGCGGGACGCTTCTTCTTTAACGGAGAAGCAGATCGTTGATGCCGCATATTCGTTTGCAGGGGAAATCGAACAGGTTCCTCCGATGGTGTCCGCGGTGAAGGTAGGCGGCAAGCGTCTTTATGAGCTGGCCCGGCAAGGCCTGACGGTCGATCGAGCCCCGCGCCGAGTCCGCATTCATGAAATAAAGGTTTTGAAAGTTGACGCCAATCGCGAGCAGCCGGAACTCACCTTTTCCGTAACATGCTCCAAAGGCACCTATATTCGGACGCTTTGCGTGGATATCGGCCGCAAGCTCGGTGTGCCGGCCGTCATGGCTGAGCTTGTGCGAACAGAGAGCGCAGGCATTACCCGGCAGCTGACGGTCACCTTGGATGAAATCCCTGTGCTTCAGGAGCAAGGGCGTTTAACGGATAAAGTCATTTCAGCAGACACATTGTTGACTGATCTTCCTGCCATAGTAGCCGAGCATGCGGAAGCCATTCATGCTTTGCAGGGGAAAGCGATTCAAGCGAAGCGCTTGCAGACGCCTCCGGCTGCGGAGGGCCTTTGCAGATTGTATCGTTCAGACGGTATTTTTCTCGGTTTATTCACCGTCGATGGGAACATGGAGACGGTACGTCCCGTCAAAGTGTTCCACCCCTCGGAAGAACAGGAGTCGGCGGACAGGTAGTCCGTTCAAGCAGGAGGGCATCAGGTGGAACGTTATGATATTACCGTTCAACATGTAACGGATTTGACGGGGCTGCCGGAAGGCGCCCGCAAGCAGCAAGGGTTGTCGCTTGCGATCGGCTTTTTTGACGGTGTTCATTCGGGGCATCGGGAAGTTGTGCGGCAGGCGGTAACTTTGGGTAAGGAGCAGGGTCTGACGCCTTCTGTCATGACCTTCGATCCGCATCCCCGGGTCGTGTTGGGGCAAGGTTCGGAGTACCACACCGTGCTCACTCCGCTTGATGATAAGCTGGAACTGCTCGCCGATCTCGGTGTGGAAGCGGCGTATATCATCCGTTTCGATCGTCCTTTCTCGGAAGTGAGCGCGGAGCAATTCGTCAAGCGCTTGATCGTTCCTCTCGGTGTCCGTACGGCCGTCGTCGGCTTTGATTTCTCCTTCGGCCATCGCGGAGCAGGTGATGCGGAAGCGCTCGGCCTGTACGGCGGCGGTGACATTCAGGTTCATGTGATCGCTCCGGTTTTCCAGGGCGGAGACAAGGTGAGCAGCACCCGCATCAGGGAGATGCTCGCAGAAGGCGAATGCCGCGAAGCGAATGTGCTGCTGGGCCGCACCTATGAAGTCAAGGGGTTCGTCGTGCACGGAGAGGCTCGGGGACGGGAGATCGGATTCCCTACGGCGAATGTGATGCCTGAGCAGCCTTATGTGATTCCCCGGCCGGGCGTGTATGCCATTCAAGCCGAGCTGATTACTCCTTCAGGAGCCAGGGGCGAGAGGCATAACGGGGTGCTGAACGTCGGGTATCGGCCGACGTTTGAAGCTCCAGGCGGGGAACTGAAGCTGGAAGCGCATTTGTTCGATTTTCAAGATGATCTGTACGGCTGCCAGCTGGCAATCAAATTTCATTCCTTCCTCCGGCCGGAACGGAAATTCGCTTCAATCGAGCAGCTGACCGCACAGATCGCTTCAGATGCCGATGAAGCGCGGCGAAGACTGACCGATATCCGGGTTTGAACGTTTTGGCGAACACCATTGTACCCGGCAGCGCCAATATGATATACTAATACACGTTGCTGAAATCGGCCTATGCCGACGAGGAAGCACACGGAACCTTGGCTTGGCAGCGCGCCCTCACCGACGCCTGCGAGGCTGACGGCGATTCTAATGAAGGAGGTGAACAAGGATGGCATTGACGCAAGAGCGTAAACAAGAGCTGATCGATCAGCACAAGACACACCCGACGGACACCGGATCCCCGGAAGTCCAGATCGCTATCCTTACGGAGAATATCAACAATCTCACGAATCACTTTAGGGAGCACAAGAAAGATCACCACTCCCGCCGCGGTTTGCTGAAGATGGTTGGTCAACGCCGTAAGCTGCTGGCGTACTTGAAGAACAAAGATATCAGCCGGTACAGCGCCCTGATCGCAACATTGGGCTTGCGCCGTTAATTTTCTGGCCGAAAGCAACCTGCATAGCCGAATGGGCTCCACAGCCCGCATGGCACCAGGTTGCTTTTTTCCCATGTTGGGGACATGCCCGCTGCAAGGATATGCCTAAGACGCTGCGAGGCAGGAAATAATGGAAAGAGCAGCGAATGTACATAAGGTTAATAAGAGGAGGGACTTTGTTTGGAACATCGCGTTGAAATGCAGCTTGGCGGTCGACCGTTCAGCTTGGAAACCGGACGATTGGCCAAGCAGGCGAATGGAGCTGTCGTCGTTCGTTATGGTGATACGATGGTGTTGTCCACCGTCACGGCTTCTACAGAGCCCAAGGATCTTGATTTTTTCCCGCTAACCGTCAATTACGAAGAGCGGCTCTACGCCGTAGGTAAAATTCCCGGCGGTTTCATTAAAAGAGAAGGACGTCCAAGCGAAAAAGCGATTCTCGCGAGCCGTCTGACCGACCGTCCGATCCGTCCGCTGTTTGCGGAAGGTTTCCGCAATGACGTGCAAATTGTAAACCTTGTCATGAGCGTAGATCAAGATTGTTCTCCCGAAATAGCTGCAATGATCGGTACTTCTGCCGCTCTATCTATATCCAACGTTCCTTTTAACGGACCTGTTGGCGGTGTTATTGTCGGTCGCGTAGACGGTAAGTTTATCGTTAACCCGACGGTGGAACAAGAAGAGAAGAGCGACCTGTATGTCGTAGTAGCCGGTACCCGCGACGCCATCATGATGGTGGAAGCGGAAGCCGATGAAGTGCCTGAATCCGACGTGCTCGAAGCCATTATGTTCGGCCATGAGGAAATCAAGAAAATCGTAGCCACGATTGATCAATTGACAGATTCGGCCGGCCAGCCGAAGATGGCAGTCAAGCTGCATGCGGTAGATCAAGATGTGAAAGAGGCGGTGGCCGAATACGCTCAAAGCCGTTTGCAGGAAGCGGTCCGTATCGGCGAGAAGCATGCCCGCCAAGAGGCGATTGACGCGATCAATGCGGAAACCGTTGAACATTTCAGCGAGCAATATGCGGACGAGCCAAGCAAATTGAAAGATGTCAAAGAAGTGCTGTATGACATCGTCAAGACTGAAGTGCGCCGCTTAATCACTCATGATAAAGTGCGTCCAGACGGACGCGGATTGTCCGAAATCCGTCCGATTTCCAGCGATGTCGGTTTGCTTCCGCGTACTCACGGTTCCGGATTGTTCACCCGCGGTCAAACGCAGGCGCTCAGCGTATGCACGCTCGGACCTCTCGGCGAAGTCCAAATTCTGGACGGCATCGGGCTTGCAGAATCCAAGAGATTCATGCATCACTACAACTTCCCTCCATTCTCCGTCGGTGAAGCCCGTCCGCTCCGCCCGCCGGGACGCCGCGAAATCGGCCACGGGGCACTGGGTGAGCGCGCATTGCTGAAGGTAATCCCTTCGGAAGAGGAGTTCCCGTACACCATCCGTCTTGTATCTGAAGTTTTGGAATCGAACGGCTCCACCTCGCAGGCAAGCATTTGCGCCAGCACGCTGGCCATGATGGATGCAGGCGTGCCGATCAAGGCGCCGGTTGCAGGGGTAGCCATGGGATTGATCAAAGACGGAGAGCATACTTCCATATTGACGGATATTCAAGGGATGGAAGATCATCTCGGCGATATGGACTTCAAAGTGGCAGGAACCTCAGTCGGTGTAACCGCGATTCAGATGGATATCAAAATCGACGGGATCGACCGCGGGATTTTGACCGAAGCACTGCAGCAAGCGAAAGAGGGCCGTATGTTCATCCTGGGTAAAATGCTGGAGACGATGCAGGAACCTCGTAAACAGCTAAGCCAATATGCGCCTAAGATTATTACGCTTAAGATCCATCCGGACAAAATCCGAGATGTTATCGGATCCGGCGGCAAAATCATCAACAAGATTATTGAAGAAACAGGCGTTAAAATCGATATCGAGCAGGACGGCACCGTCTACATCGCCTCCACGAATGCGGAAGCCAATCAGAGGGCCCGCAACATCATCGAGGGTATTGTGAAAGAGGTCGTCGTCGGCGAGGTCTATACAGGTACGGTTAAGCGCATCGAGAAATTCGGCTGCTTCGTCGAAATCCTTCCGAATAAAGACGGACTCGTTCATATCAGCCAACTCGCGAACGAGCGCGTTGCGAAAGTCGAGGATGTCGTGAATATCGGAGATCAGATCGAAGTGAAAGTAACGGAAATCGATAATATGGGCCGCATTAATTTGTCCCGTAAAGCGCTGCTCGGCTCTGAGCAAGCATCCGTTTAATTTTCCGCAAACTCCATAATGCCGGACAAAAGAGACTCCTAAGCGAAGGTCTCTTTTTGTTTTGGTGCAAGCACGGATTTCCTCTGAGCGGCTTGCACATAAACCCCGCCTTTTCGGCATAAGATGAGGCAGTGTGGACGAGACGGGGGTGAGCCGAAACCATGAGAAAAACGTCGCAGGCAAGACTCGCGGCGATGCTGTTATGTCTGCTCGTTGTGCTGTTCGCAGGTACATACGGTCCGCTTAAGCCTTTTATCAGCGAGGTAAAGCAAGACGCAGCCGCCACTGCAGTTTTTGCTCATTCGAAAGCCGAAGATGAATTAATGAAGTGGATTCGGACAGAAGCCGAGAAGCAGAATATTCCGGCTGTCGATGCGGTTGTCGACCGGATCTGGAAAGCGATACCCGGCTACAACGGACGTGAGGTCGATGTTCAGGCCACTTACGAGAAGGCCAAGATCACCGGTGCGTTTCCCGGCATGGGCGAGGCATTCCCGTGGGTGTATCGGGAGGTAACGCCGAAGGTGAATCTGAAGGATTTGCCTCTGCAGCCCATTTACCGGGGCAACCCCGCTAAACCGATGGTGGCACTCATGATCAACGTCGCCTGGGGGGACGAGCATCTCGAGCCGATGCTCGCTATTCTGGAAGAGGAGAACGTGAAAGCGACCTTTTTCTTCGACGGCTCCTGGCTGGCGAAGAATCCCGATATGGCCAAAACCATTATCGCCAAAGGGCATGAGGTTTCCAATCATGCTTATTCCCATCCGAACATGAGCCAATTAAGCATCGAACAGCAGCGTTCGCAAATTGCGCGCACGGAAGCTTTGCTCAAGAAGCTGGGAGCGCGTAACGTCTGGTTCGCCCCGCCTTCCGGCGATTACGATATGCGCACGGTCAAGACGGCCAAGGAATTTGGTTTGCGTACCGTTCTATGGACGTTGGACACACTCGACTGGAGAAAACCTCCTTCCTCATCCGTGATCGCCAAAGTCTCCTCTCGCGTCAGTGCCGGAAGTCTTATTTTGATGCATCCCACACCCACTTCCCAAGGCGCTCTGAAAGGAATGATCAAGGTAATCAAAGCCAGAGGCTTCTCGCTGGGGACCGTATCCGAAACGCTCTCCGCCGATAGGGTATAAGTCGGTTGTGGCAAATGTCGGAATTTGATATAGTGGTATCATTCTTCAAAGGGGGAAAACGGGTGAAAAAATATCAGCTTAAGAACGGACTGCGTGTGATGATCGAATCTATCCCGACCTTCCGGTCGGTGTCGTTCGGCATCTGGGTGAAAACCGGCTCCCGTTACGAAAGCCCGGAAGATAACGGAATCTCCCATTTCATTGAGCACATGCTGTTCAAAGGGACGGAGCGATACAGCGCTAAAGAAATCGCCGACCGTTTTGACGGCATCGGCGGCAATGTCAATGCCTTCACTTCTAAGGAATATACATGTTATTACGCCAAAGTGCTGGACCAGCACTTGCCGATAGCAGTCGATATATTATCGGACATGTTTTTTGAATCGCAGATGGCGGAAACGGAATTGGCGAAAGAGAAGAACGTTATTCTTGAAGAAATCTCGATGTACGAGGACACGCCGGACGATACGGTACATGATTTGGCGTCGCGTGCCGCTTTTGACGGACATCCGCTGGCGTACTCGATTCTCGGAACGGCCGATCGACTTAACGCGATGGGCCCTCAGGATCTCCGCAGGTATATGGGGCAGCGTTACCGCGTCGACAATACGGTGATCAGTATCGCCGGCAATGTCGGTGAAGAAGTGCTGGAGCTTCTGGAGAAGCATTTCGGCAAATTTGACAATAAAGGCGAAGAGCCGGATCTGACAGTGCCGGTCTTTCGCTCCCAAGCTTTATTCCATCGTAAAAAGACGGAGCAGAATCATCTTTGCCTCACTTTCCCGGGATTGTCGATTGACGCGCCTAACCTTTATGCGATGATTTTGCTTAACAACACAATAGGCGGCGGTATGAGTTCGCGGCTGTTTCAGGAAATCAGGGAGAAGCGCGGGCTCGCTTATTCCGTCTACTCTTACCATACCTCCTATGCGGACAGCGGACTGTTCACCGTATATGCAGGAACAGCACCGAAACAAACGCAGGACGTATATGATTTGACTATGGAATTGCTGGGAGAAATTGCTGCGAAAGGCTTAAGTGAAGATGAGCTGTCACGCGGCAAAGAGCAGTTGAAAGGCAACCTCATCTTGAGCCTCGAAAGCACCAGCAGCCGAATGAACCGTTTGGGTAAAAACGAGCTGATGCTCGGCCGTCACTATACGCTGGATGAAATGCTTGAGCGGATCGATAATGTGACGTTGTCCGATGTGAATGGAATCATGGACACGATGATGGAGAAACAAAGCGCCGTCGCATTGGTCGGCGCGGATGATAATGTGTTGTCGGGAAGCGGGAGGGACTTCGTTGTATCCAATCCAATTGAAGCGGCTGCCGGGGAATGAAGACGTCGCTCTGCCGCGCCGGATGTCCGAGGCGGCGGCGGGATTCGATCTTCATGCGGCCGTGACGGAGCCCCTAGTGCTTGCTCCGGGTGAACGCGCTCTTGTGCCTGCCGGCTTCGCCATGGCGATGCCTGCGGAGCTGGAGGCTCAGATCCGTCCGCGCAGCGGATTAGCTTATAAACATGGCATTACTTGCTTGAACACGCCGGGTACGATCGACGCCGACTATCGCGGCGAAGTGAAGGTGCTGCTCATCAACTTGGGTCAAGAACCGTTCACGATTCAGCGGGGTGAGCGAATCGCCCAAATGGTGTTCCAGAGGGTTCCTCATGTATGGCTGGAAGAAGTGGATGCGCTGCCGGATACCCCGCGGGGTGAAGGCGGCTTTGGGCATACAGGCAAATAAAGACTTGGTTCGGCTTCGGCCGGACCAAGTTTTTTTGTTTTTATGCACTGGAATATTTTTCTTCGCAGACGGACAAACTGATGGGAAGAAGTAACCATGGCCGACATGCGGCCGCAGGAGGGGAAGTCAGCTTTGACACCTTACCGTGTTCGTAAAATGTGTTTTCGTCTTTTCACATTAGCTTTGGCTATAAGCCTGGGGGCGCTGCCGTCCGCCGTTTGGGCGGAGGAAGCGAAAGGAAAGCCGGGCGGCCCGGCAGCCGACTTGGCGGCAAACGCACGGTCGGCCATTCTGATGGACGCGGACAGCGGTACTGTCATTTACGAGAAGAACAGCAATGCTGCGCTGCCGCCGGCGAGCATTACGAAAATCATGACCATGCTGCTTGTTATGGAAGCGATTGACGAAGGACGCCTGAAGCTGTCTGACAAGGTCCAAACAAGCGAATATGCGGCTTCCATGGGCGGCTCGCAAATTTTCCTGGAGACCGGCGAAGAGATGACTGTTGAGGAAATGATTAAGGGCGTCGCGATGGCTTCGGGCAATGACGCATCCGTCGCGCTTGCCGAGAAGCTCGCCGGAAGCGAGCAGCAATTCGTCGCCATGATGAACGAAAAGGCCGAACAATTGGGAATGAAAGACACAAGGTTCGTCAATTGCAACGGCCTGCCGGCAGAAGGACATGTGTCTTCTGCGCACGATATCGCTTTGATGTCCCGCGAGCTGCTTAAATATGAAGATATTACCAAGTACACCGGGCTCTATCAGGACTACTTGCGCAAAGACACCGCGAAGCCTTTTTGGCTCGTGAATACGAATAAGCTCGTTCGTTTCTACCACGGCGCGGATGGATTGAAAACAGGTTTTACAAGCGAAGCCAAGTTCTGTTTGTCCGCCACCGCGCGGCGCGATAATCTGCGTCTCATTGCGGTCGTGATGGGAGAGCCGAACACGAAAACGCGCAACGCAGAAGTGTCCCATTTGTTCGATTATGCTTTTGCGCAGTATACGAATGTTCCGCTTTACAAGAAGGGCGACGCGATCGGCACGCTGACCGTGGAGAAAGGCAAAGTAAACAAGGTGCCTTTGGTGGCGAAGCATTCCTACAGCATCCTGGTTAAAAAAGGCGATGCGGGGAAAGGCATCCGTCATGAATTGGTGCTTAACGAATCCGTGAAGGCACCGATCGAGAACGGCGAACCGATCGGTAAATTAGTCGTCTACCGCGGAGATCAAGTAGTCAAAGAGTTTCCGGTGGAATCGCCCGTCGCGGTCGATCGTGCCGGCTGGTGGACATTGCTCAAAAGAGTGACGGGGCAGCTGTTCCTAGTCGGTTAGTCAGGGAACAAAGGCGGTTTGACGGTTATTTCGTCGCCGCCTCTTTCGCTTATTTTGTCGTGTTAAGAAACGTTGTTTCTAGTTTTGTCGGGGGGCAGGAATGGGACCGCCGCTCGTAGAATTGGTGACGAAGCAGCCGGGTCGGCTTGCCGGTGACGGTGCTGGTGATCAACTGGGCTTCAACAATGGGAGGGGGAAATGGGAATGAGCTTACAGGTCGAGCTGGAGCAGCATCGCAACGTGTTGATCGTTCGGCTAAGAGGAGAATTGGATCATCATACTGCGGACATCGTCCGTTTCAAAATGGAGGACGCTATACTCCGGGGCAGATGCGATCACGTGGTGCTTAGCTTGAAGGAGCTGCAGTTCATGGACAGCTCGGGTCTCGGCGTTATTTTGGGACGTTACAAATTGGTGAAGGGCCGCGGCGGGAAAATGGTAGTTTCCGATATTCAGGCGAACGTTAAGCGGCTGTTCGAATTGTCCGGGTTGTTCAAAATTATCAATGCATACGAGACCGAGCGGTCGGCGGTAGCCAGTCTGGAGGTCGTATCATGAGCGGACACAATCATATGAAGCTTTCGTTTGCCAGCCGTTCCGAAAATGAGGCGTTCGCAAGAATCAGCGTCGCGGCCTTCGTAACCCAGCTGGACCCGACGATGGAGCAGCTGGACGAGATCAAGACGGTCGTGTCGGAAGCGGTAACGAACGCCATTATCCACGGCTATAACGGCAGCACTCATGGCATTGTGACTGTGGAGGCCGAAATCGACGGCGATATGGTTTCGATCTCTATCAGTGACCAGGGCGGCGGCATAGAAGATTTGGAGCTGGCGCGGCAGCCGCTCTATACGTCACGTCCGGAGCTGGAGCGTTCCGGAATGGGCTTTACGATCATGGAGAACTTTATGGATGAGTTTGACGCCGTCAGTACGCCTGAAGGCGGAACAACGCTGCGGATGAAAAAACGGATCGAATCGAAGAAAGCAATGTTCAACTAAAAACCGCGCGGCAGGGGTTGGAGCCATGGAAATGGAATGGAAACGATCGTCTCCGCCGGCATTTTTGGATGACAGCGAAGTAAAGCGCCTCATCGCGCTCAGTCAATCCGGAGATACCACCGCGCGGGACACGCTAGTAGGCAGCAATATCCGGCTGGTTTGGTCGGTCGTTCAGCGTTTCTCGAATCGAGGATACGACAGCGACGATCTATTCCAAATCGGATGCATCGGATTGCTAAAATCGGTCGATAAGTTCGATCTCTCTTTTGACGTGAAATTTTCAACATACGCAGTGCCGATGATTATCGGGGAAATTCAAAGATTTCTGCGGGATGACGGAACGCTGAAGGTTAGCCGCTCGCTGAAAGAATTGGCCAACCGCGTCCGCAAGGTGAAGGACGAGCTGTCCAAGCTTAACGGCCGGTCGCCTACAATCAGCGAAGTCGCCGAGGAGCTCGGTGTTTCTCCCGAGGAAATCGTATTTGCGCAGGAAGCGAACAAACCGCCGGCCTCCATTCACGAGACGGTGTTCGAGAACGACGGCGATCCTATCACGCTCATGGACCAGATTGCGGATGAATCTCAGGACAAATGGTTCGATAAGCTCGCGCTGACCGAAGCGATTCAAGGCTTAAGCGACCGTGAGCGCCTAATCGTGTTCCTGCGTTATTTCCGCGACCAAACCCAGTCGGAGGTCGCCAGCCGCCTCGGTATCTCTCAAGTTCAGGTCAGTCGTCTCGAGAAAAAAATTCTTCAAAACATCAAGGACCAGATCGCCCAGTAATGTCAGCCTAGCAGCCGATTAAGATGTTCTTTACGAGCATCTTGATCGGCTTTTTTGTCGTTTCCGAGTATGATAGGCGGCTCTGCTCCATACTAACCGGAAAGAGTAACCAGCGGTGCGCCAAGCGGTTTCCATGTGCACAGGGCAGAAAAGGAGGGAGATTATGGAGCAGTCCGATTCCAAAATCGTCTATGTTCGAATGCGCCGTCGGGCGGTCGTCACTCCGGGCTCGCTCATTACATTGGGTGTTGTCGCCCGGCTCGTCGCCGATCCCGATACGGAAGCGAAGCTTAAGCAATTGCCTTTGCATCTCGTATCGGAGAAGGACGGGAATTTGCTCCTCATCGATATGCTGCAAGTCGTTAAATCGATTCTTGAAGCAGAGCCGGGAACGATCATTGAAACTTTCGGAGAGCCTCATGTGCTGGTGGAAGTCAGTCCTTCGGGATCGATAAAGCCGCGTAAAATTCTGCTTGTGCTTGCCTGGATTATGTTGTTTTTCGGCTCCGGCATGGCGATGATGAATTTTCATGCGGATGTGAATATGCCGACCGTTCAGCGCAGGATCACAGAGCTGGTCACAGGACAGTCCGTCGTTCATCCATGGTACTTTCAAGTACCTTACTCGATCGGGGTCGGTCTAGGCATGCTGCTTTTTTTTAACCGACTCTTTCGCAAGCCTTTGAACGATGAACCGAACCCGCTTCAAGTGGAGATGTTCATGTACCAGGAAAGCTTGAATCATTACGTCATTACGGAAGAGTACCGGAAAAAACATGAGAGCCCGGCGGGGGGAGAACGTGTTTGAAGGTTTAGAAGGCCTGCTGTTGTGCGTGATCGGATTGGCCGGAGGCTTTGCCGTGGGCAGCGCGTTCGTCGCTCTGCTCATCGTATTGGATCTGATCCCGAGGCTGGTTCAGTTAACCCGGGCTTATCGGCGCGCAGCCGTATTCGAATCTGCGATATTATCGGGAACTCTCTATTGGAGCTGCGCCGACTTCTTCGATTGGGGCTTTGCGCTGCGCAGCATTGTTCTGCTTGTACCCGCTGTGTTTCAGGGTGTGTTTGTCGGCATGCTCGCCGCAGCGCTGACCGAAGTGCTGAATGTGCTTCCGATCCTTTCCAAACGGTTAAAGCTGAGGCCTTACCTGTTTTCGTTATTGCTTGCTATGGCGCTGGGCAAGGTGGCGGGCTCTCTCGCGGAATGGTTTCTAATGTAGTGCGGTTCAAGGCTTAGGTCGGGATGAAACGGTCCTGGCGGTTACGGTAAAGAAGTGCAAATGATGTGGGAAATCCTCCATTTCCCCTGAGGTTATTTTCCGCTATACTCATGCTTATTAGTGCAAACGCCGGAGAGGATTTGCCGCAGCTTTCAATCCGGACATTTCACCAAAGGGGAATCGATATGTATTTGCATGGAACAAGCAAGATTAACAGCAGAGGTCATCTAGAAATCGGAGGCTGCGACGTTACAGATTTGGCCAAGGAGTTCGGCACGCCGCTTTATATCGTTGACGAAGTGCTTGTGCGCCGGCGTGCGCGTGAATTTATGGACGCTTTCCGTTCCACGGGGCTGCGCCATCAGGTCGCTTACGCTTCGAAGGCATTTTGCGTCATGGCCATGTGCCGAATCGCCGAAGAAGAAGGAATGAGCCTGGATGTCGTGTCCGACGGCGAATTATATACAGCGCTGCAAGCGGGATTTCCGGCTGAGCGCATTCATTTTCATGGAAACAACAAAACGCCCGATGAAATCTTAATGGCGCTTGATGCCAATATCGGATGCTTCGTTGTCGATAACTTCATCGAGCTTCAGCTGCTTAACGCTCTCGCAGGAGAGAAGGGCAAGCGCGTCAACGTCTTGCTGCGCATCACACCGGGGGTTGAAGCTCATACGCATGAATATATTTCAACAGGACAGCAGGATTCCAAATTCGGATTCGACTTGGGCAACGGCACGGCTTTCCGCGCGGTTGAAACTGCGCTCGCGCAGCCTAACCTGAAGCTGCTGGGCGTGCATTCCCATATCGGATCGCAAATCTTTGAAGTCGAAGGCTTCCGAATGGCGGTAGAGAAAGTGGCGGCATTCGCGATAGAAGTCCGCGACCGGCTGAGCGAGACTTTCGCGGTGATCAATTTAGGCGGCGGTTTCGGCATCCGATACGTGGAAGGCGATACTCCGCTGCCGGTCGGCCAATATGTTCATGCCATAGCCGATGCGATTCAGTCCAGCTGTGCCGCTGCCAATTATCCGCTGCCGGAAATTTGGATCGAGCCGGGTCGCAGCATCGTAGGCGATGCCGGAACGACATTGTATACGGTCGGGACAAGCAAAGACATTCCCGGAGTACGGAAGTATATCGCCGTTGACGGCGGTATGACGGACAATCCGCGTCCGGCTTTATACGAATCCAAGTATGATGCAATCCTTGCGAATCGCGCTGACGATCCTCTTGTTGAAACAGTATCGGTGGCCGGCAAAGCTTGCGAGAGCGGCGATATGCTGATCTGGGATTTGAATTTACCGAAAGTGGAATCCGGCGATTTGCTTGCCGTATTCTGTACAGGAGCTTACAATTATGCAATGGCGAGCAATTATAACCGCATCCGCCGTCCGGCCGTCGTATTCGTGAAGGACGGTAAAGCTGACCTTGTCGTCGCCCGCGAATCTCATCGTGACATCGTAGGCAACGACATCATTCCGGAACGTTTGAAAAAACAAGCCGTAACACAGTAATGCGCACAGGCGGACGAAGGAGCGATCTTGAATGGCGAAGCAAGCGGTAATCAAATTGACCGACGGCAATGAAGTCGTCCTGGAAATGTTCGAGAAAGACGCGCCGAACACGGTTGCCAATTTCGAAAAGCTGGCCAACAGCGGCTTTTATGATGGAGTTGTATTCCACCGCGTTATCCCGGGTTTTGTAGCGCAAGGAGGCTGCCCTAACGGTAATGGAACGGGCGGTCCCGGCTATTCGATCGATTGCGAGATCAATCCGAACAAACACGAGCGCGGCAGCCTGGCAATGGCTCACCGGGGACCCAATACCGGCGGCAGCCAATTCTACATTTGTTTTAAGCCCCAGCCGCATTTGGATGGCGTGCACACGGTGTTCGGCAAAGTGATCTCCGGCATGGAGCATGTGGATGCGTTCAAAGGACAAGACAAAATGGAATCGGTTCGCGTCACCGAAGTATAAACACATGCGCCGCTAACCCGCCAGTTATGCTGGCGGGTTTTGCATCTCCGGATTGCCTAATGCGGAATGTGAAGCGTCGATGTACATCATTGGTCGGTGCATGCACTATAAGCTTCAAACCTTGCTTTTTTATTTCTCGAGTGGTACGATTCCTCATAAGTTGCTTACCTTCGGGGCGGGGCGTAATTCCCCACCGGCGGTGATCGGCAGGAGACCATCCGGTCTCCCAGCCGTCAGTCCGTGACCCGTCATTGCAAAGCCGCAAGCCGGCATTGCAATGCGGTGGACCTGGTGCGAATCCGGGACCGACAGTTACAGTCTGGATGGGAGAAGGAAGCGCAGCGCGGCCATGCCGTGTCTATGATTGCTGCTTTGTCGCAGATAAGTTGAATTGCCGGAACTGATTGTTCCTTTTTTCACATGAACTGTGACAAGGGTCTGACCGGGTTATTGCGGTCAGGTCCGTTTGAGTATGCAAATCCGGACACTTTACCTGAGGCTCTGCTTTTCGCTGTGCATCTGACCATCCCCCGGGGTTTTATCCCCAGGGGATTTTCTGTTTAATCGGCAGAAAGGGAGATATGCGAATGGAGTTAATAAATGATGAATTTTATATGCAGCTGGCCTTAAATTTAGCTGGCGGCACTTCCGGCCAGACCGGCGTAAACCCGGTCGTCGGGTGCGTTGTCGTACAGCAGGGGAGAATCGTTGGGCTGGGCGCTCATCTTAAACGAGGAGAGGCGCATGCCGAGGTGCATGCGTTGAACATGGCGGGTTCGGAGGCGCGCGGAGCGACGGTATATGTAACATTAGAGCCGTGCAGCCATCACGGGAAAACTCCTCCTTGCGCGGACAGACTAATCGCGGAAGGGGTATCGCGTGTCGTGGTCGCAGCAAGCGACCCGAATTCGTTGGTCGCCGGGCGGGGAATCGAACGCCTGCGCGAGCATGGAATTGAAGTGGAAGTCGGCGTGCTTGGAATAAAGGCACGCGCTCAGAACGAAAAGTTCAATAAATTCATTACGACCGGCCTCCCTTTTATCACATTGAAAACGGCGTTGACATTGGACGGGCGGATCGCCACTCGGACCGGCCACAGCCGCTGGATTACCGGGCCGGTCGCTCGTGAGGCGGTACACACGCTTCGCCATCGCCATAATGCGATTATGGTCGGTGTTGAAACAGTGCTTGCCGACGATCCGGAGCTAACAACACGTCTATCGGTTCCGGGCTTGCATCCCCTGAGAGTCGTCGTCGACTCACGGCTGAGAATTCTGGAAGATGCCCGAATTCTGAACGATGCGGCACCGACTGTCATTTTGACTACCGATCAAGCGGACGCTGAAAAAGCGGAACGGCTCCGGCAGAAGGGAGCAGAGCTCGTATACTGCGGCTCCGGCTCGCGTGTGGATCTAGTCGCGGCAATGGGCAACTTGGGGGAACGCGGAGTCGCTTCCATATTGCTGGAAGGCGGCGGGGTGCTGAACGGTGCCATGCTGCAGGCGGGACTGGTGGATAAGCTTATGCTGTTTTACGCTCCGAAAATCATCGGCGGAGAAGGCGCGCCGGCCGCATTCGCTTTTGCCGGTCCCGAGGAAATGTCATCCGCGCTCAGTCTGAGCGATGTATCTATAGAAGCCTACGGTGGTGACTGGTGTGTGACGGGCTATCCGATCGATGCCGGGAGCCCGGATACTTAGCGGCACCAAGGGAGGAATAAAGCATGTTCACCGGTCTTATTGAAGAGATGGGCGTTCTCCGTTCGGTACAGCGGCGCGGAGAAGCAATGATTATAACGATTCAAGCGTCAAAAGTGACTGAGGACGTTAAAATGGGCGACAGCATCTCGGTAAATGGAGTTTGCTTGACGGTAGTCGGCTTCGATCGCCAATCTTTTACCGTCGATGTGATGCCGGAAACATTCCGGCATACGAATCTGCGGTCGATCTCACCGGGAAGCACGGTTAACCTGGAAAGAGCGATGATGGCGGGGGGACGTTTTGGCGGCCATCTCGTGCAAGGCCATGTGGACGGCACCGGGGTCATACGCTCGAGAACAGCTGAGGCGAACGCCGTCGTGTTCAAGATCGCGCCGCATGACGGGCAGCTGCTGCGCAGTATCGTCCCGCAAGGGTCGGTAACGTTGGACGGTATCAGCTTGACAGTGGTGACGGTGGATCGGGAAGCAGACAGTTTTACGGTTTCGATCATTCCTCATACGCTGCGTGAAACCATTTTACAGCATAAATACCCGGGGGAAACTCTCAATATAGAATGTGATATTCTCGGCAAATATGTAGACCACTTATTAAGTTTAAGAGAAGGTTCGGCACCTGGCGGAATGACAGGAGCCGGCGGCTTATCGGAATCTGTCCTGCGGGCGAACGGATTTATGTGAATACGAGGACCGATCGCGCATGCGAAATGTGTGAAGCGATCGGCCGTTGAAAGGGGCGACAATCATGGATACGGCTCGTTTTGATCCGATTGAAGAGGCGATTTATGATTTGATGAGAGGAAAACTGATTATTGTCGTAGATGACGAGGATCGGGAGAATGAGGGCGATCTGATCGGGCTGGCTGAGAAAGCCACGCCTGAAGTGATTAACTTTATGATCTCGGAGGCGAGGGGACTTGTCTGCGTGCCGATTACAGCGGAGCGGGCAGAGGCTCTTGACCTGCCTCCGATGGTCAGTCACAATACGGATTATCATGGCACGGCGTTTACGGTGTCGGTTGACCATATTTCGACAACAACCGGCATTTCGGCGCATGAGCGGTCCGATACCGTTAAGGCGCTTATGTATCCCCAGGCGAAGGCTGCCGACTTTCGGCGCCCGGGCCATATTTTCCCGCTCATCGCGAAGAAGGGCGGAGTGCTCAGGCGCGCCGGCCACACCGAGGCTGCCATCGACCTTGCGAGAATGTGCGGCTCTGTGCCGGCTGCGGTCATTTGCGAAGTGATCAAGGAAGACGGCACAATGGCAAGGCTGCCGGATTTGGAGATTTTCGCGCAGCGGCATTCGCTCAAGCTGATCACGATTAAAGATCTGATCCGCTACCGGAATGAGAAAGAAAAACTCGTGAAACGCGAAGTTGAAGTCCGGATGCCGACTGATTTCGGCATTTTCCGCGCAATCGCTTATACGAACGAGGTGGATTCCAAGGAGCATGTTGCCTTTGTCAAAGGGACGATCGACAGCACACAGCCGGTGCTTGTGCGGGTTCACTCGGAATGTTTGACCGGGGATGTGTTTCATTCGCACCGCTGCGACTGCGGGCCTCAACTGGAAGCGGCGCTGCGTCAGATCGAAGAAGCGGGAAGCGGCGTGCTTCTTTATATGAGGCAGGAAGGCCGCGGGATCGGGCTTATCAACAAAATGCGCGCTTACAAGCTGCAAGAGCAGGGATTGGATACGGTTGACGCAAATATCAAATTAGGATTTGCTCCCGATCTGAGGGATTACGGCATCGGAGCGCAAATTTTGAAGGATATTGGCGTACGTCATATGCGGCTGCTGACCAACAATCCGCGCAAGATCAAGGGCTTGGAAGGCTACGGCCTCGAAGTCGTGGAAAGAGTTCCGCTGCAGATTACTGAAAATGAAGACAATACGAACTACCTGCATACGAAGAAAGCCAAGCTTGGCCATATGCTTTCTTTTGCAGATGATATTGAACAAAACGAACAACCGGACTTGCAGCCGAAGAGAGGATGAATGAAATGCCGATCGTATATGAAGGTCATTTAATTTCCAAAGGTCTCAAATATGGAATCGTCGTGGGACGGTTCAATGAATTTATTACATCGAGGCTGCTGGGCGGCGCTATGGACGCCTTGAAGCGCCATGGAACCGAAGAGAACGAGATCGAAATCGCGTGGGTGCCGGGAGCCTTCGAAATTCCGTTGATCGCGCAAAAGATGGCGGAGAGCGGCAAATACGACGCCGTCATTACGCTGGGAGCGGTCATTCGCGGTTCTACGCCTCACTTTGACTATGTGTGCAATGAAGTTGCCAAAGGGGTGTCCGCGATTTCACTGAAAACGGGCGTGCCGACCATCTTCGGCGTATTGACGACGGACAGCATCGAACAAGCCGTAGAGCGCGCCGGCACGAAAGCCGGCAACAAGGGCTGGGAAGCAGCCTCTACTGCGATCGAGATGGCCAATTTGACCCGCTCGCTTAAAGGGTGAACCGCCCGGCCGCTCACAATTGGTGACGAGGTATGGAAAGGGGTGAGCCGGCGTGTCCGTTCTTTATAAGCTCGAGACGTTCGAAGGGCCGCTGGATTTACTGCTGCATTTAATCGACAAGGCGGAAATCGATATCCAGGATATTTCGATTAACGATATCACGGATCAATATATGGCTTATCTGGGAGCGCTGCAGGAGCTGGAGCTGGACATTACAAGCGAATTTCTTGTGATGGCCGCAACTCTTCTTGCGATGAAAAGCCGACAGCTGCTGCCGAAACCGCCGGTTACCGAAGAACCTTGGCTCACGGCTGAGGACGATGAAGGTCTGGATCCTCGTGAAGAACTCATCCGCAAGCTGATCGAATACCGCAAATACAAATCGGTGGCCGGCCAGCTGCGTGAACGGGAGTGGGACCGCAGCCAGGTGTTTACACGCGAGCCTGCGGATTTGTCTCCTTTCGCTCAGGTGATGACCGGCAATCCCGTCGAGGGGCTGCATGTGGACGATCTCATCCGCGCGTTTCAGAAAGCGCTGCGCCGAATGGCAGGACGTCAGAGAGTGTCCTCCATCCGCAAGGATGAAATTTCCGTTAAGGACCGGATTCGGGACATTGTGGATACGTTGAAATATCGGTCAAAGGACGGCAAAATGTTGTTTTCCCAGCTGGTCGGTGAAAGCGGCAACCGCGACGAGATCGTGGTCACATTTCTGGCCATCCTGGAACTGATGAAAAGGCGTTGGGTATTGTGCCACCAGAGCGCCTTATTCGATGAAATTGTGTTGTCGTGGACGGGAAGAGAGGAAGAGGATGGTAGATTACTCGACATTGAAGTCGATTTTTGAGGGCCTGTTGTTCGTTTCAGGCGATGAGGGAATCAGTGTCAAAACGATTGCCGAAGTTGTAGAAATGGACGTCGAAGTTGTCGCTGACGTTCTGCGCGATCTCGAACAAGAGTATATCCAGAAGAGCCGCGGCATTCGCCTCGCGGAAGTGGCAGGCAGTTATCGCTTGACGACCGTGCCCGAACATGCGCCCTATTTCGAAAAGCTGGCTTATTCCCCTGCACGGACGGCATTATCTCAAGCTGCATTGGAAACTTTGTCGATTATCGCCTACCGGCAGCCGATTACCCGGGTGGAGATCGAGGAAATCCGGGGCGTGAAGGCCGACCGCCCGCTGCATACACTGGTGGCGAAGGATCTCATCGAGGAGAAAGGCAGAGCCGAGGCGCTCGGCCGCCCGATCTTGTATGGGACGACGAAATCATTTTTGGATTATTTCGGTTTGCCGAATATCAAGAGCTTGCCGGAGCCGCACATCGCAGACGGTGATGACGAGCTGGAGGAAAGAACAAAGCTGCTGTTCGAAAGAATCGAAGGCAGGCAGCTGTCCATGGAAGATATAGACAAAGAAATGTAACGCATGAAACGCAGTTAATCGAATGAAGAGCTTCCAAAAAGGTCATACTACCCCTAGGAAAGGCGGGGGAAGGATGGCCTTTTGGCTTTGGCTGATGTTGGCACTATTGGTCGTGTTGGCGTTGATTGTCGCAGCAATGCTGTCCCGTATTCGGGTAAGGGTCCGATACTCCCACAGCGGCCGTATGGATCACTTGGTCGTCGCGATGGAAGCACTGTACGGTCTCTTCCGCTACCAAATTATAATTCCTTCAATCATCATACGGGGTTGGAATGTCATTTACAGCGAAAGGACGAAACGGCCTCTCACGGGAGAAACAGAGTTGAAGAGCATTAAACAGCCGATCGGAACCGGCAAAATCTCCCGTTTGATCAAAGTTTACCGCACAGTCATTCGTCCGAGACCCGCTTTGCGGCAAACGGTAATGAGTGCTTTGAAAAAGCTGGAGTGCACGCGCTGGCGGCTTGATTTTCGGGTAGGCACCGGCGATCCGGCTTCGACAGGCGTGACTACGGGGCTGCTCTGGGCAGTGTCGGGCTGTATTGTGGGTGCGGCCAGTCAATTAATCACTTTAAAAACATCTCCGCAAGGCCGCATAGAGCCGAACTATTGCGGGACGGAATTTGCGGTTGTGTGGGAGTCGGATTATGAAATTCGTTTGGCCGCTGCAATGTGGTCAACGATGAAATTAGGCACAAAAGCGATCGAGATGGGTAAATCGCTGCGTTATTGGACCCATTTGCTGCAGGGGCCCAAGCAAGCTTGAATCCGCGGATTCGCGCGCATAAACCCCCCTGCTTTGCGGGTAAATTAGGTACACGAAAGGAGGGAAATCAATGTTTGATCACCCCATTAACGACCTTATGCAGACGGCAATGGAAAACATTAAAGAAATGGTGGATGTCAACACGATTGTCGGTGAACCGGTTCAGACTCCGGACGGCAGCGTGATCATGCCGATTTCCAGGGTTAACTTCGGCTTTGCTGCAGGCGGCAGTGATTATAACACCTCCAATGAAACCAGCATCGGCGGCACCCGGATGGAGGGAGCCACGGCGTCCGTCGCTCTGCCGTTCGGCGGCGGCAGCGGCGGCGGTATCTCCATCACTCCGATTGCTTTTCTCGTTGTGGGCAGCCAGGGCGTGAATGTCGTTCCTCTCGACAATCAGACGCACATCCTTGAACGGCTTATTGATGCGGCCCCCCACTGGGTCGACAAAATAAAGAGCATGTTCCAAGGCGCCGCGCCGGCCATGAACGCAGGGATGACAGGGATGACTCCCGGAATGAACCAAGGAATGAATCAAGGAATCAATCAAGGCATGAATCAGGGTACGCAAACACAGACACAGAACACGACAACTGCAGGTACGAACGGTAATCCAAACTCATCAAACAATGTTATGTAACCAGTGCCCGGCCGATCGGTCGGGTTTTTTGCTGCCCGCAGGTGCGCTTTCTACATACTTTAGGACACGCCTACATAAATTGTTACGAGAAGGCACGGCTATGGCTGATTGATGAGGAGGAACCGATGCGGACCGTGAAGTGGTTGGCTTTTTGGCGTATTTGTTTCGTAATGGTGATTCTTATGCCGTCTCTGGCAATACACAGTAATGCCTATTCTTCGGAAGGCGCCAGACCGGCGGCTCCCGGCAATCAGGCAAAAGCTGCAGCATTGATCGATGTGACATCGGGCCGCATTCTGTTCAGTCAACGCGGAGACGAACGGATGAGAATTGCGAGCCTGACGAAAATTATGACCGCGATTGTGGCGATCGAGAACGGAAAGCTTGACGATATCGTGAAGGTAAGCGCCAAGGCTGCAGGGAAAGAAGGCTCTTCCATCTTCTTGAAAGCCGGCGAAAAGATAACCCTTCACAATTTACTTTACGGCTTGATGCTGAGGTCGGGCAACGACGCCGCAGTCGCCATCGCCGAGCACGTCGGAGGATCTGTGGAAGGTTTCGCCTATTTGATGAACAAAAAAGCGGAAGAGGTGGGACTTCACAACAGCCACTTCGTGAATCCGCACGGCTTAGATCAAGAGGGTCATTACTCTTCTGCCAACGACCTTGCCAAATTGACTGCATATGCGCTGCACAATCCGGATTTCCGAAACATTGTTAAAACGCGCGTGAAGAATGCGCCCGACCCTAGCGAAGCATGGGACCGCAGGTGGGTAAATAAAAATAAAATGCTTTCCATGTACGATGGGGCGGATGGTGTAAAAACGGGCTACACGAGACAAGCGCTGCGAACATTAGTCAGCTCCGCCACCCGCAACGGACAGCAGCTGGTTGCCGTAACGCTGAACGACCGGGACGATTGGGCCGACCACAGCAGAATGCTCGACTACGGATTTGCGTATTTTCCGCTGGAGCAAGTGGTCGAGAACGGACAGCCGATTCCGGGCTATCCAATGAAAGTGTCGGGCGATTTTAAATACCCGTTCGCCAAAGGGGAACGCAGCCGTCTGCACATGGAGCTTGCTCCTCTGAAGGAAGGCACGCCGCATTATAAGCTCGGATACAGGGGGCAGCTTCGGTTCCTCCTGGATACGGAACCGATCGGCGCAGTTCCGCTAGTCGCCGCTGAACCGCCGCAACAGGACAGCGTAAAACCGGAAAGCCGGAAGCCTCTGTCGGAGTCCGCCGCCGCTCCTGCGTTTCAACATTCTTGGGCATCGTCCTTGCGGGCAGCATTACGCGCTCTGTTTCTGGGTGGGGGAATACCTGATGGTCAACTGGATCTGGCTCGGTATGATCGTCGTGAGCGTTTTGTTCGGGGCTGCCAACGGGAAAATGGAAAAGGTCGCGGAAGCGGCCTTCGGCGGAGCTCAAACCGGCGTTACGGTCTGCCTCGGTTTGATCAGCATTCTTGTATTCTGGATGGGTCTTATGCGGGTCGCCGAAGAAGCCGGACTCGTTCGTAAAATATCCAGCCTCATGGCACCGGTCGTACGAAAGTTGTTTCCCGACGTCCCGCCTGATCATCCTGCCATGGGATACATTCTATCGAATATGAGCGCAAATCTGTTCGGATTGGGCAATGCGGCTACCCCGATGGGAATCAAGGCGATGCAGGAACTGCAGAAGCTCAATCCGAATCCTGCCGTCGCCACACCGGCTATGTGCACGCTCCTTGCACTGAATACCGCGAGCATCACATTAGTGCCGACAACGATCATCGCGATCCGGATGAACTTCGGCTCCTTGCATCCGGCCGACATTGTGGCGCCAACTTTACTTGCCACATTGATTTCCACCGGCGCAGCGGTGCTGGCCGACAGATGGTATCGCAAGAAGAGCGGCTCACCGCCGCAAGCGACCTCAGCCGGTACAATCGTCCGCGCCGGGCCGGCCCGGACACCGGCCGCTCCACCGGAGGGAGGGGGCTTGTAAGTGATCGCCTTCATCCAAATTCTATCTACCTGGACCATTCCCGTACTCATTGCGTTTATCCCGTTATACGCCTCGTTCCGCAAAGTTCCTGTCTATGAAACGTTCATCGATGGCGCTAAGGGCGGCTTTGACACCGCGATCAGCATTATTCCGCATCTCGTGGGCATGCTGACCGCAATCAGCATGTTTCGCGCATCAGGAGCGATGGATTTCGTCGTGGGGCTCATTGCCCCTCTGTTTCAGTTCCTGGGAGTGCCGGGCGACGTTCTGCCCCTTGCTTTCCTTCGTCCGATTACCGGAGCGGGATCCTTGGCGTTCGTGACCGACTTGATCAAGGAACACGGACCCGATTCCTATGTCGCCCGCATCGCCGCTACCGTTCAAGGAAGCACCGATACGACGCTGTATGTGCTTACCGTGTACTTCGGCGCCATCGGTATCCGAAACTCGCGGTATGCCTTGAAGGTCGGCCTGTTCTCGGATCTCGTCGGCTTCTTCGCAGCCGTCGCGGCTTGCTGGTTATTGTTCGGATTGGTATGATAGGCGTTGAGGTGACAACCGTGGAACGATTGCAAAAAATACTCGCCAATGCCGGAGTCGCATCACGCCGGAAGTGCGAGGAACTGATCTCGGCAGGCAAAGTGGCTGTCAACGGGGAAGTCGTGACCGAGCTCGGCGCCAAGTCCGATCCCGATGTCGATGTGATTACCGTGTCCGGACGGCCGATTAAGAAAGAAAAGAAAATTTACATCATGTTCAATAAGCCGAAGGGCGTCATAACCAGTGTGTCCGATCCGCAAGGCCGCAGCGTCGTTACCGATTATTTGAAGGATATCAAGGAACGGCTGTATCCTGTGGGCCGACTGGATTACGACTCCGAGGGGCTGCTGCTGCTCACCAACGATGGGGAGCTGGCTCACAAGCTGACGCATCCGCGGCACCATGTACCCAAAACTTATCATGTTACGGTGGAGCGGGTTCCGCACGGTAAGGATCTGGAACGGCTGCAGCGGGGCATTAAGCTGGAGGACGGTATGACCGCTCCGGCCGATGTGGAATATCATGATATCGATCCGGACGGCAAATTCGCAACCATCTCGATCACCATTCGCGAAGGCCGCAACCGTCAGGTGAGAAGAATGTTCGACGCGATTCATCATCCGGTAACCCGGTTGAAACGCATCTCATTCGGAGGCTTGTTCCTGAACAATCTCCAGCGCGGCAAGCACCGGAAGCTTAGTGAGGAAGAATTGGCCAAGCTGCAGGAAGCGGCGGAAGCAGCTGAACCAACTGAGGAGTAGTTCATACAGCGTCACACAATGTTCAAAACCGGAGGTCGGGCTTATTGCCCTTGACCCCGGTGTTTTCGTTATAATGAGAGTATCCGATTGCGGGTGGTGGATAATTTCGTGAAGCGTAATCGAAAAACGATGCAATATTTGATTCTGGCCGCGGTGCTCCTGATCGGAGGCTACGCCATCGGTAATTCCCTGTTCTCGACCAGCGAAGTATTGCAAAAGGGCGATACGCCGCCAGGCTTCCGGCTGGCGGGGCTCGACGATAAAGCTCATGATCTGAAGGATTATGAGGGAAAGCCGTTAATTATCAATTTCTGGGGAACTTTCTGCGGCCCATGCCGGGATGAAATGCCCGCGTTGCAAAAGCAATACGACAAATGGCAAGCTCAGGGCCTGGAGCTCATCGGCATCAACTTGGGAGAGGACAGACTGACCGCCGAAAGCTTCGTGCGCAACGTTGACGTGAATTTCCCGATCCTGCTGGACAAGGACAGGCAAACGCTGAACGAATACGGGGTCAGGCAATATCCGACAACGTTCTTTATCTCAGCGGACGGCACCATTCAGGATGTAGTGGTCGGCGGACCGTTAAGCGAACAAGAGATCGAGACACGCGTACAACAGCTGATGATGCCGTGACGTGTCGTCAAGGAGGCTCGTGCTTTTGATTGAAAACAGTAAATGCGAGTGCGGGCATCAAAACCCGGTCGGCACCGTTTTGTGCGAGTCCTGCGGGAAACCGCTGTTTGAAGATTCTCAGAATGATGCCGATACACCGCTCGAAATGAGGTACGACGGGGTAGCAAGACGATCACAGAAAGAAGATCCGGCAATAATCGACCGGATCTGGAGCTTTTTTTCCTCCGTCAAAATCGCAATTATTCTTATTTTTCTCACTTTAGTGGGTGCATCCTTAGGTACGATATTCGTACAGGAGAGCACTTTGATCAATCTGAAAACGACGGAAGAATTCGCCGATTACTATGAAGAAACATACGGCACTGCCGGACTGATCTATCATGCGCTCGGCTTATCGAGAACCTATGAGTCGTGGTGGTTTGTCGGACTGCTGGTGATGATCGGCACTTCGCTTGTCATCTGCAGCTTGGATCGCGTCCTGCCGTTATACCGCGCACTCTCGAAGCAGCAAATTCGCAAGCATCTTCAATTCATCACCCGTCAGCAAGTCGTTTATACGGGCCGGATTGAACAAGAGCCTGAAGCGTGGGTCGCAGCAGCCGCACAGCAGCTCAAGCGCAAGAGATACAGGGTATGGCAGGAGGGGTCGGCACTGCTTGCCGAGAAAAACAGGTTCAGCCGCTGGGGACCCTATATTAATCATATCGGCCTTATCGTTTTTCTTCTTGCCGTTTTGGCCCGAGGCATACCGGGATGGCACATGGATCAATATGTTTCCCTGTACGAGGGGGAAAGAGAGCCTATTCCCGGCACCAACTACTATGTGCAAAGCGACAAGTTTAATTTGCAATTGTATAAGGACGAAGAGCTTGCGGATAACCAGAAGGGAACAAATGTGGTAAAGCTCTACGAAACGAAAGCGAAGCTGTTCGAATGTATCGACGTTTGTGACGATCCGACCAAGGAACCCGTTCTGAGACAAGTCCAGCAGCACGCCATCCATGTCAATAGTCCGCTGCAATATAAGGGCTTGAAACTGTATCAGAACAGCTACCGGCAGCATATCCGGTTAATTTCGGTCCATCCTTCATTAATGGATACGGCAACCGGGAAATCATTCGGCTCTTTCGACCTTATGATGGACAACCCCAAGCTGACTTATGATGTCGGCCCGTATAAGATTCGGCTGAGCGATTACTATCCGGATTTCGGCTTTGACGATCAGAAGCGGCCGATGACCAAATCGCGGGAACCGAACAATCCTGCTTTCATTTTCAGAGTGTCGGGACCGGGAATCACCGGCGAAGAAGTGTACAGCTATTTCCCACTGCCGAATGCTTCAAGCAAAGATTTTCAGGAATCGTTGAATGCTGCCTTCAAGGAAGCCGGCGCCAATACCGGCCGTTTCACGTTCAAGGTTGCGAACATGTTCCAACAAGGTAAAATGGAAGGTGTCAAATACTCCGAATTTTCGACGTTTCTAAATGTCAGGGTTGACCGAGCGATGCCTTATATCTGGGTTGGAGCAGCCATTTCGATGATCGGGCTGATCATGGGCTTCTACTGGCAGCATCGCCGAATTTGGCTGCGGATCGACGACGGGATGCTTTCCCTCGGCGCGCATACGAACAAGAACAGCTACGGCTTAAGGGCTGATGTGGCGTCGACGCTCGGGAAAACCGGAATTACGGTAACTCCTAAAGAGCTCGATAACAGGAGGAATGTACGTTGAACGACTGGCTCATTTTCAGCAGCAACGCTTTTATAACCGCTTTCGCATTATACTGCGCATCATTCATCGCTTATGCAATCGCTGTAGCAGGCAAGCGTTGGAGCAACAGGGAGCCTGCGGCCCATACCGCAAGATGGGGAAGAATTGCCTTTATAACGGCTTTACTCGGATGGGCCGCACATTTGACGTTCTTCTTCACCCGATGGATTGGCGGCGGCCATATTCCGACCAGCAATATGTACGAGTTCATGACATTTCTTGCTATGGCGATTATGTTTGCTTTTATCGTCGTATATCTGATTTACCGCAATACGCTGCTAGGCGCGTTTACATTGCCGCTGGTCATCATTATTATCGCGTATGCCTCCGTATTCCCGTCGCAGGTTCAGCCTCTCATTCCTGCGCTCAATTACGTTTGGCTGAAAATTCACGTCACGACCGCCGCGCTTGGCGAAGCTTTCTTCGCCGTAGGCTTTGCCGCCGCACTTATTCAATTGATTCGAGTCGTGGATTTGACAACAACCGATAAGGCCGGCGTTCGTGCGCGTCGTTGGACTGAGTTCTGTCTGGTTATCATTATTATCATCATCGGATTTCTTGCTGCGGTATTTATATTCCGCGGGGCAGGCTATCATGCGGAATTCCGTCAGGAATCGGTCTTGATCGACCAGCAGGGCCAAGCTCAAACTTCCGTAAAAGAAGTGAAATATGGATTGCCTCCTATTGTGAAACCTTATAATAGTGATGTGATTTCCATGCAGCCTTTCATGGGGTTACAACAACCGCTGTTTGAAGCACCTTCATGGATGAATGGAGTCAATGCGGGACGCAAGCTGAATACCGTCATCTGGTCGGTTATTTCCGGTCTTGTCCTCTATGGACTCATGCGGCTGATTGCGAGAAAACCTCTCGTTGCCGTCATCCATCCGCATCTGACGGATATCGATCCCGACGATCTGGAAGAAATCAGCTACCGCGCGATTGCCATCGGCTTCCCGATTTTTACGCTCGGCGCTTTGATTTTCGCGATGATTTGGGCCGAAATCGCCTGGTCCCGTTTCTGGGGATGGGATCCGAAAGAAGTGTGGGCCCTCGTTACCTTTTTATTTTACAGCGTGTATCTTCATCTTCGGCTCTCACGAGGGTGGCAGGGAACACGTTCGGCATGGCTGGCGGTTATCGGATTTTTGGTCGTAATGTTCACCTTGATTGGAGTCAATCTCGTCATTGCCGGACTGCACTCCTACGCCGGGGTTTGACGGACGATTGCCTTATTTGGCGAAACGGAAGAGGTGCTGTTAGATGAGTATGGGCAACCGGATTTTGGTAGTGGACGATGAGGAGCGTATCCGTCGTCTCCTTCGCATGTACCTTGAGAAAGAGGGTTACGAAATAGATGAAGCGGAGGACGGGGAAACCGCGCTCCGCAAAGCGCAGCAGGAAGATTTCGATCTGATTGTGCTCGATCTCATGCTTCCGGGGATGGACGGCGTCGAGGTATGTACAAGACTCCGGCAGCAGAAAGCGACACCGGTGTTAATGCTGACGGCCAAAGGTGAAGAAGTGAACCGCGTGCAAGGCTTTGAAGTCGGAGCGGACGATTATGTCGTCAAGCCTTTCAGTCCGCGCGAGGTTATTTTTCGCATCAAAGCGATTTTGCGCCGGGCTTCGGCTACAGCGTTTTTATCCAAGGATTTGAACACAAGCAACAATATCGTATTCCCATTCCTGGTCATCGAACATGATGCCCATCGCGTGACGGCCAGCGGACAAGAGGTCAACTTGACCCCGAAAGAGTACGAGCTGCTGCATTACTTGGCGAGCTCACCCGACAAGGTGTTTTCCCGGGAGGAGCTGCTGAAAGACGTCTGGAATTATGACTTTTTCGGCGATCTGAGGACGGTTGACACCCATGTGAAAAGGCTTCGCGAGAAGCTGAACCGTGTTTCCGCGGAAGCGGCTTCTATGATCACAACTGTCTGGGGAGTGGGGTACAAACTGGAGGCGGCAAAATAAACGATGGCGATATGGAGAACGGTCGTCGGCAAGCTGTGGCTGACAATCATTGTGCTGGTTGCGGTCGTGATCTCGACGCTGGGCATTTTCCTGCTTCAATATATCGATGGAGTTACGTTCGCGGACCCCGTGAGAGTAAAGCATCTGTTTATATACACGGGGGCTATCGGCTTTTTACTGACTACAGTATTTGCATTCTTCCTGTTCACGAAGATCACACAGCCCTTGCGCGAAATGAGAGAAGCTGCGGATCGCGTTGCGCAGGGCGAATATTCTACTCGGGTAACCATCCGTTCATCGGATGAAATCGGCGAGCTGGCCAATACGTTTAACCAGATGGCCTCGGAGCTGAATACGCTGATTCGCGCGCTGCAGCATGAGCGGGACCACTCAAGCAGCGTTCTTCGAAGCATGACGGATGCCGTTGTCTCGTTTGATGCGGAGGGGGCCGTGTTTCTCGCCAATCCTCAGGGGCAATATTTACTGGATGATTGGAATACCGTCGATTGGACGGACGAAGACGTCAGCCCGAAGGACGGCCAGGTGCCTGGTCCTCTCCGTGAAACATTCCGCAACGTGATTATGAGCGGCAAAGAGTTAACGGCGAAGATTCACGTGAAAAGCGGGGTTTGGTCGGTGGTCATGACGCCGCTGGCATCAACCGATTCCGTGCGCGGAGCTGTTGCTGTGCTGCGGGATGTCACCGAGGAGTTCCGGGTCGATAAAATGCGCAAGGATTTCGTAGCGAACGTCTCGCACGAGATCCGCACACCTTTGTCGATGGTTCAAGGTTACAGCGAGGCGCTTCTGGACGACATTGCCGCGACTCCCGAGGAACGGCATGAGCTGGTGCAGGTCATACACGACGAATCGCTGCGAATGGGCCGGCTGGTGAAGGATTTACTCGACCTGGCCCGGATGGAAGCCGGCCATCTCGACATGACGTTCCAGACGGTTGACGTAAACGCGTTAATGGGCCGGGTTTACCGGAAGTTCGCGGCGTTGGCCAAGGAACGAGGCATCGTCCTTACCAGGACGGAAGAGGATCCGGCTCTCGTGCTCGAAGCTGCAGATGCCGACCGCTTGGAACAGGTATTGACCAATCTGATGGACAACGCCTTGCGTCATACGGCGTCCGGCGCGGGAATCGAGCTGGGTGCGAGAAGGCTGGAAGGCACCAAGAACGGTCTGCTGGAACTTTCGGTGAGGGATGAAGGACAAGGCATTCCCGCGGAAGATTTGCCATATATATTCGAACGATTCTACAAAGCGGATAAAGCGCGCAAACGCGACATCACGGGCGGCACGGGTCTCGGCTTGGCTATCGCCAAGAATTTGATCGTCGCTCACGGCGGTCAGATCGAGGCCCGGAGCACACCGGGTAAAGGCACGACATTTACCATTACACTCCCGGTCGCTGCGAATCGCCGACGGATTAGTAAAAGCCGCGCTTAGTTGGGACGCGCGCGGCTGTGTAAGGTGGGTGATCGGCCTTACAGGTGGGAAGTTGGCACGCGAGCAGGCATGTAAGGCCGGTGACCGGCCTTACAACGATAATTATGCGAGCAAAGTAAGTTGTAAGCAGAGAATCTCGTCTTGAAGGAGACATCCCGCGATCAAAGCGCGCTGCAAACCGAAAATATCGGCTTGCAGGAGAAATCCCGCAAGCAAATAAGCTATAAGCCGAGAATATCGGCTTACAGCTCACAAAAAAAGGATGGCCTCCAGACGAAGACGCTGAAGGCCATCCTTTTTTTAATTCAAATGAATGACTTTGGCGTTGTTGAGATCCGGCAGCGCAATGATGTCGCGGAGCAGATCTTTCGGCACGCCCTTGTCGACTCCGAGAACCATGATGGCCGCGCCGCCGACCACTTTACGGCCGACCTGCATCGTCGCAATGTTGACGTCATTATTGCCGAGCAGCGTACCGATACGGCCGATGATACCCGGTTTGTCATGATGGGAGATGAGGAGGAGATGACCATGCGGCTCAACATCGACCGGGAATTTATCCACTTGTGTAATGCGCGGACCGAAGCCGTTCAACAAAGTTCCTGCCGCATAGCGTTCTTCCTTGTCCGTGCGCAATGTAATGCTCACGTGGTTGGTGAAGCCTTTCGTCGATTGCGTCTTCGTTTCAACTATTTTTACCTCTCGGCTTTTGGCCAGATGCATCGCGTTTACGACATTCACGTGATCCGACCCGAGATGGTGGGACAGCACGCCTTCAACGACGTAACGGGTGAGCGGCTGCGTGTCAACGTTGGCCAAATCCCCGGAATAGGTAACGGCGATTTCCTTAACAGGCCCTTCCGCGATTTGAGCGGCGAAGCTGCCCAGTGTTTTGCCGAGCGCGAAGTACGGCTCCAGCTTGGATAGCACGTCAGCAGCCACCGGAGGCATATTGACGGCGTTTTTGAACGCCTCGCCGCGAAGGATGTGCAGCAGCTGCTCCGAGACGTCTATTGCCACGTTCTCCTGCGCTTCTACAGTGGACGCGCCGAGATGAGGCGTGACGATAATTTTCGGATGAGTGAGGAAAGGATGGTCTGCCGCAGGCGGCTCTTCCTCGAATACGTCGAACGCCGCGCCTGCGACTCTGCCTGAGTCGATGGCTTCAACGAGGGCTTCTTCGTCAATGATGCCGCCGCGGGCGCAGTTGACGATCCGAACGCCTTGTTTTATACGGGAAAATTGCTCTCTGCCGATCATGTGGCGAGTCTCAGGTGTAAGAGGGGTATGGACGGTAATGAAGTCGGCGTCCCGGATGATGTCATCCACTGATGCGAGACGAACTCCAAGCTTCTCGGCACGCTCTTCGGTCAGGAATGGGTCATAGCCGTACACCGTCATGCCGAACGCTTTTGCGCGCGCCGCGACTTCGCTGCCGATACGGCCCATGCCGAGCACGCCGAGCACTTTGTTGCGAAGCTCGACGCCGACGAAGGATTTGCGGTCCCACACGCCGCCGACCGTCTTCATATAGGCTTGCGGGATATGGCGGGCGAGCGCCATCATCATCGCAAAGGTATGTTCGCATGTCGTAATCGTGTTTCCGTCCGGCGCATTGATGACGATAATGCCTCGTTTGGTTGCGGAATCCAAGTCGATATTGTCGACGCCGACCCCCGCGCGGCCGATTACTTTCAACTGCTTGCCTGCAGTCATAATGCGATCTGTGACTCTGGTCTGACTGCGGACAAGAAGTGCGTCATATTCACCGATAATGTCTGCAAGCTCGTCCTCGCTTAAGCCGGTTTTTTTATCAATCGCGATGTCGGACGCTTCTGCAAGCAGCGATATTCCCAGATCGCTGATCGGGTCCGATACAAGTACTTTAAACATGCAAACCCTCCTTCTGAATATAGAAAACACCCTCGGACGCCGCCCGGCTCCGCAATACGCGGACGATCGGTGCGCCAAGGGTGACTCCGCAAGGTCACTTGTATTCCCACAAGGCATGATTCTGGTTCCAATAGACTTTATTATTTTAAAGCAAGTGGGTGCCGGAATGCAATGGTTAAAATGAGACAAAAGCCGTCATTATGCGTATATTATTTATCCGGAAAGAAAAACGGCAGCTGGGGCAATTGCTGATCGCCATAGAATCGCGCCTTCATTTCCAGAAAATCGCCGTTTCGCACCGCTTCCGTGCTGGTCATGAGCTCTGCGATTGCGTCGAAGGTTTTGAGCTTCTTCTTAGCCGACTGGCCGGAGCTGATGAACTGGTCGACCCGGGCAGTAAGATCATGCGGCAGATAGGGAGTGTGCAGCGTGTGGTCAGCTAAATAATCGGCCGTTACTTTGAGTTTAATAATGAGGGGCAGGCTTTTCCACTTTGTAACTTCCAAATCATTCGCAGCTTTAAATTCCCCGTCGATGTCCAGATTCACGCTGGCAGCCCATTTCAGCATGGCGTCGTAATAATTCTTTTGCGCGGCGAGCGACTGACTGCGGGCTTCTTTGAAATAAGCATCGGCGTTCAGCTTGTCCATCGTGATGGCGGCAGGACCCTGATTAGCTTGCGCTGCCCCTTTGTCGAAGCTTTCCTTGAACAGCTTCAAACTTTTCAAATAGCTGTTTTGGGCATCCTTCAAAAGAGGTGATATTTGCGGAACCTGAACGCGCTTGATGGCAGTATACTTTTGCTCCGCGGATTTGGACAATTCCTTCATGGAAGCCGAGCGATCCGCCGCCGGGTCCGCCAGCCAGTCGTTCAGAGCGGCAAACCAGTCGTTCTGAAATTCACGATAAGGCAAAAATACGGTATGATAGAAGGCGACAAGATCTTGCTGTTGATAGGCGTTGGCAGGGGGCGAGGGTTCAGCCTCAGCCGGTTCCTTGGCTGCATACTGCGCTTCGACTCTTTGCGAACCGACTTTCACGCCGTAAAAAAAAAGCCCCGATCGCGATAATGAGCATTAGCAGAAAGGTTAGGGAAAATACGAGGTTGGACCGGTTTGTACGCTTTTCCATGGGGTGCTCCTTTAGACGGTCGATATTGGTAGTCCTAGTATAGAAAAAATCTCCAGGGTTGAACATGCAAAATTTCACAGAAACAGAGGACACATGAGAAAATTCGACATCCGCAAGCTGAAAATACGCCAGGTTAATGTGAATGATCTGAACGACCGGATGCTGCTGGCCAATTTGTATCTGACACAGTTTCTTACTTTAGTTATCGGCGTAGTATGGATTTTTTTGCAGGGCAGAAATCCGTTTGCATTATTCGCTCTGCCTGACGATGGCGGTAATTTTGCTTTATGGGGAGCGGGCTTGGCGGTGCTCGTCATCTTGGTGGATCTGGCGATCTCGCGATGGGTGCCGGAGGAAGCCGCGGATGACGGCGGCATTAATGAAAGACTGTTTCGGGCACGGCCTCTGTGGCATATTGTGTTGATCGCTTTGGTCGTTAGCATTTGCGAGGAGATCTTATTTCGGGGAGCCGTTCAGTTTGCCATCGGGCCGTACTGGACGAGTATCATATTCGCAGCGATACATATCCGATATTTGCGTCACTGGATTCCGACGGGCCTTGTATTCTCCATCAGCTATGCATTGGGTTGGATCATGGTTCACACCGGCACAATTTGGGCACCGGTCTTGGCTCATTTTCTCGTCGATTTGGTGATGGGATGCATTATTCGTTTTCGGAGGGACAAGGAATGAAGGAAAGCAACAATTCATCGGCTTGGACGCGATATGTCGAGGCAAAGCGGCATGCGCTCTCGGATTCCAAGCAAGTGCAGCCGGCTGGCACGTTGGAGGAGCTCGAGGCGGCGATCGCTGAAGCGGCGGCGACTTCAGGTATTCCCGAAACGGGCATGCCGCCTAGAGCCGTGGTCCATCCCAGTAAAGGCGGACAGCTGTCCCGATGGTTCTACCTTCTGCTCGTCCTGCTGTTTGCGGGTTTGGCAGCCAGTCTTATCTGGTGGGGGTATAAACATTACAGCTGAATCGTTCTATAAAAATGCAAACGCCCGCGGCAGCGGGCGTTTTTCTTGTGAATGATGACTGACTGGAATTACAGCTCAAGATCGATGCTGTTCGGATCAACGAATGAGTACCCTTTGTTCTCTAACGCGGTAAGAAGTTCATCCATTGCCGCAGCCGTCCATGGCAGCTCGTGCATCAGTATGTTGCTGCCGTCATGAAGCTGCTCCATCACATTTTTAATTACCGCTTTAGGTTTGTCGGAATCCTTCACTTTTCTGCCCAAGTCCCAATCGAGTGATCCGTTGGACCAAGTCATGAACAGCATGCTGTTATCCTTCGCGATCTGATGAACGGAAGCATTGGCCGAACCGAACGGAGGACGGAAAAATACAGGTGTTTTGCCGGTAACCTCTTTAACAATCGTTTGTACGGACTCCAGCTGTTGTTTAATCTTAGCGGGTTTTTCCTTTTTCAGGTTTATATGGTCCCAAGAGTGATTGCCAATCACTTGTTTGCGATTATCAATTTCTTTCAGCAGTTCCGGATGTGCTTTGACACGGTACCCGTTTACGAAAAAAATCGCTTTCGCATTATGTTTATCAAGCGTGTCCAGGAGGAGGGTCAAGGTGAGCTTATCCTTCGGGCCGTCGTCGAACGTCAGCAGAACGACTTTGCTCGCGTTCTTAGCCTTGTCGATCGGGACTATGCGGTACACTTTGTTCATGCGGTAGGACTTGGCCGCAGCAGCGGGTTCCGGCGATAAGGCCGGAGTCGTTTCCGTCGGAGCGCTTGCCGGCGGGGAAGATGACACAGGCGCGGACGGTGTAGAAGAAGCAGCTTCTGATGAAGGCGGCGACGCGGAATGCTCCGGTGTGGAAGAAGATGCGCTTCCCGGTGTTGCGGAATTGCCGCAGGCTGTGAGGTTTAAGGCCAACACAGCGGCAGCAGCGGCGGTGCACAAGCGATTCATGATGATATTCCCTCCATTATTCGTACGATCAGCGCAATTGTAACATATCTCCTTTTTTTCGACATGCGCCGGACTTCCTTAATTTGATGGGGCATGACCTTTGCTTCAAGGGTCAAAAATAAGCATGCAGGATACCTTTAAACAGCAATAAACAGCCTGGCAAGGAGGTGGCAAGATGAAACTCGGGACTTTCGTATGGGGCGGTTTGGCAGGCGCGGCAGTAGTGATGCTGCTTCAGCGCAATAACAGGATGTCGGCGATCACTTCCGGTGTCGGCCAGAATATGTCCAAAGGCATCGGTGGGATGACTGACAATGTCATCGAAAAAGCTTTAAACATGAAGTTCACCGGCGGCTCCGCAAATTCGTCCAACAATGGCCGGAACAAAAGCAAGTCCTCACGTTCCCCTTCTCATACCGAGGACTTGGAGGATGTAAAAAAACTCGCTTCAAAGGATCCAAGCGTGGCGCACGAAGTGAACAGCATCTTGGAACAGAACGGCGAGCAGCGGCATCAAATCTGATAAAAACCGTTATTATTAAAAGACGGCGATCGAGGCTCCTTCATCGGAGGCACGATCGCCGTTTTTTCGTTGTGCGGTCGTTTTCCCTAGTGCATTTCGGCTCCGAAAATGATAACATGTTGACAAGAAACATTCATTCACGCATTATATGCGTGATCATAAGCTGTTATCACCCACAGAAGGAGGATCCTGACATGAGGATGGAGCGGCTTAGCCAAGACAAAATTCGGATATTCCTCACGTTCGATGACTTAACGGAACGCGGGATCCAGAAAGAAGACATGTGGCGGGAGATTCCCAAGGTTCACGAGCTGTTCAGCGAGATGATGGATCAAGCGTACAGTGAGCTGGGCTTCGACGCGTCGGGCCCGTTAGCCGTCGAAGTGTTTGCGATGCCGGCTCAAGGTATGGTGGTCATCGTTACGCGGGGCAAGCTTGAACGGGATGCGGACAACACCGCTGAGGACGAAGAAGAAGTTTACGAGATGGAAGTTACGCTTGAACAAAGCGAAGCCATTATATATCGATTCCGGGACATCGAAGACGCCATCGGCGCAGCCAAGACGTTGGCCGGTCATCTGACCGAAGAGGGCCGAATGTACCGTTATCAGAACCAATGGATTCTATGCTTCGACCCGGCTGGTCTGGAAAGCTCCGGCTACCATGCTTTAATCGCTGTTTTGGCTGAGTATGGGGAAGCGACTTCGGTCACCCCGGCAGTGCTCGAGGAATACGGAGATTTGATTATTGCGGCCGACGCAGTTAAGGTGCTGGCAGATCATTTCGCGGATTAATCGGCATCGGACAAGACAATGGGACATTTTGCGTTAGCGTTTATTTCGCAAAATGTTCTTTTTTTATGGGCAGTCATAAGTACCCTTATTACTGTTATAATGGAGCAAGGAAAGGAGGGGAACACCTGATGCTGCTCGTGTCGGTTTTGGCGGCTGCGATAGCGCCCGGCATCGCTTTATTGGCTTATTTCTACTGGAAAGACCGGTACGACAGTGAGCCCCTTCCCATGGTTTTGAGGATGTTCCTGACAGGCGTTCTGATCGTATTGCCGATCATGATCGTGCAGCGGGGACTGACACTCCTGTGGGGAGATTCGCCGTTCGCGTTCTCCTTCGTGATCTCCGCCGGCGTCGAAGAGTTTTTCAAGTGGTTCGTTCTGTACCACATCATATACAATCACACGGAATTTGATGAGCCTTATGATGGAATTGTGTACGCCGTTGCCGTATCGCTCGGGTTTGCAACGTTGGAGAACGTCATGTATACGTTTCTGCAGCCTGCGGATTTCGGGACGTTAATGATGCGGGCGCTGCTCCCGGTTTCCGGGCACGCGCTGTTCGGCGTCTTCATGGGCTATTCTTTAGGCCGCGCCAAATTTTCTGCCGGCCGCAAGATCAAGCTGCACCTATGGCTTGCGCTTCTGCTGCCGATTTTCTGGCATGGCGTATACGATTTCATGATGCTGAGCGTGCCTTCCAGCTGGATCTGGCTCGTGGTTCCTTTTATGTGCCTGCTTTGGTTCAGCGGCATTCTCAAAGTTAATCGCGCGAACGCCGGTTCGCCTTTCCGCCTGCTGAAACGGGAGGAAGAGATTAAATCATGACGATTCCGTCCATACTGTGATGAAATACAATTCATCGCATACTGGGGGAGCGTTATGTCGGCTCAGCGAGTGAAGGTTACTATTCGATGCAGGCGGTGCAACGAAAAGTTCGTGCTTCGCGGCCGTAAGGAACGGGGACGAATTGACACCGGATTCAAGCAATGTTTATGCAGCAACCTGGACGACTTCGACGTAGAGGAAAATGAGGCGTAGCCGTATTGCACAGTTTCCTCGCGAGTGCGAATAAAGCCGGAACCTTCTTCCCAAACTAAGGGCATACCGAGTTTTGGAATGAAAGGGGACGGCTTTTTATGTATGCTCGCATAAGTGCGATTTTGTTTCCGGTAACCGCGATCTTGTTCCTCGGCGCCATATTCTGGGGGTACCAGGAGCATCAGGATAAAAACTCAGTGCTCATCAAAGCGGAAAACCAGTATCAGCGCGCATTTCACGATTTGACCCATCATATGAACCGACTGCATGACGAGCTTGGGCAGACACTCGCCGTATCCTCGGATTCGCAAGGAATGCACAGAAAAGGACTGGCCAACGTATGGAGGCTAACAAGCCAGGCCCAGAATGAAGTGAATCAGCTGCCGCTCGCGCTACTGCCTTTCAATAAAGCGGAGCAATTCCTGTCAAGGGCATCCAATTTCGCTTACCGGGCGTCAATACGCGATCTCGCCAAACAACCGTTGTCGCCTGAAGAAATGAAAACGATGAAGTCTTTATATGCGACTTCCGATACCGTGACCAAGCAGCTCGGACAGATCCAGGATGCGGTCATTAATAATCGGCTGAGGTGGATGGATGTCGAGGTGGCCATGGCGACGGAAAACACACCGCATGACAATACGATCATCGACGGCTTCCGCACCGTCGACAAGCAGCTCGGCTCGTATCCCGAGAACGAGTGGAGCCCGTCGGCGATGTCGACGGATCGCAAGCTGTCCGCCGACGGTTTAACGGGACGGGACATGACGCCTCAGGAAATCAAAGCCCGGGCACTCGCTTTCCTCGGCCGCCGGGAAGGCGCAGGCACCGGAGTTAAAGTGACGGAGAGCGGTAAAAAAACCGATCTTCCCGCGTACTCCGTAACGGTCAACGGCGGCAGCTCGAATGTCCAGATGGATTATACCCGTAAAGGGGGACATCTTCTTTGGTACATGAATCCCCGCAGTGTGGCATCCGCCAACATCAATTTCGATACCGCGAGGAACAAGGCATCGCAATTTCTTGTCCGTCACGACTATAAAGAAATGACTCCCGTGACATATGACCAGTATGATCATGTTGCGGTATTCACTTTCACCGGCAGCAAGGACGGCGTACGTATATATCCGGACAAAGTGACCGTTCGAGTCGCGCTGGATAACGGCGAAGTCGTCGGACTTCAAGCTCAGGATCACGTCTTCGGTCCCAAATCGGCAGCATCGGCCGCCGGCCGGCCTCAGATGAAGAAGGAGCAGGTTCAGAAAGGATTGAACCCGGATTTCAAAGTGCAGGACTATGCGCTTGCCGTTATTGAGAACGACATGCGTCAGCCGGTGCTGTGCCATGAGTTCGTCGGACGGATCAACGGACATCGATACCGGATTTATATGAACGCCAGCACGGGAATCGAAGAAATGGTCGAAGACATTCCCGAGTCTGCAAGCCCGATTTACCGATAAGAAGTCTATCCTCAAGCGCTTCGCCCTCATGTGACAGCCGGCTTGCCGGCTCCATGCAGGGCGAAGCCATTTCCATTCCAGCAGCTTTTGCCTATATCAAATTACCTCCGCATGGCAGGAGAGGAGTACATACAATCAGATGCGAAATAGGTTTGACAAAACCAAACAAATGGATTTCGTCACTTGGTCGGATCGTCTCGAACGGCTTCTTGTGAGATGGATCATCATTCTAGCAGTGCTGCTGACGGTCTCTCAAGGACTCCTCCAATTTCCTTCCGTGCGGGAGCGGGTCACCACGACGGACGCCTCCGAAGGAGTCCCCTATCACCCTCGACCGGCCAAGTGACGACATCTCCCGTTTTTGCATCTCGCTTTTTCGTGTGGTATAATTTGCTCAATTACAGCAGGCTATAGCCTGCCTATTTTTTCTTCCTGACATCTTCGTTTGCAGCAAGTAGGAGGCCAGTCGTTCTTTCATGAATTTTCCATCAGCTGAACGGATCAATATTGCCATTGACGGACCGGCCGGTGCCGGCAAGAGTACGGTTGCCAGACTGGCGGCTCAAGCCCTTCAATATATTTATGTGGACACTGGCGCGATGTATCGGGCCGTCACGCTGAGGGCATTGGAACAAGGAATGTCTAATGAAGACGAGGAACGCGTCGCCGCTCTGGCGAACGAACTCGATATCGAGCTTCTCCCCGGGTCGGACAGCCAGCGCGTGCTTGTTGACGGAGAAGATGTCAGCACCCGGCTTCGTTCGTTAGATGTGAATCGTAACGTGTCGCATTTTGCGCGGATCGAAGCCGTCCGCCATCGTATGGCCGATCTTCAGCGGCGCATGGCGAAGCAGAAGGGTGTGGTCATGGACGGCCGTGATATCGGCACCCATGTGCTTCCCGATGCGGAGTTGAAGGTTTTCCTGACGGCGAGTTCGATAGAACGCGCCAAACGCCGGTTTCTGGAGCTTGGACCCGATCCGGGAATCTCGCTGGAACAATTGGAAAAGGAAATCGCGGAACGCGATCGGCTGGATCAAGAACGGGAAATTGCTCCCCTCCTTTGCGCCCCCGACGCTCGTGTGCTCGACTCCACCGGCAAATCGGCGGACGAGGTCGCCGGGCAAATCGTCACTTGGGCACTTGCGATTGCGAGAACCATTTCGGCGGAGGAGAAGTAAATTATGATATATCGTTTTTGCCGGCTGTTAGCCCGTATCTTGTTTATGGTCGTTTACAGGCTTGAGGCGCGGGGTATTTCGAATATACCGCACACCGGTCCCGTCATTCTTTGCAGCAACCATAAAAGCTTGCTGGATCCCATCACGATGGGGGCATGGGTACCCCGCAAGGTTCATTATATGGCGAAGGCCGAATTGTTTACCGTTCCTTTGCTCGGGCCGCTTATCAAAGCGATAGGCGCGTTCCCGGTCAAACGCGGCGGAGTCAGCAAAGAAGCGATTAGAACGGCCATCTCCCTATTGCAGGAAGGTCACGTGATGGGCATCTTTCCTGAAGGCACCCGCAACGAATCGCTCGGCATGGGCAAAAGAGGAGCCGTCTCGATGGCTGTCAGATCCAAGGCGATGGTCGTTCCGGTAGCCTTGGTCGGAGACTATCGCCCTTTTCGCAAGATGATTGCCGTTTACGGGGCACCCATTGATATGACGCCTTTCGCGGAACAAGGGACGACCGAAAGTATGGAGCAAGCGACGGAATTGATCATGTCCCGGATCGCAGAGATGCTGAGAACCGGCCGGCCCGCACAGTAATCGCCTTTTATGCATGATTACGGCAATAATCCCTCATACTATAGGCATTATTTGGTTCTCATTTATTCGGGTAAAGAAGATTTAAGCACCGCAAGACGCGGGTTTAAATAAAGTTGGGGTAGAACTGAGGAGGTAATTTCACATGTCTGAAGAAACCAATGTCCAGGAAACGGCAGCCGCCGATACGGCCGGCCAAGACACGATGGAGAATGTAGTCACCTTGAAAAAAGGGGATACCGTGAAAGGCACGGTCGTAAAAATCGAAGATAACCAAGCGTTCGTCAGCCTTGGATATAAATACGACGGCGTGATTCCGCTTCGCGAGCTGTCGTCCGTCAATTTGGAGAATGCCGCCGATGCCGTTCAAGTCGGCCAGGAAGTAGAAGCAAAGATCGTCAGCATCAACGACGAAAAAGAATCGCTCGTTCTGTCCAAGCGCCAAGTGGACAGCCCGCGCGCCTGGGACGAGTTGCAGGCGAAGTTCGAGAAGGGCGAGGCATTCGAAGTCACGATAACGGATGTCGTTAAAGGCGGACTGGTGGCTGATGTAGGCGTACGCGGCTTTATCCCGGCGTCTATGGTTGAGCGCCACTTCGTAGAGGATTTCAGCAGTTATAAAGGCCGTTCATTAAAAGTGAAAGTCAAGGAACTAGACCGGGAGAACAACAAGGTCATCCTGTCCGCCAAAGACGTGCTCGATGCGGAATATGAAACCCAGAAGCAGCAAATTATGGGTTCTTTGCAGCCGGGTCAAGTGCTGGAAGGCACTGTTCAGCGTCTGACCCCATTCGGGGCATTCGTCGATATCGGCGGCATCGACGGCTTGGTCCACGTTTCCGAGATGGCTTGGCAGCACGTCGCGCATCCGGCGGATGTCGTATCGGAAGGCCAAAGCGTTAAAGTAAAAGTACTTAAAGTCGATCCATCGCTCGGCAAAATTTCGCTTAGTATCAAAGCAGCCCAACCGGGTCCATGGGATAACGCTTCCGGACAGTTCAACCCAGGTGATATCGTCACCGGTGTCGTGAAACGTCTGGTAAGCTTCGGCGCATTCGTCGAAATTGCCCCCGGTGTCGAAGGCTTGGTTCATATTTCGCAAATCGCTCACCGGCACATTGCGACTCCGCATGAGGTGTTGAAGGAAGGACAAGAAGTTCAGGCCAAGGTACTTGACTTCAACCCTGGCGAGAAGCGCGTCTCCCTTTCCATCAAGGAAACGGAAGAAGCACCTGCCCGTCCGGAGCGCGCGCCTCGCGAACGCAAGGAAGAATCCAACATTCCCGCTCCTGAAAGCATGAGCTTTAACCTGGGCGAGAAATTCGGCGACAAGCTGAGCAAATTCAAGTAACCTGAGCTTTTTCAAGTCATTTCATGTTTCGAAGACCCGCCATTACGGCGGGTTTTTTTGTATTCCATGAAATGCTTCAAAGGCCGTAGTTTCCTTTCTTTCCGGGTCATACTAAACCGAGGAGGTGGAGGGATGTCTCCCGTATTTGGCGCCATGTTCCTATGGACCTCAACGGCGATTCTATGGTGGAGCGGCTGGCGGGAAGAGGCGGCAGAGGACATTCCGGAGCGGGCGGTCGCGATTTACCTCGCGGGATGGCCGTTTGCGGTTCGCTTCAATCCGCATATTTCCCCTTCTCTCACGATTAACGGCGCGATGATCTGGACTGTTGCGGCTGTGACCGCATTGGCCTTCAGATTAGATTCTTCAAGAAGGTGGGCGGCGGTATCGGCAGGCGTTCTTCTCGGCGCAGTCCATCTCTTGTTAAACCGGGTTGCGGATTTCCCATCAGGCATGGCTGCCTATTATCCTTCGTGGGCCGGCGCTGTTCTGATCGGCGGGCTTGCCGGCGTATTTCTGCGTAATGCGCCGGAACAAATCATGACGATTTCGACCGCACTGTTCATTGGCGAGATCGTCGGCACATTCGCTCGATCCGCTTGGGAGCCGCTAATCTGGGGTGAATCCTCCCAATGGCTGGAAGGCTGGTGGATTGCGGTCATTTTTGCGCGTTTATGGTCGGTATCGGTGCGGATTCTCGCTTCGCAAGCGCGCAAGCGAGGCTGGAAGGCGGGTCTCAGAGGAGGGGAACAGCGATGATCATTATAGAATGGCTGAATAAATACGAGGATTACGCAAGCGTCATCTTCGGCACAGCATTCGGACTGATCGCACGATTAATGATGCTCCGGAGCGATTATAGGCAATATCCGGCCTATCCCCACGGCAAAATCGTTCACTTGGCTCTCGGGCTTATCGCGGGCGCTCTGGGGGCCGTTGCCGTCCCTGCCTTATATCACAAGGATTACACGGCCATTACTTTTCTTTCTCTCGCCGCCCAGCAATTCCGCGAAGTCAGAAATATGGAGCGCACCACCCTGAACGCGATCGATAAGTACGAGCTGGTGCCCAGGGGAGCCGCATACATTGAAGGGATTGCGGTGGTGTTCGAAGGCCGCAATTACTTGGCGATCTTCGCCGCTTTTCTGACCAGCCTTGCTTCGATGACGATATCCTGGATTGCGGGGCTTATCGCCGGACTTCTGTCGCTGCTCTTAGTGCATTTTTTCAGGAGAGGGAAAAGCATTCAGCACATTGCGATTATTGAGATGGCGCCGGTGAAGCTGGACGGGCCGAATCTGTTTGTCGGAGACGTCTATATTATGAACGTAGGGTTGGAAGAAAATCGGAAAATCATCGAAGAGGAAGGGCTAGGCTTTATTTTGCACCCCAAAAATGACAATGCGAGAGTGACGCTTTCCAATTTGGGCCAGCGCCAAGCGATCCTGCATGACCTTTCTACAAGACTTGGCGTGTTTCGGGACGAAGGGGATCCGCTCCTGCTTCCGCTGGCCAAGCTTGGATTGAAGACAGGAAAGCTGGGTCTGTTCGTTCTCCCGCGGGAAAAGGACAAGTCCGTCGCTTATCACGCAGTATGCAATGTGCCGTTACTTGAAGCGGCTGTGCGGATGCCGACGGAAGCAAACCACCGTCATTCGCAGGGGGCTCCCAATGGCTAAAATTGTCGGCGTTGTCACTACGGATCGGAATGGCGTTGCCGGCGGAGCGCCGATCTTTTTTGCAAAAAGCCGGGAGGACCTTGAAAAAGTGGCCCACATGCTCGAGAAAGTGCTGGACTGCGGCGCGCATCAGGTGCATGAGGATTTGTTTATCATTGTCGATCGGCATTAGCCAATCTAAGGGATTTTTGATATGATGAAAGTTGCGAACGTTTCTGTGATTCAGATATTGCGACGGCAAAGCCGTTTGTAGTTGTCGAGGAGTGAACTTATGGCACGACCAGTTATTGCCATCGTCGGACGGCCCAATGTAGGCAAGTCCACGATTTTTAACCGAATTATCGGCGACCGGCTCGCCATTGTTGAAGATAAGCCCGGTGTGACGCGCGACCGCATTTACGGCACCGGGGAATGGACAGGGCGTGCGTTCAGCGTCATCGATACCGGGGGCATTGAGATTGAAGGAGAAGACAGTCTGCTTCGGTCCGTCAGGATGCAGGCTGAGCTGGCCATAGAGGAAGCGGACGTCATCATCTTCATGGTGGACGCCAAAGCAGGGATCACCACTGCCGATGAAGAAGTCGCGAGAATGCTGTTCCGCTCTAAGAAGCCCATTGTCGTCGCTGTCAATAAAGTTGATAATTTACAGCGGATGGACGATATTTACGAATTTTACGGACTCGGGTTCGGGGATCCCGTTGCGCTCTCCGGCGCGCATGGCATGGGAATCGGCGATCTGCTCGATGCCGCCGTTTCCAAGCTGCCCGTGATCGAAGATGAAGAATATGATGACGATATCATCAAAGTAGCTTTGATCGGCCGGCCTAACGTGGGCAAATCCTCGCTGGTTAACGCCATACTGGGCGAGGAACGGGTCATCGTAAGCGAGGTCGCCGGCACAACTCGTGACGCTATCGATACTCCTTTCGAAAAAGATGGCCAAAAATACGTTCTGATCGATACCGCCGGCATGCGCAAACGCGGCAAAGTTTACGAGACGACCGAAAAATACAGCGTGATGCGAGCCATGAAGGCGATCGAACGCGCGGATGTCGTACTTGTCGTCATCAACGGTGAGGAAGGCATTATCGAGCAAGACAAACATATCGCCGGATACGCGCATGAGAACGGCAAAGCCGCCGTTTTTGTGGTGAACAAATGGGATGTCGTCGAAAAGGACGATAAAACGATGCAGCAGTTCACCAATACGATCCGTGAGCACTTTCTTTTCATGACCTATGCGCCCGTCGTCTTCCTGTCCGCTCTTACCAAGCACCGGCTGCACAGGCTGTTCCCTGTAATCAACCATGTAGCGGAGCAGCATGCGCTGCGGATTCCGACACATGTGCTTAATGACATCATTTCCGACGCGGTCGCCATTACCCCGCCGCCAAGGGACAAAGGCCGCAGTCTTCGCATCAATTACGCGACTCAGGTCGGCGTCAAGCCGCCCACGATTCTCATTTTCGTCAATGATCCGGAATTGATGCACTTTTCCTACGAGCGGTACTTGGAAAATAAAATTCGGGCGGCATTCGCGTTCGAAGGTACGCCGTTACGGCTGTTCACGCGTCGTAAGTCGGATCAGGAATAGGGGAGACCGGGTTGTTCAATTCAATTATCGCGATTGTGATGAGCTATTTCATAGGTTCTGTCTCTTTCAGTATCTTATTTGCCCGCTGGCTGCGTAAAATCGACATTCGTCAGCACGGCAGCGGCAACGCAGGGGCGACCAACACGCTGCGCGTTCTCGGGAAAGGCCCGGCTATTGCGGTCTTTACGCTCGACATCGCCAAAGGCGTCGCTGCAGTGCTGCTGGGCCGGCTCCTCGGCGATGAAAGCTGGGTGCCGGTAGCGAGCGGCCTTGCGGCGATTATCGGTCATAATTGGCCGATCTTTTTCCGCTTCAAAGGCGGCAAAGGCATCGCTACGACAATCGGCGCAGTGGCGATGCTCGCCTTTTTTCCGGCTTTACTGGCGGGAATCGCGGCTATTATTACAATTGCGGCAACCCGCTATGTATCGCTCGGATCAATGATCTTCGCGGTATTGCTGCCGATCGTTTTCTATCTGTTCGGCTTGGAGCAGGCTCTCGTTATGGGGGCGGTGGCTATCGGCATTCTGGCACTGCTTCGCCATCGGAAGAATATCGTCAAGCTGATCAACGGCACGGAAAATAAGCTGGGCGGAACTAAAAAGGGTGAGCATCATGGGTTATAAACAAGTCGCCGTCCTTGTAGCGGGGAGCTGGGGGACGGCTTTGGCGCGTGTGCTGGCCGACAACGGCCATACGGTAAAGCTATGGACCCGCAGCGCAAACCAGGCGGAAGAGATCAACGGTCAACGCCGCAATACAAAGTTCCTGCCGGAAGCGGAGCTGCCTGAAGGAATTATCGCTACGACGGATATGAAAGACGCCGTCTCGTCAGCCGAGGCCGTCCTGTTCGTCGCCCCTTCATCCGCGATGCGGGATGTCGCTCGTCAAGCGGCTTTATACTTACATAAAGATGCTCTAATCATACATGCAACGAAAGGGTTTGAGCCCGATTCGCTGAAAAGAATGTCCACGGTTCTTGCGGAGGAACTCGGCCGGTCCGAGCATCAGATTGTCGTATTATCGGGCCCGAGCCATGCCGAGGAAGTTGTCATTCGGCAGCCGACGACGGTTGTCGTCGCTTCCCAAGAAACGGCATGCGCAGAGGCCGCCCAGGATTTATTCATGAATGAAGAGTATTTCCGTGTCTATACCAACCCCGACTTCATCGGGGTGGAAACTGCGGGTGCGATCAAGAATATTATCGCTCTGGGAGCCGGCCTTACGGACGGGCTTGGCTTTGGAGACAATGCCAAAGCGGCGTTAATCACAAGAGGATTGGCGGAAATCGCCCGATTGGGTGCGGCCATGGGTGCGAACCCATTAACGTTCGCCGGTCTTGCCGGTGTCGGAGATTTGATTGCTACCTGTACTAGCAAGCACAGCCGTAACTGGAGAGCCGGCTCAATGCTCGCGCAAGGACTTCCTCTGGAGGTCGTGTTACAGCGTATGGGAATGGTGGTAGAGGGTGTACGAACGACCAAGTCCGCGCATATGCTTGCGTCGCGTTATGGTGTCGAGATGCCGATCACCAACCAATTATACGCCGTTCTTTTTGACGGAAGATCGCCCGAGCTTGCAGTGGGTGCGCTCATGGGCCGAGTGAAGAAGAACGAGATCGAAGAAGTTGCTGACGCCTCGCGCGACAAATGGCTCAGAGGCCAGCCGGGCGTGTGACTATTGGCGGCACTTTTTGCTCTCCCTCCTCATAGGATACAGTGCAAATACCCGGAGGAGGGGAAGCATGGACAAGAAAGTATCCAAAGATATTTTGGGTGTGGTGAAGGACAAAACCGGAAAAAAACATTACGGAGAACTCGATCAAAAAAAATAGCGAGCGGAGTTACCCCCGAAACTCTGAGCAACGAAGCGCAAATCCGCGAGCTCATCAAGCAGGTTTCGGGCATGGCGGGCGTGCCGGTATCCGAAGATACGATCAAGGAAATCGTAGGCGCCGTCACAAAACCGGGTTGAACATGAACAGCTTGGAGTCTCTCATTAAGATGATGTCTAAGAAATAATAGGGTTACGGCAGCAACGGGTTGATCGCTCCGCCAGAGCGGTCAACTTTTTTTATTTGAATTTGCCGTAGTCTTTGATCACCATCGTCGCTTTACAATGCACTCTAACATGAGGATAGACTTCTTCCCAATTCAGTTTTTTCCACCTGCCGTAACTCATGCTGTTCCTTACATATTGACCCAATCCGAGGCTGTCCACGTTGTTCTTCTGCATTTTGGATATCATATCATTGGCTTTATCCGTAATCTGCTCGGAGATTAATCGTTCCAATTTGCGGCGGTCTTGATCTATACTCAAATCCATTTTACCGTTGTACTCCAGTACGGAACCTTTAATCTGAACACTAACGTTAACCGTTATATCATCCCGGGACCGATTGGCGAACACTTTAATTTTTCTTTTGCTGATTAACGATGTGAACATGGCATTGTTTGCTTCTTTATTTGCGGACTCCCCAAAGTCCATGCTCAACTCACCCTGCCTGAAATCTCCTTGCAAAAATCCGAAAATGAGCACTTCATCCGCCGGTATCTTGGTCATATACCTGTCTTCATTGAATAAGGCAATTCCTTCCATAACGACGTTGCCACCTTGTTTTTTAACAATCGGCGCAATCGGATCGATGCCATCGTCATAATAATCCCGCGTGAAATCATACAGCGTAGCTTCCGCGCTCATCTTCGATTTTTCTTGTTTTTCCAACATTCTTTCAATATAAGGACCGGTCATGGGATGCGGGGGATATTTTTCCGTTACTAAATCGTGAGCGCTTCCGTCGACAACGGTTATTTTTAGCCGCTGGGAAATGGAGGGATCCCGCTGGAACGTGTCCATGAGCGGCCATATTCCTTCTTTCGCCAGCCTTGATCCGAACAACACATTTCGCAATTGACCGCTGACCAAAGATAATTCTGTTTTCCTCGATAACCTGATTCGTCCTCCTTTGCTGTTTATGGAAGTCGTCGTAAGAATTTCCTCCCGAACTTTCCTGTTTTCCGGGTCGTTTTTCGGAATCGTCATCGTAATTAACAGTTCCTTTGACGATTTTCCTTCTTCTTCAGGCAGTAAATCATAGCTGGTGGTGTGGACCGTGCCCAATTCTTCCAATATTCGCTGATCCGCGCAGGCGGGTAAAAGTAAGGGGATGATGAGCGCCGCGCCGATACGGCTGATTTTATGCATGGGTATGCCCCTTTCTTTGGAACAAAAGGACAATGATTAACAGCAAAGGAAGCCCGAATGCAATACCTTCTTCGGCGTAACTGAAATACTTAAGCAGCATTTCAACTTCGCTTATAACGTCAGGAACCCAAGCAGCGCCAAAAGAAAAGGCAAGAGCTGCGAAGGCGAGCCAGTTCGTGTCGGCTTTAGGAGCAATCCTTTTTAAAGCAAGTACGCTGGCCCAAGTATATAAGACGACGCTGACCAATACAGGGAATAAAATGAATGCGAACAATAAATTTTCCATTCTTTCTATAAAAGGCAATTTTATGTAAGATAACAAATCAAGCACGGGGTATTGCTGTCTCTTCAATTGCTCCAAACTGTAAACGCCGAAACTAATGACACTTACGACAAGGTAAGCCAACACACTCATCAAATTGCCGATGTAAACGGCTCTCGTCAATTTTTTGTTTTTTTCGGCGTACGGCAATAACAACAACGCGATTTCCAACCCCAGGAAAGCGGAATAAATATCGAATCCGCCTTGGACGAAGTCTGTTTCGCCCTGGAATACAAACGAAGTTAACCTGACCCACTGGAATTCTCCAAAAAAATAAATGACAAGCAGATGCATCCATACAAAGAGCCAAAAGAAAACGGTTGTCGCTTTTGAGATGCTGTAAATTCCTTTAATGACTAACGAGAATGCCAGGATATCCAGCAACAGTTTCAGTAACATAGGGTGAGTCGTAGGAAAGTCCAACATCTGAAAGATGAACACAAACTGCTTCGCGGCAAAACAGCCGATGAGAGTCCATAACGCGGCCAACAACACATAGAGAGGAAATAAAAAGAATTTTGGCAATGAAGCTTCAAGAATTTCGAAAATGGAGCGTCCTTGGCCATAATGGTAAACCAATGAAATGAGATAGATGTTCAGGATTGAAACGGCGAAAAAAAATGCCAAGGACAACCAGCCGTTATAGCCGTAATTAGAGGCAAACAATCGGGGGAGGATCAGCGCGATCACCCCCGATTGATTCATATAAATCATTATGGACACATGAAAAGGATGCAGTTTTTCCATCACGTAAAAACCATCCTATTTTCGCATTTTGTTTCTTACCGGATTCGGCGATTGGTTCACAAAGGGTCTTTTCTTTAACATAGAGAATGGCGCTCTAATAAAAATATCTCCCCAGTCTTTAAGGTTAGATGGGGCAAGCGGGGTTAAATACGAATTTTTTAAGCTTGTGAGCCCCGCAAGATGTACGATGATGAATCCAATACCCAGCATAAATCCGAAATTGCCCAATAATCCCGCTAAAATGATCAAAGGAAAACGGACGAGCCGAATGCACGAGCTCATGATGTAGCTTGGAATCACAAAGGAAGCAATAGCTGAAGAGGCGACGGCAATGATCAGAATATTGCTCGTTATCCCGGCCTGAACGGCCGCCTGCCCGATCACGATACCGCCGACGATACCGATCGTTTGTCCGATTTTCGTTGGAAGTCTTGCTCCTGCTTCTCTTAGCAGCTCAATCGTAATTTCCATCAGAATAGCTTCAAACAAGGGAGGGAATGGAACCCGGCTTCTGGACTGGGCGAGGGACAGTAAAAGTGTCTCGGGAACCATCTCATAATGAAAAGTGGTTACGGATACATAGATTGGAGTCAGCGTCAGTGTCATAAAAAGGGCAAAAAGTCTTAGCAGCCTCAGTGCACTGCCTACCGGCCACCGTTGGTAATAATCATCGGGGGAACTAAAGAACTCGAAGAAGGAGGCAGGCGCGCAAATGACGGAAGGGCTGCCGTTCAATATGGCGATTACTTTTCCCTCCGCAAGCATGGAAGCCGCGGTGTCCGGCCTTTCCGTGGATATGAACAGCGGGAATATCGAATTGGGATTATCCTCGATGTATTGTACAAGCATGTTCCCGTCAAAGACGGCATCCATCTCAACCCCGCTGATGCGATGTACCAATTCGTTCACATGCTCCATGTTTACCACATCGTTTATATACATCACGTAAACATGATTTTTGGTCAGTTCGCCGATTTCAAGCTTGATCACTTTAAGATGCGAGCTTTTTACTCTTCTTCGAATGAGGGACACATTTACTTCCACTTCTTCTACAAAGCCGTCATGGGGACCGACAATGACCGACTCCGTTTGAGATTCTTCTATGGCACGGCTTTTCGGGTCGTAAGCTTTGACGGAATATGTATTGCTGCCGTGAAAAACGGCAACTTCTCCGCTTAATATCGCTTTGATTAATGATTGTGACTCTGTAATCGGTTTATATATGGTTCTTTTCAGCAACTGGTCAACTTCGTCAGCGCGTATATGCGTGAAGGGTTCCGAGATTTCGCGAGTAAATTCTTGGCTTCCGATAAAATGTCCGAAATACACGAAGTCAACACCGATTTCGGGTAACTTTAGGTGATTAAGATCAGCGCAATTACGGAGTTCTGCCATTGCGTACTCCATGGAAGGCTGCATATTCGGCTCCTTATTCTCTTGTCTGCCGGAATCGTTCACTGCACCTCCGCCTCCTCCTGAATCCTTATCTCCAATGTTCGCAATCTGCCGAATTTTATACTTTGAAAAGGGTTTGCGGCCAAGCGGCGGCTTTTGTCTTCTTTCGTCGGAGATGGTATAATATTGTGCATTTGAGGATGTTTATCGTATGGAGGAACTTATAGTATGTATTTCCTGTTCCAAACCTATGCCGCCGCCAAGCTGGATGCCATGGGCAAGATGTGGCTTTCGCTGATCGGCATCGGCCTGATGGTCGCGGCGGCTCTCATTATAACTTTTGCCCGGACCAAGACAAAAGGATGGCTGCGGCGGGTACTGACGCTGGTTGCAGTCGTTCTCCTCTTGTATGGTTTCCTCTGCGGGTTTCTTTCGATTGTATGATAACTTTAAAGGGAAGAACGCTTACTGCAAACGTAGATGCACAGGTCGGTAAAAGCCTGCTGGACCATGCTTTGGCTGCCGGTGTCGATTGGCAATTCAACTGCTCCCGGGGCACTTGCGCAAAGTGCAGATGTATCGTGCAGGAAGGCGCCGATTTGTTGTCGGAACCGAATGACGCGGAATGGGATCGTCTTGGAGCTGAGGAACTGGATGAAGGATTCCGGCTTGGGTGCCAAGCCGCAGTCATGAAGCCGGGGGATATTAAAGCCGTCAACCGGACTTATTTTTAAACGATATAGGAAGTGGAGACATGAATACTGGTTTTCCTGCTTCCGCATTGTCCCTTTTGGCGGATAAGCTGACAGGCTGTGAAGCGAGCTGGGTCGTCGGAGGCAGCACCGGACTGAGTCTGCGGGGTGCATCGCTGGAGCGGCCTCCCAGGGACTTGGATGTTTATGCGGATCTGGCTTCAGTGCCGATTCTGCATGCTCGTTTGTCCGAGTATGCCGTCGATGGACCGGCTGAGAATGAGACTGAACGGTATCGGTCGATATTGTCCCATTACAGCATGGAAGAGACGATAGTCGAACTGGTGGGGCATTTCAGAGTCAGGGCCGTTCGATCGGAATATATGACAGAAGTGGACGATGTCCTCTATCCGAACGCCGATATTATTCATATTAAGGGGCACCAGGTCCGTCTCGTTCCATTAGCGCACGAGCTTATTTTTAATCTGCTCAGGGAGCGGATGGATCGGGCTTCCGTTGTCGGAGAGCTCATTGCACATGATCCGGCTCGGCATTTGCCCTTGTTGTACAAATTGCTGGCAACGAATCACATTTCTCCGGACGTGGCGCAGCGAGCATTGAGCTTGGCGGCAGGCGCGGCGGTGCAGGAGGATACTCGATGACAACCAACCACCTCGTCACTTTTCTTCCGGACAATCGTTCGATCGGCGTCCGGCCCGGAACAACGCTGCTGGATGCTTCCCGGCGGGCGCGTGTCAATATACGCACCCGATGCGGGGGGGTGGCGGGATGCCTGATGTGCAAGGTTTACGTTTCGAAGGAACAAGCGTCATCTCTGCAAGCGCCTACTCTCGCTGAGACTCGCAAGCTGGGCCCGCTGCTGGAGGCGGGAACGCGGCTCTCCTGTCAAGCGCGGGTCAAAGGAGACGTCACCGTGACCATCCCCGAGGATCCGCTCAAAGCAGTCATTCGCAAAAAGCTGGCGGAGCAAGAAGAGGATGATTTTTTCTGATCGCTATTTTAGGAGGCTATTAGCCGATGAAGTTTCGTAAGGTTGCGCGACGAATGGCTGTTATGATGATGTCTTCAGCGTTAATGTTCATGACCGGCTGTCTGTATCCGGATGACCACACTCCCGGGAGTAACGTGTCGGCTCGAGAATCCGTGCTTACGGTTCAGGACGCCGTTGACAGATATCAGGAACAGACGGGACTGCTGCCGATCCAGAACGCGGGAGAGGCCGTGCCGGTCTATGAGAAATACAAAATAGATTTCGGCAAATTGCAACGGATGAATTTTTTGGCGAATATGCCTTCCATGGCATTCGAGAACGGCGGAGATTATCAGTTTCTGATCGTCGACGAACAATCGAAGCGGCGGTAAAACTGCTGGATTTGGCCGTATTTCAAGCGGTGGCCGGCGTTCAGGATAAGGTGGATGAATATCGGTCGGCCAATGGCGGTAAGAATCCGTCTGCAGATGAAGTGTATCCTGGATTCTCAGTAGTGGATTTCAATAAGCTGGGGCAACGCGCTCCCGAGATCCGCAGCATGTACTCGCAGCAATCTCTGAATTTGCTGATCAACGACAAAGGACAAGTGTTTGTCGATTACGGAATCGATATTCAAACTGCGGCCGCCAAATCCAAAGCGGCACCGGAAGCCGGTGAAGATCTGCGGCATAAGCTGGTGGAGGCTTCCTACTTCGTGCCTGTGAAATCGCCTGTTTATCATTGGGTATCTAACGCCCCACAAGCCGTTCAGGGCTAATCCCATTCTTGAACAATTTTTTTACCTGAGAGAGACATACGTGTCTCTCTTTTTTCATATGATCATGGGGGAAACAACAGGAGCGCCGGCGGGCGTACGTCGGCATGGAAAACAATTTGCGGCGCCGCGTCATGAATAGAGGCGTTCGCACATAGAATGTTACCAGTCCAAGTTCGTGTACGAGTTCCGTCGCGCTGGCGGGTCACGAAGGTTTCGCGATTACGATGGGAGGGAAATTCTCAGTGGAAAAAGTGGACATTTTCAAAGATATTGCCGAGCGCACCGGCGGCGATATCTACCTCGGGGTCGTAGGTGCCGTCCGCACAGGCAAATCGACCTTTATTAAACGTTTTATGGAAACCGTCGTATTGCCCAACATAGCGCACGAGGCGGATCGAGTACGCGCAATTGACGAGCTGCCCCAGAGTGCGGCTGGCCGGACGATCATGACAACCGAACCTAAATTTGTGCCGAACAATGCGGTACAGCTGAAAGTGGCCGAAGGCCTTGAAGTTAACGTTCGTCTTGTAGATTGCGTCGGTTACACCGTCGAAGGAGCCAAAGGCTTCGAAGATGAGGGCGGCCCGCGAATGATTACGACTCCTTGGTTTGAAGAGCCGATTCCGTTCCAGGAAGCGGCGGAGATCGGCACTCGCAAGGTCATTCAAGAGCACTCGACCCTCGGCGTTGTCGTCACAACGGACGGAACGATATCGGAAATTCCCCGCAGTGCTTACGTGGATGCGGAAGAACGGGTTATCGACGAGCTGAAGGAAGTCGGCAAGCCGTTTGTGTTGATCGTAAACTCGGCGCGGCCGAAGAGTGAAGAAGCTCAGTCTCTTCGCAGCGAATTGGCCGCTAAATATGATATTCCGGTAATGGCCCTCAGCGCTGCCACGATGGGCGAAGAAGAAGTTATGGGAGTTCTCCGCGAAGTGCTCTACGAGTTCCCGGTACACGAAGTGAACGTGAATCTCCCGAGCTGGGTCATGGTGCTGAACGAAGGACATTGGCTCCGCAGCAGCTTCGAAAGCTCCGTACGCGAGACCGTCAAGGATATCCGCCGTCTGCGCGACGTGGATCGGGTGGTCGCCCAGTTCATGGAATATGACTTCGTTGCGCGCGCGGGTTTAAGCGGTATGAATATGGGGCAGGGCGTAGCCGAAATCGATTTGTATGCGCCCGATGAACTGTACGATAAAATTCTGATGGAAGTCGTCGGCACGGAAATTCGCGGAAAAGACCATTTGCTGCAGCTCATGCAGGAGTTTTCTCACGCTAAGCGGGAGTACGACCGGTTTGCGGAAGCGCTCGAAATGGTCAAGACGACAGGGTATGGAATTGCCGCTCCATCGCTTGCCGAGATGCAGCTCGACGAACCTGAGCTCATCCGTCAAGGCTCCCGTTTCGGTGTGAGACTTAAAGCGACTGCGCCGTCGATTCATATGATCCGAGTGGATGTGGAATCTGAATTCGCGCCGATCATCGGGACCGAGAAGCAGAGCGAAGAGCTTGTCCGCTATTTGATGCAGGATTTCGAGAAGGATCCGATCAAGATCTGGGATTCCGATATATTCGGCCGCTCCTTGCATTCCATAGTTCGGGAAGGCATTCAGGGCAAAATCGCGATGATGCCCGACAACGCCCGCTACAAGCTGCAGGAAACGCTCGGCCGGATCATCAACGAAGGCTCCGGCGGTCTGATTGCCATCATTCTATAAAGTAAAACCTTGAGGGGCTGTCCCATATCGGGACTGCCCCCCTCTGTCATATTGGGCCTTTCGCAAGCCGTCTTTTATCAAAGCCAAAAATTTTGGAAACCCGATTGACATACTCGGAATTGCCGATTATAGTAATTCTATCATTCGTGGTGTTACATAATGGGAGGCAGAGAGATGACAAAAAGTAAATTGGGTGTCACATCGTTAGCTTTAATGCTCGCATTGATTTTGGTGCTGTCGGCATGCGGTAACAAAGAAGAGAATGCGGGAAGTTCACCTTCCGCTTCTGCGGCGGAAACTTCCGGCAATCCGGGGTCCGATGCGCTCAAAGGCAAAAAAATCGCGCTCATCATGCGTCTGAATACGGGTACTTTTTCCGCGCAATATGTGGACGGAGTCAAAGCCCAGATCGCCAAATACGGCGGCGAAGTCAACGTTCTCACGGCTAACAACGATCTGAACAAAATGGCTGCCAATCTGGATGCGGCAGTAAACAAGAAGTATGACGGCATCCTGATCGATCACGGCGACCCAGGCGCATTGACGGCCGGCGTTAATAAGGCGCTCGCAGCCGGTATTCCCGTCGTTGCGTTTGATTCTGCTTTGAACGGAGTTGAAGGCGTAACGAACCTGGCTCAGAACGACCAGAAGATGGCCGAATTGACCTTGGAGCAGCTCGCTAAGGACTCGGGCGGCAAAGGCAGCATTGTCAAAGTTTGGGTGGCCGGTTTCCCTCCGATGGAAAGCCGCCAGATTTCATACAAGGCGTTCCAAGACAAATACCCGGACATTAAACAAGTTTCGGCTTTCGGCGACGCGAGCAACCCGCAGCTGGACACGCAAAACAAAATGGAAGCTGTGCTCAAACAGTATCCGAACAAGGGTGATATTACCGCTGTCTGGGCTTCATGGGATGAATTCGCAAAAGGCGCAGCCAATGCAATCAAACAAGCGGGACGCGATGAAATCAAAATTTACGGCATCGATCTCAGCGACGAAGACCTGAAGATGATCCAGGATCCGAAGAGCCCGTGGGTTGCCTCGGCAGCCGTCGATCCTTCGTCGATCGGCCAGGTTCAGGTCCGCTACTTGTACCAGAAGCTGCACGGCGACAAAACGGATGCGGTCGTTGAACTCGAGCCCGTATTCGTGCATCGCGACATGCTTCCGAAGGACAAAGTCGTCACCACCGCCGACCTGTCGCAATATGTAGAAGGATGGGGCAGCAGCGATTTCGGGAATACCGATTATCTGAAAGCTTTGGAGCAATCCGCAGGCGCGAAATAATCGGCGCAGGGTTTGCCAAGAGCACGGCGCGGCCAATAACCGCGCCGTTTCCTGCATTTTAAGAGTGTGTTACAATGCCAATGGCGCGGCAGGAAAGGGGTGTGACCATACATAATGGAACAGTTGAACGGCGCTGAGCTGCAAATGCGGAATGTGTCGAAATCGTTCGCAGGGGTTCCGGCCTTAAAATCCGTCGACTTCGGGGTAAGAGGCGGCGAAATCCATGCATTGCTAGGCTCTAACGGCGCCGGCAAAAGCACATTGATGAAAATATTGTCCGGCGCTTATGAAGCGGAAGAAGGAACCGTTGAAATCGGCGGCCGCAGCTTTCGTTTCAATTCTCCCTCAGATGCCAAACAAGCAGGTATTCATTGCGTTTATCAAGAAGTGGACACGTCCCTCGTCCCTCATCTCAGCGTATCTGAAAATATATTCATGGACCGCATTGCTTCTTCCAAAGGAGAAAAGTGGCTCAATTGGCGAAAGCTGCATGATCAGGCGCAGACGCTGCTGCGGCGGATCGGCTTGTCTTTGTCCCCTCGAACGCTTGTGCGGAATCTTTCATTATCCGAGAAACAAATGGTGCTGATTGCAAGACTGGTGGCCGAGGAGGCGAAGGTGGCTATTCTCGACGAACCTACCGCTCCTTTAAGCATAGAAGAAACGGACAAATTGTTCCGCATCATGGAAGGGCTGAAAGCGTCCGGTATCGCCGTCATATTCATCACGCACCGGCTGCCGGAAGTATTTCGCATATGCGATCGCATCACAGTCATGAGAGACGGTCAGCGTGTACTTACCGAACAACGCGAAAATATCGATGCCGCGGCTGTTGTCAGAGCGATGTTGGGCAGGAGCTTCGAAGAGGAATATCCGAAGCTGTCCGCCGACATCGGCGAGACTCTATTTTCCGTACAAGGTTTATATGCGGGCCCGAGAGTCAAGGGTGTCGATTTGGAAGTGCGCCGCGGAGAAATCGCCGCGGTGGTAGGCCTGGTGGGCGCGGGGAAAACAGAGCTGTCCCGAGCGTTGTTCGGCGCGGATCCCGTGCAAAAAGGTACGGTGTCGGTCGGCGGACGGCGCGCCGATCTGCGTAGTCCGAACGATGCTTTGAGATCGGGGATTGCGCTTGTTCCGGAGGAGAGGCGGAAGGAAGGGATTCTGGTTCGGGAGTCGGTGCTGCATAACTTAAGCTTGCCGATCCTTCAATCAATCAGCCGACTCGGGATATTGTCCGGTGCGGCGGAGCGAAAGCATGCGGACCGTCAAATTGCCGGCCTCGGCATCAAGACGCCGGGCGTTTCCCAATTGACCGCTTATTTGAGCGGAGGCAATCAGCAAAAAGTGTCGATCGGCAAATGGCTAGGAACCGAGGCTGAAGTGTTTCTGTTCGATGAGCCTACCAAAGGTGTCGACATCGGCGCGAAAAGCGATATTTTCCGTATTATCGGACAGCTCGCCCGGCAAGGGAAAGGAATCTTGTACTTGACGTCCGAATTTCCCGAAGCGCTGGGACTTGCCGATCGGATACTGGTCATGTGCGACGGAGTCATCGTGAAATCATTTGCCCGCGGGGAAGCCTCTCAGGAAGATTTATTGTACTATGCCAGCGCGGGCCGGGAGGAATTGGCGTGAAAAAGCTTTTACTGCCTTTTACATTCAAATACGGCGCACTTGTCTTTATCGGCTTGGTCGTGCTGTTTTTCTCTTTGAACGACGAAGCCTTTTTTACTTACGGCAATTTAACCGATATATTGCGATCGATTTCGATCGTGACGTTCATAGCCATCGGGGTTACGATATCTTTGACTGTGGACGGGTTCGATCTATCCGTCGGATCGACGGTGTCTCTATCAACCGTGCTGACCGCGACGCTGATGGTATGGTATGAAATGCCTTTGATCGTCGTGCTTGTCGTGTCTATTGCCGTCGGAGCGTTAATCGGTCTGCTGAATGCTTTCCTTATCGTCAAGGTGCGGATTCCGGATTTGCTGGCGACTTTGGCAGTGATGTTTATAGTGAGCGGGATTCATAAGACGTATACCAAAGGTTACTCCATCTATAACAATATGCCGATGGCGGACGGCAGCACCGCTCCGGGCGTGATGCTTCCGGAATTTCTATGGATCGGTCAGGGCAAGCTGTTCGGCGTTCCGTTTCCGGTTATTCTGATGCTGCTGGCTGTCATTGCGGTCCATCTGTTTTTCAAGTACACGCGGTGGGGCAGGCAGATGATCATGACCGGCGGCAACGAGGAAGCAGCGCGTTTATCCGGTTTGCGCGTGAAGCGTATTCGCACGCTCGCGTACGTCGCTTCAGGCGTATTCGCGTCAATCGGCGGAATCCTGTTCGCTTCCCGGATCGGCTCCGGCCAAATTGACGCGGGCGCACCCCTGCTCATGGAGGCGGTAGCTGCCGTGTTTGTAGGTTACTCGGTATTCGCCGCCGGACGGCCGAACATGATCGGCACGTTTGTCGGTGCGGTTCTGATGGGCGTTCTGGCAAACGGGCTGACGATGCTCAACATTCAATATTACACGACGGATATCATTAAAGGAGCGGTGCTAGTTCTTGCGCTCGCGGTCACTTTTATTCATCTGAGCCGGCGCAAAGCGTAAGCGAAATCGCGGAAAATCGCGCCACGCTTGAAACTGCCGCCATTGTGTGTGTATAATTTCTTTGAAAACGGATAAACAGATAACATGCTTGTTTTCCGTTATGGGAGGTGAATGCCATGAACAAAACCGAATTGATCGCTAAAGTGGCTGAAGTGGCCGATTTGTCAAAGAAGGACGCAACCCAAGCGGTTGACGCCGTATTCGACGTCATAGCCGAGGCGCTGCAGAGCGGAGACAAAGTGCAGCTCGTAGGATTTGGAAACTTCGAGGTGCGCGAACGTTCCGCCCGCAAAGGACGCAATCCGCAAACCGGTGTGGAAATTGAGATTCCGGCCGGGAAAATTCCCGCATTCAAGCCGGGTAAGGCACTTAAAGAAGGCATTAAATAAGGTAATGGATGGTGGCGGGATGTCTCCCGCAAATCGGGTTGCCACCCTTTAATAGGCTGTGCTATAATCACTCTCGTACTTTCATCCGTCGGGGTATAGCGCAGACTGGTAGCGCGCACCCTTGGGGTGGGTGAGGCCGTGGGTTCAAATCCCGCTACTCCGACCATTACATACGCAGTCGATACTGCTTTCCTGTTGGTAACACTCCGGGAAGGCAGTTTCACTATTTTGAGGGTATTTCATGAGCTTGCCGACGGATCGATACGATGAACTCATTGCAGATCATTCCAACTAAAGGGGATTGCCATGGATAACAATCAGGGTGATTTTTTTGTGGTGAAAGCGAAAGACAACGGAGTGCAGGTTATCGGTCTGACACGAGGCCAGGATACGAAGTTTCATCATACGGAGAAGCTGGACCGGGGAGAGGTGCTGATCGCCCAGTTCACCGAACACACTTCCGCGGTAAAAATCCGCGGCAAAGCGACCGTGATGACGAAATACGGCACCGTTGAAACCGACGAATAAGGTTGCAAGCAACAGAGCGCAGGCATAGCCTGCCTTTTTCTTTTGTACAATGGATAGGAAGATACCTCTGCAGGAGGGAGCAACTTATCCATGTCCTTTTCGCGTCAATTCGCATTTATTTCTTTACTCGGGCTCGCTGCAATTATCCTGCTGGGGCAAGTGCCGTTCATCGACCAGGGCATTAAGCACAAGCGTCAGGAAACGGCCGTGTTTGATCCCGTCAGGGTGGAAGCTTTGTCGGACGACAATCTTGTCGATGCGCTGATCGGACTTCCGCTGCGGGAGCGGCTCCGGAGGGTAAGCTGGGATCACTCCATTTTGACGATCGATTTGAAGGAAACCGATTCTTCCCAGGTATGGACAGATACCCGGGATCTGATTCTGTTCTCTTTTCACGAAACGGACAATGTGAGACAGCTGCTGCTGCGGGTATTCGGCGGTAAAGACGGGAATCCGGCTCTGCTCATGGCTGCAGAGACGAAATTCTTCGATTGGACGCCTAAAGAGCTGTCTCGTTTAAAAGCCGCTGCGGGTTTTCACGACAGTGCAATTACAGGCAAAATTCGGATTGCAATTACACCTGCGGGTCGGCGCTGGCAGCAAAATTTTGCAAATTGATGAACAAAAACGGCGGCTTATGCTTCATATGGACGGATATGTTATAATAAACGAAATCAAGACCGCTGTTTTGGTGCGTGGCAGCATGTTCGGAGGCTGAAGTATGACGAGGGTTCGGATCGCGCAAAAGGCGCAGAAATATATCAATCATGACATGATCAGCCTGCACACCGATTTGCCGGAATTTCCGGAGGGCAGGGTTTCTTTGTTATACAACGTACTAAGCCATCAACCGGCGGCGGCTGCTCAAAAAGAGCTTTTGTCGCTGGTGACATCGCTTGTTCAGATGGGTCTGGACACGCATGAAATGGTGGATAACGAACCGCTTGGAAAGCATGGCATGATGGCTATGAGAGCCCAGCAGCTGAAGGTGCTGGCGGGAGATTATTTCAGCAGCCGTTTTTATAACTTGCTGTCGCAAGCCGGTCAGATCGATATGATCCGGCGTATAAGCGAAGCGGTGTGCGAAATTAACAGGATCAAAATGAGCTTATATGCCAAAATGAGCCAGTTGAAGCTTGGTGCGGAGGAGTACTTGCATTACGGGGCCGAGCTGAAGTCAGGCTTGTTCCTGTCGTTCGGAGGATTAATGACGGGGCTGTATGAACGCATTTGGCCGGAGCTGGTCGACAAGTTCAGCCGCTGCGAAGTGCTGCTTGCCGAGCTGAGACGGTTGCAGAAAACAAGCTCGCTCGACGGAAGCTGGGGGATGTGGCACATTCTCCAGGAGGGTACCGAAGACGACCGCCGCGCAGTCCGCGAGCGCAGGGACGAGCCGGGGCTGATGGCATCGCTGCTTCAGAAATATGATGTCGCAGACAAGCTGTGCAGTTTGCTTCGCCAGTCCACCGGGCAGCTTCAAGGGGTGATGCAGCGGCTGCAATCCGACAAGCTGCTGCGGGAACTGCAGCCGCTGATCGAGCCGTTCGTTCAGGCGGCGTCGGCACAAAGAGCAGCCGTATTGAAGGAGCTGGGATAACAACATGATGGACGGCGAATCGAAACAGCAGCATGTTCATGCGGTTTTTGAAAGTATAGCGCCCAAGTACGACATGATGAACGATGTGCTGAGCTTCAGAAGGCATAAAGCTTGGCGCCGTTTCACGATGCGCAAGATGGACGTGCAGCCGGGGCAGTCATCTCTTGATCTGTGCTGCGGGACATGCGATTGGACAATTGCGCTGGCCAAAGCCAGCGGCAGGGGAAACACGGTAGGTCTCGACTTCAGCCAGAATATGCTGAACATCGGACAAGCCAAGATCGACAAACTCGGCATGTCCGATCAGATCACTCTTGTTCAGGGCAATGCGATGGAGCTCCCTTTTGCAGACAACTCGTTCGATTACGTTACGATCGGTTTCGGTCTCCGCAATGTGCCTGATATCGTTCAAGTTCTGAGGGAGATGAAGAGAGTCGTGAAGCCCGGAGGCAAAATCGTCTGCCTGGAGCTTTCCAAGCCGACGTGGCAGCCTTTTAAAGGACTCTATTATTTTTATTTCGAGAAGCTGCTGCCACTATTAGGCAAGTGGCTGGTCAAAAAATACGAGCAGTACCGGTGGCTTCCCGAGTCGCTCGCGGCATTCCCGGACTTGCAAGCTCTTGCGGAGCTGTTCCGGAACGTCGGAATGCGCAATGTCAAAGCTTATCCGCTGACCGGCGGCATTGCGGCCCTGCATATCGGAACAAAGGGGAATGAAGGGGCATGATGTCCAAGCTGCGTACTTTTTTAGAGATGATTAAATTCGAACATACGATATTTGCACTGCCGTTTGCTTATATGGGAGCGATTCTAGGGGCTGTGACCGTCGATGGAAGGCTGCCCGGCTGGAGCGAATGCGGCTGGATTTTACTGGCGATGGTCGGTGCGCGGACTGCTGCAATGGGACTTAATCGGGTCATCGACAAGGCCATTGACGCCCGCAACCCGCGAACGGCCGCGCGCGCTATTCCTGCGGGTCTGCTGAAATCCGGAGAAGTGATCGTTTTCATCATCATTTCACTCGTCTTGCTGTTCTGGGCGGCATCGCAGCTAAATAGTCTCTCCGTTAAGCTTCTGCCGCTGGCGGTATTCATGCTTGTTCTGTATTCTTATACGAAACGATTTACTTGGGCATGCCATCTGGTATTGGGTTTAACGATCGGCTTGGCTCCGCTCGGAGGCTGGGTGGCCGTAACCGGCGGCGTAACGCCCGCCTCCCTGGTGCTTTATATTACAGTTGCGATATGGACTGCCGGATTTGATATCATTTATGCTTGTCAGGATGTGGATTTCGACCGCAAGGAAGGGCTGCATTCCATTCCGGCGCGGTTCGGCATCACCCGCGCACTCGATATCGCCCGGGCGTTTCATGCGTTCACCGCTGCCGGCTTTGCGCTTTTGCTCATTATGACGGACCTAAGCTGGTGGTATTTTGCCGGGATCGTCGTGGCTGCCGCCCTGCTGCTTTACGAGCACCGGCTGGTGAAGCCGAACGATCTGAGCCGCTTGAATGCGGCGTTCTTCACGATGAACGGCATTCTGAGCGCAGTCTTGTTCGTATTCACGTTCATTGATCTCGTGGTGGTGAGAACGTGGTAGCAGTTGCCGCACAGCGATCTATAGCAACGCGCTGGGTTGTCGGAATTACCGGCGCCAGCGGAGCAATCTATGGAGTGACCTTGTGCCGGCAGCTGCTTGATGCCGGTTTTCATCTGCACCTGGTTGTCTCCGACGCCGGTTGGCGGGTGCTTAAGGAAGAGCTCGGATGGGACGCCGCCCGGCGGATTGACGCACTTCAGTCGGCCTTCGGAGAATCTATGCAAGACGGCCGTCTCACCTATCATCCGTTGAATGATATAGGTGCGAGCATCGCCAGCGGATCCTTCCGCTGCGAAGGGATGGTTGTCATCCCGTGCTCGATGGGCACGATGTCGGCGATCGCGAACGGGGCGTCCGGCAATTTGCTTACACGAGCCGCGGATGTCATGCTGAAGGAAGGCCGGCCATTGCTGCTCGTACCCAGAGAAACTCCGCTTCACGCGATTCATTTGGAAAACATGCTCAAGCTGTCCCGACTTGGCGTGCGGATCATCCCCGCGATGCCGGCGTTTTACAACGGACCTCAGAGTTTGGAGGACATCGTGAATTTCATGGCAGGCAAGGTCATGGACAGCATGGGCGTTTCACACAATCTGTACAAAAGATGGGGAGAATCCAATGACTAACGGCCTCCCGCGGCCTCTTCGAATCGGCCGCATAGACTATACGAACGTCTGGCCCGTATTTCATCATTTCGATCCGCTCTCGCTTCGTTATCCTGCGGAAATGGTAAAGGAAATGCCCGCAGTGCTTAACCGCAAGCTGAAAGCGGGAGAAATCGATATGGCGGCTATTTCTTCTTTCGCTTTCGGGTTATCTTCCGATTCCTATTATTTGCTGCCTAATCTGTCCGTCAGCGCTCTCGGAAGTGTGCAGTCCATCTTGCTGTTTCTGAAATCGCCTTTGGAGAAGGTGATCCATGGCAAGATTGCGCTGACAACGACATCTGCCACGTCCGTCAATTTACTCAAAATTATTATGGAGAAGTTTTATGGCGGGAAACCCGAATATGAAGATGCGGAGCCGGCCCTGGAGCAGATGCTTGCGAACGCCGATGCGGCTTTGCTGATCGGCGATCACGCCATCCGCGCCTCTTGGGAGAATCATGGATACCGGGTGCTGGATCTCGGTGAAATATGGAATGTGTGGACAGGCCATTGGATGTCTTTTGCTCTTTGGGGGGTTCGCAGAGAAGCGGCGGACGCCAATCCTGAGGCCGTGGCCAGCATCTACGAGGGATTGCTCGAAAGCAAAAGGCTCGGCAGCCGCGATTTAACGCCGCTGGTGAGTAAAGCAATGCGTCAAATCGGCGGCACAGCTTCCTACTGGCGCAGCTATTTTCAGAATTTAAACCATGATTTCGGTCCGGATCAAAAAGCCGGTCTTCTTCTGTATTTCCGATATGCGCACGAACTCGGTCTGATGGACAGACAGGTGGATCTGTCGGAATGGCCTGTGCCGTTGCGCCGCTGATAACTTCAAACTGCAGGTGAACCTATGAAATTGATGCAGCTGTACGCCGCTATGAAATCCGATCTCCAAGCCATTGAAGACGATATGGCCGCCGCTATCACATCCGAGCTGCCGCTGCTCAGCGAAGCATCGCTGCATTTGCTGAAAGCAGGGGGCAAAAGACTGCGTCCCGTGTTCGTTCTGCTTTCCGGGAATTTCGGCAACTACTCCTTGGAAACGCTGAAACGTGTGGCAGTGCCGTTAGAGTTAATTCATATGGCGACCTTGGTTCATGACGATGTGATCGACGACGCGGATATCCGCCGGGGTCAACCCACCGTCAAGTCAAAGTGGGATAACAGGATTGCGATGTATACCGGGGATTACATATATGCCAAAGCCTTAACCGTAATTACAGAGCTTGATAAACCGCGTATTCATCAAATCCTGTCGAGTGCGATCGTGCAGATGTGCATCGGCGAGATGGAACAGATTCGCGATTTCTTTAACGTCGATCAGACGGTTAGAACGTATATGCGCCGCATTCGCCGGAAAACGGCGCTATTGATTGCAATAAGCTGCCAGCTTGGAGCGATGGCTACGGATGCGCCCGACAGATTCAGCCATGCTTTGTACCGTTTCGGCTACAACGTAGGGATGGCCTTTCAAATCACGGACGACCTGCTGGACGTCTGCGGCGCCGAGAAGGCGATCGGCAAGCCGCCCGGCAGCGATTTGCGGCAAGGCAACATAACGCTGCCGGTCATTTACGCGCTCCAAGATGAACGTGTGCGGGAGGAGCTTCTGCGGGAGATTACCGTGATACGAGACACCGAGGGACCAGTTAATTCTTCTGCGGCCGTTAAATTGGTGCGATCAAGTCAAGGTATAGCGATGGCGGAACGGCTTGCCGACCGCTATGTCGCTAAAGCGCTGCAGGCTCTGGATACGCTGCCCGATCAAGCTGCGAAAAGGAATTTGGCCGAAATCGCCCGCTTTGTAGCGAACAGGAGTTATTAAGCTGGTTTTTTGTGGTAAAATGAAGTTTACGCAGTTAATTGCAGGAAGGGAGCATCTTTTGTGGAAAGAACTTATCTGATGGTGAAACCCGACGGAGTGCAGCGCGGGTTGATCGGTGAAATTGTCGGCCGCTTCGAACGCAAGGGTTTGAAGCTGGTGGCAGCGAAACTGATAAATGTTGAATTAGAGCGGGCGGAACGTCATTACGCAGAGCATAAGGGCAAGGATTTTTATGAGAAGCTGCTGACTTTCATTACCGCCGGACCGGTATTCGCCATGGTTTGGGAGGGCGATCAGGCGGTTGCCCTATGCCGTGCGCTGATCGGCAAGACAAACGCGCTCGAAGCCGCCCCCGGCACGATCCGGAGCGATTACGCCATACATACGAACTTCAATTTGATCCACGGATCGGATTCCCCCGATAATGCGGAACGTGAAATCGCCATTTTCTTCAATGATGAGGAACTGGTTTCTTACGACAAGGCCATACAGGTATGGATTTAAAAGGAGAGCGGCGTCATGGGTGACCGGCAGCTTGCCGAGTTTGACAAGTCCGGGGATGAAGACTTTGCAAGATTCATTGTCGACATTAAGCGCCTCACCGGAATTGACCTTTCACTATACAAGGAAGCGCAGATGCGCCGCCGCTTGACGACTTTGCGTATGAAGCACGGGTTTCACAGCTTTGCCTCTTATTTCGCAGTACTGGTCAAGGATACTTCACTGCGCAATGAGCTGCTGGACAGGATGACGATCAATGTGTCTGAATTTTGGCGGAATCCGAACAGGTGGCAGGTGTTGCAGGACAAATATTTGCCGCACTTGATCAAGCAATCGCCCCGGCTCAACATTTGGAGCGCAGCTTGCGCGACCGGCGAAGAGCCTTATACGATCGCTATGATTTTGGACACATTAGGTGTACTGAGCCGCTGCTCCGTGTTGGCTACCGATTTGGACGAGCGGGTTTTGGAGACGGCTGCCGGAGGCATCTACCCGGAGCGTTCGTTGCGTGATGTGCCGCTAACTTGCAAGACGAAGTATTTTCAGGCATCCGGAGGGATGTTTAAAGTTGAAGACAGGCTGAAAAAGCTCGTTACATTCCGGCAGCAGAATTTGCTGTTCGATTCATTCGGGGAACACTATGACTTGATTGTTTGCCGGAATGTCATGATCTATTTCACTGAAGATGCAAAGCATATATTGTACGATAAGTTCGCCCGCGCTTTGAAGCCAGGCGGCCTGCTGTTCGTCGGAAGCACGGAGCAGATTTTCTCCCCCGGTCAATACGGATTGGAGAGCGCGGACACTTTCTTTTACAGAAAAACGATCTAAAATGCATGCAATACGCGCTGCCGGCCCATACTAACGATACGCGAGCCAAACGGAGGGAACCATGGACAAACGTAAAGTTATTGCCGCTTATCGCCGGGGATTGATCTCCGTGCATGAATGTGCGCAAATACTCGGTTTGGACAATGTGCAACTGCTCGGATATATGAGAGAAGCTCGTCAGTCGGCAAAAAAGAAGCAGTCCGTGCGTACCTGACGGGCTGTTTTTTTGTGCGCTGCTCCGTATGACATCCGCGGCGCGTGTAAACAAAATTGCCATTATACTTTTACTTTTGTAGTCAAACGCTTTAACGCGTTAGTGTGCTTGTCAACCCCTTTATGCTATACTATAATAAAAAAAGACGTTCACGGGCAGTGCCAAGGGAGGAACCGGATTTGACTTTAAGATACTTAACCGCGGGTGAAACACATGGACCGCAGCTTACCGCAATTATTGAAGGCTTGCCGAGCAATCTGGAGCTGGATTTCGAAGCTTTGAATTTTCAACTGCAGCGCCGGCAAAAAGGACACGGCCGCGGCGCCGCATGCAGATCGAGACGGACACGGCACAGATCGTCGGAGGCGTTCGTCATGGCAGAACGACAGGCGCTCCCGTTGCGATTATCGTCGAGAACAAGGACTGGAAGCATTGGACTTCCGTCATGAATGTCGAGCCGATCGAAGGCGGAGACGAAGCGAAACGGCGGGTGCACCGTCCCCGTCCGGGACACGCGGATCTGAACGGCGGATTGAAATATAATCTTAAAGATTTGCGTAACGTTCTCGAACGTTCGAGTGCCCGCGAAACGGCTGCGCGAGTGGCTGTGGGGGCGATAGCGCGTCAACTGCTGGCGAAATTCGGAATAAAAGTAGCAGGGCATGTCGTGTCCATCGGGGAAGTGACGGCGGCAGCTCCGAATCTTCCGATTGACGAGCTTATTGCAGTTACCGAGGAATCTCCAGTGAGGGTTGCAGACAAAGACGCTGAACGTCAGATGATGGATTTGATCGACCGAATGAAAACTGAAGGCGATACGATCGGCGGAGTTGTAGAATGCATCGTGACGGGACTGCCGGCAGGTCTCGGCAGCCACGTCCAGTGGGATCGCAAGCTCGACGGCCGGATTGCGCAAGCGGTCGTGTCCATCAATGCCTTTAAAGGCGTTGAAATCGGAATCGGTTTTGAAGCGGCACGCAAGCCCGGCTCCCAAGTGCATGATGAAATTCTGTACGAGGCGGACAAAGGATTCCACCGCGCTTCCAACCGCGCCGGCGGCTTCGAAGGCGGGATGAGCACGGGCGAACCGATTGTGGTCCGCGGTGTGATGAAGCCGATTCCGACGCTGTATAAGCCTCTTGCGAGTGTGGACATCGATACGAAAGAACCTTTTACCGCGCAAGTGGAGCGCTCGGATGCGTGTGCGGTTCCGGCTGCGAGCGTCGTTATGGAGCACGTAGTCACCTGGGAAGTGGCAAGAGCGTTTCTGGAGAAATTCGGCGGAGACTCGATGGAAGAAATTCAGGCCAACGTAGACAGCTATTTGCGTCAGATCGAGGCGTACTGATGATCGGCGAGGCCCGGGAACTTACAGTGGAACTGGGAGACCGATCCTATCCCATATATATCGGGAGCGGCTTAATTCGAGGTGTGGGACAAGTGTTCAGAGACCGGGACTTTCCGGTGCAGGCGCCTGTTCTGCTGGTAACCGACGCGTCGGTGGCGAACTTGTTCGCCGCCAAAGTCGAGGAATCCCTGACGGGTGCCGGATATCACGTCACACGTGCGGTTGTCCCCTCGGGGGAGAACTCCAAATCTCTCGAAATGCTGGATCAGCTTGTCGAGACCGCTTTGAAAGCGGGTTTAGACCGCCAATCAACGGTTATTGCTTTGGGCGGCGGTGTCGTAGGCGATTTGGCGGGATTCCTGGCAGCATCCTATATGCGCGGAGTACGCTTCGTCCAGATGCCGACGACCATTTTGGCGCATGACAGCAGTGTCGGGGGAAAGGTCGCCGTCAACCACCGGCTGGCCAAAAACATTATCGGGGCATTTCACCAGCCCGAATTTGTCCTCTACGATCTGGATACGCTGTCGAGCCTTCCGACTCGGGAAGTGAGAGCGGGACTCTCGGAGGTTATCAAGCACGGGCTCATATGGAACAAAGAGTTTGTGAACTGGTGCGAGGACAACGTTGAGCGGCTGCTCGGGCTTGAACCAGATGCGCTTGGGTATGCGCTCTACGAAGCTGTCGTGTGAAATCAATCATCGTTTCGCGTGACGAGCGCGAGCATGATGTGCGGGCCATTCTGAACTTGGGACATACGATCGGCCATGCGCTAGAGGCTGTTGCCGGCTACGGCGAGGTGCTTCACGGCGAAGCCATTGCCATTGGCATGGTCGGGGCCGCGAGGCTGGCAGCGAGATTCGGATACGATTCGAGTATCGCTTCCGAGACAGAGCGCATATTGCGCAAGTTCGGTCTGCCGGTGCGAATCCCGGCACAGTATAAAACGGAAGACATCATGGGCGCGATGCAGCACGACAAGAAATTCAGTGAAGGCCAAATGGTGTTTGTTGTGCCGACGGCGGTCGGTGTCGTGGAAATACGCCGGGATGTTCCTTCTTCGTGGGTAAAGGAAATCGTAGACGGGTTGAGAGAGGGGACGGACCAGCATGAGCGTTAGAGGAATTCGCGGGGCTACTACGGTAGAGTTGAATGAAGAGAAAGCGATTCTGGATGCCACGATTCAATTGCTGAACGGCATCGTTGAAGTCAATCATTTTTCGCCTGAAGATATCGCGCATGTGTTTGTAACGGTAACTCAGGATTTGGACGCAACTTTTCCGGCACGCGCCATCCGCCAAATGGACGGTTGGGACCTTGTGCCTCTCATGTGCGCGATCGAGATACCGGTGAAAGGCAGCCTGGAGAAGTGCATCCGCTTGATGGTCTCGGTAAACACAGAGCTGTCGCAATCGCAGATCCAGCACGTGTACCTCAACCGGGCCAAGGCCTTGCGCCCTGATTTGTCGGACAGATGACGTGCAGCGCGTTGTACGGTACTGTTATGATTGATCCAACTATGATATTCTAACTCTGTTGATATCCTTTATATATCGCGTGAAGCACACGCCGTTTGTCTCTTCGGAGCAGACGGCGTTTTTGCATTTTGAGGGGAGAGGAATGTCATATTTAAGTCGGCCTACGAGAAGTTACTGGAAGAGCAGCATGAGCAGGCATCCGGAATGCGTCTGGAGCAAATTAAAAAACATGCAGCTGGAGAAAAGAAACTGCTGGAGACAGTTGTCTGGCCGGTGTTTAAATCGTTTGACGGATTTATTTTAGAGCATGAGATCCTTAGTCTTACCGGCGTAAAGATCTACATCGACGCTGTGTTCGAACCGCTGGGATTCGCTGAGGCGGATGGATTTGTGGTACATGCCGAGAACATTACCCTCACCGGTTTGACTTTGAGCATCAGCGCATACGTACAATGGCGATGTATGGCTACAGGTATATTCCATTTACTAAGGATGACATGGATAAACGGCCAGAAGTCTGCAGACGAACGATGTATGAGCTTGTTGGCCGATATTCCACGGGTTTGACACAAAGCTATACTCAGTTTTCGTTGTACGAGCGGGAAGTCATCCGATATGCTATGAGACTGAACCGACCTCTCCGCCTGCGTGATGTATGCTTCTGCTTGCAGTCCAGCGACGAATTCAGCCGCCGCATCATCAGGCAACTTATGAGCAAAAAGATTCTTCGCCCCGTGAAGTATACTACCGTCCGTCATCATGAATATGTGTTGGAAGAAAACGTACGCAGCTTTTTCTGGTGAGTAACACGCTGCGAGCGGTTTAAATGCTGTGAAAAGGCGCTGCCGGCTGAATTAAGCCGCTCCCAGCGGTTTAAATGAAACTGTTGGCTTAATTCAGAGACCGTGCGGGGGCCAATCCATATAGCACAAAGGCACATTTGGACCAGCTAACCTGTTGACGCTTCTTGCGCCGAAATGATATAGTAAGTTACATATTAGACATTGCGGAACAGCCGGCCATAGGGACGGCAACTTACGCAGATGTGAGCCAAGTAGAGATGAGATTAGATGAGCTGAGCTGCTGTACCATTGCGTGTCTTTGTTACGCGATGTTAAAGTGCGACTCTAATCGATTATGCGCATCTCTGCGGAGCAGAGGTGCTTTTTTATTTTTCCGGCATCTGAAGTTCCGGCCGATCATGAACAAAGGAGAGATAATCGATGGATCAGCAGGAGCTGCAGCAAATTAAGGCAATGGCGGGCAAATACAATGTGATCCCCGTCGTTCGCCGGCTCTTGGCGGATACGGAAACCCCGATCCGGGTGTTCCAGCATCTTAGCCGCGACAAGCGATCGTTCTTATTGGAGAGTGTGGAGGGCGGCGTCAAATGGGCGCGATACTCTTTTATCGGGACGGACCCTTTTCTGGTTCTCCGGTTGAAGAAAAACAAGCTGACACTGGAGCAGGCCGGCCGAACCGAGACCCATCACACCGGGCAGCCGTTGCAGCTTCTTCGGGAGAAGCTCCGCTCCTACAGGAGTCCTTCCATTCCGGAGCTGCCGCCATTCACAGGCGGGGCGATCGGATTTTTCGGATACGACTTGCTGCAATACTATGAGAAAAAACTGCCGCCGCATGATATCGACGACTTGAATATGGACGATATGCATTTCATGTTCTGCGATCGCATTATTGTTTTTGACCATTTCAAGCAGCAGGTTCTTGTCATCGGCAATGTGCACATCGCGGAAGGAGCGACCGACCGGGACATAGAGCAAGCCTACCGGCAAACGTGTGACGCGATCGACGAAACGATCCGCCGGATCAGGCAGCCGCTTCCCGCATTGGCTTCCATGGGTACACCGCCGCAAGATCCGGAGCTCGGCGAAATTTCATCAAATCTGACCAAGGAAACATTTGTGCAAAATGTCGAGCAGGCGAAAGAGTACATTCGTGCGGGCGATATTTTTCAGGTCGTGCTTTCCCAGCGTTTTCATATCGAAACGGAAGTGGATCCGCTCCATGTGTACCGCGTGCTGAGAACGATGAATCCTTCGCCGTATATGTACTACCTGAAGCTTGACGACGAAGTGATCGTAGGAACGTCACCGGAACTCCTTGTTAAAGTCGATAACGGAAAAGTCGAGACGAGGCCCATTGCCGGAACCCGCCCCCGGGGCACAACGCCGGAAGAGGACGAGGCGCTGGAGAGAGAACTTTTGGCGGATGAGAAGGAGCGGGCGGAGCACATGATGCTCGTCGATCTGGGCCGCAATGACATCGGCAGGGTGTCCGCGTATGGAACGGTGAAATGCGACAGCTTCATGGATATCGAGCGTTACTCCCACGTGATGCACATCGTATCCAACGTCAGCGGGCAGCTGAGCCCGGACAAAGATTTTTACGACGCGTTTCTCTCATGCCTGCCTGCAGGCACGGTGTCCGGAGCTCCCAAGCTGCGTGCCATGGAGATTATAGCCGAGCTGGAAAATGAAGCGAGAGGCGCATATGCGGGAGCAATTGGATATCTCGGATTTTCGGGCAGCCTCAACACCTGCATTACAATACGGACCATTATTTTCAAACATGGCAAAGCTTACGTGCAAGCGGGCGCCGGCATCGTATGGGATTCCGTTCCGGAGAACGAATATCAGGAGACTGTGAACAAGGCAAAAGGAATGCTCAAGTCGATCCGTTCGGCGGAAGCGGCATTTCCTTCAGCTTCGGCCGGCACGCGAAGCACCGATGAGCTCGTTGTTGTCGGGGATCGGCGTACAAATTTGGACTATGACTAAGAGGCAGGAGGTTTAACACCATGAGCCAACTAGTAACGATAAATTTAACCCAAGCGTTGAACAAAATGATGAGCGGCGGCGATTTAACCCGTGAAGAGGCTTTTGCAGCCATGACTGCCATTATGAAAGGCGAGGCGACACCGGCTCAAATCGCGGCGACGGTTATCGCTCTTCGCATGAAAGGCGAGACGGTAGATGAAATTACCGGCTTTGCGGAGGCGATGAGATCCTTTTCAGACCGTGTTGTAACCGAAAATGTAAATTTGCTTGATACTTGCGGCACCGGGGGCTCCGGCATTCATAAATTCAATATTTCGACGGTGTCAGCTATTATTAGTGCAGCAGCGGGAGTGAGAGTCGCCAAGCACGGCAACCGCGCCGTATCCGGTAAAGCGGGCAGCGCCGACGTACTGGAGGCGCTCGGCGTCAACATCAATCTGAGCGCGGAACAAGCGGCCGGCTGCCTCGAGGCCACCGGCATATGCTTTATGTTCGCGCCGCTGTACCATCCTGCGCTTAAGCATGCCGCCGCGCCGCGGCGTGAGCTCGGCGTGCGCACCATTTTCAATATGCTCGGACCGCTTGCCAACCCTGCGAATGCCGACCGGCAGATGATCGGCTTGTACGACCGGAACAGAACCGCTACAGTTGCCGCCGTGCTATCCCGGCTTGGGCTGAAAAGAGCGATGGTCGTCGGCAGCCATGACGGTCTGGATGAAATCAGCATTTCCGCTCCGACTCAGGTATCCGAGCTGCAGGGCGGCGAAGTGATCACCTATGACATTACGCCCGAGCAGCTGGGTCTAGCTACGGTTCCGCTGGGTTCCGTTCAAGGCGGAGATGCAGCGGAGAATGCACGCTTGATCGGTAAAGTTCTAAGCGGAGATAAAAGCCCGTACCGCGATATCGTGTTAGCGAATGCCGGAGCGTGCATCTATGTGGCCGGCCTCGCGGGCACATTGCAGGACGGTGTAAACCTGGCTGCCGGGACGATCGATAACGGACGTGCCGCGGCCAAATTACAGCAGTGGATTGCCACGACAGGAGAATTGAGCCATGTTTCTTGATCGCATAGTCGCTACCAAAAAGCAAGAAGTCGACGCACTGAAGGGCGCCCTTTCCATATCCAAAGCGGAGAAAGCCATCTCAGACTCAGCTCCGTGCCGTGGTTTTCACCAAGCTTTAGTTAACCGCAATCGGCCCGTCGGCCTGATTGCCGAGGTAAAGAAAGCCAGCCCTTCCAAAGGACTCATCAGAACCGATTTCGACCCGGTTTCTCTTGCACAAGCTTATGAAGCAGCCGCGACCGATTGCATTTCCGTTCTGACGGATACAGAATATTTTCAAGGCAGCAACGATTACTTAAAAGCAATTCGCGAAAAGGTGAAGGTCCCGCTGCTGCGCAAAGACTTTACCATCGACGAAAGGCAGATCTACGAGGCTCGGCTCATTGGCGCGGATGCCGTACTACTGATAGCGGCGATCCTGTCGAAAAGTCAATTAGCTTCATTTTACGATCTCGCACGCGATTTGGGCATGGACGCTTTAGTGGAGGTTCACGATCGTCGGGAGCTCGAAACGGTGCTGGATATGGGTAAAGCATCTTTGATCGGCGTCAATAACCGGGATCTGAAGACGTTTGAAACCAATTTAAATGTAACTGAGCAATTAATCCGGCTCATGCCTCAAGGGGTAGCAGCCATCAGCGAAAGCGCCATTGCCGAACCGGAGGATGTGGAGTTCGTGCGCAAAGCCGGAGCGCAAGCCGTATTGGTCGGCGAAACTTTTATGCGTCAATCCGACGTACAGTCGGCTGTCCAGCAATTGATGGGACCGCTCACGAAAGAAGGAAGCTTGGGATGACGCATCAAGCCATCGTGAAAATTTGCGGAATCAAACAAGAGGAAACTCTGCATGACATGTACGGGCTTCCGGTCGATTACATCGGACTTGTATTCGCCCCAAGCAAAAGGCAAGTAACGCTGGAACAAGCGGCTATGCTTCGCTCTGCGTCGAGTAAAATCCCTATGGCCGGCGGGCGGCCTCCGCGCTCAGTCGGGGTTTTCGTTAATCCTTCAATCGAGCAGATTGCAGAGGTGTTATCCGTTGTGCCGCTGGATGTTATACAATTACACGGTGAGGAAACGCCGGATTTTTGCCGGGAAGTGCAAAACCGGTTTGGTGCCGAGGTTTGGAAGGCGATGCCGGTTGGCGAGGATGACAGTGCCGATCGACTTTCCGCTTATAAGAACGCAGTTACAACGATTCTTCTGGATACGGCGGGCGGCGGCACGGGGCGTACCTTTCGCTGGGACTTGATCCCAACCTATCAAGAGGCGGCCGAAATTAACGGATTGCGGTTATTCATCGCCGGCGGTCTCTCGCCGGAGAACGCCGGTCAATTAATGAAAGAGTACCGCCCGGCCGGCGTGGACATATCCAGTGGTGTGGAAACGGATGGAGTTAAGGATGCGGGCAAAATCGCCGCATTCGCAGAAAGGGTGAAACGTTCATGAATCAAGTGCCGGATCAACACGGCCGCTTCGGCCCGTTCGGCGGCAAATATGTGCCTGAAACGCTAATGAATGCATTAATCGAGCTGGAGGAAGCCTACCTTCGATATAAAGACGATCCTGACTTTCTGGAGGAAGTGCGGTACCTGCTGAAACAGTACTCCGGACGGCCGACACCGCTTTATTACGCGGAAAGGCTGACGCAGCAGTTTGGCGGGGCGAAGATTTATCTGAAACGCGAGGATCTGAACCATACCGGCGCTCACAAGATCAACAATACGATCGGACAAGCCGTTCTTGCGAAACGGATGGGCAAAAAGAAAGTGATTGCCGAAACCGGCGCCGGACAGCATGGCGTGGCATCCGCTACGGTAGCCGCGTTGATGGGACTCGAGTGTAAAGTGTTTATGGGCGAGGAGGACACGAAGCGTCAGCAGCTTAACGTATTTCGGATGAAGCTGCTCGGCTCGGAAGTCATTCCGGTTATGTCCGGCACGCGAACTCTAAAAGATGCTTGCAATGAAACACTGCGTTACTGGGTGAGCAATGTTGAGGATACGTATTATATCCTGGGTTCCGTAACCGGGCCGCATCCTTACCCGATGATGGTGCGTGATTTTCAGCGTGTGATCGGACTTGAAGCCCGCGATCAGATTCAGGAAGCGGAGGGCCGTCTGCCGGATGTGATCGTCGCTGCAGTTGGCGGAGGAAGCAATGCGATCGGTATTTTTCATCCGTTTATTAACGATGCGTCCGTGCGCCTTGTCGGCGTGGAAGCCGCAGGCCGCGGTATAGAGACCGAGGAGCATGCGGCGACAATGACCAAAGGACGTCCCGGCGTATTCCAAGGCTCGATGAGCTACGTGCTTCAGGATGAACGCGGACAAGTGCTGCCGGCACACTCGATCTCCGCCGGATTGGATTATCCCGGAATCGGACCCGAGCACTCCTATTTAAAAGATATCAAGCGCGCCGAGTACGTCCCTATTACGGATGCTGAGGCATTGGATGCGTTAAAAATGCTCTCGCGTACGGAAGGAATCATTCCGGCATTGGAATCCGCGCATGCCATAGCTCAAGCAGTCAAGATTGCGCCTGCGATGGCTAAAGACGAAATAATGATTGTGAACCTGTCCGGCCGCGGAGACAAAGATGTGGAATCGATCATGTCCTATGAAGAGGGAGTGCAGCCATGAGTACGACGACAGCGCCTAACGCGATCGACACGGTGTTCGCCGAGTTGAAGGAGCGGGGAGAAACGGCGCTCATCCCGTTCATGACGATGGGAGATCCCGATCTCGACACATCCGTCGCACTCGTTGAGGCGGCTCAGCGGGCGGGAGCGCATATGATCGAGCTTGGCGTGCCGTATTCCGATCCCCTCGCAGACGGTCCCGTCATTCAGAGAGCTTCCGAAAGGGCTTTGAAGAACAGGATCACCATGCAGGACTGCATGGGTGTCGCCTCCGAAGCAAGACGCCGCGGAGTAACGATGCCGTTCATTCTGTTTACCTATTACAACCCCGCCTTGCAGCTCGGTTTGCCTAAATTTTTCGGCCTGCTCAAGGAGCATGGGTTCAGCGGGGTTATTATCCCCGATCTTCCTCTGGAAGAAGATGCGGAAGCAAGGGCCATCGCTGAAGAGTGCGGTGTTCATCTCATTCCGCTCGTAGCTCCGACCTCTCAAGCGCGGGTAGAGAAAATTGCGGCAAATGCCAGAGGCTTCGTCTATTGCGTCTCTTCGCTGGGAGTTACGGGGGTCCGCTCCGCTTTTCACGAAGGCATCGAGACTTTTTTTAAGCACGGTTCGCCAAGCATCATCCGTACCGATCTGCGTCGGCTTCGGCATTTCTTCGCGCGAACATGCGGAGCGATTTGCCGGGCAATGCGACGGCGTGATTGTCGGCAGCGCCATCGTCCGAAAAGTCGAAGAGGTGCTTCCTGAGCTGATCTCGAACGACGAGGAAGTCCGTAAGCAGGGCTATGACACGGTCGAACATTTCATCGCCGGGCTGAAGCCAAGGAAATAGTGCTGTACAGCGTTAAAGCGATATGTCAAAATAGAACGTACAATGAATACGGAGCGGCAGACGCTCCGTTTGCCATATTTTCAGGAGGGAAAGCTATGCAACCTAAACCGAATATTGTGGACTTGCCGGTGTACCAGCCAGGAAAGCCTGTGGAAGATGTAAAGCGCGAGCTGGGCTTGACTGAGGTGATCAAGCTGGCTTCGAACGAAAATCCGTTCGGATGCTCGCCGAAGGCCAAGGAAGCTATTACTCGCGAGCTCGAGAACATGAGCATCTACCCCGATGGGGCGGCCGTTGAACTGACCGCCGCATTAGCGAAGCAGCATGGGGTAAATCCGGATCAGATCATTTTCGGAGCCGGTTCCGATGAAGTCATCCTCATGATCGCAAGGGCTTTTCTTGTGCCCGGCGACGAGACGATTATGGCCGATCAGACGTTCCCTCAGTATAAACATAACGCACAAATAGAGAATGCCGTCAGTATCGAAGTTCCTCTCAAAGAGGGTACCCACGACCTGGCTGCGATGCTTGATCGTGTCACGGATAAAACAAAGGTCATTTGGGTGTGCAACCCCAATAACCCGACCGGCACCATAGTCACGGAAGATGAGCTCGAAAGCTTCCTGTCCTCAGTACCTCAGAATGTGCTGGTCGTATTGGATGAGGCCTACTGCGAGTATGTTGAAGATCCCTCCTATCCGGACGGTCTAAAGTTGCTTCGCAAGTACCCGAATGTCGTACTTCTTCGCACGTTTTCTAAAATATACGGTTTGGCATCGCTCAGGATCGGATACGGAATCGGCCGTCCCGACGTCATCCGAAGCATCAATCAAGTGCGTGAGCCTTTTAACACATCGAGATTTGCGCAAGCTGCGGCCTTGGCTGCCATCAACGATGAAAGCTTCCTGACGGAATGCCGCCGTGCCAATAAGGAAGGTCTGCAATATTTGGACGGGGAGTTCCGGCAAATGGGTCTTCAAGCGTTCCCGGCGTATGGCAACTTCATTATGGTCGATGTGCGGCGGCCGGCGCTGGAAGTGTTTGATGCTTTGCTTCGCCGCGGCATTATCGTGAGAGCAGGCCATAAGGGATACCCCGCTCATATCCGGATCACGGTCGGAAGCAGGGAGCAGAACGAGAAGGTAGTCGCCGCGCTGAAAGCGGTTCTGCAGGAAATCGCGATAAAGGTGTGACAGCATGAGCTCAGAGTTTAACACATCAGCGGAAAGATCAAACGGCCAGGGGCAGGGGAAATCCGTCAAAATCACGATCTTCGGTGTCGGACTGATCGGCGGTTCCTTGGCTTTATGCTTCAAAGGGAAACCTGGCGTGCAAGTGACCGGCCACTCCATTAACCCGGCTTCTGCGCAGAAATATGCGGACAGAGGCGTTGTGGATCACGCTACGACCTCTATTGCCGAAGCGGCGTCGGACGCCGATTTTCTTTTTCTTTGCGTTCCGGTGGGCCGCTTGGAAGATTATTTGGAGGAGCTGGCCCGCATCCCGCTGAAGCCGGGTTGTATCGTTACGGATGTCGGCAGTACGAAAGCCTCTGTTGTCCGTCATGCATCCATACTTGCGGAGCAAGGCGCAGTATTCATCGGAGGTCATCCGATGGCCGGCTCCGAACGTTCGGGTGTTGAAGCGGCGAGCTCCCATTTGTTTGAAAACGCCTTTTACGTGCTCACACCAACTGAACAAACGCCGCCGCAAGCTGTTGACCGGCTGCAGGAACTGTTGAAATATACGAAAGCACATATCGTCAAGACCGATGCGGTGCAGCACGACGACATCGTCGGGGCGATCAGCCACATGCCGCATATCATCGCCGTCGCGCTTGTCAATCAGATTGCCGGCTATAACGAGTCGAACGAGCTTTACGGAAGTCTTGCGGCCGGAGGCTTCCGGGACATCACCCGTATCGCGTCCAGCGATCCGCTCATCTGGCGGGATATCTTGCTGAGCAACCGCGGCGTTCTGTTAAAGCTGCTTCGCGACTGGCAAGCGGAGATAGACGGTTTCTCTGCATTGCTCCAACAGTCGGACGGGGACGGGCTGGAGGAGCAATTCCGGCGAGCGGGACAATTCCGCAGTCAGCTCCCGGAACGCAGAAAAGGTATGATCACATCATTATACGAATGCTACGTTGACGTGCCCGATCACCCCGGGATCATCGGCAAAATCGCTACCGAGCTCGGGCAAGCCCGGATTAACCTGAGCAATTTGCAGATTATCGAAAGCCGGGAAGATGTGCCGGGCGTGCTGCGGTTATCTTTCCGTCAGAATGAAGATCTGGACAAAGCGGTTGCGCTGCTGAAATCAATGGAGTATTCGGTTCATTTTTGATCACGCATCGGCCGTCCCTGAAGACGGCCGTTTTTTTGTGCGATAAAACCCGGAACTCTAATGTAACCGCTTAAAATAAAATGAAAACGCTTATTGACAAAATGTAAACGTATTCATATAATAAAAGTACAGTATGGTTTCTCTCCACTCCTATCCAATACTCGCACTATGTGCAGCCACCCTCCGGGGTGGTTTTTTTTTGCTTGTTATGCCAATTGGGTAATAACCATAAAATAGGACACATTTCCCTTCAATAATTTGAGAAATTTTTAAGTTCATACCCACTGCACCTGTGATACAATAACTGTTGTGATTTGTAAAAAACTGGTTTCTCAGGTAGAAATGCGCCCCCCGGCGCAACTTTTTCGTTTTTGGCCGGTACAATATATATTACATCCGGCTGCGAACGTTTACCCTGAAGAGGGGAGGGTCGCGGACATGATGACCGATTCCCAATTAATTCGCGAGATCAAAGACGGGAACGTAGAGCTGTATTCAACGTTAATGGGACGATATCAGAAGAAAATTCTGTCTTTCGTATACCACATGCTCAAAAGCGCAAAACTGGAATTACTTGCCGAGGACATATGCTCGGAGACGTTTTATAAAGCCTACAGAAGCTTACATTCCTTTCGGGAAGTGGACGCATCCTTCTCCACTTGGCTGTATACGATTGCCCGGAATACGGTTCTAAGCGAGCTTCGGAAGCAGAAGTCGGCCCATCTGTCGCTGGACGACTCCACATACATACCCGCCGCTCCGCCGGAAGCGGCGCCCGAGCAGCGCTTGCTGCGCAGCGAGAAAGTATCCATGGTACGGGAAGCGATCAACAGCCTTCCTGAAAAACAGCGGTCCGCACTTATTTTAAGGGAATATGACGGTATGGATTACCAGGAAATCGCCAACATACTGGGTCAGACGGTCAGCTCCGTTAAATCGCTGCTATTCCGCGCCAGGGCCAGTGTCAAGACGCAATTGGAATCATACATGAACGAACCGGCGATGACGAAGGAGTACGAGGAGATGAAACTGCGATGAAATGCGAAGAGGCAGCGGAATGGTTCGGAATATACAGGGACTTGCCGGAGGATTCCCCCGAACGTTTAGCCGTTGATTTGCATGTACACAGCTGCAGCGCATGCGAGGCGGAATTCCGTATTTGGGAAGAGAGCGCCCTATTGCTTCATGAATGGCCTACGGACGACACATGGAGCGAGAATCCGGTGAATGTCAGTGGGCTGAATGAAAGCGTCATGAACCGGATCTACTCGGAACAAAGCTGGTACATGCCGACCGTTCGCCGTACGTACACGTTTTCTTACGCCTTCAGGCGCAAGGTGGCCGGATTGCTTGCTGCGCTTCTGGCCTTGTTCGTCTGCGGATTTTTGTATACATCGTTCAGCCGGGCTCATGGCTTGACCGCCAAGGACACGGGTATTATGGAAACGGCGAATGCATTCGCCGCGAGTCAGCAGTTAAGCAGCAGCGTGCATGTCGACGTCCCCGTTGCAAGCTTGAGCGACCCCATTATGCTTCATGTGACACCGTCAATGCCGGAATATTGGATCGCCTTCTCGATGCTGGGAATCATTATGACGCTGCTCATACTGAATTGGTTCTCTCGTGTACGTGCATGATGAAACCGACCCGAATCGGCTGGATTCGCCATGGCGTTACAGAATGGAACCGATTGGGCAAAATACAGGGCGTTACCGATATCCCGCTCAGCAGCGAGGGGATCAATCAGGCCCGTTTGCTGGCAGATCGTCTCGTTCGCGACGGTGAGTCATGGGACGGAATCATGTGCAGCGATCTGACTCGCGCGGTGCAGACCGCGCAAATATTAGCCGACAGCATGGGAATTCCCCTTATAGAGGATTCCCGCCTGCGCGAACGTTACTTCGGGCAAGCCGAGGGAACGACTGAACAAGAGCGGCTGGCCCGTTGGGGCGCCGACTGGAGAAATCGGGTGCCCGATCAGGAAACGGATCTCTCGATTGTCGATCGGGGCATGAAATTTGTGGAGGAGCTGACCCTGGAGCATGCCGGAGAGGCGTGGCTTGTCGTGACCCATGGCAGCTTTTTAGCCAGACTGCTCAAGGTTATGTGCAAGGAGCTGGACGACAGTTATCTCCTGAACATGTCTCTCAGTATCCTTCAGAGACAGGAGCAAGGATGGCAATCATTGCTGCACAACTGCACCATCCACTTAAACGATATTAAAGCAAACTCATAGTCGACAACGAACTCTGGCGGCCACGCCAGATTTTTTTGCGTTTATATGAAGTTTAAAACCTCTTTACCGCGCCGATAATGGAGAGTAAATCCTCCATAAAGCGGGGAATGACATATGAACTTGGCCGACATGCTCTGTTACGCGGATATTGCCGAGTTAACCAGAATCGCAGAAACCTATGATTGCAGCTGCAGCAGCCACTCGAAAAATGAGTTGATCCAATCCATTCTGTCGACGGTGCAGCGGCGGGATGTGCTCGAAACGCGGGTTGATGAGATAACGGCGAGCGATTTGCGTTTTTTGAATTCGTTATTGTTCGAATCCCGGGCGGCTTATAGTCTCGAAGAATTGAAAGCCAGAGCGCTCGGAAGCGACCCAGCCGTTCTCCGGCAGCAAGTCCTTGCGGCGGGCGTTGAATTCAAGCCGCCGGAGCCGCCTCCATTAGCCAAAAGCCCGCCGAAAGGCGGCCGCACCCGCAAAGCGAAAAAAACGCAGGAAGTTCCACCCATGGGCCCGGATGAAATTGCCCGCCATGCCATCAGCCGGTTCAAGCGTTTCGGCTGGTTGTTCAACGGCTTTTCTCAGCAGACCCGCTATTTATACCAGGTTCCGGAAGACATCAAAACGAGGCTTTGCGATGCTTTGGAACATAAATATCGCGCCTCGCTGGTGTATACGGAGGAACCTCCCGTGTATCGGGACGAAAGAAGCTTGATTTTGGACGATTTCGTCCAATTCATGCGCTATGTCCGGGCCAACGACATTCCGCTTACTGCAGAAGGGGTGATGTACAAAAGGCAAGTCGGACAGATTCTGGAGCTGTTCGCCGTCCACGAGAACATTCCGGCCCGGGGCGGCTGGAGATTCGGCTATGGCCGCAGATTCCGCGATTATCCCGACAGGTTTTCGCTCATCTACGATTTTGCATACTATCACAAGCTGATAGCGGAACAGCCGGACAGGCTGGTGCTTACCGAGCAGGGTCTCGGCATAGCGGATGGAACGGAACGAATGGATCCCACCGGCTTGTACCGGTTCTGGCTGCGGGTGTATAAGGGAGCGATCCCCAATCTATCCGCGCTGATTCAATGGGTAATGCGGCTGTCTTCTAACTGGTTGACCGTCGAATCCTTAACCTCTATTTTGCAGCCTCTCGTTCGTCCCTATTATTATGATACGCAGCAGGACATCCTGGAGCGCCGCGTATTGACCATGATGCTGCACTTAGGGATGGTGCGGTGGGGAGAAACTGCAGAAGGGGCAAACGTTATCCGCATAACACCGCAAGGCAAATCTTTGATTTCCGGCAATACGCTGGCTTTTGAAGATAAGCTGGTCATAGACTGACCGCCGTTTGACAGCCGGCAGGTATGTTGCTACAATCTCTGAAAATTCACGTTACGGGGAAAAAAGGAGAGATTGTATATGCAACTGCCTTTTATGGGAATTTACCCGCGATTGGCGTCGGGAGTCTATGTTGCGGAAGGAGCCAAAATTATCGGGAACGTCACGATCGGCGAGCAGAGCACCGTTTGGTTTAATGCGGTATTGCGCGGGGACTTGGCGCCGATCGAGATCGGAAGACAGTGTAATATACAGGATGGGGTCGTAGGCCATGTGAATACGAATCAACCTCTTGTTCTGGAGGATGGAGTGTCAGTCGGACACGCTGCAATCATCCACGGATGCCGGATAGGCAGAGGTACATTGATCGGCATGGGGGCTATCGTCTTGAACGGGGCTGACATCGGTGAATATGCTTTAGTGGGAGCCGGCGCGATCGTTACGGAGAACCAGGTCATTCCGCCTTATACTTTATGCTTGGGAACCCCTGCGAAGGTGATCAGGGAGCTGACCGAGAAAGATCTGCAGCGGATGAAAACAACGGCGGACAGTTACGTGAGCAAAGGCGAGCAATACGGGAACCCCTGATCGAGGAGCCCGCAACGCCGGATTTTGGAGGTGCAACGAATGGACAACATGAAAGTCGCCTATGAGACCATGCTGGGGCTGGCGGCAGAAATGGTCCTTGACGAAGCGCTGCGCAATTACCGGACGGAGAAAATATACGACGCTATTGATGATGCGCTCGCACAAGGAGACGTCGAATCCTTTCGGCGTTTGACCGATGAATTAAAGACCATTCAATCCTAAGCCGGTTCGCGCTTTGAATCGGCACGAACAAGGCGCCTTTTTCCTTTTCTAAAGGAGGGAGGCGCTTTTATTGTGAGAAAATATAGAGTAGGATGGATTGTATATTAGAGTAAAAAGGACATGAAGGGAAGAAGCATTCATATGCCGTTAATCGATTTTCCGCTTGAGCAACTTCGAACCTATCAAGGGATCAGCCCAAGGCCGGCAGACTTCGATGATTACTGGGAGCGGGCCTTGACCGAAATGAAGAGCGTCGATGCCCAAGTGGAACTGATACCGGCCCGGTTCCAGGTGCCGATCGCCGACTGCTTTGAGCTTTTCTTCACAGGCGTGCGCGGCGCCCGGATTCATGCGAAATACATACGTCCCAAAGGCAATTCAGCTCCTCATCCCGCCGTCATTCAATTTCACGGGTACTCCATGAATTCGGGGGACTGGATGGAGAAAGTCGCTTACGCCGCGCTCGGCATAAGCTTCATATCCATGGACGTCCGGGGACAGGGCGGTTCATCCGAGGATGCAGGCGGAGTGAAGGGTAATACATTAAACGGGCATATCATACGCGGGCTAGACGATCACCCGGACAACCTGCTGTATCGCCAAATCTATCTGGACGCAGCGCAATTGGCCGGCATCGTAATGGATTTGCATGAAGTCGACCCGAGCCGAGTCGCTGCTATGGGTTATTCGCAAGGCGGCGGGTTGACGCTGGCTTGCGCGGCGCTCGAGCCCAGGATTGCAAAGCTGGTTCCGGTATATCCTTTTCTCTCGGACTATAAGAGGGTGTGGGAGATGGATCTGGCGAAAGATGCTTATGATGAAATACGAGCCTATTTCCGCAAGTTCGATCCCCTTCACACGAGAGAAGCCGAAATTTTCGAAAAGCTGGGTTATATTGATGTTCAGCATTTGGCGCCTCGTATTAAAGGTGAGGTCATGATGGCAACGGGACTGATGGACACGATCACGCCTCCATCCACGCAATTTGCCGCTTACAACAAGATTATTTCTCCGAAAAGGGTAGAGGTTTATCCCGACTACGGTCACGAGGGGCTGCCCGGTTTCGCCGACACGGCGATGACTTTTATTGCCGAATGGCTTTGAAGCATGAACAAGAAAGGACTCTGAATATGAGGTTCAGTGAAATCGACGAAGCGGGCTGGGCGGAGCTTCAGCCGTTTCTGGACACGTGCCTGCTGCCCATATCCGGTCTTACCGGCGGGGAAACTCCCGCGGAAGCCACGGAACTCGCGGCCAAAACGGGAGATTGGCTCGCTCCTTTGGAACAGGCGTTTACCGGACGAACGGTAACTGTGCCTGCGTTCCATTACTATAGTGGAGACGTGGATGACAAGCAGAGGCTTAACCGGTTATGCGGACAGTTGAAGAAACTCGGCTATCGTTACGTGATTGTTGTGTGCGGCCGGCCGAACGGCTTTGCGGATGTGTCTGCGGATCTCATCATTCAGCCTGTCAGGGAAGACGAGCTGCCCGATGAACAGAGGCTGCGCAAGGAGATTGCAGACCTCTGGAGAAGGGGCTCAAGCGAATCTCTCAAGGAATTGTGACAATTTGAGAACATTTTAAGTTTGGTTTTGCTGACTCGCTATGAAACTCGCAGCCCCATTCTTGACGCTCTATAACGCGTGGGCTATGATAGTTATGTCCTTGTGAACATATTGTTAAGTCCGTATCGGACGCGAGATTTGGTGGGCGAAGGGGGTAGAATGAATGGACCACAAACAGCAGCAAGATACCGCGCACAAGCCGGCCAAGCGCAAAGAAATGACAAGACGCCAGTTTCTTTCTTACACGCTGGGCGGAGCAGGAGCCTTCATGGCAGGCGGGGCCATTTTACCGATGATCCGCTTTGCTGTAGATCCTATATTGCAAAAGAAAGAGCAAGGTGCTTTCGTCAAAGTTATCGAGGAAAGCAAAGTGACGAATGAGCCGACGGAAGTAAAGTTCAAGATCCATCAGGTCGACGGCTGGTACGAGAGCGACCCGCAGCTGGCGGCGTGGATCTCCAAAGGAGACGACGGCAAGATTTTTGCGCTGTCGCCTGTCTGCAAGCATCTGGGATGCACCGTTCACTGGGGCGGCGAAGATCCGAACAAGTACAATTGTCCTTGTCACGGCGCTCAGTATACCAAAGACGGCAAAAATCTGAAGGTGGCGCCGAAGCCGCTGGACGAATTCGAAGTGAAAACGGACAACGGCTGGGTTTATCTCGGACCGCTCGAACCGAATAGTCGCGTGAAGTAGAAGGAGGGCGTTTCGTCCATGTTCAAAAACATGTACAACTGGATTGACGAACGTCTGGATATTACGCCGATGTGGAGAGACATTGCGGATCATGAGGTGCCTGAGCACGTCAATCCGGCTCACCATTTCTCCGCTTTCGTTTATTGTTTCGGCGGCTTGACGTTCTTTATTACCGTAATCCAAATCCTTTCCGGCATGTTCCTGACGATGTACTACGTACCGGACATTATCAATGCTTATTACAGCGTCGATTATCTTCAGCACCAGGTGGCATTCGGTGCCATCGTGCGCGGTATGCATCACTGGGGAGCAAGCCTCGTAATTGTCATGATGTTCCTACATACCCTGCGGGTCTTCTTTACAGGCTCTTACAAAGCGCCTCGTGAAATGAACTGGGTAGTCGGAATGCTGATTTTCTTTGTCATGCTCGGCCTTGGATTCACCGGATATTTGCTCCCTTGGGACAACAAGGCGTATTACGCTACGAAGGTCGGTCTGGAAATTGCAGGATCCGTGCCTTATCTTGGCGAATACATCAAGGAGCTGATGAACGGAGGAACGATCGTCGGTGCCCAAACGCTGACGCGGTTCTTCGCGATTCACGTGTTCTTCTTGCCTGGTGCGCTGCTCGCCTTGCTTGCCGGACACTTCTTTATGATTCGAAAACAGGGCATCTCCGGGCCGCTGTAAGAGAGGGGAGTGGCTAGCAATGGCACATAAACATGATCCGAATGAAAAAGTCGTATATGTCGGGGATTCCCGTATCCGCAGGCACAACAATGTGAACGTACCGCATGATTATTCCGCTTATCCGGGCAAATCGGAAGCGTTCATACCAAACTTCCTGCTGAAAGAGTGGATGGTCGGAGTCGTCGTATTGGTAGGCTTTCTGGTTCTCGTCATCGCCGAACCGGCTCCGCTCGGCTACCCGGCCGACCCGTTAAACAGCTCGTTTATTCCGATGCCGGACTGGTATTTCCTATTCCTGTATCAACTGTTGAAGTATCCTTATACTTCGGGAGACTACCTGGTGCTCGGCGTACTGGGCCTTTCCGGTCTTCCTTTCATCTCGCTCCTGCTTGCCCCGTTCCTGGATACGGGCAAAGAGCGCCGGTTCTATCGCCGTCCGATCGCCTCTTCCTTGATGATCCTTTCGTTGGTCGCTTGTACCTATTTGACCTGGGTATCTTGGCATCATTATCAAGAAGAGCTTAGAATCAACGAAGTGACGCCTGAGCATATCAAGCGTGAGCTTGAGGCGGAGGAAGCCGTCAAGAAGGGCTTGCCGCGGCCGGTTCCGGGCAAAGAGAAGATCCCGGCAATGGTAGCGTCGGACGATCCGACATTTACGGAAACGATGAAAGAAGCCCAATGTATTTCTTGTCACGGCGCCGAGCTGCAAGGCGGCAACGCACCGGCATTGCGCGGTGTCGGCGACAGGCTGAACGAAGAAGAGATTGCCAATGTGATCACCAACGGACGCGAAGCAATGCCGGCGTTCAAAGACCAATTGAGCAAAGAGCAGATTGATCAGGTGGCGGCTTGGCTGGCCAAGCAAAAAGCTGAAGGCGCTGAGTAACGCTCAATCTCGTTCAGCAAATCAATTCACGCAAATAGCGGCACTCGGTGCCGCTATTTTTGCATTACTAGCACAAGGAGGACCTCTCTTGACCTGGAGATGGCTGCTTTCCCGCGGTTTCTTGCTTCACCCCAAGCTTCTATGGCTGATGATGATCATCTACATCCCAGGAACTATTTACGGCTACTACTGGTATAATTATCAGCTCGAGCTCACATGGAATACGCACCCTCATTGGCAGCTCCCTTTCGTTCCGGACAGCCCGACCGCCTCATTGTTTTTTGCCGCTGCCGTTCTTTGGTTGTGGATTTCCCCCGGAGCTTCGCGCCATCGCTGGGTGAACGCTGTTCGCGGCGTCGTCGAGGCGCTTGGTGTAGTGACCTCCGTTAAATACGGCATATGGGCAACCGCCATTATTTTTGCCGGACAAGCGCAAGGGGATATACTGGTGTGGCAGGATTGGATGCTGATTATCGGACATACCGCTATGGCGGTCTGCGCTCTTGTGTATGCCCGGTTTTTCACGTTCGGCGGCATGGCGCTGCTTGCGGCGGCGGCTTGGACGTTCCTCAACGATACGGTGGATTACACCTTTGGCGTCTACCCGAGTCTCCCGTTACAGCTGAGAGATGATTTAATTGCTGTCGGCTCGTTTACTTTCCTGTTGACGGCTTTAAGCGTCTTATCGGCTGCAATCGCTCGGTTTCGCTTTTCCTATCGTGACTAGGACAAACCGTTCTAAATGCGGACATCCCCTCATACCTTAGGGCAGGAGGGGATGTCCTTGTTTGCATATGTACGAGCCATCGTCAGCCGCCGGCTGCGATACTTATGTATAGCCGCTCTTAGCGCTGTTTCTCTGATTTTCGTCATGCCGCTTACAGTGCGGGGTGCTGAAAAGAGCTTTGCTCCTTCAGACGACAGCGCCGCGCCGGCAGCCGCTTATACGCAATTTCTCGCCACCGTCGAAACGCTGTACGATGCGGTGAATAAGGGGAACGTCGATGTTACTCTGAAAAGCCTAAGGGTGATCGAGTACCGCTTCCGCACTTTGCCGATGAACGGCATCGCATCCGTCGAAGGTGTAGAATCGTTAGCCCATAACATTTCGGAAATGCGAAGGGCGGTTACGGCGATCTCGCCGAATGAACAAAGCTGGAAGGCGGGAGCCGCTTCGCTGCGTCTTGCGGCCGACGCGCTCGCCCGGCCTGAAAAGCCGCTTTGGCATCAATACCGGTCCATTCTGAGGGATGATATTCAAGCATTGAAGAAATCTCTGGAAGACGAAGCTTCTGCAGGCGTATTTATTACCCCTGCTTCGGCCGTGCTGTCGCTTGAGCGTTTAGCCCAGCATTACGGTGTGATCCGTACGGCAGCGCTTCTCAAAGCGGAGCCTGGGGTAGTCGAACGCAGCGATTCCGTATTGCGTTATACCCAACGTATGTTAAAAACCGACAAACCGGATGCAGGGACGCTTCTAGGCATTATACCTTCGCTTGAAAGCGCGATGGATGCATTATTTCCCGGAGCGAAGCATACGACGGCGCTTGTTCCGCCGGCAGCGGCGCCGCCTTGGGGCTGGTCGGCGATGATGGGTTCATTCATCGTGACCGTGCTCACTTGGGTCGGATGGCGGCGTTACCGCGCCGAACCTTACGCCCCAGCAGGCGGCAGATCCCGCCTTAAGGATGAGCCGGATGCAGCCGAACGCTTTTTGAAACGATGGAAAAAATAAAGTACCTTGTTATTCGTCCCGAAAGCCTTCTCCGAGACGTCGTGAACATCGTTGATGACGATAAAAGCCCTCCGGTCATGAAGACGGACGAGGCTTTTTAATTTGCGGATTTCGAAACGGCTGACCACGCAATAGATGACGGTTCTGTTGTCACCGGAATATGCGCCTACCGCAGGCATCAATGTGACGCCGCGTTCCAGTTCTTTGGTGATATCCTGAGCCAATTTCTCCGGGTTGTGGCAAATGATGGTGAAGGCTTTGGCCGCGTAAGCACCTTCCTGGATGAAATCGATAACCTTGCTCGCGATAAATACCGTTACGAGCGTATACAGCACTTTCTCCTTCGGTATGAAGAGGAGTGAGATGCCGAGTATGACGACATCAAGCGTGAGAATGATTTGGCCCATGCTCCAGCCGCGGAGCCTGTGAACAATTCTGGCAATGATATCCACTCCGCCGGTCGTGCCGCCTGCCCGAAACACGAGCCCGAGACCGATGCCTAGAGTTACACCGGCATAGAGGACGACAAGGATAAAATCCTGCTCCGTTTGAAAAGGTACAAGCCAGCCCAGCTGCACCAGATTTTCCATCAGCCACAGAAACAATGAAAGCAGAATGACTCCGCCCAGCGTATATACCATTGCTCCCCGGCCCAATTGCCGCCAGCCGAGCAAGAATAGAGGCAGGTTGATCGCCAATGTGGAAAGGGACACTGGGATGGCAAGCGCATAATTAAGCAATATGGCAACGCCGGTTACGCCGCCTTCCATGAGCAAATTAGGCAGGATGAAATATTGCAGGCCGAACGCATATATTGCCGTGCCCGCTGCCAGAAGACCCCAGGTACGCACGAGATTCCACATATTGATACCGTTCAAAAGGACACACCTCCACAAAACATTGTTTTCATAAACGTCTTACGCTAACATAGAAATGACACCTTCAGGAAAGGAAGCCTACAATGGGAGAATCCCGCATAGCGGGCTTGCCGCTCAAGGAGCGCACGCTTGCAGACATCCAGCGTGATGTCGATGCTTACATATCACAGTTCAAGGAAGGTTATTTTTCCCCTTTGTCGATGCTCGCGCGGATGACGGAAGAGGTAGGCGAGCTTGCCAGGGAAATCAACCATCTATATGGAGAAAAGCCCAAGAAGTCCGATGAAGCGGACAACTCAGTCGAGATGGAATTGGGCGACATCTTATTTATCGTCCTTTGCTACGCGAATTCTTTGGGCATCGACTTGACGGACACTCACCTGAAAGTCATGCATAAATTCAATACGAGAGACGCGGACAGGTGGACGAGGAAGGACACCGATAGCCGTTGATATTCATATGCTGTACTATCCTCGATTGAAAGGAGGATGGTCGGCATGGACGGGGATACGTGCCTCCGGCAGGCATACGAAGCCATCTTTCAGGGGGATTTCGAACTCGCGTTACATTGGTTTCAGCAAGCCATAGAGATCGAACCCGACAACCCCGCTTTTTATTATAAAGCATCCATTACATGCGCACGAAGCGGGAAGCAGCCGTTAGCCATGAGCTATGCTCAGAAGGCGGTGGATTTGGATCCGGAGGACAAGTCCTATCAGCTGCACCTGCGGATGATGACGGCCAAGCAGCGCATGATCGATGCCCGGAATCTTCTTACAGCCATTCCGCCGAACATCGAACAAAGCCTGATCTGGTTAAAAGAGGCCGTTCAACTTGATCCGCTGTCCGCGGAAGCCCGGCTGCTGCTTGCAATCGGCTACCGGATTCAGGGAGATTACAGGCGATCGTTGGAATGCTTGCGCGACGCGCTTCAGCTGGACCCGCACTACGAGGAGGCCAAACGTTTGCTGCACGAGGTGAGAGCAGACAGACGCCGCCTCATTAAACAACAGTATTCACATTATAATCCCAGAAGGAACAGGTGATCGCATGTCGCAAAAAATAAAGGTGGCCGTAGCCGGAGCAAGCGGGCGTATGGGCCGTGAAGTGGTCAGGATGGTTTTGGAGGATCCTGACCTCCAGTTGGTTGCAGCCGTTCATACATCGGCAAAATCCGTTGACGCCGGAACGCTGGTCGGTAAACCCGATACCGGCGTCATTGTTTCTTCTGACTTAGGCGAAGCCCTTTCTTCATCAAGCCCAGACGTGCTTGTCGATTTTACCACACCCAAAGCCGCCATGCCCAATACGGAAACCGCAATATCCTACGGAGTGCGCCCGATCGTCGGGACGACAGGCTTCACTCCGGAGCAGATTGCCGAATTGGACAAGCAGTGCAAAGACCGGGGCATCGGCGGATTGATTGCTCCCAATTTCTCGATCGGCGCGATCCTCATGATGAAATTTTCCGCGATGGCTGCCAAATATTTTCCCCATGTGGAAATTATCGAATACCACGGAGACCAGAAGCTGGACGCGCCTTCCGGCACCTCCATCAAAACGGCCGAGCGGATTTCTGAGCTAGAGAAGAGCTGCGCCAAGGGAATCCGAAGGAAGAAGAAGTTATCGAAGGGGCCAGAGGCGGGTACTACAACGGCTTCCGCATACACAGCGTTCGCCTGCCGGGTGTGTTCGCGCAGCAGGAAGTGATATTCGGAGCTTTCGGACAAACTTTGAAAATACGCCACGATTCTTACGATCGCGCCGGTTATATGCCGGGGGTCAATTCCGCAATCAAAAAAATAATGTCCGTGACGGGCATGGTATATGGATTCGAGCATTTTCTAGAGTAGGGAAGGGGAGTTTTGCCGGCTATGATGGACATCGCACTCATCGCTCACGATCGCAAAAAAGAAGAGATGGTCAATTTCGCGATCGCTTATGAACATGTTCTGAAGAATCACCGTCTTTATGCAACGGGAACGACGGGAACGCGAATTATGGAAAATACGTCGCTGAACATTCATCGTTTTATGTCGGGTCCATTGGGCGGCGATCAGCAAATCGGGGCAAAGGTAGCGCAAAATGAGATGGATCTCATTATTTTTCTAAGAGATCCGCTGATGGCTCAACCGCATGAGCCGGATATTATCGCGCTTCTCAGGCTTTGCGATGTTCAAGGTATTCCCGTGGCGACCAACGTCGCTACAGGCGAACTGCTCATCAGAGCATTGGAACGGGGAGATTTCGCCTGGCGCGAGCTTGTCCACAAATATAAGCCGGGGCTTGAAGGATGAGCCGCGCAGATGAAGAGTTGGATATGCTCGTATTCGCGGCTCATCCCGATGATGCGGAGATCGGCATGGGCGGGACGATAGCGAAGCATATCCGGCAAGGACGGAAGGTCGGAATCATTGATCTGACCTATGCCGAGATGTCGTCGAACGGCGACGTGGAAACCCGTCAGCGCGAAACCGCGGAGGCGGCGGATGTACTGGGGTTGACGGTAAGGGATAATCTCGGGCTTCCGGATCGGCGGCTGTCGGTGGAACGGGACCAGATCGACCCGATGGTAACCGCCATTCGGCGGTATAGGCCCCGAGTCGTGTTTGCGCCCTATCATGTCGACCGTCATCCCGATCATATCGTTTGCAGCCGGTTGACTGAAGAAGCGGTGTTTAATGCCAAACTAAGGAGATACATACCGGAGCTCCCAGCGTGGACTGTGAATCAGCTTTATTTCTACTTCATCAATGACGCGCATACTCCGCAGCTGCTGATGGATGTCAGCGATGTGCATGACATTAAAATGAATGCGCTGATGGCTTACCGATCGCAATTTCTGCCTGCAGGCCATGACGCCGATTGGGTGGAAACGCCTCTCACACGGGCTTATCTGGAGCAAGTGGTGGCGAGGGACCGTCTTCTCGGGCAGCCGAAAGGATTCGAATATGCGGAAGGCTTCATACCCAAAGGACCGATCACACTTGACAGCTTCTAACGGTGAACGGTACGGGAATAGAATGATGGATGGCGGATGACCGCGATGCTTGGGCACGCTTTGTCGGATCGCCATTTCGGAAAGGAGGAGTGGGCATGAATCGTCCGCTCAAAATCGGCATTACTTGTTATCCCTCGCTCGGAGGGTCGGGCGTCATTGCAACGGAGCTCGGCAAGCTGCTGGCGGAAAAAGGACATGAAATTCATTTCATCACACAGAGCATGCCTTTTCGATTAGGCAAATTCCACCGCAATATCTATTATCATGAGGTGGAAGTATCGGATTATTACGTGTTCCGCTATCCTCCATACGACTTGTCATTGGCCAGTAAAATGAATCAGGTCGCTCGGCTGCAAAATTTGGACTTACTGCATGTACACTACGCGGTTCCTCATGCGATTTGCGCATATCTGGCGAAGCAAATGGCCGGGGATCAGCTGAAAGTCGTGACGACACTGCACGGGACGGATATTACGGTGCTTGCGCAGGATCAGACATTAAAAGATATCATTCGGCTCGGCATCCGCAACAGCGATGCGGTAACGGCGGTCAGCCGCGACTTGATCCGGGAGACGCGGGAGCTGCTGGATATTCAGGAGCCGATCGACTTGACGTATAATTTCGTGGACAAGAGGGTTTATTATCCGCGCAATGTGGCGGATTTACGGCTGGACTATGCCGATCCGCATGAAAAAGTGCTGATGCATATTTCGAATTTCCGGCCTGTAAAACGGACGTCCGACGTCGTTGATATTTTCGCCAAGGTGAATGCCAAAGTGCCTTCCAAGCTGCTGCTTGTAGGGGAAGGGCCGGATTTGCCGAAAATACAAACACAAATCAATGCGATGGGATTGTCGAATCGCGTTCATTTTTTGGGAAAGCAGGATGATGTGGCGCAGGTCGTTTCGGTAGCCGATCTTATGCTCCTGCCTTCTGAAAAAGAAAGCTTCGGCCTGGTCGCGTTGGAGGCGATGGCTTGCGGCGTTCCGACGATCGGTTCAGTAGCAGGAGGAATACCGGAGCTGGTCGAGCACGGCACATCCGGCTACTTGTCCACGATCGGAAATACCGACGAAATGGCCGCGAATGCCTTGAAGCTGCTGACTGATGAGAAATTGTACGCAGACTTTCGTGAAGCTTGCTTGCATCGGGCTCGCCATGTTTTTTGCAACGATATCATCACCGCGCAGTATGAAGAAATTTATTACCGGGTATTAGGGATTCCGATGAAGGTTCCGATGCCGGTGTGTGAGGCTTGATGCGCTGCTACCTGCCATCCGTTGCCCGGAGGTGTCGCTTCTCTATATGAAGGATCCGGATGAAAGTCTATGGTCGGCGGGCTTGGAAATCCTCGGACGACTCGTTGACGCCGGTCATACTGCTTTCCTTGTGGGCGGATGCGTGCGCGACCGTTTAATGGGCCGCCGGCTGCATGACATCGACATTGCGACTTCAGCGCTGCCGGAACAGGTGATGGAGCTTTTCGAACGCACGGTGCCCACCGGGTTGAAACACGGAACCGTTACGGTACTGGAGAAGGGCCGCACGTTCGAGGTGACCACCTATCGCCGGGAATTCGGCTATTCCGACGCCAGGCGGCCGGATCAGGTAGCGTTCGTTACCGATATCCGCGACGATTTGTCGCGCCGCGACTTTACAATCAATGCGATGGCAGTCGGACTCGACGGCAAGCTGGTTGATCCGTTCGGCGGCAAAGCCGATCTAGAGTCGGGAACGATTGAATGCGTGGGAGATGCATCCGAACGGTTCGGCGAAGATGCGCTGAGAATGCTGCGGGCGATCCGTTTCGGGGCTGAGTTCGGATTCCGGTTAGCGCCATCTGTGTGGCAGGGTATTCTGGCCCAAAGCTCGAGGCTCAAGCAGGTTGCAATGGAACGGGTCGGCGGCGAGTGGGACAGAATGATGGCCGGGAGCGGCCCGGACCAGGCTTGCCGCTGGTTGTTTGAAAGCGGGCTGCCGGAGCATTTCAGAGAATGTCCTCCTGCAAGCCTTCTCCGTGGAGATACCGCTCCCGTCGCTTTGGCTCCCATTCAAGATGCTGATCTGAGGTGGGCGGCTTTCCTTATCGGAAAGGGGCTGTCGGTTGATGAAATTACTGTTTTCTGCCGGCAGCTGCGATTCAGCGGACGCCGAATTTCGCGAATAGCGAATATCGCTGAATTTAACGCCAGATTGCGGCATGATTTTACGCGGGAACAGTGGATCGGAACGGTGCTGGACATCGGAGCCGCCGCGGCTCACGACTGGCTTGTCAGTTGTGTCGGGCAAGTGAGCAAGAATTCGGAGGCCGTCCAATGGCTTGCAGACATGCCGTTGACGGCGGTTTCTCAGCTTGCGGTAAAAGGGGACGAGCTGGCAGCTCGGCTGGATCGGACACCAGGCCCGTGGGTAGCTGCGCTGCTGCGCCGGTTGGCGGTGCAAGTCGCGCGTGGGCAGCTTTCCAATGAAAAGCCGGCCCTGCTGTCAGCGGCCGAACAAGCTATGCGCGAATGAAGTAGCGGACCACTGCAGATACACTGGGTTATTGAAAGAAGGAAACGAATGTGAGTAAAGATTCGCTGCTTAGTCTGCTTGAAGCGGCGTCCGGGGTTTATGTATCGGGCGAGGAGATCAGCAAGAAGTTAAATGTAAGCAGGACTGCGGTATGGAAACAAGTACAGAAGCTTGAAACACAAGGATATGTGATCGAGGCTGTACCCCGGCTCGGTTATCGTCTGACGGGTAAGCCTTCGAAGCTTTCGGTGCATGAATTGCTGTCCCGGCTGAATACAACAACATTCGGGCGCAACCTGAAGCTCTCGGATGTGGTGTCGTCGACACAGGATGAGCTGCGCCGTCTTGCGGAAGAAGGAGCCCTAGAAGGTACTCTTGTCATTGCCGAACAGCAGACCAAAGGCCGCGGAAGAATGGGCAGAAGCTGGCTCTCCCCGGCCGGCAAAGGCATCTGGATGAGCCTGCTGCTGCGTCCGCCTGTTGCGCTGCCGTATACTCCGCAGCTGACGTTGTTGGCAGCAGTCGCTTTAAGCCGCGCGATTTCACAGCTGGTACCCGTCTCGATCGGGATTAAATGGCCGAACGACTTATTGGTTGACGGCCGTAAAATCAGCGGAATTCTCCTCGAATCCGCAGCGGAGGACGAACGGCTGCGCTATGTCGTCGTGGGAATGGGAATCTCCGTAAATCTGGAACAAGAAGATTATCCTGAAGAGCTTGCTGCAAAGGCGATTTCACTGAAAATGGCGTCAGGCGCCGCGGTGAATCGGAGCGAGCTGATCGCAGCCATTCTGGAAGAATTCGAGCGGCTCTATGAGCTCTATCTCGAGCAAGGCTTCGCACCGATTCGCGCTTTGTGGGAAGCCCGTACGGTCACGCTGAACCGGCCGGCGGTGCTTCAGACGCCGCAAGGTGTGATCCAAGGAGTACCGCGCGGCTTAGACGATATGGGCGGACTGGTCATTGAGCTTGAAGACGGGAGTTCCCGCACCGTATACTCCGGCGAGGTCGGAAATGGGCAGGCAGGCGCGAACGGTTAGAATGAGGATGCGCCGGGATGCCGGTTGATAGACGTCAATCTTTATATCTGCTATAATTTGCGTGCAAGGTGGTATCGCTTGTAAGCGAACCGCACTTGCCGGGCAAGTAACGACTACGAATGCAATCGAATACCGTCAATGATTCGCGGCGGATTCTGCTCAGAGCCGAAGGGACCGAGACAGAAGGACGTGAAGGACGTTCCATGTTGAACTCGAACCTTTTTGCTCATGGGCAAATGGGTTTTTTTGTTGTTATATTATGTCAAATGTAGGAGGGTTTCCCTATGAAACAAGCATTAACCCTTCCCCGACTGAAAGCGATGAAGGAACAGCAGAAGCCGATCGCTATGCTGACCGCTTACGATTATCCTTCCGCGCGGTTAGCGGAGGAAGCGGGAGTGGATATCATTCTGGTCGGCGATTCGCTTGGAAATGTGGTGCTCGGTTATGACACTACGATTCCGGTAACGCTGGAGGATATGATTTACCACACGCGGGCTGTCGTTCGCGGCGCACCCGGAACGATGATTGTAACGGATATGCCTTTTGCCACTTACCGGCTTGGACCAGAAGCCACGCTTCGCAACGCGGCTCGTATCATGCGGGAAGGCGGAGCCCATGCGGTCAAAATGGAGGGCGGCGCCGAGCTGTCGGAAGAGATCCGTGTGTTGACGGCTGCGGGCATTCCTGTGCTGGGGCATATCGGTTTAACGCCGCAATCCGTTCATCAGATCGGCGGATACCGGGTACAAGGGAAAACCTCCGAGGATGCGCAGAAGCTGATCGAGGATGCCAAGGCTTTGGAGAAAGCAGGCGCGTTCGGCGTGGTGCTCGAGCTCGTAACCGAGCAGATCGCATCCGCTGTTACAGGGGCGATAAGAGTACCGACGATAGGGATCGGCGCAGGCCGGGGATGCGACGGCCAGGTGCTTGTGTATCATGATGTCCTCCGGTACGGTTCGGACATCAGGGACAAGCGCTTTGTGAAAAGCTATGCCAATATCGGAGATACAATCAGAACGGCAATTTCTGAATATATAGAAGACGTCAAAACGAGGAATTTTCCGGAGGAGAAGCATGGATTCCCGGCAGACGATATTACGGTTGACAGCCTTTCATCGAGATTATATGGAGGAGAAGGCAAATGACACCCGTTACAACGATAAGCAGCACGATAACTCCCACTGTAATCCGGAGCATTGCTGAGCTGCGGAAAGAGATAGCCGCATATAGGCGGAGAAGTCCGGAGGGTCAGGCGGTGGGATTTGTGCCCACGATGGGATATTTGCATGAGGGCCATGCCAGCCTGCTGCGCCGTTCTTCAGCTGAGAATGGATTGACGGTGCTGAGCGTTTTCGTGAATCCTTTGCAATTCGGCCCCAATGAGGATCTGGACAAGTACCCCCGCGACGAAGCTCGCGATCTGGCGGTGGCCTCTGCATCGGGGGCCGACATCGTTTTCATGCCGGAGGTACGGGAGATGTATCCCGAGCGGATGCTCACAGCCGTATCCGTCTCCGGTGTGACGGAGCGGCTTTGCGGCGCAAGCCGGCCAGGGCACTTTGACGGCGTGGCTACGGTCGTCACCAAGCTGCTGAATATCGTACAGCCCGACCGGGCTTACTTCGGGCAGAAAGACGCTCAGCAGGTCGCTGTCATCGAGCGCATGGTTAAGGATCTGAACATACCCGTCGACGTCATAGCATGTCCGACGCAGCGGGAAAAGGACGGTTTGGCGCTTAGCTCGCGCAACTTTTATTTGAATGCCGACGAACGCCGGCAGGCTTTGATTTTGTCCCGATCGCTGGCACAAGTGCCGTTATTGATCCGGGAAGGGGCATGCGCCGAACGGTTGATTCATTGGCTGTCAAGCGAGATTGCAGCCCAGCCGCTGGCTGACATCGACTACATTGACGTGTTCAGCTACCCCGATCTCCAGCCGCTGGCCGCGGATGAGCCGCTGCGCTCAACTTCCGCACCCGTGCTTGTCGCGTTGGCAGTCCGCTTCGGGAAAACCCGGCTTATAGATAATATGCTCCTAAATCCAGCGGAGGTGCACTAACATGTTTCGCCAAATGATGAAAGCCAAAATACATCGCGCCACCGTTACGGAAGCGAACTTGAATTACGTGGGCAGTATTACGATCGACCAGGATTTGATGGAAATGGTGGACATTTTGCCAGATGAAAAAGTCCAGATCGTGAACAACAACAACGGCGCGCGTTTCGAAACATACACGATTCCCGGTCCCCGCGGCTCGGGCGTCATCTGCCTGAACGGCGCTGCAGCACGTTTGGTGCAGCCTGGGGATCAGGTGATTATCATTAATTACGGGTACATGACCGATGACGAGGCGCGCGGCCATAAGCCCAGGATCGCGATCATGGACGAGCGCAACCGCGTTGTTAATTTATTGGCGGCGGAACCGCATTCGACCGTCATGTAAAGCGTATGAAACAACACCCCGAAACGCAGAATGAGCAGTACAGTTTGACTGCGATAAGGGGGCTCGAACATGATTCGACAATGGTTCCTCACCATGCACGAACTGCTCGATGATTTAATTGTGCGTTACCCTAACGCTTCGGGCGAAGAGATGACGCGGCTGCTGGAACAATGGAACATGCTCAAATCGCTAAGTGATGATATTATAGAATCATGGCTTAATTTTGAAGACAAAATGGCCTCATTCAGGGATCTTCAACAGCAGGACAACGTCATACCGGAAGAGCCTCAGAAATTTTTGGACCCTTTTATCAAAGGCCAGGGATATTTCAAGCTGCAGATGTTCACGAATGCAACGCAAAAGCTGCAAGAAGCTGTCGCCGCATACCCGGATTTTATCGCCGCGCGGCTTTTCTTAGGTATGTCGCTTATGCACTTACAGGAATGGAACGAAGCGCAGCGCCATTTTCAGCTGATCGCAGCCGTGACGGAGGAAAGCAAGCTTCAGGCGATCGCCTACAACGCTCTTGGCTGCATACAGGCCATCCACGCCCATTTGGAGAAAGCGCAAAGTTACTTCCGTAAGGCGCTCGAAGCCGACCCGTCGTTTAAAGACCCGCAGCGCAATCTCGAATCGTGCAGACAGGGAACAGGCCAGCTGCAGCTTCAATTCGGAAGCTCGGAGCTGCAGACCATGGTGCAGGTATAGATTTTATGCTCAGGCCCCGCCTGTTACGGCACGGAAAGGAAACCAGAATGAAATTTGCCGTGCTTGATTTTGAAACGACAGGCATTTCGCCGGATAAAGATGAAATTATTCAAGCGGCACTCGCTGTCATAGATGAAACAGGAGCCGTTTGTTCACAATATGCAGCCTTCGTCCGTCCGGACAAACCGGTTCCAGCCGAAATCACGCGGCTGACCGGGATTAGGGATGAGGACGTACGTTCGGCGCCCGAACTGGAAGAAATGCTCTCTCAGATGGTGCCGCTGCTCCAGGATGTCGTGCTCGTCGGGCATAACGTTGAGTTTGACGCGCGTTTTTTACAAGCCGCCCTGGATCGGAGCGGCTATTTGGCATTCACGGGCAGAATGCTGGACACCGTTGAATTAACGCGCCTCATGTACCCGACTTTGCCGTCCTACTCGCTGACGTCTGTTACCCAAACATTGGGCATCCGTCATGACCGTGCGCATCAAGCGGACTCGGACGCAATGGCTACCGCCGAGCTATTTAAACTATGTTTGGACAAAATGCGCAATCTGCCCGTGTTCACCCTGCAGCGGTTGAACACGCTGTTCGACCCCGATCGCAGCGATCTGGGCTGGCTCATCGCGGATACAATGGCTTGGCGTGAGATGCAGCCGCTTCAGGCGGAAGAGGACTACCATTACTTCCGCCAATTCGCCATGAAAGTCGGCGACTGGGGCGAAGAGGCGGGGGACGGGCAAGATCATGCCGCTGCGGCGGCGGAGGCGCTCTCAGAGCTGTCTTTCGAGCAATACATTGCCACTGTCCGGGGCAACCTTCAGGAGCTTCTCCCTTCCTACGAGTCTAGGGAGGGGCAAGATATCATGTTCAATGAAGTGATGAACGCTCTTCAAGAGGAATCGCATCTTCTCGTGGAGGCCGGCACGGGCACAGGCAAATCTTTGGGTTATTTGCTGCCCTCCCTTTATTATGGTTTAAAAGAGTCAAAAAAAGTCGTCGTCACGACACATACGTTACAACTGCAGGAGCAGCTGCGGCAGAGGGATCTTCCTTTATTGCAGAAGGTACTTCCCATGCCGTTCCGCGCATCGGTGTTCAAAGGCCGCAGCAACTATCTTTGTCTGCGTAAATTCGAGAGCCGCCAGCAGATTCCGGACCATGCTCTGAGCTGGGACGACGCGATCACCCGCGGGGGAATGACCGTATGGTTAGGCGAGACGCTCCGCGGAGAAGCGGAGGAATTGAACATTGGCGGACGCAACAAGGAAGAGTGGGATCAAGTGTCCAGCGACGCGGCGTCGTGTTTGAACCGGGCTTGCCCATGGTTCCGGAGATGCTTCTATCACCGCGCCAGGCAGGATGCCTCCAAGGCGGACCTTGTCATTACAAACCATGCTTTGGTTTTTACGGATATGCGTGCGGATTCTCGTCTTCTGCCGGCTTACGACCGCCTCATCGTGGACGAAGCGCACCATCTGGAGGAAGTCGCCAGCCATCATTTGGGCCAGAAAACCGGGCACTCATCGTTAGCCCTGCCTTTGCAGCGTTTATGGAAGGATTCGCGGACCGGGCTGCTGCCTCAATTAATGAATGCCGTGTCGATAACCGATCATGAAGAAGCTCCCGCATGGGCTGAAAAGCTGGAAGCGGCAGTGTCGAAACTCCACGAGATTCGGGATGCTTGGGAGCGCTGGATGGACGCTTTGTTCGGCATGTTATCCGGCCAGGCTGCCGCCGATGAATCGGGAAGCTTAACGCTGAGAATCAAGCCTTCGGATTTGCCTGCGAATTGGCAGAACTTGACGATCGACGGGAACAACGTTATCCAGCTGCTTTCCGACTTTATTCGTCCGTTGGACAAGTTGATCGCCGAAATACGAGAACAGCTGGATGAGCTGACGATTCAAGGGATGACTACCGACATGAGCGGTTTGTTAAAGGATTTGCAGGAAGTGCGCTCCGATACCCAGTCGTTCGTCACTTTGGGCCGGCCGGAGTTCGTCTACTGGCTCGAAGGGCATTCTCAGTATCGCGGAAGATCGGTATATGTTTACGGGGTTCCGGCGGATGTGAGCGGTCTGCTCAAGGAAGGTGTGTTCGACCGTAAAGCGAGCGTGGTCATGACTTCTGCAACCCTGACGGTGGATAAATCGTTCCGATATGTGACGGATCAATTGGGTCTTGACGCAGCCGAGCGGGATGGCAGGCTGAAAACGGCACTGCTTCCGTCGCCGTTTAACTATCGCAAACAGGCTCTGGTGCTCATCCCGCGGGACTTTCCTGCGATTAAAGGGCGCGACGGCGACCCGCAGTTTATTAACGCTCTTGTGAAATCTCTCCAGGAAGTGGCGGTTACCGTCGGCGGCCGTATGCTTGTGCTGTTCACTTCCCATCGGATGCTGAAGACCGTATACGGACCTCTTACAGACAGCCTCGAGCTTCCGGCATACAAGTACTCGGTCAAGGCATGGATGGGGGAAGCAGGAGCAGGTTAACCCAACAGTTCATGAACCAGCCGGCCTCGGTGCTGCTCGGTACGAGCAGCTTCTGGGAAGGGGTGGATTTTCCCGGAGACACGCTGACTTGTCTGGCCATCGTCCGGCTCCCGTTCCAGCCTCCTAACCACCCGGTGGTTGAGGCGAAGTCGGAGAAGCTCCAGGCGGAAAAGAAAAATCCTTTTATGAAGCTGTCCTTGCCGCAGGCGGTTATCCGCTTCAAGCAAGGATTCGGAAGGCTGGTACGCACGGCAACCGACCGCGGAATCGTGATTTTGTATGACACCCGGGTCATCGATACGAGTTACGGCAAATATTTTCTCTATTCGCTTCCCGGCCCGAAGATGGAGCATTTGCCGACTGCAAGCATGGCGGCGCGGGTTCACGACTGGCTGAACCAGCCGGCTGAGGTAAACGGTGAGGAGGTATCATCTTGAAGCCATTGAAAATCTCGGAAGCCGTCGTTCGGCGCTTCCGATCTACCTTCGTTTTCTTAACGAGTTAAGCCTGAGCAATGTGCAGACGGTATCCTCGCAGGATCTAGGGGAAAAGCTCGACCTGAATCCGGCTCAAATCCGTAAGGATCTCGCCTATTTCGGAGAGTTCGGCCGCAAGGGGGTCGGATACAATGTCGACTACCTCATCGAGAAAATCCGTCAAATTCTGAAGCTGGACAAGACGATGAATGTCGCTCTTATCGGAACCGGGAATTTGGGCCGGGCTTTGTGCAACTATAATACGTATATCAAAGATAATATGAAGATCGTGGCGGTGTTCGATTCGGACACGTCCAAGGCGGGCAGCTCCATCAACCATCTGACCGTGCAGCCAATGGACGAACTGCCCGCCACGGTGGCCAAATTGGACATCACAGTGGGCATTATTACCGTTCCGGCGCCTGAGGCCCAGAATGTGGCCGAACAGTTCGTCGCTGCGGGAATCCGGGGCATATTGAATTTTGCTCCCGTTGTGCTTAAGGCTCCGCGGGGGGTGCGGATCCACCATGCCGATTTCACCGCTGAGCTGCTGAGCCTGGCATATTATATGGATTATAACGATCAATCACAGAACGGGAGCGCAAGTGTATGAAGCGTTGGCTGATCAAGAACGGAACGTTCGTCACGATGAACGAACAACTGCCGCAATTCCAGGGATGGATGGCGGTGGAAGGGTCTGAAATCTCCTCAATGGGGGAAGGCGTTCCGCCGGAGGAGGAAATCGTTGCAGCCTCGGAAGTGATGGATGGCGCAGGTTTGCTCTTCATGCCGGGACTCATCAATACCCATGGACATGCGGCAATGTCCCTGCTTCGCGGGCTGGGAGGCGATCTGGCGCTGCAGGACTGGCTGCAGAATCACATGTGGCCGATGGAAGCGAAGTTCAGCGGAGATGACGTATTCTGGGGTACTTCCCTGGCAGCAGCGGAAATGATCAAAAGCGGCACGACGACATTTGTCGATATGTACGATCATATGACGCGCGTAGCTGAGGTGGTGGACACGGCCGGTTTGCGCGCGAGCTTAACGCGGGGTGTTATCGGTCTCTGTTCCGTTGAGGCGCAGAACGCTAAGCTGGCTGAGGCGATCGCATTTGCAAAGGATTATCATGGGGCGGCTGACGGGCGGATTCGGGTTATGTTATCTCCGCATGCGCCTTATACATGCCCGCCGGACTACATCGTCAAATTTGTGGAAGCGGCTCACGATCTCGATTTGCCGATTCACACCCATATGTCTGAAACGGCCGCGGAAGTGCAGCAAAACGTTCGGGACTACGGCTGCCGCCCGGTTGAACATCTCGACCGGCTGGGCGTGTTCTCCCGTCCCGCGCTGCTCGCGCATGCCGTTCACCTCACGGACGAGGAAATTGCGTTGCTCGCAGATCGCAATGCAGCGGTATCGCACAATCCCGTCAGCAATTTAAAATTGGCGAGCGGCGTCGCACGCGTGCCTGAGCTGATGAAGGCAGGCGTTACCGTTTCACTCGGCACCGACAGTGCGGCCAGCAACAACAATCTGGATCTGTTCCAGGAGATTTCCATCGCAGCCTTATTACATAAAGGCGTGTCGGGCGACCCTACCGTCATTCCGGCAGCGGAAGCCCTCCGCATGGGAACCGTTTATGGAGCTCGTTCCATCGGTCTGGAAGGTGTGACGGGCCGGCTTAAAGCAGGGATGAAGGCCGATTTCATCGCATTGTCGTTGAACAAACCTCATTTTGTCCCTCATACGGACTACGTTTCGCATTTGGTGTACGCGGCGTCCGGGGCGGATGTGGTGCATGTCTGGGCGGACGGCAAGCAGCTCATGAGGAACCGCGAATTGCTCACCTTGGATGAAGAGCGTATATTGTCGGAGGCCGAACGCTGCTTCCGGAGGCTGCGAGCATGAATTTAAGCCGCAGTCAGAGTTTACGCAGGATTCCATCCATCTCCCGCACAAGATGGCTGGTTCTTCTTTGCGGCTTCGCGTTGTTCCTCATCGTTTCTTTCGTGTTATATATACGATCCGCAGATTCCAATCATCGCGACGCGGAGTTTAAAGCAATGGATATTGCTGAGCAATACGTGGATTTCAAGCATATCGACTATGCCGTTTCCCACACCTGGGATGAGACCGTCTGGGTCGTGAAAGGCAAAGATTCTGCAGATGAACAGTGGATGGTGATTGAGCGCAAAGAGGGAGTCGTCAAGCTGAAGCTGAGCGAGAACACGACGGAAAAACAAATCCGTCAAAAGTTCTCCGACGAGCATTCCGGCTTGAAGCCCATCCGCGCTCTGCCGGGCTGGTTCCAGGGCCAGCCGGTATGGGAGATCCGTTATTGGAGCCAGATCGGCGGCAAGCATCAGGCCATTGATTTTTATGCATTAAAAGACGGCTCGCGGATAAGAACATATGAATTACCCAGCTGATCCGTTTTTGAAGCGTCAGGATTATTAAGATTTTCTTTTTTGGGGCATTTACCATGCAATATCTATCGAATCATCTATCAAAAGCTGATATACTCATAGAAGTACGCAAGTGACAGCAAATATTGTTTTATTTTATATATAAGGAGGCATTGCGGCTATGAAACTGAGAGTGGTGCCATTAACTTTAACGGCCGCGCTGTCCGTGGCTTTGTTATTCGGAGGATGGTTCACTTATCGCCATTATGGTGTAGAACAGCCGTTGGATCGCATCGCAAACGGAGTACCCGGCGTTGAATCGGCTCATGTTGCAATGACATCGGATCTTGTGAAAGTGGATGTTAAGCTTAAACCCGACGCGGATTTGAGCGAAGTATACCGCCAGATCAAGACGCAAGGCGAGAACGAGATCGGCGGGAAGCAGCTGGAGCTCTCCGTAACCGGCAACTCGGCCGAGAAGCTCGACAAAGCATGGGGTTATGCGCTGTTTGACGTTGCGGAAGCTATGGAAAACCGCCGTTACAGCGGTGTTCGCGACGCGATGGACAAGCTGGCCGAGAAATTCCCCGGTCTGACTGCCAACACATCTATAGACGAGGATAATGTCTATATTTCAATGCGGGACGGAGCTTCGGCGAAATTCGTCATTCTGCCTCGCCAACCTGCGACATTGGGGGTATGGCCGAATGCGTAAGCTGCAATCATACGGTAAAGAGATCGCCATCGGATTTGTTCCCGTCCTGTTCTTGTTTTTGTTGTATGTAGGGTTTCCGCCTGTCATCCTTATTACAGGCGCCATCGCTTTACTTGCTCTTTTCATGCTGGCGCGTTCCAGAGGACTCGCCATGGGTACCGCCGGTAAAAAAACGGTCGCGCGCAAACCCGAATTTCTTACCTTTGAAGATATCGGCGGCCAAGACCAACCGAAGAAGGAACTGATGGAAGCATTGAATTTTCTCGTCAACAGAGACAAAATTCAGAAGCTTGGCATCCGTCCTTTAAAAGGTATTCTGCTGACAGGCCCTCCGGGGACAGGTAAAACGCTGCTGGCCAAAGCCGCGGCACATTATACTCATTCTGCTTTTATCGCCGCATCGGGCAGTGAATTCGTAGAAATGTATGTCGGAGTCGGCGCCGGCCGGATCCGCGATTTGTTCAAGGAAGCGCGCCGCGAAGCCGTTAAGCTGAAACGGGACAGCGCAATCGTATTTATCGACGAGATCGACGGCATCGGAGGCAAAAGGGACGGCGGTCAGCATCGCGAATATGATCAGACGCTGAACCAGCTGCTGACCGAAATGGATGGCATTCAAGGGGATGAAAACATTAAAGTTCTCCTGGTCGCCGCCACTAACCGTAAAGAGCTGCTCGATCCGGCGCTGCTCCGACCTGGCCGGTTCGACCGTCATATTCAAGTCGATCTGCCGGATAAATCCGGACGCGAACACATTTTGAAGCTCCATGCCCGCAACAAGCCGCTTTTTCCTGAAGTGTCGCTTGCCAAAGTTGCGGAAGAAACATTCGGTTTTTCCGGAGCTCAGCTCGAAAGTGTCATGAACGAGGCAGCCATCTACGCCATGCGGGATGACTCCGAAATGCTGAGCGCGTACCATCTCACTCAAGCGATTGATAAAGTTATGATGGGAGAAAGAATGGACCGTGAGACGACGAAGGAAGAAAGGGAACGTGTGGCGATCCATGAACTTGGACATGCCATCGTCGCCGAGAGCGTTCGACCGAACAGCGTCGCGCAAGTGTCCTTGACACCGCGAGGCCAGGCTTTGGGCTATGTACGTCACAATCCTCAACAGGATCGCTACTTGTATACGCAAGCCATTCTGGAAGAGCAGATCATGATCGCGCTCGGCGGATGCGTCGCGGAAGAGCTCATTTACGGCGGCCGCAGCACCGGCTCCAGAGGCGATTTCGAGCAAGCGACGAACATCGTCAGAACGCTGATCGAATCCGGTATGTCTTCACTCGGCATCATTCATCCGCAGGCTTTGACGCAAGAGCAATGGTCGAAAGAGAATGCGGCTATACTGAACGATTTGCTGGATAGAACGAGAGCTATGTTAGGCAAGCACATTAATACCTTTAAATTCATGCTCAGCATTCTAATCAAAGAAGAAACCTTATCGGGACAGCAGCTGCGCGAACATCTCCAACAGACCGCTGCCTGAGTAATAGATGGCTAAAAGCTTGTCCGATCGGTGAATCTCGCCGGTCGGACAAGCTTTTTTCATGCGGAAATCGTTGCAAAAATATGGTAGCATTGAACCGGAAGCCGATTTAGTTCGTCTAACGGATATGAGGTGGCAGCATTGGATACGCAGCGCAATTTTGATTTTCTTAAATATATGGTCGAATGCGACGATAACAAGGCGTTGCTGGGTGAATTGATGACCGCCTACGGCAAAGAAGTATGGAACTACGCGTACAGCATAACGAGAAAATGGGACCTGGCGGATGACATCACGCAAGAAGTGTTCATCAAGGTTTTCCGCAATATGCAATCCTTTCGCAGGGACGCCTCCGTCAAAACGTGGCTGCTCACCATTACGAGGAACACCGCGATTGATTTTCAAAGATCCGCCTTTTTCCGCAAAGTCACTTTGTCGGATACATATGAAGATTTCGGCGAACGCGGTCGGTGGAGCAGGATGTAATCGAATCATCGGCGGTCAACGACATGTGGAAGATGGTTCTCAAGCTGCCGGGCAAGTACAGGGAAGCTATCATCTTATATGCTCATTACCAGTTATCTCTTAAGGAAATTGCCGCGGTGTTAGGCGTCACCGAGGGCACTGTCAAATCGCGGATGTTTAATGCGCGCAAGAAACTAACAAAGATGAAGGAGTCGAGCCGCCATGGATGACGACAAGGATTTATTTGAACAGCTTACGCGCGGTCCTCTGAATAGGAATGGATTTAATGACGCTTTGCGCAAAAAAATTTATGACAGCATCGAGAAGCCTAAAAAACGTTCAGCCGGTTTTAGACTGTTCAAATCAGTGTCCGCAGGCGCTGCTTTCATGTTCCTTATCGGTGTACTGTTAGGTGTTTGGATATGGAAAGGAACGCCGTTCGGCTTCTTACAAAATACCGGCGAAGCGGACACCGCGGCCTCCGCAGACCGTGGGGCGTTATTCGCAGGGAATACGGGTGATGTACAGCCTCAGTCAGCCATTCTGATCGGACTGAGAAAGGATGAAGCTTCAGGCGGCCAGAGCTCCTATCGCACCGTCTTGGTGGTGCCGCAGGACGGCAAGCTCACCGTTGCAGCCGACGGCCCCGGAATATGGATGCCTTATAAGCAGAAGTTTTGGAAGATTGACAACGTCCCCTATTTAACAGGTAAAGGAAAACAGATATTGATTGCCGAGCCTGCCGTCTCCGCATCTTCGACATACTTGGAAAATTCGCCTCAACTAAGTAGAACCGAGAAGCTGCTCTTTGCGGGGAATCGTTATGTCTCCGTATCAGAGTCGATCAACGATTCCGCACACGGCAACAAACGGGACAAAACATTCTTACGGGTTAAAGAAATCGAGCAGCTTAAAACAAGCGAAAGACGGAAGGAATTGCTCTCTTCGCGTCAGGCTTATGTAACTTTATCAGAGGTTGCCGGCACAAGTAGAGTCCCTGCAGGAATGGACCAATGGACGATCGCCCGGGTTCCCGGCAAATGGGTCGCGATGCAGCATGCCGCAGAGTCGAACACAGGCCGCGGCGATTCGCCCTCCGATTGGACGCAGACCGGGGTGACGCTGAGCTCTGCGGTTCTCTCTCATGATACGTTATCTATAGCCTGGGACGATGTTTACAGCATCGAGCGTTCCGCGCGCGACGCTTTTACTTCGCCGAGAGAAGATCTGGCGGCAATTGTAACCGACAATTCGATCGATATATACCCATACCGGATGAAAGATTTCCGCAAACGGGCGTTAAAGCTTCCGGTAGATCCCGCAGAAACGATCGTCATGGTTCAATGGGCGACATCATCCTATGTGGATTCATGGAAAGAGGAACTCGGCAAATGGATTCCGCCGACAACAGATGACGGATTATGATAAGATGAAGACATGTCGGTGAAACGTTCGTTGTGGAGGGACTATCATCATGTTTCGGGTTATCGGAGTCGTAGGCGCAGGAACAATGGGGCAAAGTATAGCTGAAATGCTTGCGGCCAAAGGCTTGGACGTTCATCTTGTAGAACAGACCCCGGACAAGCTGCAGCAGGCTATGGAAGCTTTGGAAGCAAGCCTTGACCGCCAGATGGAGAGATGGGCGATTACGGCCGCTGAGAAAAAATTGATGCTTAATCGCATACATACTGAACGATCCTTGGAAAATTTAGCTGAATGCGATCTGGTCATTGAAACGATTTCTGAAGAGTTGAATAACAAAAAAGAAGTATTTCAGCACTTGGATGCAATCATGCCTAAACAAGCTGTGATCGCAAGCAATACCTCAACGCTTAGCTTAACCGAGTTAGCCGGCGCCACTCGTTATCCGGAGCGCGTCATCGGCATGCATTTCGTGTACCCCGCATTTCGGATAGATGTCGTCGAGATCGTTCGCGGGCTGCAAACGTCTGAGGAAACGTTCGACAAAACGAAAGCTTTCATCGATAAAGTGTTGGGCAAGAAGGGTGTTATGGTCTATGAGTCGCCGGGCTTTGTGACGACGCGCTTGATTTGCTTGCTCATCAATGAGGCTCTTCATTTGCTCGAGGAAAGCGTGGCTTCTCCGGAGGATATAGATTCCGCGATGAAAATCGGTTATCAATTTCAGCACGGTCCTTTGGAAATGGCCGACCGCTTCGGATTAGATGCGGTACTTGCTGCGCTCCAGAGGATGTTCCGGGAATTCGGCGAACTCAAGTATCGGCCTTCGTTCCTGCTCAAGAAGAAGGTCCGTGCCGGACAATTGGGCGTTAAAACAGGCATCGGCTTTTTCAAGTATGATAAGGATGGTGAGCGGCTCCCGTGAACATTCTTGTCATCAATGCAGGCAGCTCGTCCATGAAGTATCAGCTGTATGATATGACTAAGGAGATCGTTCTGGCCAGAGGCCTCGTCGAACGGATCGGCATGGACAGCTCCATTATTACGCATGAAGTGGATGGGCAGCCTGAAGTGCGTGAAGTCAGCGAAATTCTGGAGCATACGACCGCAATCAAAAAAAGTGCGGGAGATGCTGACGCACCCTCGATTCGGAGTTCTTCGCAGCATCGACGAAATACAAGCTGTAGGCCACCGTGTCGTTCACGGAGGAGAATCCTTCAGTTCCTCGGTGGTCGTGGACCAAGAGGTGAAGCTTGAAATTCGCAGGCTGTTCGATCTGGCGCCGCTGCACAATCCGGCGCATATGATGGGCATTGCTGCGGTTGAAGCCAACCTGCCGGATGTTCCGCAGGTCGTCGTATTCGATACCGCATTTCATCAATCGATGCCGCCAACCTCATATTTATATGCCATTCCTACAGTACTCTACCGCAAGCACAAAATAAGGCGCTACGGCTTTCATGGAACCTCGCATGAATATGTCAGCCAAAAAGCTGCCGAGTATCTCGGGCGACCCATAGAACAATTAAAGCTGATTACATGTCACATCGGGAACGGTGCGAGCTGTGCTGCAGTTCTTCACGGTAAATCTTACGATACAAGCATGGGCATGACTCCGCTTGAAGGTCTCATGATGGGGACGCGCAGCGGCGATTTGGATCCCGCAGTTGTTCCCTATACAATGAATAAAGAGGATTTGACGTTAAACGAAGTGAATTCCATGTTGAACAAGCACAGCGGACTGTTGGCCGTATCGGGGATCAGCAGCGATATGCGGGAAGTCATAGAAGCGATGAACAAAGGCAACGAAAACGCCAAACTCGCTATTGACATGTATGCCTATCGGATTCGAAAATATATTGGTGCTTATACTGCGGCGATGGACGGAGTCGACGCCATCGTGTTCACTGCCGGAGTAGGCGAGAATTCGGCTTTGCTGCGCGAGAAGATATGCGAACGACTCACATTCCTCGGTGTGGAATTGGACAAGAGCCGTAACGAGGAGCGTTCTTCCGAGGCCCGCAGAATTACGACGGATGCAGCTAAGGTCAGCGTATTGGTCGTACCCACGAACGAGGAATTGCGGATTGCGCGGGATACATACCGTCTGGTCCGCGAAATGCCGGTGCGGGAACCCGTTTCTGAATAAGAAGGAGGAGTTTTTTAGTGAAAGCCACAGATCGTGTAGATATTCGTACCATCGGCAGCCAAGTAGGCCAATCCGTAACCTTCGGATGCTGGCTTACCCGCCGCCGTTCCAGCGGTAAAATCCAGTTTTTGCAGCTGCGTGACGGAACGGGAATGATTCAAGGCGTCCTCGTAAAAGAGGAAGTCGATGCAGAGGTTTGGGAGAATGCCGGTAAATTGACGCAGGAAAGCTCACTTTACGTAACGGGGATCGTGCGGGAAGACCCGCGGAGCCCCTCCGGATTCGAGCTGTCCGTGACAGGTATTGAAATTATCCAGATTGCGAACGAATACCCTATCACACCGAAGGAGCATGGTGTCGACTTTCTGATGGACCATCGCCATCTATGGCTTCGGGCGCCCCGTCAGCGGGCGATTCTGCGTATTCGCGCCGAGATCATATCCGCCGTTCAAGGCTTTTTTGACGAAAGAGGGTTTACGTTAGTCGATCCGCCGATCTTGACGCCGTCATCGGCCGAGGGCACCACGAACCTGTTCCATATCAAATATTTCGATGAAGACGCCTATTTGACGCAAAGCGGCCAACTTTACATGGAAGCGGCAGCAATGGCGCTGGGTAAAGTGTACTCCTTCGGACCGACTTTCCGTGCGGAAAAGTCCAAGACGCGCCGGCATCTGATTGAATTCTGGATGATCGAACCGGAAATGGCGTTCGTCGACCATGAAGAGAGCTTGCGCATTCAGGAGCAGTTCATTGCTCATGTGGTAGGCAGCGTGCTGGAAAAATGCAAGCCTGAGCTTGCGGTATTGGAGAGAGATGTTTCCGCGCTCGAAAGGGTAATGCCGCCTTTTCCCCGTATTACTTACGACGAAGCTTTGGATCTGCTCAAGGAAATCGGAATGGATTTGCCATGGGGAGAAGATTTCGGCGCTCCGCATGAAACGGCCATCGCCGAGAAGTTTGACAGGCCGGTATTCATTACCCACTATCCGGCGAGCTTCAAGGCGTTCTACATGAAGCCGGATCCAAATCGGCCTGAGGTCGTGCTTTGCGCCGACATGATCGCTCCGGAAGGCTACGGCGAAATCATCGGCGGATCCCAGCGGATCGACGATCCGGAGCTCATGGAGCAGCGGTTTGAGGAACATCATCTCTCCAAGGAAGGTTACCAATGGTATATGGACTTGCGCCGATACGGCTCGGTGCCGCATTCGGGCTTCGGACTCGGATTGGAGCGCACGGTCGCATGGATCTGCGGTCTGGATCATGTGCGCGAAACGATTCCGTTTCCTCGTATGCTCTACCGATTATATCCGTAAGGTTCCAAATTGCAAGATTCTCCGAAAGAGGGTGATTCCAACCGATGGATGATCGGAACGGAATGGCCCGAGGTATGGCTGAAGCGTACATGGATGGCTCCGTCAGCGTGCCATACGCTTTACTTCGCACCTATCGGGCTTTAAAGTTAAGCGACACCGAGGGAATGATTCTCCTCCAACTGCTGGCATTCCATCAGCTCGAACAGAACGATTTTCCGACCATGGAGCAGCTGCAGGAGCGGATCGGCGCATCCCCGTCGGTAGCGGGCATGGCTGTCCAGAAGCTGGTCAAGCAAGGCTTTGTCTCGATTGACGAAGAGTTCGATGCCGTCACGGGCATACAGTCCGAGAGATATAATTTATCCGGTTTGTTCTATAAAATCGCCGCGCTGCTGGCTGCCGGAGAATTGCCTGCCCGCAGCGGCGGGGAATCGGCTCCAGTGGAGAGCAGCGCTCAAGCGGCGAGCCGGGCGCAGCATACCGAGCACGGCGTTATGGGTACCGCTCATAATATTTTTCAGTTGTTCGAGCAAGAATTCGGCCGGCCATTAAGCCCGATGGAATATGAGACGATCAACGGCTGGCTCGACCAAGACGGGTATGCAGAAGAACTTATCCGCTTTGCTCTTAAAGAGTCCGTATTCGCCGGCAAGCTGCATTTTCGCTACATTGACCGAATTCTGCTGGAATGGAGCCGCAATCGCGTCACCAACGTCGAAGAGGCCAAAATCCACTCGCAGAAGTTTCGGGCGGGACGATGACTGTACCTGCAGCGGGGATATGCTCCTGCGGAAAATAAATACGTTATGGGAAGCCGCCTTCAGCCGAAGGCGGTTTTTTCGTTGCGTTCGGAGGCGGACGACCCCCGTACAAATGAACATTTGTGCAGGAATGAGGCATCGTCATTAGAACCGTATCCCGCCCCGTCTCATAAACATGCATTATAGACAACCTCTCATGACGGATGTTCGGGATGGACATCGAGATAACGTCTGTATGTGCAACAGAAAGGAGGTGGCGGCGATGACGTTGATTCTGTTCCTTGCATTCATCACTCCGGCCGCAATCGGGTTGTACTTCTTGCTTAAACCCCCGATCTCAGAACAGGTCGAACCGGAGTATACGGAGGAGACGGCTCAGGGCGTTATAATCGTTGAACCCATCATAGCGAACACTGCGTCGCACGTCAGTCCGCTCACCATGAATCAGACGGTTGGCAAATAACATGCGGTTGCGCACATGTCAGCCGATCCGAAAGCCATCATAGGGGTGACAACACATGTATGAACCCGCAGTCGTATCCCTAACGATATTTGCTTTCCTGCTGACCATCTTACTCGTAATGTGGCGCCCCAAGGGTTTAAACGAAGCTATTCCCGCTACGGGAGGAGCGTTAGTCGTATTACTGTGCGGGAGTGTTTCCCTTGCGGATTTGATTCAAATCGGGGAAACGGTGAGCGGGGCAGCGATTACCATTATTGCTACAATCGTTATTGCTATGGTTCTCGAAAGCATCGGTTTTTTCAATTGGGCAGCGGAAGGATTAGCAGCCAGAGCCAGGGGCTCGGGTTATCGTCTTTTTGTCTATGTGAATCTGTTGTGCTTTCTTATGACTCTGTTTTTCAACAACGACGGAAGCATTCTTATTACTACGCCGATTTTAATCATTTTGTTAAAGCATTTAGGCCTTAAGAATCATCAGCAAATACCTTACCTTTTATCCGGCGCGTTAATCGCTACGGCTTCCAGCGCGCCCATCGGCGTCAGCAACATTGTAAACCTGATCGCTTTAAAAATAGTTGGTATGGACTTGTATATGCACACTCTGATGATGTTCGTGCCTGCGACAATGGGATTGCTTTTATTAGTCGGCCTTCTCTTTATTGTCCAGTATCGCGACATCCCAATGAAGCTTCCTTTAAGCTATCGGGAGCCAGGCACAGGGCAGATAACGGCTCATTATTATCGGCATCCGCTTAAGCCTAAGCCGTCTAAAGAAACGATCGACCGTCGGAATCGATTGATGAGAAATATTTTTATTTTCGTCTTCATGGTTCGAGTCAGTTTATTCCTCGCCTCCTATGTCGGAATACCCATTGAATGGGTAGCGGTGCTAGGTTCACTTCTTCTGCTCGGCTGGCGATGGTTCTACCTGAAGGTCGCGCCGATGGACATCATCAGGAAAACACCGTGGCATATTCTCGTTTTCGCCTTCGGAATGTATGTTGTGATATTCGGGTTAAACAATATCGGATTAACGGCTAGGCTAGTAGAATGGTTTCATCCTATCGTTACCGGCAGCTTGTTGAACACCAGTCTCATCATGGGGGGACTGCTTACTCTCATGTCGTCGGTTTTTAACAATCATCCGGCACTTATGATCGGAACGCTGGCATTAACGCAAATGAGCCTTGACCCGGTTTCATTGAAGATAGCGTACTTGGCCAATGTGATCGGAAGCGATGTGGGGTCGCTGCTTCTTCCGATCGGTACGCTGGCATCATTGATCTGGTTTCATATTTTACGCACTTACAAGGTGAAAATCGGATGGAGAGAATACGTTCGTGTCACGTTTCTGGTCATTCCTCCGACACTTGTGTTTACACTTATCGCCTTGTATTACTGGGTCGTGTGGATTGCACAGTATGTGAGTTTGTGAGGTTGTGAGGAAGATATGACACATGGGGGAGTCATACTATTACTTTGTTCGTTTGGGTGTACTTTTTCGACCCTTTGCCTCAGGCAGGCTGCGTGGGCAAAGGGTCGAAACAGGACATCAGATAGAGGATTTTTTGAGCAGTTCCCATCGATATACATATTCAAACAAAAATTCGAATGCCTCCAGATGGCGTTTCGCTTCAAAAGCGTTCTGTCCCCATGCGTATATTCCATGCTTACGCAAAAGAATGCCCGGTATGCGGCTGTCCATTCGATCGGCTATTTCCGGCACGATTCTCGGAACATCAGCGAAATTGGACAAGATCGGAATGTTAATGACAGCTTCCTCGTCCCATATATTGAAGCCTTTAATAAGCTCCACACCTTCAACCGGTACCGAGCGGCTTCCCCAGAACAATTCCGACACCAGGTTGTTGAACACCGTATGAGTATGGAAGATCGCTCCGCATCCGGTCAACCGATAAATTTCACAATGTATGACCGTCTCTGCCGAGGGCTTCAGCTTGGTAGTCTCGCACGGTTGTCCGCTCTGGTCAACGAACAGAAAATCTTCCGGAGTCGTCTGTGATTTGTCCTTGCCGCTGGCGGTGATGGCAAACGAAAACTCATCCGGCGAGAATGGGCCGACTCGCATGGATAGATTGCCGCTGGTGCCGGCAAACCAGCCTCTGGAAGCGAAATCCGCTTTGATCGCGGATAGTTCGCTCACAACCCGCTGTTTGTCTTCTGATGGAATGTTTGCAAAACTCATTGCGCCAGCCCTCCTTCATCCAGATGATGAATGATGTCGTGAAACGTCCCGAACGGGATATGCGGCAGTCCCAGCTCCCTGCATTTCTCGGTGAGGTGAGAGCGGGAGAAGACCAGATCCGCCAGCTTGGCGCCGGCAAAATCGGTAATGCTGTCCCCGATCAGAATGCGGAAATATTCGGTCTCCGGAAATTGCCGGATGACGGTCGTTTTGCACATCCCGCAATTGTTGTCACAATGGTCATCACAGGTGTGAGGCCAAGTAATCCGGATGTTATCCCCGGTAAAATCACTTCCGTTGCAGTAAATATGGTCGGCCGGAATGCCGAAGGGAGCGAGCAGAGGGTAGACGAAAAAGTCGATTCCTCCGCTTGTCACATAGAAAGGCACATTATGCTCGCGGCACCATTCCAGCAATTCGGGAAAACCGCTGCGAATGCCTGCATTGGCAAGTATGTAGCTAGTCACCTCTTCCTTCATGGAGGAGGGAAGAAGGGCGAACATTTCTCCGACACCCTGTTGGATCGATTTGCTTTCGTTCACGATATCCTTGACGATGTCTTCCCAGCCGTGCGGCTGAAAATGCTGCATGACAGCGACAATATTGTCGCTGAGAGTGATCGTGCCGTCAAAGTCGCAGAACAGTACGGGCGGACGCGGAAAATGATGATTGGCGGACATGCTCATGATGTACGTACCCCCCAGCGTTCGATCGCGATGCGCAGCTCCGGATGGTTTTCACTATACGACTCTAATGTCTTACCGTGTCTGACTGCGTCCACCGCTTGACGGAAAGCGCGTCCGCCTGCAGCTGCGCCGCCGGGATGGCCATGCACGCCGCCGCCCGCGTTCACCACGACTTCAGGTCCGAAATCGCTCATGATCAAGGGGACGAGTCCCGGATGAATGCCTGCGGAAGGGACAGGGAAAACGGGCTTCTGCGGCAGAGCATCCGTTAATAACGCCTCCATCACTCCCAGGTTCTCTTCCTTCGGCATGACGACGGAACCATAGGGGGACGGGAATAGCGACAGATCCGCTCCGGCGATCCGGATCAGCTTGCCGAGCAGCAATGGCGCGGCGATGCCATAATGCTGAGACGGGTATAGAGCGCCGGCCATCGCAGGGTGCGCAGCGATCGGGACGTTAATGCCGGGATCGGCGGCAAGCTCCGCTAATGCATCGAAACCGTATGCAATCACGTTAAACAGCAGCCCGTTCGCGCCGGCATCGATGGCTCGTTTCGCATTTTCCTTCAATTTGAATGTCGATCCGGTCAGATTTGTGAAATAAATCAGCTTTTGCCCCGTAGTCTGCTCGGCTTCGCGCGCCGCATCCATGCAAACCTTAACCCGCTGCTCCAAAGGCGTAAGCGGATTTTCAAACAGAATCTCATCATCCTTGATCAGATCTACGCCGCCGAGCGCTTGCTGAAGAAACTGCTCACGCAGGCCTTGAAGCTCATGGCCGATGACGGATTTGAAAATGCTCATCACCAGCGGCCGGTCGTAAACTCCGAGCAGGTCCCGCACGCCTTTTATCCCGAATTTGGGACCAGGAAAGGCGCCGAGAAAATCGGACGACGGCTGCAAGTCGATGAGCTTGATTCTGCCGTCCATCGACAGCTTACCGAAAGTGGTGACGAGCAGGGCAGGGAGATCCCGGCTGAAGTTGACATCCGGATACGCAACGGTAATGTCCGCATAGCGCTCGCCGGGCGCCCCGTTCACAGGTTCGTGTACATCAACGTTCACAACCTGACCCAAGTGCCGCTGCATCTGCTGCTTGGCGGCTTCGGGAAGCTCGGTCCAGCTGCCGACGGTCAGGCCGACAGCGATGCCTTGCGCTTTTTTATCAAAATCGGCTTTCTCGTCATAAAGCCTGTAAGCAGCGGTGGAATAAGCGTTGTTCATTGAGTGACCTTCCTTCCATAGCCGATGTCAAGACCGGATCGCTTCCGCCCGTATGGCGTCGCCCATCTCTTTTGCCCGTTCCGCACAGCGCAGAATCGCTTTATTCATGCTTTCCTGAAACGCATATTGATCCAAAACTTCGATTGCGGCTTGGGTTGTCCCCCCGGGTGAGGTCACTTTGCGCCGAAGTTCGGAGGGATGCTCCCCAGTCAAGGAGACCATCTCGGCCGCTCCTTTTACCGTTTGAATCGTCAATTCTCTCGCAGCCTCCGGGTCGAGGCCTAAATGCACGCCGGCCGCGATCATTGCCTCCATCATATAGTACACATAGGCAGGACCGCTGCCGGATACGCCGTTAACCGCTTCGATGAGGGGCTCGTCCACAACCGCAGCCGTGCCGACAGCATTAAACATCGCAAGGGCAAGCTCGCGCTGATGCGGAGATACCGCTTCGGAGAAGCTGATACCCGTCGCGCCGAGTCCGATTGTGCTTGATGTGTTCGGCATCGTGCGGACAATCGGCTGCTGTGGTGTCAGCAGCTCATGCATCGTCGAGATGGACAGGCCGGCGATCACGGAAATGATCAGTTGATCCGGGCGCAGCAACGGTTTGATCGCCTTAAGCGCTGCGGCAGAGTCCTTCGGCTTCATTCCTAGAATGATCACGTCGGCCGTGCCGATCGCGTCCTGCTTTTGCGACTCTTCAAACGCCGGGACGACACCATATTGCTGCTGCAATTGCCGAAGGCGATCCGCATTTTGGCGGTTCATCACGGTAATTCGGCCCGGATCAGCCAGCCTGGCTTCTGCCAGGCCCCGTAATATCGCTTCAGCAATGGAACCTGCGCCGTAAAAACAAAGGGATACATTCCCCAAAGGGGAAGAGATGATTTCATTCATGGGGTTACGCTCCTAAGATCTGATTTGCCCGGAACCGGTAATCCGGTATTTCGTTGAAGTCAGCGCAGGCAAGCCCATCGGGCCGCGAGCATGCAGCTTCTGCGTGCTGATGCCGATTTCCGCGCCGAACCCGAACTCGAAACCGTCCGTAAAGCGCGTCGAGGCGTTGTGATAAACGGCTGCGGCATCCACTTCCTGCAGAAACCGGTCGGCGTGCGCCTGTGTCTCGGTGACGATGCACTCGGAGTGCATCGTCCCGAAGCGGCGAATGTGAGCCAGTGCCTCGTCCAAATCCGCAACTACTTTAATGTTCAATATATAGTCGTTGTATTCGGTTGCGTAATCTTCGTCACCGGCTGGAATTGCCGTTGATACGAGCTCCCGAGTTTTGGCGCAGCCTTTAAGCTCAACATTGGCTGCTCGGAATGCTTCCGCCAAGGCAGGCAAATGCTTGCCGGCAAAGTCGGCATGCACCAGCAGCGTTTCCATCGAGTTGCATACGGATGGGCGCTGCACCTTCGCGTTCAGGGCAATCGCTTCGGCCATTGCATAATCTGCAGTATCGTCCAGATAAGTATGGCAAATGCCTGCGCCGGTCTCGATAACCGGAACAGTGGCATTTTTCACGACATTTTGAATGAGTGAAGCGCCGCCCCGAGGGATAACGACATCAAGCAGACCGTTTAATTTTAACATTTCGTCTACGGAGCTTCGATTCGGATCCTCGATCAGTTGAAGGGCATCAGCCGGCAAGCCGGTGCTGGACAATGCGCTCCGCAAAGCAGCCACAATCCTGCGGTTGGAGGAAAGAGCGGATGATCCGCCGCGGAGTACGACGGCGTTGCCCGCCTTAAAACAGAGGGCAGCGGCATCCACTGTGACGTTGGGTCTGGCTTCATAAATAATACCGATGACTCCAAGCGGCACCCGGCGTTTCTCGATATACAGGCCGTTAGGCCGTTCGATCGTTTCGAGCAGATCGCCGACCGGATCCGGCAGCTGGACGATTTCTCGTACGCCTTCCGCTATGCCGACGAGCCTCTCGGGCGTAAGCTTCAGCCGGTCCAGCAGGGAAGGGCTGGTGCCTTGCTCGCGGCCGCGCGCCCAATCTTCTTCATTGGCTGCCAATATCTCTCCTTGTTCGGCGATCAATGCGTCCGCCATTGCGAGCAGGGCTTCATTTTGCGGGCAGTTGTAAGCTTGTTAAGTATGGCGGACGCCTCTTTGGCGGCCGTTGCTTTCGTCACGACTTCACTCATGAGCCGGTACCTCCTTCAGAATGGTTGAGGCAACCCATTCATCGCGGTGAATGACTTCGACACGGGCCACTTCGACCCGGCGCATCGCTTCTTCACTCGATAAACCGGCTACCGCCGTAACTTGCCATGCCGCATAGTGCGTCACACCGCGGCCTAAAAGACGCCCATCGGTATTTACAACCTCCACCACGTCACCGGGATGAAAATCTCCTTCTGCGGAGGTAATGCCTGCCGGAAGCAAGCTTCGGCCCTTATTAAGCAAAGCTTCTTCGGCACCGAAATCAACGACAATCCGGCCCTGTGGAACGGAGAGGAATCCGACCCACTGCTTCTTGGCGGAGAGAGAGTGGAGAGAAGAGGTGAAATAGGTTCCTCTGCCGGCGCCGTTCGCCGCCTGCTGCAGTTCACCGGGCTCCGTTACCCGTCCGACGAACATCGGCACCCCGCCCTGCATGGCAATCCGGGCGGCCTCGATTTTGGAGCGCATTCCTCCTGTTCCTACGGAAGTTCCCGCGCCTCCGGCGATTCGGTACAACTCGTCGGACAGAACATCGACGCGCTCGATCCGGACAGCCTCCGGCGATTTCCGAGGGTCGGCCGTATAGAGACCGTCCATATCCGTGAGAATGAACAGACCGTCGGCCTTTACCATGTTGGCGGCCAGCGCGGACAAGGAATCGTTGTCTCCGAACTTGATTTCATTAACCGCAACGGTATCGTTCTCGTTGATAACCGGTACGACCCGCTGCTTGAGCAGCTCTTCAATCGTGCGCCGCGCGTTGCGGGCGCGGCTCCTGTCGCTGAAATCCGGCCGGGTCAGCAATATTTGGGCCACTTGAATTCCATGGGCCGCGAATGCTTCCTGATAAGCCTGCATTAGCAGCGCCTGACCGACGGCTGCGGCCGCTTGTTTCTCGTGGACCAGCTTCGGTCTGGCGGCATATCCGATCCGCCGGAACCCCGCGGCAATGGCGCCTGAGGTGACCAGCAGTATCTGTTTGCCCGACTGCTGGAGCGCAGCGAGTTCACCGGCAAAAAATCGCACTTGCTCCCGGTTAAGACCGCCCTCGGCCGAGGTTAGAGAGCTGCTGCCTATTTTAACGACTATGCGCTCCGGCATATAAACAACTCCTTTCCGACAAATAAAAAACTTTCGCCCTCACAAAGGACGAAAGTATAGCTTCCGCGGTACCACCTTCATTGACGCGCACAGCCTGATCGGCTTGCCGTCCACTCATGAACCTGATAACAGCAGGTACTGTCCGGCTCATCGCCGGCCGCTCGGGGGTGGGGGAAGCGGGGACAAGGTAAATTTTCTCAGCCTGGAAATTTACTCTCTGATCGTGTCCCGTATCGCTTCGTTTCCCGTCACAGCGTTCATATGGATGCACCGGGTTCGCACCGGCGCAGAATTATCCTAAGAATACCATGCGGCATACGGCTTGTAAAGGAACGCGAGGCTGCACGGACAAGCTTAGAACAGCTTCAACCGGCCTATTCTTTCGGCTGCTTCGCGCAGACGATCCTCATCCGCAAGAAGGCCCAAACGCACATAGCCTTCCCCGTGAGCTCCGAAGCCGGAACCGGGAGCGACAACCACATCGGCTTGGTCCAGAAGCAGGTCGGCGAATGATACGGAGGTATGTCCCTTTGGCACCGGAAGCCAGCAGAAGAAGGAACCGGAAGGCTTCGCCGCCTGCCAGCCGATATCGTCCAAAACGGAGAACAAGGCATCCCGTCTTCTCCCGTAGGTGGCGACAAGCCGGCGAACCGATTCCTGCGAACCGGTGAGAGCCGCTGCGGCCGCTTCTTGAATGCCGCCGAAAAGGCTGCAATACATATGATCCTGGATCAGGTTAATGAGCTCGATGACTTGCGGATTGCCCAAGGCGAATCCCACCCGCCATCCGGCCATGTTATAGGTTTTGGACATCGTATAGAATTCAATGCCGACTTCCTTGGCGCCCGGAGTTTCCAGGAAGCTGACGGGATGCTTGCCGTCGAACCCGATCGCTCCGTAAGCGAAATCGCTTGCGACGACGATGCCGTTGCGTTCGGCAAAATGAACCGTATCTCGATAAAATTCCCGTGTCGCCGTGGCAGCGGTCGGGTTGTTAGGGTAATTGAGGAACATCAGCTTGGCTTTATTAAGCTGTTGTTCATTCAATGACGAGTAATCGGGCAGAAATCCGTTTTCAGCCGTTAGCGGCATGAATGCCATTTCAGCGCCTGCAAGCGCCACGCCCGACCAATAATCGGGATAACCCGGATCGGGAACGAGACACACGTCGCCGGGATTAAGCAGGCATTGACTCAGTTCCACCAGCCCTGTTTTGCCGCCGAAGAGAACGGCCACTTCAGTCTCCGGATTAAGCGTTACGCCATAATCCTCTTTATAACGCTGAACAATCGCTTCTTTAAGGAACGGAAATCCCCGGAAGGCGGATATTTGTGGTATTTAGGATTCTCGGCGGCTTGCTTTAATGTATCCACTATAGATGCGGGAGTCGGCAAATCCGGATTGCCTTGCCCGAGATTGATCACATCGCGGCCGGTCGCGGCCCTCGCATTCGCTTTACCCGCCAAGGCGGCGAAAAACTGCTCCGGCAGCATCTGGAGCCGCGCAGCAGGAGTTATGTTGATAGACATGGCAGTTTGTTTCACGCTCCGTCATAGATAGGATAGGATGAATGTAGCACAATGGGCGGGAGTCGGCAACGGAATAGCGTTCTGCTCCGATGTTGCCGCAGCAGAAACAATCAAGTACGATGAGATTAATAGAGGAAACGGGAGAGGATTCATGTGTCGACGAAATTGCGCTTGGCGTTAGTTCAGATGAATATAGTAGCGGGCAGCCCTGCCGCGAATTTCAACAAAATGCAGGCGAAGCTCGAAGAGGCGGCAGCCTTGCAGCCAAAGCCGGATTTAATCCTGCTGCCCGAAATGTGGAATACAGGATATGCTTTGGAACAGATTCAAAATTTAGCGGATGCAGAGGGACAGCGAACAAGAGAAATCGTGTCCGGATTCTGCCGCCGGAACCAGGTTCGTGTACTGGCAGGCTCCATTGCGGAGCGCCGCGGGGAAGCCGTTACGAATACGGTCCATATATTCGATGAGACGGGTGCTGAAATAGGGGAGTACTCCAAAATCCATCTGTTCCAGCTCATGAACGAACATCTTCACCTGCAAGCCGGCGAAGCAGCGGGCCGGTTTCGGCTGGGTGACATACCTGCCGCCGTCATGATCTGCTACGATATCCGTTTTCCGGAGCTGGCGCGCAAGCTCGCTTTAGAAGGGGCCAAAATATTGTTCGTTCCCGCAGAATGGCCGCATCCGCGCCTGCATCATTGGCGCACTCTTCTGCAGGCGCGCGCGATAGAAAACCAGATGTACGTCGTTTCCTGCAACACGGTAGGCGACAGCGGCGGAACAAGCTTTTTCGGTCATTCGATGATCATCGATCCATGGGGCGAGGTGGTGGCGGAAGCGGGAGAAGAGGAGACCATTGTTACCGCTGAAATCGATCTGGATTTGGTTGACGAAGTAAGAGGGCGCATCCCGGTTTTTGCCGACCGCAGACCGACTTTGTATTAAATAGAGGACGTAAGACGATTTCTTCGTCTTTCAATTCGTTCGCCGAAAGAATAATATTGCGCGTATTGTTAACTCCCGATCTGATTCATGATGCTGCGGAAAGTGGAAATAAAAGCTTCCGCGGCATTGGAAAGATAGCGCCCTTTGCGATAAGCGATGACGAGCGTTCTTGTCGGCCGGCCCTCCATGGTCAAATAGACCGGCGCCCGGCCATGCCAATCTGTGCGGGTGATCATTTTCGGAACGAATGCGATACCCATCCCTGCAGCAACCAGCGATTGCACCGTATCGATGTTGCCGCTCTCGAACACAACATTGGGCTCAAAGCCCGCGGATTTGCACAGATCGTGCGCGATGGCACGGAAGCCTTGCCCTTTTTTTAACAGAACAAAAGGTTCATCCTTAAGCTCGGCAATGGAAATGTGTGCCCCCGCGACGCGCTGCGCCAAACGGTGATCCGGAGGAACGGCCAGACAAATCTCTTCTTCTATAACAGGCAGGTATGCAAGAGACGGTTCAACGAGCGGGAGAGAAAGCAGGCTGACATCGGTGCCTCCGCTTGCCGTCAGCTGCTCCAATATTTTGGTTGACTCTTCGATCAGCACGACCTCGATGTCCGGATACGCCTCGCGGAACACCGGAAGCACATGAGGCAGAACGTGGGTTCCGGTAATCGGCAAGCTGCCGACGACGAGCCGCCCTTTGCGCATATCTGCGATATCCTCCATCTCGCGGCGCAGCTGTTCCGTCATGTCCACGATCTGCTGAGCTTTTTCGACGAAAACCGAACCCGCATATGTCAGTTCCACCGAGTTCGTGCTGCGCTTGAACAACAGCACACCCAGCTCCTTTTCGATCTTGGAAATCTGTTGACTGAGCGACGGCTGAGCAATATGAAGCTTCTCGGCTGCCCGGGAGAAGTTGCGCTCTGATGCGATTTGGATCGCATATTGCAGCTGACGGAATTCCATGCATATCCCCCTTTTAACTATAGTTTTGAACTATTAACCTTATAGATATTATATCTTGGATCAATGAAAGAACAAATGCTATGCTTATTCAAGCTAAACAATTTATTGGGGTGAATAAACATATGAGTAAACAAACGATGTTCGAGAAAATTTGGAACAATCACGTCATCGTCGCAGAGGAAGGCAAGCCAAGCGTCCTTTACATCGACCTGCACCTGGTGCACGAAGTGACCTCCCCGCAAGCATTCGAAGGCTTGCGCATGTCCGGCCGTAAAGTGCGGCGTCCTGACCTGACGTTCGCTACAATGGACCATAACGTGCCGACGAAAGACCGCTTTAACATTTCCGACCCGATCTCCAAACAGCAGGTTGATACGCTTACCGACAACTGCCGGGAATTCGGGGTAAAGCTGTATGACCTGGACTCGATCGATCAAGGCGTCGTTCACGTAATGGGGCCTGAACTGGGGCTCACGCATCCCGGTAAAACGATCGTGTGCGGCGACAGCCATACTTCCACGCACGGCGCTTTCGGAGCTTTGGCTTTCGGAATCGGCACAAGTGAAGTGGAGCATGTGCTCGCCACTCAATGTCTGCAGCAATCCAAAGCGAAGACGATGCTCATCCGCTTCAACGGCAAAAGAGCGCCCGGCATTACCGCAAAAGACTTGATTCTCGGATTGATCGCAAAATACGGCACGGATTTCGGAACCGGATACGTCATGGAGTACAGCGGCGAAGCGATCCGTGTGCTCACGATGGAAGAGCGGATGACGGTCTGCAACATGTCGATCGAAGCAGGCGCGCGCGCAGGCTTGATCGCTCCCGACGAAACGACGTTCGAATATTTGCGCGGACGCGAATACGCTCCTCAAGGCGCTGCGTTCGATGCTGCCGTCGCGCAATGGAAAGCTTTGTGCACCGATGAAGGCGCACAATTTGATAAAGTACTGGATTTTGACGTGAACTCATTGATCCCTCAGGTTACTTGGGGAACCAGCCCGGGGATGGGAACCGGAATCACTTCTTCCGTACCGGTGCCGGCAGAGCTTCCGACAGAGAACGAACGTAAAGCGGCTGCCAACGCACTCGAGTACATGGGACTGAAACCAGGCACGCCAATGACGGAGATCCCGATTGACTATGTATTCATCGGCTCTTGCACGAACGGCCGCATCGAGGATTTGCGGGCGGCTGCCGCGATTGCCCGCGGTTATAAGGTGAACCCGAACGTAACGGCAATCGTTGTTCCGGGCTCCGGCCGCGTTAAAATCCAGGCGGAAAAAGAAGGCTTGGACAAAATTTTCACGGAAGCCGGTTTTGAATGGCGCGATGCGGGCTGCAGCATGTGCCTGGCGATGAACCCCGACCGTTCTGCAGCCGGGACAGCGCTGCGCATCGACTTCGAACCGCAACTTTGAAGGCCGTCAAGGCCGCGGCGGACGCACGCACCTCGTATCGCCGGCAATGGCTGCCGCTGCAGCGATTCACGGACGTTTCGTCGATGTGCGCAATTGGGAATTAAAGACCGAAGTAACGGCGTAAGGGAGGAGAAACGACAATGCAACCTTTTACTAAAATGACGGGTCTCGTTGCCCCGGTCGATCGGGTCAATGTCGATACGGACGCAATTATTCCAAAACAATTTCTGAAACGGATTGAAAGAAGCGGCTTCGGCCAATTTCTGTTCTTTGAGTGGAGATGGGATGAGCAGGGGAATGTCATTCCCGAGTTCAACCTCAATAAACCTCGCTACCAAGGTGCGTCCGTGCTCATTTCCCGCGCCAATTTCGGCTGCGGTTCTTCCCGCGAGCATGCGCCATGGGCGATTCTCGATTACGGCTTCCGCTGTGTCATCGCTCCTTCTTTCGCCGACATATTCTATAACAACTGTTTCAAGAACGGCATTCTTCCCATTCAGCTGAGCGAAGAGCAGGTTGACGAGTTGTTCCGGCGGACCGAAGCGCAAGAGGGATACACGCTGAATATCGATCTTGAGCAAAAAGTCGTGACGGATGACAAAGGTCTGCGCATCGCATTCGATCTCGATGAGCACCGCCGTCAATTCCTGCTGCAGGGGCTGGACGATATCGGTCTCACCCTTCAGCATGAGGACGCGATTTCGGCGTATGAAGCCAAACGTGCATCCGAAGCCAGCGCATAACTCGAAAAATGCCTAACAAATCTATTAAACAGGTCTTTTGTCCTCGAATCGGCAAAATTCGGGACAAAAGACCTTTTTTTTCCTCACTCTCGCAACTTTTAATAGAGCAGGTCGTCTAATGATTCGTGGACAAGCCGAAGGTTTATACCCATTCGGTACGGTCGCAAATCTATTTTCACACCGAGGTGAAGCATGAAGAAGTGGACGTCCTTGTTGTTCGTCGCCATCGTCATGCTGTTCCTGAGTACGGGTATGGCTCATGCCGCAACAACTGTTCAGCTGAAGCCAAAACTCATTCTGGACGGCAAAACCCTGCAGCCTAAAGTTCCGCCGGTAATCATTGACAACTTTGTGATGGTGCCTGTTCGGATCGTTACGGAAAACATGGGTTACACGGTGAATTACGACAATAAGAAGAAGCAGGTTACGGTGTCGGACGACTCCACAGAAGTTCGGATGACACTGAACAAAGCCACAGCTTACGTCGACGGCAGCGCCCAAACGATGGGTATCTCGCCGCAAATTAAATCGAACAACGTTCTCATTCCTCTCCGGTTTTTGGGGGATTCGCTCGACATTCAGGTCATGTGGGATAACCGGATCAAAGCGGCATTCGTCTATTCGTCCGGTAATACGAATCCAGGCAACACGGATGTTTCCGATACCAAGCCTCCTGAAGGCGGCATGATCGGGAACCTGCCGGGCGGACAAGGCAACGGTTCCGATGACACCGTTCCGCCGGAAGACGGCATGATCGGCAACTTGCCGGACAAGCCGACCGATCCCGGACCCGTTCTGCCTTCGGTACCTCCGCAGGTAGCCGGACATATTCAAGAAGTACGATATGAGCCGGAAGCAGTCGTGCTGAAATATGACGGACTTGTCACTCCGTCCGTCACGTCGCTCGATTTTCCAAAAAGGGTAGTCGTCGATCTGCCAAGTGCGGATTTCAACACGAATTTCCTGCCTGCTTTGCCGGCGGATCCCGCCTTGGGCAAACAGGGTGAACTGCTCGTCAGCGATCATCCCGCTCTCACCAAAGTGCGGTACTCTCTCTACGCGGATAATCCGAGAACCTTGCGGTTTGTATTGGATTTGAATCAACCTTGGGATTACACGATTCTCAACAATACGACGACAGGTGAATTGAGAATTGAGCTGAAACAGCCGGTACCGGACAAATCGCTGTTTACGGTCGTTCTTGACGCCGGCCACGGCGGATCGGACCCGGGTGCCAGAGGTATCAGCGGACATTGGGAGAAGGAGTTCAACCTGATCATTGTACGTAAGGTGCAAGCTCTGCTTGCAAACGATGATCGAATCAAGCTTGTACTTACCCGAAGCGGCGATACATATCCTTCGCTCGATGATCGGGTGAATCTCGCAAATTCTATCGGCGCCGATTTGTTCATCTCGGTTCATGCCAACAGCTACTATGCTTCGACTAACGGGACCGAAACTTACTATACAAGGGCGAACAGCCTCAGCTTCGCAAAGCTGATGCACTCGCTCATGGTACAAGCAACGGGACTGAAAGATAACGGCGTCCGTCAAGCCGGGTTCAAAGTGATCAAGTACACGACGATGCCCGCCATTTTGCTTGAAGCCGGCTATTTGTCCAACAAGGTCGATGAACCGCGATTATGGACCGCAGCTTTACAGGATCGTGTCGCCGCTGCCATTGCCAACGGAATCAAACAACAATTGAAATTGTCGTAAGTCGACCGGCCCTCTTTCGGGGGGCCGGCCTGTGTGTATAAAGGGAGAGGAGACAGTATGTCAATGAATGTACATATGAAGAAATGGGTTTCCGGTGCGGCTCTAGCTTCCGTAATTTGGACCGGCACGGTATGGACAACAGCTGATGCAGCTGCCGCTGCTGCACCTTTCAGCGATGTTAAAGCCGGCCACTGGGCGGAAAAGCACATCAGCAAGCTGGCTTTACAAGGAATCCTCAAGGGCGGAACGGGCGGCAAGTTTAATCCGAATAACGCGGTGAGCCGCGAGGAAGCCGTCATTATCGCCCTTCGTTTTATGGGCATTGACGATCAGGTGAATTCGTCTCAGGTCATCGTTCTTCCAAGCTCATTGCAAATTAAAGAGGATTACAAGAAATATTTAAATCTCGCTTTCCAAAAGAAGCTTCTGCTCTTGGAAGAAGAAGTCGCGCTTGCCGGCAAAGAGAAAGGGCAGGCGTGGGGAAGAAGCCCGGCCAGCCGGGAGTGGATCACGCGTCTGCTGGTGCGTGCGGTCGGCAAAGAGGCCGATGCGAAAGCAATGGCTGCGGACGAGGCATCCTTCAACGATCATGCCAAGATAGACGCCAAGCTGGTCGGCTATATCAACGCTGCGGTTGCCGCAGGCCTGGTAAAAGGGGTGACTGCCGGGAATTTCGATCCGAAGGCTGCCGTTACCCGTGCTACGGCGTCCACTCTGTTCAGTCGTGCCGAGTCACAGCTTCCGGTGGCCTATGCCGGCCAAGTGAACGGTGTTCTCCTGTCCATCTCCACCGGCCAATTGAGTGTGCTTCATGGGGACGGTTCGATTCGTGACTACACGATTACGCCTGACACCTCAATCTACCGTTTCGATTCCGACAACCTTTCATCCCTGACCGGATTGAAGCAGTATGCCGAAGCGACTCTGATCAGCAATGGCGACGGCAGCATCGGTTATGTCGAGCAGACGAGTGACAAGCCTAAAGTCAACGTCCACGAAGGTACGCTCACAAGAGTGTCGGAATCTCTGAACCGATTGACTGTCTTGATCGGTGAAGATTACAAGCCCTTTACCTATGACCCCGAGCATCCGCCGGTTGTAACGGATTCCAATGGCCGGTCCATTGCTCTGAAGGACCTTCCGATCAATGTGGATGTGAAGGTAATGGTGGATACCGTCCGCACAGAGGGCAGAGTTGTTGCTGTCAACGTCAAACAATCGGTGCTCAACAAAACGGGCAGCGGCACCGTTGCCGCCTGGAACGCCGTTTCCCGCAGTCTGCAGCTGAAGGATTCTGTAACGGGCGCAACGGAAAACCTGACGGTATCCGCCAATGCGACGATTAAGCAGAACGGTGCGAATTTGGCGCTGGACCAGCTTAAGGCGGGCGATGCGATCACGTACGAGGTGAAGACAGGCTTGGTTACAAGCATCGTCATCACCAAGTCCGGGCAGCAGGCGATTTCAGGCAAGCTGGTCACTGTCAGCAAGGCGGATAAAACCATACAGTTCACGGTAAATGACAAACTCCAGGCCGAGTATTTGGCCGACAATGCTGCGGTGAAAATTCAAGGCTTGAACGACGCGACGATTGACGATCTGCAAAAAGACGATGCCGTGACGTTAACGCTCGATGCTAACGGCAAAGTGAACATGATCACGGTGACTAACCGTACGGTGCAAACGCTGAACGGCGCAACTGTAGCAGGTTATGTAGCGGATACAAAGACGCTCTCTCTCATTGACGCGTCGGGCAAAGCTCGCAACCTCTTCATTGGAAGTAATGTCCGCTATGATTTGAACGGGACTTCATTACTTGCGGAAGCGGCTCTTCCAATGATCACCGTCAAAGGTAAAAAGCTGAATGTAAGCTTCAGCGGAGAAAATGCGGTGGTTGTGTCTATTGTGGCCAAGTATTCGGGTACAGTTGTTGAAAATAATACGACTTCAAAAACTTTGAATATCATGCCTTCCGCAGGGAATGTGATCACGCTGCAATACCAAACGCCTGCGGTGGAGATCTATGGTCAAAATTCGGAAACCTACGCCGATATTCGTGCCGGGGATCAAGTGACGGTGCTTCTGAACGCGGCTCAAGATCAGGCTGCAACCGTTCTGGTACAAAAGAACGTGCAGTTTGAGGCGGTATCCGTGGATACGGCAGCCGGCAAACTCCGCGTCAAGAGGAGCGACGGTGCGACAGAAGAATGGACTGTGGCATCCGGAGTAACGCTGCAGGATGATAACGGGGCTGCCATCGGCTTGGGTTCGATCACTGCCGGATCTTTAATTAATGCGACACTGCAAGGCAACACGGCGGTTACTATTAAAAAGGTAGCGGTAGTATACGGACGGGTATCTTCCGTCAACAGCGCTGCCGCCAGCTTGGACATCCTCACTCCATCGGGCGCCATTGTAACGAAAACGGCCGGATCTTCGCCGTTGATCATGCGTGACAATGTTGTTCTCGGTTCGCTTACTGCCGTGCAGCCGGATGACCGTGTGGAGATCCGCAAGGATGAGAACGATCGCATCGTGATCCAGATCGTGCCGGCCTTGCGCAAAGAGGTATGGTATTATGACAATTCCGCGCGGACATTGAACGTACTGCATGAAATGTCCGATACCAACTACTCGTTTGCTTTACACCCTGACGTATATATCCATCAGGGAACGACTGCATTAACGACCTCGAATCTGCAAAATGGTGACGCCGTCTCGCTCTACATGCTCCGCGGCAAAGTAGTAGAAATCGCGAAGTAATCACATATCCATTCCGGTAAAGGGCTGCCTCATGGCAGTCCTTTTGCTTATCATGGAAGGAGATATCCTCGTCCCGACTTTTCCCATTCACTACACCCCCTCTATTGCCGTATATGCAAATTTCCGATACACTTGGGTATGAATTTCGGAAGTAGAGGAGAGCCCATGAACGCTACTAGAATGCGGCATACGCTGGATACGATAGCAGAGATGTTTCCCGATGCGAGGTGCGAACTGAACCACCGCAATCCGTTCGAGCTCACGATTGCCGTGCTTCTATCCGCTCAATGCACCGATGAAACCGTCAATAAGGTTACCGCCGCTTTATTTGATAAATATCGCACGCCCCAAGATTATCTGAACGTTCCGTTAGAAGAGCTGGAGAATGACATCCGCCGGATCGGCCTGTTTCGCAACAAAGCGGCGAACATTCAGAAGCTTTGCAGACTTGTCATAGATAAACATGGCGGAGAAATTCCCCGCGAACACGAAGCGTTAACGGAGCTGCCAGGTGTCGGCAGGAAGACGGCCAATGTCGTTGTCTCGAACGCCTTTGATGTGCCCGCCATTGCGGTGGATACGCATGTGGAGAGAGTGTCCAAACGGCTGGGAATCGCCAAACCCGAGGACTCGGTTCTCGAGGTAGAGAAGAAGCTGATGCGCAAAGTTCCTCGAAATGAATGGACGATTACGCATCATCGCCTTATTTTTTTCGGACGGTATCACTGTAAAGCGCAAAACCCTAAATGCGAGGTTTGTCCATTGCTTGAGAATTGTAAGGAAGGGAAAGCCCGCATGAAGGCTGCCTTTAAGAAGAAAAGGAGCGTAACAACGTGAGTCACACACAAACAAGCGCTCCCGAGCGGCTGTTGAACAACGCGGAAGCGGGCGGGTATCGGCGTGCGCTAGAGCAAATGTCCGAAATAGCTGCCGACAAAGGGGATCCCGTTCAGGCGGCCAAATATCGCGAACTGTCCGCTAAGCTGGGACAGGAGCGGCTTACGATCGCGTTCTGCGGACATTTTTCAGCGGGTAAATCAACGTTAGTCAATGCGATAAGCGGCGCTTCGTTATTGCCCTCGTCGCCGATTCCGACAAGCGCTAACGTCGTTACGATCGTGAATGGCGAGCCGTCTGCCGAGATGGTCTTCAAAGATAAGGACGGCAGGGAACATCCCTCCAAGCGGATTGCAGTGGAAAATTTGCACGATTTTGCAGTCGACGGTGAAGGAGTTTCTTCAATAAAAGTATCTTATCCGATCCCTCTGCTGGGGGATCGGCTCGCGATTGTCGACACACCCGGAGTAGACTCAACCGACGGCGCGCATCGTGCGGCGACTGAATCCGCGCTGCATTTGGCCGATGTCGTCTTTTACGTGACGGATTACAACCATGTGCAGTCGGAAGTGAATTTCCGGTTTCTGCGAAGCTTAACCCGTTGGGGTAAGCCGACGTATCTCATTGTGAACCAGATCGACAAGCATCGCGAAGAGCAGCTCGCTTTCGTGGATTTCCAGGACAGCCTGCGGCAGGCTTTGGGCAACTGGGGCATTGATACGGCCGGAATTGTATTTCTATCGCTCAGGGAACGGGATCATCCTCTTTCACAATGGAAGGAGCTCACGAAGCTATTGGTCTCTTTGCAGCCGCTGGCTGCTCCGCTCATGTTAAGAAGCGTTCGCCGGTCGGCCGTCCATTTGGCCGATCAATTCCGGGAGACGCTGCATGAACAGCATCGGACACAAAGGGAGACGCTTCTAGAAACTCTGGGTGAAGGCGGGGAGCAAGAACAACGAGCAGCTTTAAGAGCGGATTTAGCGGAACGATTGGATGCGGTTCAATCGGCCGGCGATTTGCAAAAAGAGCAGTTCCGATCCGAGCTGGAACGCTTGTTGAACAATGCCAATGTTATGCCTGCTGAAACCAGGGACAAAGCCCAAGCTGTGCTTGAAGCCATGCAGCCGGGATTTAAGGCGGGCTGGCTGGCAAGCGCGGCCAAAACCGATGCGGAGAAGCTACGCAGGCTTGAGCTGCTGGCATCCGATTTCAATCGGCAAGTCACTGCTAACTTGAATGGACATGTAAGAGATTTGCTTCGCAAAGAAGCGGAAAATGCCGGCTGGGGCGAGCCTTCATTGGAAGAGTCGTTGGAAGCGTCCTTCCTTCCGGTTACAGCCGACTGGCTGAAACAGAGAGTGAAACCAGGCGCCGGCGCGGATGGCCAGGCGACGCTGCATTACGCTTCCGAGATCAGCGCTGAAATAAAGGGGCAGTATCGAAAGACAGCACTGCAATGGATCGAAGAGTTACAAGCAAAAGGCAAGCCCGACAGAGAAGCCGCCGCCTTTACATTGCAGCAACAGCTGTCAGAGCTGGATGTCAGAGATGGAGCGGCAGCAGCGATATCTGCATTGGAAGCAGAGGAGAAGGCGGAAGAACGGCGGATGCTGGCATTGATGCCTGATGAAGCGGCTGTTCCGGCAATCGAATTGCCGACTCCCGAGCCGGTGGCCGCCGATTTCAGCTCAACAATTGGCGCGACTGAGCAGCGGAATGATGACGAGATCAGCGAATTGACTCCGTACAATGACAGCGAGAGGGCCGGCGTCGCTGCCGAACAGCCTGAAACGGGCGCTTCGCAAATGGCTGCCGACAAGCTGGAACGGGCAGCCGCTCTGCTGTCCCGGCTTCCGGCACTGTCCGGTATGGCGGACGGCTTATCGGCGAAAGCGGAGCGGTTCCGGAATAAGCGTTTTACGATCGCGCTTTTCGGTGCATTCAGCGCAGGCAAGTCCAGCTTCGCCAATGCCTTGGTCGGTGAACCCGTTCTTCCGGTTTCTCCGAACCCGACGACGGCGACAATCAACCGTATTCTTGCGCCATATGGCAATGCCGAGAACGGAACTGCACTCATCACTATGAAATCTGTAGAAGCATTTACCGAGGATCTTGTTCATTCTTTGAAGAGGCTCGGACTCGAGCAGAAGCAAGTGGAAGACGCGGGCACTGATGTTCCCGGATTATTGAGGCTGACGGATCAAATTGCACAGGATGATTTGCATCCGCGCGGAAGACCGCATCTAGCCTTCCTTCGGGCTGCCGCCAGCGGATGGAATGTATACGGTCCTATGCTGGGCAAGCAATTAACCGTAGGTAAAGAAGAGTACCGCCGTTATGCGGCCGAAGAACAAGCCTCTTGTTTTGTCGCGGAAATCGATTTGTACGTCGAATCTCCATTAACCCGCAGCGGGGCTGTACTCGTAGATACGCCTGGAGCGGATTCAATCAATGCGCGGCATACCGGAGTAGCCTTCCAGTATATTAAGAACGCAGATGCCGTATTGTTCGTCACCTATTACAACCATGCATTCACGGAAGCCGACCGGGAGTTTCTGAACCAGTTGGGCAGCGTTAAAGATGTATTTGAGCTCGATAAAATGTTTTTCGTTATCAATGCCGCCGATCTCGCAGCGTCCGAGACCGAGCTGGACTCGGTGAGAGAGCACGTCGCCGCTCAGCTGTTAAAGCATGGGATACGTAATCCCAGATTGTTCGCCGTATCCAGCCTTAATGGCCTCGACGCGAAAAAACACAACGACAAAGAGGAGCTTCAAGCTTCAGGTTTAATGGATTTCGAGCAGGCATTTCATTCGTTCTCCGAGCAAGAGCTTGGCGGGCTGGCGCTAGCTTCGGCGAACAAGGAGCTTGATCGCGTTGAAAGGCTGCTTGACAGCTGGGTGCAATCTGCAAACGATGATGCCGCTACCCGCGACGCAAAAGCGCAGCGGCTGCAAAACCAGGCGGAACAGTGGCGGATTCAAGGCTCGGCAATTCTGCCGCCCGCCGCGGTTCAGCCGCTGCTGCAGGAAATTGCGGAACAGCTTTATCATTTGCGCCAAAGGGTACGTTATCGTTTTAATGAACATTTCCAATCGGCATTTCATCCATCCGTACTGCAAGACGACGGCAGAGATCTGAAGAAAATGCTGCAAGCCTGCTGGGCCGATTTGAAACGTTCCCTTGGGGAGGATTTGCTCCAGGAGCTTCGTGCGGCCGGTCTGCGTCTGGAAGGTACGCTGCACAACATGGTGGAGAGCGCACTGGATACGGAGGCCGTTGCCGAGTTAGCCCGGGAGGGTTTCACACCGGAAACGTTGTCCCAGTCCCCATTGGAGCTGCCTCTCATTGAACCGTTCGCGGCCGGGCCTCATGTGGAAGGCAAAGCGTTATGGAGCTCCTTCCGTTCACCAAAGCACTTCTTCGAAAATGAGGGGAAAAATGCTCTCAGGAATCGATTGGAGGAGCAGCTGTTTCTTGAAGCGGATACGCAGCTGTCCGCTCTTCAAGAAATGTGGAACGACGCCGCGACAGCCGCATTGAATGACGTCTTGAAACAGGGCTCCGACGCATTAGCACGGCAGCTGGCGGCCTTCGCGGAGAGCTTGAGCCGGTCTCTGATCCAACCGGGAGAAGAGAGGATATTAGCGGATCTCAAGGAGCGTTGGCATAAAATAAGGCAATAAAGGTGAATGAAAGCTTCTTCTCGTCGATTATCCGATGAGAGGAGGCTTTTTCTTTTGTTATCTCTAAATATCTACACCTGGCGAGGAGAGAAGAAGGTAAATGGCGTTAATTCTCCAAATTTGAGAGCCTATGGAATCGGGAATTCATGCCAAAATCAATTCCCTCGACACAGAGGGAATTATAGGGATTTCGGGCTATTGCCTGGGATTTGGGATTCAGTTAAACTTCGGTAATCACAATCGGCGGGAGGATATGGATTGAATATTTTTCGCGAATTGAAGAGGTATTATTGGAACGACAAGACGTTCCTCTTGGGGTCTGTGGCCGGATTGGCGTTGGCGACGGCACTGGGCTTGGTCTATCCTCTTTTGCTCAAAATTCTAATAGATGACATCATTACGCCCCGCGTCTTCGAGGGAGTACTGGCATTATCTCTTTCAGCGGTCGGTGTCGTTTTTGTAAAAGCGAGCTTTCAGTTCGTGCACGGTTTTTGTGGAGGCCGATTGGGTAACCGCTTGGCTTACCGTTTGCGCAATGCGTGTTACGAGAAGCTGCAAAATTTATCTTTTTCCTATTACGATACCGCTAAAACCGGAGATCTGATGTCCCGACTTACTGCGGATATTGAAGGCATGCGCAACTTTATCGGCTTCGGGTTTGCCCAGCTGTTAAACACGGCGCTGCTCGTTATTTTCGGCTTTACGATGATGTTTTTTATCGATTGGAAACTGACTGTAATGACATTGGCAATGATTCCCGTTCTGGGATATATTGCCATCCGTTTCGAGCAGGCGATTCATCCGGTTTTTCGCTCGGTGCGTTCGGCAGTCGGCCGTCTGACGGTCAGCGTACAGGAAAACATCACGGGAGTTCGAACGGTGAAGTCTTTCGCCCGCGAGCCGTTTGAGCTGCAGAAGTTCAGCATCAACAATGAGGAATACCGGGATAATCACCTTCAGCTGGCAAGCGTGTGGGCGAAATATTTTCCGATGATCGAATTCATTGCGAACTTGAGCGTGGCGTCGCTGCTGTTGGCAGGCGGATGGCGGGTTATCCATGGCACGTTGACGTTGGGAGACTTAGTCGCTCTGTCAGGGCTTCTTGGCTTGATTGTTGCGCCTCTGTGGATGCTAGGTTTCCAGATCAATAACTATACACAATCGAAAGCGGCGGGGGAACGACTGCTCGAGCTGCTGAACCAGCCGATATCGATACGAAACTCCGCCAACTGCCTTGTCTTGGAAGACGAAGCGGTGCAAGGAAATATGCGCTTTGAAGATGTAAGCTTCCGTTATTCGGGCGATGAAACTCAGGCGTCTGCGCTGCTGGGATTCGATCTGGACGCTCCCGCCGGTTCGGTGGTCGGGTTGCTCGGAGGCACGGGGTCAGGCAAATCAACGGCTGTCGGCCTGCTGCTGCGTGCTTACGACGTATCGGAAGGAGCCATCACACTGGATGGCGTGGATATCCGCAACATCGATCTGGAAGCGATGCGCCGCCAAGTGGCGATCGTTTTTCAGGAATCGTTCCTGTTCTCCACGACGATTAAGGAAAACATCAGCTACGGATGTCCGGATGCAACGATGGAGGAAATCGAAGAAGCGGCAAGATTGGCACAAGCGGACGACTTTATCCGGGAGCTGCCGCTCGGCTATGAAACGTCATCGGAGAACGGGGCATGGGCCTCTCGGGCGGACAAAAGCAGCGTCTTGCCATTGCGCGAGCATTTCTACGCAAGCCAAAGGTGCTCATTCTGGATGATGCGACAAGCGCGCTCGATATGGCGACGGAACAACTGATTCAACAATCGCTGCGCCGAGTGATGCATGGCCGCACGGTGTTCATTATCGCTCATCGGATCTCTTCGCTCCGCAATGCCGATGAAATCCTTGTGCTGGACCGCGGCCATACGGTGCAGAGGGGCAGTCACGACAAGCTCGTTCGTCAACCGGGGCTGTACCGGGAAACTTATCGCATACAATACGCAGACCGTCCGGATGAACTCGACGCAGCGCCGATGAGCTTCACGCAGCCGTCAGAAAGAAGGGTAACGGGATGAGCCGCAATTTCGTCTATCAGGATGACGATTTTATCGATAAGCCGTTTAATTGGAAGCAGATCGGCAGACTGTTCGCTTATATCCGCCCTTATCGGGCCGAAGTCAGCCGCGTCGTGTTCGTCATGACCGTGTTCGGCATGTTATCACGACTCGCGATTCCTTTTCTGATGAGTATGGCGATCGACCGGGCGATTCATCCGGAGGATGGAAACACCAGCACGAGCCTGCTCATGTTTCTGGTTGCAGCGATGCTGCTCCTGTATGGATTGCGATGGTGGGCACAGAACTATACGATTGAAAGAACGAACCAAATCGGGCAAAAGGTTAACTTTGATTTGCGCACCGCGCTTTTCAGCCATATTCAATCTCTGTCGTTCCGGTTTTTTGACAAGCGTCCCGCGGGTTCCGTGCTCGTTCGGGTAACCAATAACGTGAATTCGCTGCAAGATATGTTTACCAACGGTGTGATCAACTCAATCATCGATATCCTGCAGCTTTTCGGGATTACGATCATATTGCTCGTGCTTCAGCCTAAACTGGGTCTTGCGGTGATGATTACCGTTCCGATCATGATCGTCGTATCCTCCTCGCTGAGGAAGAAAATCCGGATGGCCTGGCAAATCGTCAGCATCAAGCAGTCGCGCATCAATGCCCATTTAAATGAAAGTATCCAAGGGATTCGCGTGACGCAAGCTTTTGGTCAGGAAAGGGAAAATATAGTGTATTTCGACGGTATGAACAAGAGCAATATTCGTTCCTGGAATAAAGCTTCGGCACTAAACCAGACGTTCGGTCCCGTGATCGAGATGACTTCGGCGATCGGCACGTTGATCCTGCTGCTGTACGGAACGTACCTGATTCAATCCGGTGCAATGACTGTAGGTGTGCTGGTGGCGTTCGTCACTTACGTCGGCAGCTTCTGGGAACCGATCACCAGACTCGGTATGATGTATTCTCAGCTGCTGATTTCGATGTCCTCCGCAGAGCGTATCTTTGAATTTATGGATGAAACGCCGGCGGTACCGGAGAAAGAGAATGCCCCCCGGCTGCCCAAGCTTCAAGGCCATGTGCGATTGGATGGTGTAACCTTCGGCTATGACAGTGACCGGCTTGCTCTGAAAGGAATAGACCTTGACGTGAAGCCCGGCATGTCGGTAGCGTTGGTCGGCCACACCGGCTCAGGTAAAAGCTCAATCGTGAATCTGTTGTGCCGCTTCTATGACACGACAGAAGGCCGCGTCCTTCTCGACGGGGTCGATGTTCGGGATGTTACCATCGAGAGCTTGCGCAGCCAGATCGGCATCGTTCTTCAGGACACGTTCATTTTCTCGGGTACGATCCGGGACAATATTCGATACGGCCGCCCCGATGCGACCGATGCCGAGGTGGAAGCCGCAGCGCGCTCGGTAAGAGCTCACGAATTTATTTCGCAGCTGCCTGACGGCTATGATACCGAAGTGCAGGAGCGCGGCAACGCTCTCTCCGTCGGACAGCGCCAGCTGTTATCTTTCGCCCGCGCGCTGCTTGCGGAACCGCAGATTCTTGTTCTGGATGAAGCGACGGCCAGCATCGATACGGAAACGGAGCTGCGTATTCAAGAAGCGCTGTCAACGCTGCTGCAAGGGCGCACCTCATTTATCGTGGCCCACCGGTTGTCGACGATCCGCCACGCCGACTGCATCGTCGTGCTCGATCATGGGCAAATCATCGAAATGGGCAATCATGAGGAACTGATGAGACGTCCGGGACATTACCGAATTTGGTGGATGCGCAATACCGGTTTTTATCCGCGTAAGTCAAAGAACCGTCCGATCGGCGAGCAATCGCTGTCGGACGGTTTTCTTTTTAATTTGAAAAATATGCCCGGAACCGTTATCGTTGATGCTAACAAGCAATTTCGGGACAAGTGTCCGGATAAAGCGGTACAGGGGGAGCAGTCATATGATAAAGTCCTCATGGTTATGGCGTATTCTAGGTACGGCAACATTGGTGTGCTTATTAGCTTTGCTGGTCGGATTCGGCTGGGCGCTGAGAGATACATGGTTTCCTCCTGGAGGAATGGCTTTGCCCGGCGCTTCACCGACCGCTTCGCCGACGGGAGAAGATTTGACGATGAAGGAAGAAGTGCTTATAACGGCTGTTGGTGACTCTTTAACGGTGGGTACCGGCGATGCGACCGGTAACGGCTACGTTAAAGGAGTGACTGCGGGTCTGGTGAAAGCATTGGATAAACCGGTCAGAACGATTAATAATCTGGGCATCAACGGACTGCGGGCGGATCAGCTGGTACAAAGGCTGGACGAAAGAGGATACCGCAATTCGCTTGGGAAAGCGGATATCATTCTGTTCACGATCGGCGGCAACGACCTATTCCAGATCGCGCAGAACGGCGGATCGATGACGGAAGGCGGCGGAGATTTATCGCTGGAGCTGCTTAAAGCCAGCATGCCGGAAGCCAAGCAAAGGCTGAAGGCGGTTTTTGCAAAGATAAGGGAAATGAACGCTTCCGCGCGGCTCGTGTATGTCGGACTTTACAATCCTTTCTACGATGTGCCGGAAATGAGGCCCGGATCGCAATATATTTCAGAATGGAACAGCTACGCTCACAATCTGGCGGAGGCGGACGGCAATGCAACGGTCGTACCGACCTATGATCTGTTCGAAGACAAGATCGCCAAGTACTTGTCCTCCGACCATTTTCATCCTAATGCGCAAGGATACGCCCGGATCGCGGAGCGGATCGTTCAAGCGCTTTATTAAACGGGAGGATGACGGATCATGACAACGGCTCAACGTGAAATCGTATTGTCCGTGCAAGGATTAAAGAAAAAAATCGGTGGCAAACCGATCATTCATAACGTGTCCTTCGACGTGCACGCCGGTGAAATTTTCGGCTTCCTCGGTCCCAACGGATCCGGGAAAACAACGACGATCCGCATGCTGGTCGATTTGATCAAACCGACGGAAGGACGCATTTTGCTGTGCGGCGAAGAGGTTGGACTGCATCCGGAGCGAGCGCTTTCGCATGTCGGATGCATCGTGGAAAATCCTGAAATGTACGGCTTTATGACAGGATGGGAGAATCTCGAGCATTTCGCCCGCATGCAAGCGGGAATCAGTCCGGACAGAATAATGGAAGTGGTCAAAATCGTAGGCATGGACCAGCGGATCCATGATAAGGTGAAAACTTACTCGCTGGGAATGCGTCAGCGGCTCGGCATCGCTCAAGCATTGCTTGGAAACCCCAAGCTGCTCATCCTGGACGAACCGACGAACGGCCTGGATCCGAAAGGAATCAAGGAGCTCCGGGAGTTTATCCGGATGCTGGCCGACGGGGGAATGAGCTTGTTCATTTCCAGCCATTTGCTGAGCGAAATTCAACTGATGTGCGACCGCGTTGCGATTATCGCTCATGGAGAAGTTATTGCGGTAGGGGATGTCGATGAACTGGTATCTCAGGTAGGCACTTATACGGTGTGGGAGCTGGAGAAACCGGTGGAAGGCCGCCGCTTATTGGAGGCGGAGTGCGGTGTGAGGATTGTGGAGAATGAAGAGCACCGGATCGATGAGGCGATCATGTCCGACCTGTCGGATGCGATCGTCACGGTAATGGACGCGGATCGCATCCCGGATCTGGTGGGCAAATTTGTCGCTTCCGGCAACGGCATTCGCAGCGTCCAGCGAGTTGCGCCTTCGCTGGAAGAACTATTCCTAAGGCTGACGGAGGGGGAGACGATTGGCTAATTTACTCGCACTCATTCAGAACGAAACGCTGAAAGTATGGAAAAAGAAACGCTTTGCCGTGGTCGTCCTCATTCTGCTCATCCTGATCCCGGTTTTTGTGTATGCGCAAATGAAAATCGCTCAAAACAGCGCCGAAAAATTTAAAACAGACTGGCGGGCCGAGCTTCAAAGCCGGATTACGTCGAATACCAATGCTTTAAGCAACGACCGCATACCCGAGGAATGGAAGAAGTGGAGGCGGGCGTTAATCCAGCAGCTGCAATATTATCTGGATCATGACATTAACCCTCAGACACCTAATGCAGTCACTTTCACCCGCAGCTTCATGGATAACTCCGTCACTCTGTTTATTCCGCTGATGGTGCTCGCCATCGCGTCGGACCTTGTGTCCTCGGAGCGTTCGACGGGTACGATCAAGATGCTGCTCACACGTCCGGTAAGGCGATGGCGTATTTTATTTTCGAAATTGGCTACTCTGACCCTGTATGTTTCATTAATTATTGTCACGACGGTAATGCTCTCCTATTTGATTTCCGGGCTTGTTTTTGGCTACAGCGGATGGGGAGCGCCGGTGTTCGTCGGGTTTCAAGTGAACGGCGCGGATGTCGACACAAGCTCGGTTCATGCGGTGAGTCAAGGGGTATATTTGCTCATGCAAGCGGGACTGATCTGGTTTTCCGCCATGGTCGTCGCCATAATCGCTCTGATGGTTTCCGTACTTGTACGCACACTGCGGCGAGTTTCGTAACGATGATGGCCGCCATTATATCCGGAACCATCTTGTCGAACATGGCTTCATCCTGGGAAAGCGCAAAATATTTATTTAATGTGAATTTGGAGTTATCCGCGTATCTTCAAGGCACACCACCGCCGATCGAGGGGATGAACCTCGGTTTTTCCCTTATCGTTCTAGGGATTTCGGCAGCCGCGGCACTGATCGTTTCATTCACCGTCTTTACGAAGCAAGACATCTTGAATTAAAATGTACGGAAGGCGCGTGTGCGGATAAATCAGGATTACCGTTTCGAAATGAAACCATCCGTGTTATCATCATGACGCAAGAGACAAGCAAGGGGGTCCATTCGTGACCGAACAAATAGATCTGTTCGCGGAAAGCGCAGCAATCGCTGGCACGGAATACAGCGCGGACGACATTCAGGTACTGGAAGGATTAACCGCGGTCCGCAAGCGGCCGGGTATGTATATTGGCAGCACGACAGCTTCCGGATTGCATCATCTGCTGTGGGAGATTGTCGATAATGCGGTAGATGAGCATCTGGCGAAGCACTGCTCACGGATCGATGTAACCGTTCATCAGGACAACTCTATAACGGTTGTGGATAACGGCCGGGGTATTCCGACCGGTATGCACAAGACGGGCATTCCAACGCCGCAGGTCGTATTCACCATTCTCCATGCCGGGGGGAAATTCGGCGGGGGAGGCTATAAGAAATCCGGGGGTTTGCACGGCGTCGGCGCTTCGGTAACGAATGCGCTGTCCGAATGGCTGCAAGTGGAAATTTACCGTGACGGTAAAATACATAAACAGCGGTTCGAGACCTGGGTGGATCAGGGCGGCAAGGAACATGTCGGTGAGCCGGTCGGCGGTATGGATGTACTCGGCAATACGAACAAAACCGGTACCAAGGTGACATTCAAACCGGATGTGAAAGTATTTCACGGGAACGTAAGCATGAGTTATGACACGCTTGCCGAGCGGCTGCAGGAAATCGCGTTTCTGAATTCAGGCTTGAAGGTGAACCTGAAAGACGAACGCAGCGGCCAAGAAGAGAGTTTTCACTACGAAGGAGGCGCCCGTCAATTCGTTCAATTCCTGAACGAAGATAAAACGGTGCTTCATGACGTCATTCACTTTACTGCGGAAAAAGACGACATTGAGGTGGAAGTGGCGCTTCAATACAACGACGGATATACGGAGACTATAGCTTCTTTCGTGAACGCGATCCCAACCCGCGGCGGGGGCACGCACGAAACCGGCTTTAAAACCGCGTATACGCGTGTGATGAACGAATATGCCCGTAAAACAGGACAGCTTAAAGAAAAGGAAAAGAACCTGGAAGGCAACGATCTGCGCGAAGGCATGATGGCGGTCATCAACATCAAGATGTCCGATGTCGAATTCGTCGGCCAGACCAAGGACCAGCTGGGCAGCGCATCCGCACGAGGCGCAGTGGACGCAGTCGTTGCTGAGAAGATGGCTGTCTTTCTTGAGGAAAATCCCCAAGTCGGGCAGCAGCTGATCCGTAAGTCCGTGCAGGCTTCCAAGGCGCGGGAAGCGGCACGCAAAGCCCGCGAGGAAATCCGCAGCGGTAAGAAAAGGAGTGAAAGCGCGAGCCTTGGCGGCAAGCTCTCTCCCGCACAGTCGAAGGATTACACACGCAATGAGCTGTTTATCGTAGAAGGCGATTCTGCCGGAGGCTCGGCGAAGCAGGGTCGGGACTCGAAGTATCAGGCGATTCTGCCGACCAAAGGCAAGCCGATGAACCCGGAGAAAGCGAAACTGCTCGATATTTTGAAGAATGAAGAATATAAATCGATTGTCGCGGCCATTGGATCGGGCATCGGATCGGAATTCGACCTGGAAAGCTGCAATTACGCCAAAATAATCATAATGACCGATGCGGACACGGACGGCGCGCATATTCAGGTCCTGCTGCTCACCTTCTTTTACCGCTATATGAAGCCTTTGATCGATGCGGGCAAGGTGTTCATCGCACAGCCTCCTCTGTATAAGGTGACGAGAAAGTCCGGCAAGCTCGAGACCGTGCGTTACGCCTGGACGGATGAACAGCTGAGCAATTACTTGAAAGAGATCGGCAAAGGCGCCGAGCTGCAGCGGTACAAAGGTTTGGGTGAGATGAACCCCGATCAGCTCTGGGACACGACGATGAACCCCGAGACGCGCACGCTTCTTCAGGTACAGATCGAAGACGCCGCGAAAGCGGAGCGCCGCGTGTCGACCCTGATGGGCGACAAAGTCGATCCTCGCAAGCGCTGGATTATCGAGAATGTGGATTTTACGGAGTTCGAGGAGTAACGTTACTCGGCGAAGTATCGAGAAAAGGGATTGCCCATGGAAAGTTTACGGCCGCCTTTAAAATCGAGTTGTATCCGCATATTCAATTCAAAGAACAACTTGATTTTAACAGCGGTGGAATGGGCAACCCTTTTCGTAATACGGAGTGTTAGAGTAACGAATGAGTGGAGGAAGACTTTTAGTGAGCCTGCTAGAGAACTTTTTACCGGCGTTTCTGGAAGAGGTCGTCGGCGACCGATTCGGACGCTATTCCAAATACATTATCCAAGACCGCGCGATCCCGGATGTTCGCGACGGTCTTAAACCCGTACAACGGCGCATTCTCTATGCGATGTATGATGCTGGCAACACGCCGGATAAGTCCTACAGGAAATCCGCCAAAACCGTCGGGGACGTCATGGGTAACTATCATCCTCACGGCGATGCGTCGATTTACGAGGGCATGGTGCGGATGGCGCAGCTTGGAAAATGGGGCACATGCTCATTGACGGGCATGGCAACTGGGGCTCGATGGACGACGATCCCGCGGCGGCCATGCGTTACACCGAAGCGCGGTTGTCGCCCATTGCAATGGAGCTGCTGCGCGATATCGAGAAACGCACCGTGCAATTCAAGGACAACTTCGATAACTCCACCAAGGAACCGGTCGTTCTGCCTTCAAGATACCCGAATTTGCTGGTAAATGGAGTAAGCGGCATATCCTCCGGCTTCGCGACGGAAATCCCGACCCATAACCTACGGGAAATTATTGATGCCTGTGTTGCGCTGATCGCCAATCCGGACATGACGGTCGCCGAGTTGATGAGCATCGTTAAAGGTCCCGATTTCCCGACGGGCGGCCTCATTATGGGTGAAGACGGAATACGGGAAGCTTACGAAACGGGTAAAGGCAGGATATACATTCGCGCCAAAACCGCGATCGAAGATGTGAGAGGCGGCAAGCAGCAGATCATCATCACCGAGGTTCCCTATCAGGTCGTGAAATCAAGGCTCGTTAACGCCATTGATAATATTCGCATGGAAAAGAAAGTCGAAGGGATCGCCGAAGTCCGCGACGAAAGCGGTCGAAACGGTCTGAGAATCGTAATCGAGCTGAAGAAAGATGTGGACGCCGACGGCATCCTCGCTTATCTCCTGAAGAAAACGGATCTGCAAGTCGCTTATAACTTCAATATGGTAGCCATCGTCAAGAAGGCGCCGCGACAATTGGGCATCAAGGCGATGATGGAAGCCTATATCGAGCACCAGAAGGAAGTCGTTACGTTCCGCACCCGTTATGATCTGGAGAAAGCGGAAGACCGCGCGCACGTTCTCGAAGGCCTCGTGAAAGCATTGAATGTTCTGGATGAGGTCATTGAAACGATCAAAGCGTCCAAAAACCGCCTTGACGCGCAGGCGAACCTGATGGCGAAGTTCCAGTTCTCCGAACGGCAAGCGGACGCGATCCTGACGTTGCAGCTGTATCGTTTGACCAATCTGGAAATCACACAGCTGGAAAAAGAGCATGGGGAGACGATGAAAAAAATCGCTCAATTGCGAGCCATTCTTGAAAATCCCCGCAAACTCATGAATGTGATCAAGGACGAGCTGGCCGAAATCCGCGAGAAATACGGTATCGATCGCCGCTCCGTCATCCAGGGTGAAGTGGAAGAGATCAAAGTGAACCTGGAAGTGACCGTACCGGCAGAAGAGGTTATCGTGACCATCAGTCGGGAAGGTTACGTGAAACGCACCAGTCTGCTCTCCTTTACAAGGTCGGGCGGAGAGATCGAAAGCGCAGGGGTCAAGGAAGGTGACGTCATCCGTTGGAATCTGACGCTTAACACGTTGGATCCGATCTTCATCTTCACGCAAAAAGGCCAATACTTCCTGCTGCCGGTGCACCAAATTCCGGAATTCAAGTGGAAGGACACCGGCACCGCAATCGTCAATCTGCTTCCGCTCGCCAAAGACGACAAGATAGTGGGCGTAGTAACCGCTAAGCCTGGAGAGCTTGCTCCCCAGTCGGCGGGAAACAGCGGTACAGACAACCAGCCTGTCCTTGTTTTCGTAACGAAGCGCGGGCAAGTGAAACGCACAGCATTAGCGGAGTATGCGACGAGCCGCAGCATGGCTATCGCTGCCTGCAAGGTATCCGAAGGCGATGAAATCATAAAGGTGTTCCGCAGCGATACGCCGGAGGATTTATTGCTCATTACGGAGCAAGGCATGAGCATCCGCTTTAACCTTGGCGAGGTCAACCTTCAAGGACGCGTTGCGGGGGGCGTAAGAGGAATCGTGCTGAAAGAGAAAGATCGACTGGCCGATGCCGTTACCGTATCCGGTGACGAAGGAGAAGTTCTCGTCCTATCCGACCTTGGTTATGCGAAGCGTACGCTGCTGTTGGATTATCCGCAGCAAAGCCGGGCCGGCAAAGGCATTCAGACGTTCGAATTCAAAGAGGGCAAACGGGTCCGTTCCAACGGAGCGAGATTGATTGCCGGATTTTACGTCAAAGAAGCCGTTACGCTGCTGACGATAACGGCCGGCGGTTCAGTATCCGAGTTCTCATCCGAGGCCGCTCCGATCGATGATCGCAGGGGCCAAGGCAAGTCGATGACATCTGTAGATCGCGGGGATTTGTTGACGGAAGCTTTCAAAAAACCGATGATGTCAAGCTAATTAACGGACGTCCTGTCAGTCATACGGACCGTCCTGCGAATCCGTTCGATCGATCCACTTCAATAACATATCCAATACGACCCATAGCGGCACCGGCTCCTTCAGCCGATCGAGCCACTGTGGGTCTTCTATTAATCCGGCATCTTGAGCCATCTGCCCGATCATTTTAATTCGTTCATCCGATGCGGTCATGGGTTCGCCTCCTCTAACAGTATTCTGCGAATTTCCCCATTTTCTGTAGCTAGTATATGTCTTCTTATGTCGCCTTGTTCGTTATGGGCGCGGTTTATGTCGTAAATATTTAATCGCGTTAAACTATCTTTCGACACAGCCCCTGAGTATAATAAAAGAGGAGGCAAGGTTCGGGAAGAAAGGGGCATACCTGTGGAGAATGCGGCGGATTTTGTGAAAAGCTGGATGAAGCTAACGAAGGATTGGAACGCCCGGATGGAAGCCGAGCTGGCCCCTGGGTTAACGGTAGGACAGCTGGAAGTGCTGGAGCTTCTGCAAGCCCATGAGCCGATGAAGCCCTCCGAGCTGCTCCCCCATCTTGAAACGACTCCAGCGGCGGTCACGACTTTGCTCGATCGTATGGCACGCAACGGACTCGTTGTCCGGAAAAGGGACGAGCGGGACCGGCGGATCGTGTGGGTAACGATGACTGAAGTAGGCCGTTCTGAAGTGGAGCGGGGAGTCGCTATTCGCAGCGACATCGCGAATCGCTCCTTGGAGCGGGTATCCAGCCATAACCGGCAGTTATTGGTGTACCTGATCAGCAAGGTGGCCGGTACCCGGGATAACAACGCAACCGGCGAACGTCAGCCGGCCGCGGACACGGCTGCGGAAGATGCCAAAGATAACCTGGAAACCCCGGCTATATAATCCAAATGGAAGCACCCCTGACGTCACAAAGCGAAAGGGGCGTTTTTATCCTATGCGTAAAGCCCCATTCCTATGCCGGAAAGGGGCTTCGTCTTGTTAAGATTGGCTTTCCCATCTGCCGTAAATTCCGCAAGGCAGCGTAAGTCCGCTGCGGGTGATCGGCAGACCGATCTCACCGCAATCAAGAGTGCCGCCGAATTTGCGGCCGACGGACATTTGCAGCAGATTGTGAAGAACGGTAGGGGACAGACCGGTCGTATACGAGTTCACCAACATGAACAACGGACGATCGGACAGGATGGAGAGGCAGGACTCCAAAAACGGAAACAGATTTTCCTCCAGCTTCCACATCTCGCCGTTCGGACCCCGACCGTAAGACGGCGGATCCATAATAATGGCCTCATACTGACGGCCGCGGCGTTCTTCCCGTTGAACGAACTTGAAAACATCGTCCGTAATGTAACGGATCGGAGCGCTTTCCAATCCGGACAGCTGCGCATTCTCTTTCGCCCATTGGACCATTCCTTTGGCGGCGTCCACATGGCACACTTCGGCTCCGGCCGCAGCGGAAGCGACTGTCGCGCCGCCGGTATACGCGAACAGATTGAGAACCCGGATCGGCCGATCGGCGGATCGTATTTTGTCCATCATCCAGCTCCAGTTAACCGCTTGTTCAGGAAACAAGCCGGTGTGCTTAAAGCTGGTGGGGCGGATATGAAACTTCAGAGGACCATATGAAATTTTCCATCGATCCGGCAGCGTACGGCGGAAACTCCACTCCCCGCCGCCGCTGGAGCTGCGGTGGTAGTGGCCGTCGGCTTGCTTCCAAGCCTGGTGCTCCGCTGCGATCGGCCATATAATCTGAGGATCCGGCCGTCTCAGAATGACGTCTCCCCAACGCTCCAATTTCTCGCCGTTGCCGGTGTCAAGCAGTTCGTAATCTTTCCAATCGCGAGCTATCTGCATAAGTTCGGTTCTTCCTTTTCTCTAGTCGTCACCGGGCGTGCCCGGGCTGAATCTGTAGCCGAATCCGCGCACCGTTTGCACCCAGCGCGGGCGGGCGGGATCGGATTCCATCTTTTTACGTAAATTGCTTACGTGTACCATCAGCGTCCGGGTATCGCCCATGCTGTCCGACTGCCATACACGCCGGTACAGCTCCTCCAACGGAAAAACCCGGTTAGGCTGGCGCGCCAGTACGCTGAGGAGCTCAAATTCCTTGGCGGATAAGGCAACTTTGTCACCGTTAAGACGTACTTCCAAAGTGCGAAAGTCGATTTCAAGTCCGGGAAACGAAAGTACAGCAGCGGCATCTTCGCCGTTCCGCTCCCGCGTCCTGCGCCTGCGGATATGCGCCTGAATTCTTGCGACAAGCTGACCAGGGCTGAAGGGTTTCGTTATGTAATCGTCTCCGCCCTCGGATAAGCCTCGTATAATGTCCCGGTCCTCGCTTTTGCAGCTTAAGAACACAATGGGCACATCCGCGCAGGCACCTGAGCGCAAGCTTCGGCAAACTTCGATTCCATCCATTTTACCAAGGTTCATGTCCAGAACGATTAAATCCGGAATGAGCGTTTCGGCGATCCGGAGCGCGTCTTCTCCATTGTCCGCCGTATGAACCGTGTAGCCCTCTCTTTGCAGATAGAGCGTAATCAGCTCCGTGATATCGAGCTCGTCATCCACGACAAGCACGTCGGCTGAAGACCCTGTCACCCTATTTTCCCCCAAATCGAAGAGTCTTGATAACACACGCTTAATTATAACGAAAGCGTTGACGTGTAATCAATGCGCCGTTACAATGACGTTCGAGCACGAACGAACGATAATCCGTAACTAACAGTATATGCCGGGGAGAGAACATCGTGAAGTTTTACCATTGGATTAAGCCGAATGCGGTGAAATGGGTGTTTGCGGCCATTTGCCTCGTCACGTTGACATGCGGGTGTGCCGCATCCTCTCCAGACTCACACAGGCATTTTCCGCAAGCGAAGAACGGCCTTATCGATCTAACCGAATGGTCTTGGAACACGGACGGCGTCGTTCCTCTTAACGGTCAGTGGAACTTCAGCTGGCTCGATACCGATGAGGAAGGCCATGCAAGGGCAATTCCCGGCACGATCGAAGTGCCCGCAACCTGGGGCAGCATCCCCGCCGGTAATGGCATTCACATCCGCGATCAGGGAATCGGGATCTATCAACTCACCGTTCGGCATCGTACGGAGCGGAATCTGCTGGCCATCCGAGTGCCGAATGTGTCGACCGCATATGAACTGTACATAGACGGACAGCTGGTTCTTTCCAGAGGCAAGGTCGGTGAAGACGCTCGCTCGACCGTTCCGTTCCAGATGCCGGCTACCGTTTATGTGGACGCCGAAAGTCCGCAAACCTATCTGAAGCTCGTTGTCGCAAACTTCGATCATAGGCGCGGCGGCATTCGTACGGAGCTCATTGCCGGACAAGCAGATCAAATAGAGAAGCTGCAAATGCGCGATGCGGCCCAGGAGCTTATCGTATTCGGCTGTTTGCTCATGATCGGCTTTTATCATATCGGTCTCTACGTGCTTCGCAGAAAGGAGTACGCGAATCTGCTCTTCGCTTTACTCTGCTTGTTCGTCGCCCTTCGTATGGGCTTGATCGGCGAGGGATTTCTGTTTCAGTGGCTGCCGGAGCTCGGCTGGGAGTGGGGAACGCGGCTCGAATACACGGCGTTTGTGCTCGCGGCGTTGTCCGGCTTCGGTTATTTTCACAGGATCTACCCGCACGAAATCAGGCGCAGATGGTTTAAAATCGCCGCAGCGGCGGCCGCTGTGCTCGTTATATGCGCTTTAACGCTGCCTTCGCTGGTGTTCACATCTTTGCTCGCTATGTTCCAGATATATGTGCTGATGGTCAGTGCAATAACGCTGGCCGCCTTGCTCGTCTCCCGTATACGCAGGCGGGAAGGCGCAAATCTCGCTTTAATCGGTGTTGCAGGCCTTGTCCTGACGATCATTAACGACATTTTGTTCTATAACGGCTGGTGGCGCTCTATCGATATGGTCCCTTTCGGGCTGCTCTTTTTGGTGGTGATGAATTCCTTCATCATTTCGCTGCGATTTTCCCGAACCTATGAGCGGGCGGAACGGATGTCCGCCGAGCTCGGCGAACTAAACAATTCGCTCGAAGAGCGAATCGCGCAGAGGACAGAGGAGCTGGAGCGTGCGGAGCTGTCCCGAAGGCAGCTGGTGAGCAATATTTCGCATGATTTGCGCACGCCGATGACACTGCTTCAAGGCTATCTGGAAGCACTGAGGGATGATGTCATCACCGATCCGGAGCATCGGCAGGCGACGATCCGTTTAATGCTCGGCAGGCTGGACGGACTGAATTCTCTCATTCAGGATCTGTTCGAGCTTTCCGTACTGGAGGCCAGGAGAGTAGAGCTCTCGCGGGATGTGATCAGCTTATCGGATTGGCGCGAACGTATTTTGGAGCAGTATAGTATGGAGATACGGGAAAAAGGCATTCAGTTTGACTGCTTGATTGACGGCGAGCATTCGTCTTCCGCCACCGTGTGGATCGACGTACGCCGCATGGACCGCGTATTCGCCAACCTGCTCTACAATGCTCTTAGGTATACGGCTGCCGATGGCAGCATCACCATTACGTTGAGAGCTTTGCAGGACAGGGAGACTGTGGAAATCTCGGTGGCCGACAGCGGAACAGGCATACATCCCGAGGATTTGCCTCATATTTTCGACCGCTTTTACAAAACGGACAAATCCCGCCATTCCTCCTCAGGAGGCAGCGGTCTCGGACTTTCGATTTCCAAAGAGATCGTGCAGCTGCACGGCGGCACCATCCGGGCGTACAATCAACCTGAAGGCGGAAGCATTTTTTTGATGCATTTGCCTGCATACGGCCGCGGCGCCTCTTAAATTTATTTCCTGTACTTTGCTGTTTCTTTAGGCAATAATAACTTTGATCTTCGTGGTAAGAATATCCTGAATACTATCGGATCCGGAAAGGGAGATGGAAACAGATGAAAGTTCACATACTCGGCGCCAAGATGACCCATGCAGAAGACACCGGTTTTGTGGGGCACGTGCAATTCGAGGTGGAAAACCATAAGAGGCCATATGAAATTACACTTCAAAGCAGCGACGGCAAGCGTGATTGGAGCTATGCGTTAAACTTCCTTAACGAGCCCGGCAGCGAAGAGGAAATTCAGGCTGTAGACGAACAGCTCGAGGAGAGCGACGCTTTTTTCGAGCAATTTGTTACTGCGGTTAAACAGGCTTAAAGGAGGTTCTATTTTGTCCAGTCAGCAATTGGCCGCATCGGCAGCAGACAAATCAAGGCTTCCGGTGATGGTCAGCATCGTTCTGTCGATGCTTGTAGCCTCTATGGATACAACCATCATCAATACCACAATGGGTTATATCGCCAAAGATCTCGGCGGCTTTGAACTTTATGCCTGGAGCTTCGCTTCTTATATGATCATGGCAACCGTTGTTTCACCTGTGGCAGGAAGAATCTCGGACTTGTACGGACGTAAAAAGATTTTTGCGGCGGGAATCCTCATTTTTCTAGCCGGATCAATCCTGTGCGGCGCGGCGAACACCATGCTTCAATTGGTCGTATTCCGAACGGTGCAAGGCCTCGGAGCGGGCATCATGATGCCGTTCCCGGCCATCATTGCGGGAGATTTGTTCGCCGTGGAGAATAGAGGGAAGATCCAGGCTCTGTTTACGGGCATGTGGGGGCTATCAGCCGTATTGGCGCCTTTGCTCGGCGCGGCATTAGTCGAGTATTCCAGCTGGCGCTGGATCTTTTTGATCAATATCCCGATTTGCATCGTTTCCGTTATTTTGTTGACCTTTTACAAGGAAGTTTACCATCCGAAAAAATCGAAGATCGATATTTTAGGCGCGCTTCTGTTTGCCGCCGCAATCAGCTTGCTTCTGTTGACGACAACCGCCCGGACATATGAATTCGTATATGCGGCAGGCGGGTTGTTGGCACTCATTCTATTTTACCTGTATGAGAGACGCCACCCTTCTCCCGTCATCCCGCTGTCCATGCTTCGCAACCCGCCGATTGCATGGATGATTATCAACGGGTTCCTGAGCTGTATCGCCCTGTTCGGATCATCTTCCTATATCCCTTTGTTCTTGCAGGAGCAGAATTACTCGCTGTTCATGAGCGGGTTGGCGCTGCTTGGCATGTCTATCGGATGGATGGCGGTGTCCGTGCCCTCGGGCAAATGGATCGTGCGTTACGGCTATTCCAGGCTCATGATCATCGGCAACGTCTTTCTTGTGTTATCCGCTGCCATGCTGTTCCTGATGCGGCACGGACACGGTTTTTGGTATGTATTTGCGGCAATGGGCGTGCAGGGGCTTGCGTTCGGGCTTACGTCCACTGTGTCTACGATCGGGTCGCAGCAATTGGTAGAGCCGCATCAGAAAGGGATCTCCACCTCACTTCAGCTGTTCTCACGAAACATCGGGACAGCAATGGGCGTCACGATCATGGGAGCCTTTCTGAATCAAGCGGCTAATTTCTATGCAGGAATTCACCATTTGTTCGTATATGGATTAATCGCTTCCTTGATCGCATTCGGCTCTTCGTTAATGATTCGCAGAGTTTGACATAGGCATCTTGTGCAAGGGTATAATCAAGGAACAAGCTTGCTACTACTCACAATGCCTAGCCTAATTAAGAGGAGGAGATTGTTCTGGAAATCATCTATCACGGACATTCTTGCGTACAGCTGGTCACTAACGGCAAATCGCTCGTTATTGACCCTTTCTTGAGGGGCAACGAGCTCGCGGTGACGAAACCGGAAGATATTAAGGTCGACAACATTCTTCTTACGCATGCCCATATCGATCATATTCTGGACGCGGAGCCGATTGCGAGGAGCAATAACGCACCCATTGTCGCTATGGTTGAACTTGCCATGTATATGGGCGGCAAAGGACTGAAAACAATCGATATGAACCTCGGGGGCACGGTGGATTTGGGTTATGCCAAGCAACCATGATACAGGCGTTTCACAGCTCCGGGATCACCCTTGAAGAGGGGAAGGTCATTTACGCAGGCATGCCTGCAGGATTCATTATTCGCGCTGAGGGATTGACCGTTCTACATACCGGCGATACGGCGTTATTCGGAGATATGAAGATGATCGGCGAGCGCTATCCGATTGATGTTGCGTTCATCCCGATCGGCGGTCATTATACGATGGGACCTGAGGACGCATTGCTCGCAGCCAAATGGTTCGGAGCCAAGCTCGTCATCCCGGTCCATTACAACTCGTTCCCGCTTATTCGCCAGGATGCTGAAGCATTCGTTAAGAAGCTGGAATCCCAAGGGCAAAAGGGCAAGGTGCTCGCTCCGGGGGAGAAGCTCGAAGTGCAAGCGGGCATGTGAGCTTAAAGTCATCCAAAATAATAATGTAAAGAGGAACCTTCAAATGGAACAATTCGAGCAGCGTTTGAAACAATATGCGGCACTCGCCGTCGAAGTCGGCGTTAACGTACAGCGTGGCCAGACCCTGATGATTACGGCTCCGATCGAGGCGGCCGCTTTCGTAAGACAAGCGGTTAGACGCGCTTATGAGATCGGAGCAAACCATGTTCATGTCGAATGGACGGACGAAGACGTCACGAGAGCCCGGTTTGAGCTCGCATCCGAAGAGGCATTGGCTGAATTCCCAAGCTGGAGAGTAAATCCGAGAGTTGAAATGGCGGAGGGCGGCGCAGCTTTCCTGTACGTCGTTGGCGATAGTCCGGATTTGCTCAAGGGAATCGACTCCACACGTATCGCCGCAGCCAACAAGGCTGCAGGAACGGCAATGATACCGTTCAAGAAGTTTCAGATGAACAATGACGTGGCATGGGCTATTATTGCGGTACCTTCTCGCGCTTGGGCGGATAAAGTGTTTCCTGATGTGGAGGAATCCCGCCGCGTCGACGCACTTTGGGAAGCCATCTTCGCCGCTACCCGCGTCAGCAACGGCAATCCGGTCGACAATTGGCGCGAGCATGCGGACACGCTGACCGGTAAAGCGGCAAGGCTCAATGAACGTAAATACAAAGCTCTTCATTACCGGGCTCCCGGCACGGATTTGACCGTCGGGCTTCCCGAAGGGCATATTTGGGTGGCGGCGGGTTCGCGCAACGCTAAAGGAACCGAGTTCATCGCCAATATTCCGACCGAGGAAGTATTCACTTCACCGCTCCGCGGCAGCGTTAACGGTAAAGTGACAAGCAGCAAACCGTTAAGCTACGCCGGTAAACTGATCGACAACTTCTCATTCACATTCCAAGACGGTAAAATCGTCGATGTCAATGCAGAAAAGGAATACGATGCGCTAAAGCGGCTGGTCGATACCGACGACGGCTCTCATTACCTGGGCGAAGTCGCGCTTGTTCCGCATCGCTCGCCGATTTCGGATACGAACATCGTTTTCTACAATACGCTGTTCGACGAGAATGCCGCTTGTCATTTGGCAATAGGGATGGCGTTTCCTTTCTGCATGGAAGGCGGCAGAGAAATGAGTAAAGAACAGCTTGCGGAGCGCGGATTGAATAACAGCATAACCCATGTCGATTTTATGATTGGCAGGGAAGATCTCGATATTGACGGAGTTCTGGCCGACGGTACGACGGAACCGGTGTTCCGCGCTGGAAACTGGGCTTTCTAATGAGCTGAACGGAATGGAATGAAAAGGGGAACGAATGAAAATTCGCTCCCCTTTTTTGCATTTTTACTCAGGCTCCCGTGGCGTTCCGGGCCAACCGCCGTAGCCGCCGCCATACGGATGATAGCCATATGGATGATACCCGCCGCCGTAAGGGTGGAAACCGCCGCCATAAGGATGATACCCTCCGCCGTAAGGGTGGAAACCGCCGCCATAAGGATGATAACCCCCGCCATACGGGTGGTAGCCACCGCCGTAAGGATGATAGCCGCCGGGATAACCTCCCGGAGGATATGCTCCGGGGAATTGACCAGTCGTGTATGGGCTGAATGCCATTCCATAAAACCTCCAATCGAATTGATGATGTAGCGTATGCTTATCAGCACAATCGTGACACTTGCCCCAATAAGTTGGGCGTATAACAGTGACCGCCCTTTGATCGGTTCCGCGAATAACACCTGCCCGCGAGCACCCTGGAACAGCACAAAAAAGGAGAATGCAGCCCGGTAAAGAATAGATAAATTTACTGTGTTTCCGTAAAAAATGATAAAGGGAGAGGAAGTCACACTATGACGGCCTACATTTGTACGACTTGCGGAACCCAAAATTCCTCGTCGGAGCTGCCGCCTGCGCGATGCTCGATTTGTGACGAAGCACGCCAGTTTGTCAACCCCGACGGACAGGCTTGGACCACGCTTGCAGAGATGCGCGACGGCAAAACTTTTCGCAATATGATTTCTCACGACGAAGAAAACCTATACAGTATCACGACTGAACCTGAATTTGCAATCGGACAAACCGCTTATTTGGTGAAAGCGGACGGCTTTAATCTTTTGTGGGATTGCATTACTTATCTGGATGATCAAACACTTCAACAATTAGAAGAGTTGGGCGGCATAGACGCGATCGGCATTTCCCATCCTCACTACTATTCCGCGATGGTAGAATGGGCACAAGCATTCCATGTCCCGGTTTATCTGCACGCAGACGATAAGGAATGGGTCATGAGATCAAGCGACAGTATACACTTCTGGTCCGGTGAGCAACTGAAATTGGCGGGCGGATTATCGTTACATCGTTTAGGAGGGCATTTTCAGGGGGGCACTGTATTACACTGGGCGAGCGGCAATGAGGGGAAAGGCATTCTGCTTACCGGTGACATTATCCAAGTCGCGGCAGATCGCCGGTGGGTCAGTTTTATGTACAGCTATCCGAACCTCATTCCGCTGCCCGCTGCAAAAGTTCAAGACATCGCACACAGAGTGAAAGACTTGAAGTTTGACCGGATCTACAATGCATTCCATAGAGTGGTAAAAGAGAATGCGGCAGAATCCGTACAAAAGTCTGCTGAAAGATATATAAAGGCTTTACAAGCTTAAGAATTTAAGGAAATTTCCGCTCCGGATCGGGGCGGATTCATTTTTTTAGGGAATTGGAACCTTTTCTTCGCGTCGTTGTCTAATCTATCGAGGTGAGAGCGTTGGCGCATGAATATTTGAAATACGTGGACGACATTCCTGCCGTAGCGCTGCAGGATTTGATACAAGACCACGGCCAGGATGTCTGGAACTATGCGTTCTTGTTAACCAGAAATCATCACGTATCCGACGACATCGCCCAGGATGTGTTTCTGCAAGCCTATCAGCATATCGGCACGTTCCGCGGTCAATCGTCCGTCAAAACATGGCTTTTTTCCATCACCAGAAACAGGGTCTTCAACTACAAGAAATCCTCTTATTTTCGAAAGGTGACGCTCCTCGATTACTTGTATCGAGCGCCAAGCGCCAAATCGGCGGAAGAGGAGTACATGAACAGGACCTATACGGACTCGATCTGGCAGCTGGTCATGAAGCTTCCGCCCAAATACCGGGAGGTACTGGTATTGGACGCGCAGTATGAGCTGCCGTTGACAGAGATTTCTTCACTGCTGCAAGTGTCTGTAGGCACAGTGAAATCACGTCTGCATCGCGCCAGGAGCAAAATGAAGGACTATCTGAAGGAGGTTGACGGAGAATGAAGGAAATGAAACCGGAGTGGTATGGCAGAATGATGAGGGGGCCTTTTCTAGACACTTTTGCTGCCTCGGATACGATGCTTAAGGTGGAACAAAAGCTCCATGCCGGGCGTGCATCCTCGAAGAGACGCAGAGCATCCTGGACGGCTGCAGCAATAATAACATTGCTCGTCCTTTGCGGCATCTCCTTGTATCCTCAAATAATCGCCCAGCTCTCATCCAGAGGGACTGTTCCGAGCAGTGGTATAGATCAGTCCGCGATCACTCATGGAGATGTAAAGCAGCGTTTGCATATCGGAATGAGCGAAGAAGAGGTAATCGGTGCCTTCGGAAAACCGACGCAGGAGGGGGGTGTAAGACGTGATTTTGCGCAGACGCACCGGGAAGATCCGAACGATATCAATACATGGTCTGAAGTTGATTTGTGGCGGTATGACTTCGGTGTACGGGAAGGGTACAAAGCGGGGTCTGACGATGCGGCGTACGGATTCGACTTGTCGGGGATTGCGAAAGGCGACATAAAGTCGCAGCTTGTCATCGTGTGGAAAGACGGCAAGGTCGCTCGCGCATTGTACCGGTACGGTAATTCCGGCTCTATCATCTACTCCGACATCAGTCCGGCTCCCGCAAAGCCCTAAATATCAATAACAAACCGCCTCAGCCGATGAGGCGGTTATTGTGCGTGATGAACCGGAGAATATGTTCTGATGTGTCCCAGCGGTCAATTTTCGCCGATTCCGTTACGCCCCAAAAGTCACCGCCCTGCGCCCCTTCCTCAAAAGCCCAATAATCGAGGTCGTGAAAGATACGGTGAAGGTAGATCACAGCTTTTACGTCTTTCTCACGGGCGGCGATATCAACAAGTTTGCCTGCCGTTTCCAAGTCTTTCACGAAGCTCGAAACGGGCAGCGCTTGTGCAAGCTTTGCGTATAGGCGCGTCTCCATAAACGGAGCAATTCCAAGGTAATCCCAATCAGGCGCATGTTTGTTTTCGAGCGACCGAAAATTTCCGAAGCCGGTACGTTCGTTGAATGAATCGTGGATCAGGGCAACCACGTTTCTGACGTCCCGCTCAGTGTGAATGGCGTTTAGCAAAGACTCAAACTTTGCCTCATTGACCTTCCCGATCGGATAGAAGTTCCCGTCACCGTGGGTCGTGCCTGAAGGCATCGCGGCATAATAATAACTGATCATGGCGGACTCGGCCTGTTCTTCCGTCATTTCGACCGTAGATCTGGACAGAGCAATTTGATCGCTTACGATATCTGCGGATTTAATGGAAACCGGATTGCCTTCAACTATGGAATGAGAAGATCTGTACAGCACAATGAGAAGCCCGATAATAACAGTAAGCAGAACAAAAGCACTGACGGCAGACAGAACTATGACTTTTTTAGAAGTCTTCACTACTGACCCCCTTTTGCAAGAAAGTGACGAGTTCTGTTTATTTCTCATTACCCGTATGACGCTGGATCCGGCAAAAGGTTGCTAAAAATAAAAATACCGCTGCTAGAGCGGTACAAGAATGATGATTCACATTGGATCAAAAGGTAATGGTAGCTCTCCAGGAGCCGCCGCCAGTAGTGCATCTATACGTACCGGTAACCGTTCTGCCGTCTGCTCCGACATTTCCCGTGTAGTCGCAGTCATTACCGTCACTGCCGTTTCGTCTGTGGACTTGCACGGAGTCGCCGTACCGGTTGATCGTCAACACCGCTGTGATCGGCTGCGCACCGGGCATTGTCCATCGCGCATCGAAAATGTTGCTGTTGCCGCGCCTCCGCCAGACTCCGGTCCAAGAGCCTTCCTGCTCATGCCATTCTCTGCCTAAGCCTCTCGGACGAGGTCCCGGACCTGGCCCCGGTCCCGGACCTGGCTGCGGCCGCCTGCGAATGGTCGCGCTCCATGAGCCGCCTCCCTGATTGCATCTATAAGTTCCTGATACGGTCCTGCCGTCTGCGGCAATAGTACCCGTGTACACGCAGTTATTGCCGTCACTGCTGTTCTGACGCTGGATAAACACAAAGTTGCCGTATTGGAACATCCTCAGCATAGCCGTAATGGGCTGTGCGCCCGGCATCGTCCATCGTGCATCGAAGATATTGCTGTTTCCGCGGCGGCGCCATACCCCTCTCCATGCACCTTCCTGTTCATCCCACTCGCTGCCTAAGTCCGGTTGTCTGAAATAATAGTCATAGGGATTGTTATAGTAGTCGTAGTAATACATCGCATCGTCCCCTTCGAGTCAATTCATTCAACTACATGTTATGTAGGTGAATTGCCCGGGGTGCTTTTATGTATATCTCGGTAGTCATTTTCCCGTTTTTTTTTAGCAAAAATATTAAACATTATTGATAATCCGATAAGAATCAAGCCGCTAACAATCAATCCGACGTACATCGCTAGTTGAGCAGGCCCACCGCCAAAGAGAAATAATAGATAAACCCAAGCACAAAGAGGAAATGAATCTCATTAATAATTTCATTACAAGCCACCTTTCAGACATAATGGAGAATGACCGATCGTCAAAAAAACGCGGTTACACCAAATCCCCAGGTAAGTTTGAAAATCACTTTTAAATATTAGCTGTGTCTAACTGCTTGCCAGATGACTGTGTGCAGGCATAAATTATCGAATATGTGCAAATGAACTGACCTGTTATGTTCCCATCCCATACATTAGCAAGGTGATGATCGTGCATCACAAACAAACAAAAGATTAGGTGGTGATACTGTGAGCTACGGCGGGGTCGGATATTCCTGCGCAGGTTATGGTGGGGGAAGAATTGCTGCGTTCGCTCTTGTGCTTTTCATCCTGCTGGTCATCATTTTGAGAGCTGGAATTGGGTATTGAAATGCATGCGAACGATTCTCTACCCCATCAGCCTAAGCGGCTTGATGGGTTTTTTTTATTTATAAGATCAAGCACATTACATTCACCCCACCTCCGTCAGTTTTAACAGAGAGGAACATGAACTTTTGATTGCGTAAAGCTCAAATGATACACTATTAGTCACACACACTTATTACATAAACTTACAATTCAAAAGGAGTGAAAGACGTGTCGGTTGATGTTTATCTGAATTTTAACGGTAACTGTCGTGAAGCAGTGGAGTATTACGCAGAAGTGTTTGGATTAGAGAAACCGAAAATGATGGCTTTCGGAGAGATGCCGCCTAATCCGGAATTTGCTCTGCCGGAGGAAGCGAAACATTTGATCATGCACACACGGCTTAACATTAGCGGAAGTAATGTTATGTTTTCAGATGTTTTTCCTGGGATGCCATTTGTGCCTGGAAACAACATCAGCCTTGCGGTTCTAAGTAACAGTAAGGATGAAATCATTTCCGTCTTCAATAAACTGAAAGAAGGCGGCTCTATAGGTATGGAACTGCAAGAAACATTTTGGAGCAAATATATGGCAGTGTGACGGACAAGTTTGGGGTACCTTGGCAGCTAAATTTGGGCGTCGGAGACTGGTGATAAATATTCATTACTGCCGAATGTATGAATGTTAACAAGAAAGCGATGCTTCCGAATAGGGGGCGCCGCTTTTTTTTGAGTGAAGGTAATTTGGAAATATTATCTTTGAGCATGAATAAGGAGGTGGTGCCCAAATGACAACGAACAACAAACCCAATAGATTAGCCAAGGAGAAGTCACCGTACTTGCTTCAACATCAATATAAGCGCCTAACGCATACGCTTGGTAACATTCTCTCTGCAAGGCGGCAAAACCGCCTTACAGAGAGAAGGCCACTCGCGAAATGACGTATAAGGCGACGAAACCGCCTTACAGAGAGAAGGCCGCTCGCGAAATCTGCTGTAAGTCCGGTAGTCCGCCTAGCAGAGTGCCAACCACCCGAGTAAATGTACTGTAAGTCCGGCTACCCGCTTTGCACGCGCCAACCACTCGCGCCAATCTCGCACCCATAAACCAATCAGTACAAAAAAAGTCGACCCGAAGGTCGACTTTTCGCTTACTCGGTAATATCCGCCCACATTTCGTCTTCAACATCCAGCTGGATTTGCGAAGGGTAGACGCGCCGATCAAACTCCGTTTGCATATAGCGCATGATCGCTTCCTTCAGGTTCGCTTCCACCAAGATCCGGCTGCGGCCGTCAATCCACGTTTCAGCGCCGAATCCTTGGTCTTCATCGTAAAGCAGTTCTACTTCGACTGAAGTTGGCGGAACCTCATAGCGCTCTGCCATGTTCAGACAAACGGCGTTAACGATTTGCTCCATACTGAGTCTCATGTACGATTACCAGCGGCGATTCTGATCATGATCCGCAGGACGCTGCGCTTGGCGGCGCCGTTTGAAAGCATCGTATATCGCGCGGAACACTGCGAATAGAACAAACAACGCCAGCACGTTAACCAACATGCCTAAGATATTTCCGAATGCTCCCATACCGCCGAAGAGGCCGCCGAACAGCATACCGGCCAATCCGCCGATCATCATGCCTTTCATCAAGCTGCCGCCGCTGAAAAAGCCGCGGTTGGCGTTCGTTCCGCCAGTACTTGCGGAAGATTTATTTGTTGTGGTGCTCTTGCTCACACCGTCTTGAGATTGAGATGGTGATTTACTGAAAGATTTTTTACTCGAGCTGAACGAACGGGGTCTTGCATCCGCGCTGTCGGCCGGTACGGTTACGACCACCGTAAACGCGAACAAGCTGAGCAACAGCAATGCTTTTTTCCACATGTGATTGAATTCCTCCTGCTAGGATTTGAGATGGTATACAACTTATAATACGGAAGTACAAGCCTGCGGTTTCAGTTTTCGGGATGCTTCACAACAATTTATAAGGTATGCTGAAAAGGTGCCGACACGAAAAAGAAAGGAACAGCCGGGATGAAAATTGATGATTATCCGTTCGAATATATTTATTACTTGGCCGAATATTACGGATCGCGCGATTATTTCGAGTGTCACGAGATCATGGAGCAATATTGGAAAGAGGATCTCCAATCTCCCTACGCACAATGCTGGCTCGTCCTGATCCGGATTCCCGTCGCATTGTATCATGCCCGCAGAGGCAATTGGGCCGGCGCAGTCAAGCTCATGCGCAAGGCGGCGGAGGAAGCGGATCCGGCATTGTTCAGTGAGCTTGGCCTCGACGGCTGCAAGCTGGTGCAGCAGCTCAGCCATACCGCCACGGAATGGCAAAGTCCGGATAGGGTCTACACGGATATCGAACTTCCGATTACGGATGAACAATTACTGCAGGCCGCCCGGCAGCGCTGCCGGGAATTGGGCTATACGTGGGGCACTCCCGGTATGAATGTCGACGAAAACATCATCCATCGCCACACAACACGCGACCGAACCGATGTGATCGTTGCAAGAGCGGAATCTGCAAAGCATAAAGCGCTCAGCCGCGGCGGGATTCCAGATACTCAAAGCCGTCAATGATCATTTCCAGCTCACCCGTCTCAGGATGAATAATGAGTCCGTGCACAGGCGTGCCGGCAGGCAGCAGCGGGTGGTTGCGCACGATATCGACGCTGTTCTCGACGCTCTCCCGCACGCTGTCAAACCCTGTTAGCCATCGGTTCAGATCAATACCCGAATGGCGAAGCGTATGAATCACTTCTTCCGATATTCCCCGCTCCTCCATATGAGTAACGACATTCGCCGGATCGATCGCCGTCATGCCGCATTGATGATGGCCGATGATGAGCACTTCGTTCGCATTCAATTCATAAATGGCAACCAGAATGCTGCGCATGATGTTGCCGAACGGAGAAGTAATGATTGCGCCGGCGTTTTTGATGATTTTCGCGTCTCCGTTTTTCAAGTTCATCGCTTTATCGAGAAGCTGCGTAAGCCGGGTATCCATACAAGTGACGATAACCATTCGCTTGTCCGGGAAACGTGTCGTCAAATATTCCTCGTACATTTTATTTTTCACAAACTCACGATTGTATGCCATGATTTCGTCGATTTTCCGCAATTCTCTTCCTCCTGCCTGTTCTCTATCACTGCAAGGTCAGTGTCTCAGATCCTGCAGCTTAAAAGTATTTGTATAAGTTTGTCCATCGCTCGCAAGCTTGAAACTGCGATTCCCGGGCAAATAACTGATGCGCAGCGGCTCATCGAAATACATTTCATGCTGCTTTTCGTACCAGACGCCGAACGCGTCGCTGTCCGCCTGCAAATCATCCGGCAGAGGGGCGTTCACGGCCCAGAGCGTCGGTACGCCGTCGACAGAGCATCCGCAGCCTTCCGAATCGAACACGAGCTTCCAAACCTTCGCATCCGAACCGAAACGGGTCTCTACCTCGCGGATCGCTTCCTTGCTCCAGCTGACTTTCATATGAACATCTCCTTTTAAACCAAGTAAGTTGATTATAGATTTTACGGAGAGTATGATCAAGAAAGGTAAATATCAGGAGAAAGGGTGTGCCGTATGAGTCGGACGGATTCAAGCTCTTCGGAAACGTTAAAACGCTTTCGGGAGTTAACGAATAGAGTCAAACAATATGAGGAGCTTCTCGGTGTCGTTTACTGGGATATGAGAACGGGCGCACCGCGCAAAGGAATCGCTCTTCGTTCCGAAGCGGTCGGGGCTCTCTCTTCTGAAATGTTCAAGCTGTCGACATCGAATGAGATGGGCGAACTGCTTACTAGGCTGACACAGCCTGACGAGCATGACCGGCTTGATGAGATCAACCGCCGGCTTGTCAAGGAAACGCACAAGGAGTACGAGCGAAACCGTAAGCTTCCGCCGGAGTTGTACCGTGAATACGTGGTGCTCACATCCCAAGCGGAGTCCGCATGGGAAGAAGCGAAGGAAAATAACGATTTTCCCGGATTCGTCGGTTACCTTGAGCGTATTATCGATTTTAACCGCAAATTCATTGAGCTCTGGGGAGTAAAAGCAACCCCTTACGATACGCTGCTGGATCTGTATGAGCCCGGAATAACGACAGCCGAGCTGGACCGCCTGTTCGGAGAGCTCAGAACGCGTCTTGTTCCATTGGCGGAGTCGATTGCCAAGTCGAACGATCAGCCGGATACTTCATTCCTTACCGGGACCTTCGACAAAGAAGCGCAAAAGAAGTTCAGCAGGTTCATCTTGCACGAAATGGGCTATGATTTTGACGCGGGACGGCTGGACGAGAGCGTACACCCGTTTGCTACCGGGCTCAGCCCGGGAGACGTACGGATCACGACCCGTTATTTGGCTAACGACTTGACCAGCGCATTGTTCGGCACGATCCATGAAGGCGGGCACGCGCTCTACGAACAGAACATTATGCCTGAACTTGCCGGTACTCCGCTCGCCGGCGGCACGTCTATGGGGATCCACGAATCACAATCCCGGCTATGGGAAAATATGATCGGACGCAGCCGCGGATTCTGGCAAAGGTATTTACCGGATTTGCAAGCGCTGTTCCCCGGACAGCTGGTTAACGTGAAGCCGGAAGATTTCTACCGCGGAATCAATGTGGTGAAGCCGCAGCTCATTCGTATAGAAGCAGACGAGCTGACGTATAACTTGCACATCATGATTCGTTATGAAATCGAGAAAATGCTGTTCAACGAGGGGCTTTCGCCACGCGATCTGCCTGAGGTCTGGAACCGCAAATACACCGAAGTTCTGGGCGTCACTCCCGCGAACGACGCGGAAGGGGTTTTGCAGGATGTGCACTGGTCCGGCGGATCATTCGGCTACTTCCCTTCTTACTCGCTGGGCAATATGTATTCGGCACAGATGATGCATGTAGCTAAGCAGAGGCTGCCGAAGCTGGATGAGCAGGTTGCGGCAGGCGAGCTGCAGCCTTTGAAACAATGGCTGACCGAGCAAGTGTATCAATACGGCAAAATGCTGGAGCCGAAAGAAATTATTGAAAAAATCAGCGGCCAGCCTTTACAATCTTCGTATTTGTGCGATTATCTGGAGGACAAATACAAGGACATTTACCGTTTGGAGTAGCGCAATAAAAGGGGGCGAAACAGAGGAGACTCTTTTTCGTCTCTTTTCATTATAGAGGCCGGAGGAGGAGATCGTGATGGGATTTCGTGTGATCAAAACAGCGCTTGCAACATTGGCAGCTATTTATTCAGCAGCCGCATTGGGCTTGCCGAATCCGTTCTCCGCCGGTTTGCTGGCGATATTGGGCGTGGACAGGACCCGATGGAGCGGGCTGCGTTCGGTGTTCGCCCGCTTTATGGCTTCGGCAGCCGGATTGTTCCTGGCGTCGGTGTTGTTTCAGGTTATCGGTTTTTACATATGGGTATTGTCGTTATACATACTGATCGCTTTTCCGCTGCTTTCCCGATTAGGCTTAAGTGCAGGGATCATCACCGGTTCCGTCGTCGTGTTTCATTTGTTCGCGCGAGGGGAAGTTACAGTCGCAGCGATTGCAGTGGAGCTGCAGTTTCTGATTATCGGCCTTGGCTGGGCCACCGTATTCAATTTGATGTATATGCCCAAGGAGCACAACAAGCTGGAAGCGCTGCGCAAGGTGACTGAAGAAGGTTTTGCGGATGTGTTTCATCATCTTGCGATTCATTTGCGCAACCCGGACACCGTATGGGCCGGCGAAGAAATGCTTCGCACGGAGTCGGCGATCGAACAAGGCATCAAGTCCGCTAAGCGCGCGCAAGAAAATAGGCTGATCCCGCAGGACGAGCCGTGGCTGCTTTATTTTCATATGAGACGCAGTCAATGGGAATCAATCCAGCTCATGATGGAATCCGTCGCGTTCGTGTCCAGAAATGTATCGCAGGCAGAATTGATCGCTCTATTGTTCGACCGGCTTACGCTCGACGTCAAATCCGAGTTTTACGAAGGCGAGACGGAGCGGATGCTGATCCGGCTCGAACGCAGCTTCCATGCGATGCCGCTCCCGGCCAGCAGGGAAGAATTTGAAACGCGCGCCGCACTCTTGCATCTTGCGCGGGAATTACGCCGGTATCTGGCCATTGCCCGCCGCGAAAAAAAACCGAAGTCAACTTCCGCTCATGCGGTCATAGAATGAACTTAAAGGCTTTTGCCGACAGCTGACCGCATCTATCGATGCCGGGTATCGGCTGCCTGTGCGGCGACTATATTTTTGTCACTCTAGACGAATGTCCTGCATAGACTTTAAGTGAATTGATCGTATGGAGGAGGTCTACCGAATGGCTACTGCGGATAAACGGCTCCCACGCAGGGAAATCATCACGAAAGCGGTTTGCGGCAAAGGCCGAAAGTACTCGACGATAACCCACACCGTGACGCCGCCGCACCACCCTACCAGCATACTGGGAGCGTGGATCATCAACCATCAATACGAAGCGGTGAAATCGGGGGACGGCATCGAAGTTATCGGGTCTTACGATATTAACATCTGGTATTCGTACAACAAAAACTCTCAAACGGATGTAGCCAAAGAGACGGTCTCTTATGTGGAGCTCGTGCCTCTATCGTATGTAGATCCGAAACATCGCAGCTCTACCGAGGAAGTTTCTGCGGAAGCGACGCAGGAGCCGAATTGCGTGGAAGCGAATATCAGCGCGAACGGTTCTTCGGTCCTGATCCGCGTCGAACGGGAATATGCCGTGGAGATGGTGGCGGAAACAAAAGTGTACGTCTTGGTTGATCCGCATGGATACGACGATGACGGCAAAGACGTCGATTTCGGACTTGGGGACGACGGCGACTATGAGGATCTCGATTCCGATCTCTTGGAAGACGATTTGTAATCGGTCCGTCACAGCCCGGTACTTAAGTCTATGTCGAAGCGGAATAAAAGTCGAGGGCGGGTGCCCTTTCGGGACCATGGGAAAAGCCTGTTTTTGGCGGTACAGCCGAGGAACGGCCGATCGCCGCGGCCGCAGGCTGATACCACGCACAGGTACAGGGAAAAGGGTCATTCGGCTTCGGCGATCACACGCCAGCGGGACGGCCCTTCCCGTGTTGTTTGGGAGGGCGGCGCATGGACAAAGCGGCAGGCCGGTTATGGGTGAAGGCGGACGGCGTATTGCCGGGCTGGATTTCGGCATTGGGGCTCTCTGTGCTCACCGATGCCTCAGCGGTCGAGCCTAATGATTGTGTAATCTGTTTACAATGCGATCCGGGCATGCCGCCGGAGGCGGATAGAGTGCCCCGGTTTATGAATAGAAACGCGGGCGGTGTCCTCTCTTTAACAAACAGGGAGATCGAGCGCCGGCTGCAAAGGGAAGGATTGTCTGCACAGCTGGACAAAAACAAGAGGAGCAAGGAGCGGCAGCCGTATGCCCATCGCCGGTTCACGGCTGTGGTATTTGATCTGGCTGCGGTAGATATACGCCGTAGATTCGCTGACGATCCCGGGTTCATCAATGTAAATGATAGGTTCATAGAGCCGGACGATCACATCCGCAAAATCGCAGCACGGGCGGCGGTCCGAGCTTTATATGTGTTAAGCCTCGATTTCGGACAAGTTGAGCTGGAGCTGGGTGAAAGAGGCCGGGCGACGATCAAGACCGTTTCGCCGGTAATCACACTGTCGGACGCGGAAGGGGAACGGCGGCTGGCCGAAGCGGTGGCAGAGTTCGCGCAGAAATGGGCAGACGAGACGAAGCACGGCGTTGCGGTCACGCTTGGCGCCGATCCGGAGTTTGCTCTACTCTCTCCGGAAGGCAAGGTCGTCGCCGCGTCCCGTTACTTCCCGCGGCAAGGGTCTGCCGGATGCGATTCCGTCGTTGTGCGCGGCGTGAAGCGCTGGCCGCTCGCGGAGCTTCGCCCGGCGCTGCGGCGGAGCCTCTCGCGGTCGCGGTGAACTTGCGCCGCCTGCTCGCGGCGGCGGCCAAGCGAACTGCCGGCGAGCCGTTGGCGTGGCGTGCCGGCGCTTGGCCCGTGCGCGGCCTGCCGCTCGGCGGGCACGTGCACCTGAGCGGCGCAGCGCTCACCGGCGAGCGGCTGCGCGCGCTCGACAACGCCGTCGCGCTGCCGCTGCGCCTGCTTGAGCCGCCGTCGGCGGCGGCACGCCGCCCGCGCTTCGGCGCGCTCGGCGACTTTCGCCGCCAAAGCTACGGCGCTTCGAGTACCGCACGCCGCCGAGCTGGCTCATCTCGCCGCGTCTTGCGACGGGCGTGCTGGCTCTGGCCAAGGTCGCCGCCGAACATGCCCGCGAGCTGTCGGCTCACCTGCCTCTGGACGACGATGCGCTGCGCGACGCTTTTTACGAAGACAATCGCCCGTTGCTGCAACAAGGCGTGTTCACCTTCCGGGAGCGCCTCTCACGCACGGCAGGTTACCATAAATATAAAGCGTTAATAGATCCGCTATTTGCAGCCATCGGCCGCGGCCATACCTGGAATGAGATGACGGATATCCGCGAACGATGGGGAATCGAGAAATAGTAAAAAAATACGAATAAGGTATGTAGGAGGGTGAGACGGCGGAAATAGTATGGAAAATATACTAATCCGGGACTTCTGGGGGTGCAAATCGCGGAGATGGTATAAAAAATATACCAACGAGGGTGTGGAGGAGGGACAAATCGCGGAGATAGTATACAAACTATACTAACGAGGGTCTGCAGGAGGGGCAGAGGGCGGAGATAGTATGGAAATTATGCTAACGCGGAGCTACTAGGAGTCCAAATCGCGGAGATAGTATAGAAAATGTACTTTCGTGAGGCTGAAGGATGGCGGTGTTTGCCCGGTTAACGGTAGAAGAGGGTGATTTTACACCACCCTCTTCTTTTTTTTTGCTATAATTAAGTGTATTTCATAGATTCAAAAATAACAGTTTCACTTACATAAATCGGAGGTTAAGATGGCCGGATATACCCCCATGATGGAGCAATATCTCTCTGTCAAAGCGCAGGCGGCTGACGCTCTGCTATTTTTTCGCCTCGGCGATTTTTATGAAATGTTTTTCGAGGATGCGCTCACGGCCGCCCGTGAATTGGAGATCACTCTAACAGGCCGCGGCGCCGGACAAGAGGAACGGGTTCCGATGTGCGGAGTGCCCTACCACGCGGCTGAAGGCTACATCTCCAAGCTGATTGATAAAGGCTATAAAGTTGCCGTATGCGAGCAGGTGGAGGATCCATCGATCTCGAAGGGCGTTGTCAAACGGGAAATTGTGCGCATCGTTACGCCCGGAACCGTCATGGATACGAAAGCGGTGGGAGAGGCGTCGAACAATTTTATCGTCGGCGTCGCTTTGACAGACAGCCGGTACGGTATAGCGGCTTGCGATCTGACGACAGGCGAGCTCTATATGACTTCCTTCCCGGCAGCCCGCGAAACGGTCAAAAACATACTGAACGTCTATCGTCCTTCCGAAGCCGTCGGTCATGCCGCAGCGCTCGAATACCTGCGGGATGAAAATACGAGCCCCGCGCTGCTTACGACAGAGCGCGAAACAGCGGACCTTACATCCCTTGCGGTCCAATTTCCGGATGAGAATTGGACGTCGCACGAGCCGGTCCGCCACACGGCGGCAGCCCAGCTGATCGCTTACTTGAACGAGACCCAGAAGCGCTCGTTATCTCATCTGCGGTCGATCAAAGCCTATGATTCCGAAGCTTACATGGCTCTCGACGCCTTCACGCGCCGCAATCTCGAGCTGACGGAAACGGTCAGGGACCGTTCCCGCAAAGGATCGCTGTTGTCTCTTCTTGATCGGACAAGAACCGCTATGGGAGCGCGTCTATTGAAGCGGTGGATCGATCAGCCGCTGCTTGACCGCACGGAAGTGGAACGCCGGTTGGATGCGGTTGAAGCGATACATAAAGACTGGATGCTTCGTAAGGAACTCCGGGATGAACTGGGTGAAGTTTACGATCTAGAGAGGCTCTCCGGCAGAATCGCTTATGGTACGGCCAACGGGCGGGATCTAATCGCATTGAAGACGTCGCTTCAGCGGATACCGGCGATTCAGGAGCTGTGCCGAACACTGGGTTCCCAGCCTTTGACCGCGCTCGCGGACCGGATGGATGCTTGTACGGATATCGCTGAGTCGATCGAGCAGGCCATCGCCGAAGATCCGCCGGTGTCTTTGAAAGATGGCGGGCTCATTCGCACAGGCTTTCATGCGAAACTGGACGAGCTGCGGGAAGCGAGCCAGCACGGCAAGCAGTGGATCGCCGAGCTCGAACGGCAAGAGCGCGAGGCCACGGGGATCAAATCTTTGAAAATCGGCTTTAACAAGGTGTTCGGCTATTATCTCGAAGTTTCTCGAGCGAATGTCGCCAATCTTCCGGAAGGCCGTTACGAACGCAAACAGACGCTCGCCAACGCCGAACGATACGTCACGCCCGAGCTGAAAGAAAAAGAATCGCTCATCCTCGAAGCGGAAGAGCATATGGCGGATCTGGAATATGAGCTGTTCTCCGATTTACGCACTGCCATCGCTTCACAGATGGCTCGTCTGCAAAGGCTTGCGGAGAGCGTATCGGCGCTCGATGTGCTTCAGGCTTTTGCCGAAGCCAGCGCAGAGCGGCGCTATTCCCGTCCGCATTGGAGCGAGGGCGATGGCTATGACCTGCTGATCGAGGACGGTCGTCACCCCGTCGTCGAAGCAGTGAACGAGAATGGCGCGTTTATCGCCAACAACACCTCGTTAACGGCATCGGACGGCTCTATTTTATTGATCACAGGTCCGAACATGGCCGGGAAAAGCACTTATATGCGTCAGGTGGCGATGATCTGCATCATGGCGCAAATCGGCTGCTTCGTTCCGGCGCGCCGGGCCGTTCTGCCTTTCGTGGATCGGATTTTCACGCGCATAGGCGCGGCTGACGATCTTGTCGGAGGACAAAGCACTTTCATGGTCGAGATGAAAGATATACAGGTCATGACAGAACAGGCGACGGAAAGAAGCCTGATCATCATCGACGAGCTGGGACGGGGCACCTCGACGGACGAAGGGATGGCGATCGCCCAGTCCGTCATTGAATATGTGCACGATCGCATCCGCTGCAAGGCGCTTGTATCGACCCATTTTCATGAGCTGGCGCATCTGGAAACATCCTTATCCGGCTTGCGGAACGGCTGTATGGCGGTCAAGGAAAGCGCGGACGGTGTGACCTTTTTACGTAAGCTTGTGCCGGGAGCGGCGGACTCGAGCTACGGAATTTACTGTGCTCAGCTGGCAGGTTTGCCGGAAAGCATCGTTAGTCGGGCTTACAATTTATTGAAGGATACGCCGGCCGTCGGCACATCCCATTCCGTTGCTGTCAGAGAGACGGCGGTATCCTATGCCGAAGCTCCAGCTGAAAAGCCTGCAGCTAGAAACGTTGTACAGTTATCTATGTTCGGTGAGCCCTCCATCCCAGCCAAACCTGTGAAAGGGACATCCGCCTCTCAGAACGATAAATTGCTGGAGAAGCTTCGCAAGCTCGACGTGATGCGGATGACGCCTCTTCAGGCTTTGGAATGGTTAAACGATGCAAGGAACCAATTAAGCGAGAGCGGTGAAAATGAGTGACAACTTGGAAAAAATGGCGGCTGTTTTTAACTCTATTATTATCATTAACGGTATTCGGAGCAGCGGTTCCCGCCGTCGATGCCGAATCGAGCGCGCAAGTACAGGAAGTGCGGCAGCTTCTGAAAGATTATCATATCAGCAAACCGGATGACGCACTTTTAAGTTCCGATGAGATTGACACAATGGTTGAATCGCTTCACGATCCTTATACCGAATTTTTCGACGAAGAGGAGTGGGGGATGTTCAACTCGGCTTTGGAGCAAACTTTCGTCGGTATCGGCATCGTCATGACCGAGGACAGCGGCGTCGTATATGTTCAGGACGTTCTGCCGGGCGGACCGGCCGCTGCTGCGGGAGTGCTGCCGGGCGATGCGGTGGTTTCGGCTGACGGAAAGTCTTTAAAAGGGAAAACGATGATCGAACTTCAGCTTTCGCTGAGAGGCTTGGAGGGAACGGTCGTTGTTCTCGGCGTCTCCAGAGGCGGAAAGCAGCTGAAATTCCGTATCACACGGCAAGCGGTTCATTTTCCTACAGTAACTACACGGCTACTCGGGAATGGCGTCGGTTATTTAGCGCTGTCCGGCTTCACTTCCGATGCGGCAAGCCAGTTCAAGAAACAATTATCGGAGCTCGAAAAGAAAGGCATCTCTTCGCTGCTGATCGACTTGCGCGATAATGGCGGAGGATATGTCACTGCCGCACAGGAGATTGCCGGTTTGTTCGTGAAAGAGGGCGTGCTCGCCCATATGCTGGACCGGGACGGCATGGACGAGCCGCTGGAGGTCAGCGGAACGGTGAAGCCTTATCCCGTCGTCATACTGGTGAACGGCAATTCAGCAAGCGCATCCGAGCTGCTGTCCGGAGCTCTTCAGGATTATGGCGTTGCCAAGCTTGCCGGTACAAGACCTTCGGTAAAGGTGTGGTGCAGTCGCTTAAGCCCCTGAACAGCGGCGGCATGTTGAAAGTAACGATACAAGAATATTTCACTCCGAAAGGCCGCAAGGTCGACAAAGTAGGCCTGCCACCGGATCTGCCGCTGGACGGCAGTGCCGCGGAACAGTTAATCGGAGCCTTCCGTTCCGCGGGCGGCAAAAAAGTGATTATGACTTCCGGCAGAGGCGCTCTTACAATCAACGGTGTGCGGATGCCTCAGAGCGGGGCCGCGATAAAAAACAACAGCGTGTGGTATGTGAACTTCCGTCTCGGATCCTCGATGGCCGGAGCTAAATTAACGTATAACGGAAAGCAGCGGACATTTGCGGTTACACGCGGCTCCAAGAGCCAAGTGCTGAAGACAAACGACTCCCATGTGCTGATCAAAAACGGCAAAGCGTTAATCGATGTGCGTATGCTGCAAAAATGGTTCCCGGACGTCATTTGGTCGTCGGGCGGGGACACGGTGAAAATTTCGGCAGGTTAATCTAACGAAACGAACGCGTTGAAGGAGTGAGTCCGCATGGGCGTCATCCGTCCCCTCGATGAACATTTAGCGAACCAGATTGCCGCCGGCGAGGTCGTCGAACGGCCGGCTTCGGTCTTGAAGGAACTGATGGAAAATGCAGTCGACGCCGGAGCTTCCCGCATCGATGTGGCCGCCGAAGAAGGCGGACTCGCGCTGCTGCGTGTAGCGGATAACGGCTCGGGTATCGAGCCTGACGATATGCTGCTCGCCTTTCAGCGGCATGCGACGAGCAAAATAGCGACCGGCAAAGACCTGTTCCAAATCATGACCTTAGGGTTTCGAGGCGAAGCTCTGCCCAGTATTGCCGCCGTCTCCAAGGTGAAATGCGTCAGCTCCACGGATGACGGAGCTTGGGCCGATGTATTGAAATAGAGGGCGGCGGCATTCAAGCGAACAAAGAATGCAACGCCCCGCGGGGTACCGAAATGGTCGTCAGGGATTTGTTCTACAATACCCCCGCGCGGTTGAAATATATGAAAACCGTCCAGACGGAGCTCGGTCATTTGTCCGATGTCGTCTATCGGCAGGCGCTGGCGCGGCCGGATATCGCATTCACTTTTTCGCATAACGGCAACATGCTGCTGCGCACGCCCGGCAACGGTGAATTGCGTCAGGTTGTTGCGGCGGTCTACGGAACTTCATCCGCCAAGGCGATGCTGGAAGTACACGCGGAGAATCCCGACTACACGCTTACGGGATTGACTGCGCTCCCGGTGGAGACGCGGGCGAACCGTAACGCCGTTACTGTCCTTGTTAACGGCCGATACGTGCGCAGCCAGGCAGTCGTTCAACCGCTGCTGCAGGCGTATCATACGCTGCTGCCTATTCACCGGTTTCCTCTTTCCGTGCTTCATTTGAAAATGCATCCTACGCTGGTGGATGTGAACGTTCATCCTGCCAAGCTGGAAGTGCGGTTCAGCAAGGAAAACGAGCTTCGCAGCTTTGTCGAAAGCGCGGTCAAGAAAGCGCTGGGCAGCGAGGCTTATATCCCATCGGGATCCGCGATCCGATCCGCCAGACCGGATAGTTGGGTGCAGGATCAAATCCGTTTTCAGCTTCCGTCTGAAGATGCCCGCAATGAGGCATCGGCAGCATCGCTAACCGATACCGGCAAGGTCGCGGAATACAGGCCGAGCTATCAGACGGCTTTGCCGCCGTCACGCGAAACGTCTCCTGGTGGCGCCTCTTCTTTTAAACGACCGGAAAAGAGGGAAGCCCCCGACAAAATACCGGAGGAGCTGTGGAAATCCGCTTTTGCGGCACCAGAAGTCAAGCCGCAGGTCGCTGCCTTTCCTGAGCTGAATTGGGTCGGGCAGCTGCACGGAACCTATCTTGTGGCGCAGAATGATAACGGACTGTATTTGATCGATCAGCATGCCGCCCATGAACGCATTCATTATGAATTTTACTATGACAAGTTCGGACGCCCGGAGGATGCGAGCCAGGAGCTGCTGCTTCCGGTTACGCTTGAATTTGCGCCGGACGAAAGCTCGGTGCTGAGAAACCGGCTGTCTGTATTCCAGAGCGCAGGAGTATATTTGGAGGATTTCGGGGGTAATACCTTTATCATACGTGCGGTGCCGCATTGGTTTCCGGACGGAGATGAAGCCGCTGTGGTGCGCGAAATGGCCGAGTGGGTCATGAACGAGCGAAGCGTGGACTTGCACGCGCTGCGGGAGAAAGCGGCGATTTTGTGCTCCTGCAAAGCTTCCATTAAAGCCAATCAGGCGCTTACCAGGGAATCTGCAGAAATGCTCCTTCAGCGTCTCGCGAAATGCCGCCAGCCGTACACATGTCCTCACGCCGGCCGATCGTCGTCAGCTTCAGCACCTATGAGCTGGAAAAATGTTCAAAGCGGGTGATGTAATGCTTGTCACAACCTCGGAGCGCCCGGTGGAGCGGACCGTTACCCGGGCGCGGCAGCTTGCGGCGGAATTGCAGGCTGCTTTTGTTCCCCGGCGGAATATGACGCTTCGAGGGATGCAATCCAAATACAGCGCCGACGGAGTATTGGTCGTTATGCCTAAGGAGCTTCGTTACGTGTCGGAGGGGCTGCCTCCGCTTTTTTTCCATCCAAGCATGGCGCTCATTCGTGTGAAAAGGTTAAGAGATGGCGGGAACGATGCGCTCGTTACGGTATCCGGATTACAACGCGGCGATTCGGTGTTGGATTGTACAGCGGGATTATGCTCCGATTCGCTTGTCCTCAGTTATGCGGCCGGACCGGAAGGGAAGGTCATTGCGGTGGAAGCTTCCCCAATACTCCATACTATTGTTCGGGAAGGTCTGCAAACCTATGAAACCGGGTTTCCGGATATCGACGCGGCAATGCGGAGAATTGAACCCTTGCTCGGTTTCCATGACGATGTGCTGGAGAAGATGAAAGATAACAGTGTGGATATCGTTTATTTCGATCCGATGTTCGAACTCGCTGTTGGTGCGTCCACTTCGATGAAGCCTCTGCGCTCCCAAGCGCACGGGGAACCGCTGTCCGAGACTGCGGTGAGGAATGCGGTCCGGGTCGCCCGCAAGAAGGTTGTACTGAAAGATCATCGCGACAGCGGACAATTTGAGCGGCTCGGGTTCGACCGCATCCGGGTGTCTACATCCGCTGTTGCTTACGGAGTGATACATATTAATGAATGAAATGGACGATCGTCCGCCGCTGCTTGTACTGGTCGGTCCGACCGCAGTCGGAAAAACCGCGCTCAGCCTGCAGATCGCCAAAGCCTTGAATGCTGAAATCATCAGCGGAGATTCGATGCAGGTGTATCGCCGTATGGATATCGGCACGGCCAAGCTGAGTCCGGAAGAGATGCAAGGGATTCCGCATCACCTCATTGACATTTGCGAACCGGATTATCCTTTTTCCGTATCCGAGTTTCAAACCTTATGTACACAGAAAATTCAAGAAATCCATGCGCGTGGGCGTTTGCCGTTTATCGTAGGGGGTACAGGATTATATGTGGAATCCGTCTGCTACGGATTTCAGTTCCAACAGCATGGAGCGGACGATTCTTTTCGCGAGGAAATGAGGAAATATGCACGTGAGCATGGCGCTGAATCGCTGCATGAACGCTTGGCCGCTGTAGATCCCGTTACAGCAGCAAAGCTTCATTACAATGACGAGGGCAGGGTCATTCGCGCTTTGGAGGTGTTTCAGCTTACCGGAAAACCGCTGTCGATGCTTCAAGAGCAGTCGCGCGGGGACGAGAAGGCGTCGCCTTACCGGTTATGCGTGATCGGATTGACGATGGATCGTGCGGTTCTCTATCGCCGTATCGAACAACGGGTCGATGACATGCTGGATGCAGGTTGGTAAATGAAGTGAAAGCCTTATTGGATGAAGGAGTTCCCAGAGACGCGGTATCCATGAGAGGACTCGGCTACAAAGAAATAGCCGCATACCTTGCCGGAGAGCTGGAGTACAATGCTGCGGTGGATATTCTCAAGCGCGATACTAGGCATTTTGCCAAACGCCAACTCTCTTGGTTCAGGCATATGAAACAACTGGAATGGGTCGATGTCGGCGCATTCTCAAAAAACAGCGAACTTTTCAAAGCGATCTGTGCTATAATAGCAGGAAAGTTTCCGATTGATCTTGAATATATTTGTTCATAATCTTTTTGTGGCGATGGGGGTTTTCGGCGAATGAACAAGTCCATTAACATCCAGGATACGTTTCTTAATCAACTTCGCAAAGACAGTATTCCGGTCACTGTTTATTTGACCAACGGTTTTCAGATCCGCGGTGTTGTCCGCGCGTTTGACAACTTCACCATCGTGATCGACAGTGAAGGCCGTCAACAAATGGTATACAAACATGCGATCAGCACGTTTATGCCGCAGCGCAACGTATCGTTGATGCAGCAAGAGAGCGGGTCGGACAACTGATTTTCGGGCCCGTCCCGGCGGTATTTTGTGAAACTTTACCCCAGCGTCAGCCGTCTAACAGAATAGACCTGCAGCCGAGCAACCCCAAATCGCGGGTTGTTCTTTCTTTACTGGGTAAATGAGATACAGAGAGAATTATTTGGAAATAGGGGGAGACCGATATGAAACAACCAGGGGCGAGTGGAAACCATAGTACGGCGTCCGGGCGAGCGACAAACAAACCGAAGGGCGGAGGCCCTCATAAAAAGAGAAAACGCGTGGGCCTCATCTGGCTATTATTCGTAGCATTGTTCGCCGTTGTGTGCGCAGTGGTCGGCTACTTGCTGATCATCCTGAACGGCGAGCGTATTTTGAGCGCCAACATCAATAAATTAAATCTAAATCAAGCCTCGGTTATCGTAGACCGCAATGATAAAGAAGTCTCGAAATTAGTTCTGGGACATGAAGGAAACCGCGAACTTGTACCTTTCAAGGAAATACCGCCGATGGTGCAGAAAGCTTTTGTCGCCACGGAGGATAAAAGATTTTACGAACACAGCGGTGTCGATCTGATGGGGATCGGCCGGGCGTTGGTGAAAGACGTCATCGCTCGAAAAGCGGTTGAAGGCGCAAGTACGATTACCCAGCAGCTCGCCAAAAACTTGTTCCTGAATGCGGATAAGACGATATTCCGTAAAGGAACGGAGGCTTCTATCGCTCTCGCTTTGGAGAAGCATAGAAGTAAAGAGGAAATTCTGGAATTGTATCTGAACCGGATCTATTTCGGCAAAGGACAATATGGAGTGAAAACGGCAGCAAAATTTTACTTCAATAAGCCGCTTAATGAGCTTAAATTGTGGGAGATCGCCACTTTGGCGGGAATTCCGAAGGCTCCGTCCACGTACAATCCGATCAGCAATCCGGAGAAATCGATGGAACGGCGGAATGTCGTATTAAGTCTCATGCAGGAGCAAGGCTTGATCACGGCTGCGGAGAAAGAAGCAGCGGCCAAGGAGGAATACGACCCCGACGTCGTTCCCAAGCAAAACGCCAAATATTTGAGTTATATCGATTATGTTGTGGAAGAAGCAAAAGACAGAACAGGCCTGAGCGAGGAAGAATTGCTGAGCGGCGGGTACCGAATTACCACCACGATCGATACCAAGGCCCAGCTTGCCATGGAATCGGCATTCAAAAATGATTCACTGTTCGAAAAAAGCAAGGACAAACAGATCGTGCAAGGTTCGATGGTCATTATGGACCAGCACGACGGTTCTTTGATCGCCATGGTCGGCGGACGCAATTACGAGAAGCAAGGCTGGAACCGGGTAACAAAACAGCGGCAGCCGGGCTCTTCTTTTAAACCGATCGCGTCTTATGGGCCAGCTATAGAAACAGGGAATTTCTTCCCATGGTCTATCGTGCAGGATGAAAAGCAATGCTTTGATAACGGCAAGTACTGTCCGTCAAACTCAAATCGAATAAAGTACCGCGGCCCGATTCCCATGAGCGAGGCGATCAAGGAATCGCGTAACGTCTCGGCCGTCTGGCTGCTAAACGAAATCGGCGTGAAAAAAGGATTGGATTTCGCCGACAATCTGGGCTTTACACTGGATAAGAAGCAGGACCGCAATCTATCGATCGCTCTTGGCGGCTTGACTCACGGCGTTACTCCGCTTCAAATGGCGCGGGGTTACGGCGCATTTGCCAATGGCGGGGAGCTTCAGGATCCGCACAGCATTCTTAACATTAGAAATAGTAAGGGAAAGCTCGTCTATGAATATGATGAAAACAGCGCTGAGCGCGTAATGTCCCCACAAACAGCATTCTATGTGACGGAACTGCTCAAAGGTGTGACACAGCGGGGCGGTACGGGTGTCCGGGCCAATATCAGCGGCCGTATCGTAGCAGGTAAGACCGGTACGACACAGCATGGCATCAAAGGCTTAAAATCCAGCGCCAACCGAGACGTATGGTTCGTAGGCTATACGCCGGAATGGACGGCCGCGGTATGGATGGGATATGACAAGACCGATAAGGACCATCTGCTTAAGAACAGCAGCGGGCAAGCGGCTGAAATGTTCTCGACCGTTATGTCCAAAGCGCTGGAGGGCAAGAAGAAGTTAGGCTTCCCGAAACCGGAGGGCGTGATCGAAAAAAAGCCGGTGCAGGCGATCACAGGCCTGACGGGAGTATACTCCCCGGATCTGGTCGCCGTGGAGCTGAATTGGAACGCGGTGACCGAAAAAAACATCACGTACAAGGTGTACCGAAAAGGAAGCACGGAAAGCACGTTCAGGGTGATCGGGGAAAGCGCTGATCCGATGTTCGATGACATGCAGATCATGCCGGATGAAACGTATACCTACTATGTCACCGCATATCAATCGGATACGAAGCAGGAGAGCCCGCCTTCTCCTCAGATTACGATTACTGTAACGACAGGCATGGATCCTGTTTCACCGAGCCCGACTCCATCTGACGGCATTGTGGATGAGAACGGCGACGGAATTCCGGACGGACAAGGCGATGAGGGCGGAATCATACCGCCGGATGAACAGTCACCTCCGCCGGAGGAAGGTGATGGAGGCGGGAACGTAAGCCCGTCACCTTCTCCAAGCCCAAGTCCTTCGCCGAGTCCGTCACCTTCTCCAAGCCCGTCGCCGAGTCCGTCGCCGACGCCGACGACAAGCACGAGGTCGTTACCCGGTTCTTCGCCAAGCGCGTCAGCGAGTTCGTCACCAAGCTCGTCACCGAGCGGCTCGCTTATATGGCCATAATAGGCTGAACAGCAGCGAATTTCCGCAAAAATGAATCAATAGGCTGTCTTGAATGCAGAAGTTTGTTCTGCAATCGAGGCAGCCTTATTTACTGGTTCGTTTAGGCGACTTGTGGTAAGCTTTGTATATGATGTGGGACGGAAAGGACAGTCATGCCTAATGAAACGTAAATTCTCGGATCGGGCCAATTGGCGGCGAATATTAAAGAAAAGCTATGCATGTATTCCGATGGATGACGCGCAGTTCAGAGGATTCGTTACGTTGTACCGGATTCACGAACTCAGGGATCCGTTATGGAAGGAATATAACGGGCGGCGCATGTGCCTGGCCGACCGCGGATATTTGTGGATGCAGCATTTTCCCCGCGGCGAGCATTTTGTCGTTACGACAATGTTCAACGACAGAGGGCAAGTCGTGCAGTGGTATATCGATATTTGCAAAACGCAAGGGATGACAGATCAGCAGGTGCCATGGTTCGATGATTTGTTTCTCGATATTGTGGTTCTGCCGACAGGCGAGAAATTGCTCCTGGATGAGGATGAACTCGAAGAGGCACTCGATGAAGGTCAAATAACCCCGCGGGATTCCGCTATGGCGCAGAAAACGGCCGCACGGCTTATGGATTTGATTAACCAGCACAAGTTTCCTTACTTCGATCTGAGCAGACATCACCGGCGCGTGCTGTTGGACAAACTCGGATGGGAGCGGGGCAACGGATAATGCTCGACATGAGACAAGAGAGGCCGTCGGCCTCTCGTTCTTTATCAGGCCGCAGAAGCAAAATCTATCTTCGTCGATTGATGTGGATCGCGGCAGCAGGATTAGCGGTAATCGCAGCTTGGTGCGCAACGTTATATTTCATCATTGTCGGTTTTGACGGCGTTCCGAAACAAGGCGCAGCTGTGCGTGCGGACACCGGTATCGTGCTGGGGGCTTCATTATGGAATAACGAACCGAGTCCGGGATTGAAGGAACGACTGGATTACGCATTTCAGTTGTATAAGGAAGGCGTGTTTCCCAGGTTTATCGTGACAGGCGGGCTGGACCATAACGGTTCGACGCTGACGGAAGCCGAGGGCATGCGCAATTATCTGGTTGAGAAAGGTGTGCCCGGCGAGGCGGTCTCCATGGACACGCAATCCCGAAGCACCTATGAAAACCTGCTGTTCGCCAAACAAATCATGGATGAGAACGGGTGGGCATCGGCGGTGATCGTTACTCACAACTATCATGGGGCCAGAGCCGCCGATATTGCCGAAACGGTCGGCTATGATCCCGTGCAAGTACGCGTGACGGATTCCGAGGTGCTAATGATTCCCTATCATGAAGCGCGGGAAGTTCTGGCATTCACCAAATGGCTGGGGAACAAGCTGTTCTTGTGACATGACTATGCGCCGCTTGGCCGGAATACATTTGTATTGCGGCAGTTTCGTCGACACAAGCCACAATGGGGTGAAACGCGATGAGCGCAAAGGCAGGCACGACCAACAAACGTGAAGCATCGGGTACTGCGGCAAGACCTTCCCGCCAGATTAACATTATTTTGCGAAATCCGGAACAACAGGCAGCCGGCGGGGCGCATTCATCCGAAGTATTGGGAAATCCGCGTACACTGCCCCAAAGCGGGCCCTGGTCCGAGTGGCAAAAAGAGCTGGATCGCATGGTAGGGTTGGATAACGTCAAAGAATTGGTGTATGAGATCTATGCCTTGCTGCAAATCGGCCATTTCAGAACGGAGGCCGGCTTGCAAGCGCATGCGCATGTATACCATATGATTTTCAAAGGGAATCCCGGGACGGGAAAAACGACCGTAGCCCGGCTGCTCGCCAAGTTATTTCAGGGTATGGGGCTGCTGGCCAAAGGGCATCTCGTCGAAGTGGAGCGTGCGGATCTCGTCGGGGAATATATCGGGCATACGGCCCAAAAGACGCGCGATCTGGTAAAGAAAGCGCTGGGCGGCGTTCTATTCGTTGATGAGGCATACAGTCTGGCCAGGGGCGGCGAGAAAGATTTCGGCAAGGAAGCGATCGACACGCTGGTCAAGGCCATGGAAGATTACAAAAATCAATTCGTGCTCATACTTGCAGGGTATACGCTTGAGATCGAAACATTTTTGCTGACAAATCCAGGACTGCCTTCGCGTTTTCCGATCCAAATGGACTTTCCGGATTATACGGTTGACCAGCTGCTGTCGATTGCCGAGGGCATGTGCAAAGAAAGGGAATATGCACTGACGCCCGCTACGCTGTTCAGATTTCGTCAGCTGCTCATGCAAGAAAAGTCCGAGACGATCTATAACTTCAGCAACGCAAGATATGTACGCAATGTACTGGAGAGGGCCATCCGCAATCAGGCGGTGCGATTGCTGTCTCAATATCCGGCCGGAACGCCGGGGAGGCAGGAACTGATGTCTCTTCGACCGGAGGATATCCGGAGTGTGTGATACTTGTTTAGAGAGGTGAACGTATGAGAGAAAGCTCTTACGATACAGGAACCGGAGAAAGGGAGAAAGCGCTGCTCGTCAGTCTGGTAACCGATGAGGTCAAAAGATCGGGCGCCGATCCGCAGCATTCTATGGAAGAGCTCGTGTCGCTTGCTGAAACAGCCGGCGTTGACGTCGTCGAAACGATGATGCAGCAGCGGGAAGTTCCGGATTCCAGATGGTTCATAGGTAAAGGGAAAGCACAGGAACTAAAGGAGCTTGCGGAGCAAACCGGAGCAACGACAGCAATCTTTGATCAGCAGTTGTCTGGTGCGCAAGTCCGCAACTTGGAAGAAGCGCTGGATCTTAAAATAATCGACCGGACGCAGCTCATTCTCGATATCTTCGCCGGCCGTGCCAAGACGCGTGAAGGTATACTCCAAGTGGAGCTGGCGCAGCTCTCCTACTTGCTGCCCCGATTGTCGGGACATGGTGTGAATCTGTCCCGTCTCGGCGGAGGCATCGGGACCCGTGGTCCGGGCGAGACCAAGCTTGAGATGGACCGCCGGCATATCCGCAACCGGATCAATGAGCTGAAACGGCAGTTGGAGTCCGTTACGCAGCACCGAAAGCTGCATCGCGAACGCCGGCGCAAAGCCGGCGTGTTTCAGATCGCGCTGGTGGGCTATACGAATGCGGGAAAATCGACTTTACTGCGGCAGCTCACGGCAGCAGACGTTCTCGTGGAGAACAAGCTGTTCGCCACTTTGGATCCGACATCCCGCAGTTTGATATTGCCGAGCGGTAAAGAAGTGATGATTACGGATACGGTAGCTTCATTCAAAATTTGCCGCACGACCTTGTCGCGGCATTCCGCGCAACGCTGGAGGAAGCCAACGAGGCGGATCTGCTGCTCCATGTTGTGGATTCTTCTTCTCCGATGCGGGAGAGGCAGCAGAAGGTGGTCGAGCAAGTGCTGGAAGAGCTGGGCGCCGGCGGTACACCGGTCTTAACGGTCTATAATAAGATCGATCTCAGCTCGGCGGCTGCATTGTCTCTGTTAACGGGAGGTCCGGATACGATCCGGATGAATGCATTCTCGGAGCGTGATTTGGATCGTCTGAGAGAAGCGATCGAAGACAAACTGCTCGGTGATGTCGCGCAATTCCGGATTCCGGCTTCGCGCGGCGATCTGGCTGCGCTCGCCTACCGTGTCGGTGAAGTCACCGAACAAGGCACCGATGATGAATTCTTGGTGTTGACCGTACGCCTGAACCCTGCGGATATGGAGAAACGCGGTCACGCGCTGGAAGACTTCCGTGTCATGAACTGATATTCGCGCCGTTATAACTCTGGCAGCACTCGTATTTTTCGTTTGCAGATGAAAGGAAGGGCAGCATGATCGAGAGCAAGACAACAGAGTGGGAACGGCAGTGGGAACAATGGTCGGCGGCGGCCGAGGAACAAGCCGCTGAACAGTTTCGCCGCGTGGACCGCACGGTCGAACGCAATCAATGGAAAGTGATTGAAGCGTTCCAAAAGCATAAAGTGAGCGACTTCCATTTCGCCGGGTCGACCGGTTACGGTTACAATGACCGCGGACGGGAAGTTCTCGATCTGGTGTACGCCGATGTGTTCGGCGCGGAAGCCGCAATTGTCCGTCCCCACCTCGTATCCGGCACCCATACGATATCCGCCGCATTATTCGGATGCTTGCGCCCTGGGGATGAGCTTCTGTTCGTCACGGGCCGTCCTTACGATACGCTTCACAAAGTGATCGGCAAACCCGGAGACGGAACCGGCTCATTAGCCGACTGGGGCATCCGGTCCGTGGAAGTCGCTTTATTGCCGGACGGCAGCGTAGATTGGGATGGAGTGGCGGCAGCCGCGAGTGAGAGTACCAAAGTGTTTGCGATACAGCGCTCGAGAGGGTACGATTGGCGGCCGTCTTTCACCGTCGCGCAGATCGGTGAAATGGCGGCACGGCTGAAAGCTATACGCCCGGAAGCCATCGTCTTTGTAGACAATTGCTATGGAGAATTTACCGAAGATCGGGAACCGACTGAAGCAGGTGCCGATCTTATCGCAGGCTCACTCATCAAAAATCCCGGAGGCGGATTGGCAGCCAGCGGAGGTTATATTGCGGGCAGGAAAGATCTCGTCGAGCTTGCGGCTTACAGGATGACGGCGCCGGGAATCGGCGGGGAAGTCGGAGCGATGCTTGGAACGACCCGTTCTATATACCAAGGGTTTTTTCTGGCTCCTCTTATCGTGGGACAAGCTGTAAAAGGAAGTATTTTCGCATCGGCTGTGTTCGAGAATCTAGGCTTTCAGACTCATCCCCGGTGGGACGACCCTCGCACCGATTTAATCCAGGCAATCCGGTTTCCTGCGGCGGAACCGTTAATCTATTTCGTTCAGTCGATTCAGAAGGCGGCCGCAGTCGATTCCCATGTCGTGCCGGAGCCGTGGGATATGCCCGGTTATGAGCATCCTGTAATCATGGCTGCAGGCACTTTCATACAAGGCGGGAGTCTGGAGTTGTCGGCAGACGCTCCTATTCGGGAACCCTATATCGCCTATATGCAAGGCGGTCTCACCTATGCCCATGTCAAGTTTGCTGTTAGGCAAGCGTTGCAGGAATTCCACAATCGCGGATATTTGTGAGTTGATTCGTCAGAAACCTTACATGGATTGACATGTTTTTGGAAGACAGATAGAATGAAAGTGATTTCAAAAACATTATACCGCTGGGAAGGTTGGTACGAGATGGGCGACGAGATTCGCAGGAATATGGCGTTATTTCCGATTGGCATCGTAATGAAGCTGACCGACCTGACCGCCCGCCAAATCCGCTATTATGAACAGCATGAGCTGATCCAGCCCGCTCGAACAGCCGGCAATCAACGGTTGTTTTCTTTTAATGATGTGGAGCGTTTGCTGGAAATCAAAGCCTTGATCGAGAAGGGCGTTAATATTGCCGGAATCAAGCAGGTAATGAACCCCGTCGGTAAGGACGAGAATGACGGCACCATCATCAACGAGCAATCAGAGGTCAAGAGGAAAGAGATGACCGATTCGCAGCTTCACCGGATGCTGAAGCAGCAGCTGATGGCCGAGAAGCGTCCGGGTCAAGTGTCTCTCATTCAAGGGGAGCTGACCCGTTTCTTCAAAAACAAATAGGCCGTTATCGGCACTTCCAAGGAGGCTACCATGAGCTATACTCGCGAAGACATTACACGAATTGCGAAGGAACAGAACGTTCGTTTCATTCGTCTGCAATTCACGGACTTACTAGGGACCATCAAAAACGTAGAAATTCCAGTCAGCCAACTGGAAAAAGCATTAGATAACAAAATGATGTTCGACGGTTCCTCCATCGAAGGGTATGTGCGCATTGAAGAATCGGATATGTATCTGTATCCCGACCTAAGCACATGGGTTGTATTCCCATGGGTTCACGAAGACCGGGTTGCCCGTATGATCTGCGACATCTACATGCCTGACGGCACTCCTTTCGCGGGGGACCCTCGCGGCATTCTGAAGCGTGCTCTTGAAGAAGCGGAAGAAATGGGATTCACAGCGATGAATGTAGGTCCTGAACCGGAGTTTTTCTTATTCCAGACGGACGACAAAGGTAACCCTACGATGGAACTTAACGACCAAGGCGGATACTTCGATCTTGCACCGACGGATCTCGGCGAGAATTGCCGCCGTGATATCGTTCTGGTGCTTGAGGAGATGGGCTTTGAGATTGAAGCTTCTCATCACGAAGTTGCGTCGGGGCAGCATGAGATTGACTTCAAATACGCGCACGCTATTAAAGCGGCCGACCAGATTCAAACATTCAAGCTCGTCGTCAAAACGATCGCCCGCCAACACGGCTTGCACGCAACGTTCATGCCTAAACCGTTGTTCGGGATGAACGGGTCCGGCATGCACTGCCATCAGTCCTTGTTCCGCGGGAAAGAGAATGCTTTCTATGACGAGAGCGACAAACTGGGCCTAAGCGTTGTGGCACGCCAATATATGGCGGGCGTACTGAAGCACGCCCGCGGTTTTGCAGCCATTACCAATCCGACTGTCAACTCGTACAAAAGATTGGTTCCAGGCTACGAGGCACCCTGTTATGTGGCCTGGTCTGCCAGCAACCGGAGTCCTATGATCCGTATTCCGGCTTCCCGGGGACTGAGCACACGAATCGAAGTGCGCAATCCCGATCCGGCAGCAAATCCTTATCTCGCATTGGCCGTCATGCTTAAAGCGGGATTGGACGGAATCAAGAACAAGCTGAACATTCCGGCTCCGGTCGACCGCAACATTTATGTGATGAGCGAAGAAGAGCGTTCGGATGAAGGGATTCCAAGCCTTCCGATTAACCTGCAGGAGGCTTTGGCCGAGATGCTCCGTGATGACGTCATCACCGACGCGCTTGGCGAGCATGCATTGAGCCACTTCTACGAGCTGAAGGAAATCGAGTGGGATATGTATCGCACCCAGGTTCATCAATGGGAACGAGATCAATATTTGACGCTGTATTAAGCAAATAATCAAAGAGTCGAACACCCGGGTCCCATAGATTGCCGAACACGGTAATCGGGGAACCGGGGTTTTGTATGAAACGAGAAGAGGCTGCCCTGTCTTCAGACAAACGTCTGCAGAATGGGCAGCCTCTTCGATTGTTATGTCTAGTTGTTACATGAATGAGCGGATTAATCCGATGACCTTGCCGAGAATGCTCACGTTCGGCAGACGAATCGGTTCCATGCTGGAATTCTCCGGTTGAAGACGAATGTGGTCCCGCTCTTTGTAGAAAGTCTTGACCGTTGCTTCGTTCTCTTCCGTCATCGCCACGACGATATCCCCGTTAACTGCATTGGGCTGTTGGCGAACGATGACATAATCGCCGTCGTGAATTCCGGCTTCAATCATGCTGTCGCCCATTACCGAGAGCATGAAGACCGGCTGGTCGCCGACCATGGTAACGGGGAGCGGGAAATACTCTTCAATATTCTCGGTAGCCGTGATGGGTACGCCTGCCGTTACTTTCCCCACCAAAGGAATTTGGCGGACAGAGGAGGCGAGGCCGAACACCGCTTCGTCGTCTTCTCCCAGTATTTCAATTGCGCGAGGTTTGGTAGGGTCCCGGCGAATCAGGCCTTTCTTCTCGAGGCGATCCAGATGACCATGGACGGTCGAACTGGAGGCAAGCCCGACGGCTTCGCCGATCTCGCGGACGGAAGGGGGATACCCTTTGTCCCGGACTTCGTTCTTGATAAACTCCAAAATGGAATTCTGGCGATTGGACATCTTGGACACGCCAAGCCCTCCCTATGTATCAGTTCTATATGATGACAAATTATAGCACAGAACTCGAGTTCGCACAAACATTCGTTCCGCCGAACAAGTGTTCCAAAATTTGTTGACATGAAACATATGTTCGTGTTATTCTGTTACCAGAACAAATGTTTGGGGTGACGTTAATGGTACATACATGGGTAACGGCCGCGGCCGGTTCAACTGCTTCCGTACATAAAACGAAGGTTTCCGCTAAGCGTCAATTTTCACGTTCAACCGGGCCCATCCGGAATTGGCGCATGGCAAGGAGCTTCTTCTTTATCATTGCTTTCCTGATCTTGTTCAGCGGATTCACAATTATGCGCACATTTGCCGCCAATGAAGAAGTGCCCCCACGCGCAGCAGAAGAGATTGTTATCTCTGTGGATTCAGGAGATACATTATGGCAGCTGGCGGCCGCGTACAAGAGTGAGTCGGTCGATACTCGCGAAGCCGTTCACGCGTTAATGAAAAGAAACGGCCTGTCCTCGTCTTCACTTGAGATGGGCCAGACATTAATTATACCGGCACGAATCCTTCCTTAAGATCAAATCGGATAACTTAAAGACCGGGGTACTCCGGTCTTTTTTGATGTTCCGGATTCTTGACAATCTCATGATGAAAATGGCAAAGTAGAGGATGTGCATAAAGAGAGGAGTGAGCTACAATTGGAGAAACTGATCGCAAGAATTAATGAATTATCCCGTAAAGACAAAACCGGAGGATTAACCGAATCCGAAATGGCGGAACGTGAAATTCTTCGTAAAAAATATATCGAGAATTTCAAACGAAATTTCCGTCAGCAGCTTAATCAAATTGAGTTTACGGATGAGAAACCAACCATTCGACATTGATTACGAATGATAGAGGAGGAACAACATGTCCCGCTCTTGGGAAAGAATGGTTGAAAAAAATTCCAAACAAATCAACAAACGCCGTAAGAAAGAAGGCAAGAGCGCGCTTACTACAGCGAATGTACAGGTAGATCGCTTTAAGGGCCGCAATTATGTTGTACCCGCTTTGCTGTTCATGCTTATACTGCTGTATATCACCTTGTCTCGGCCTTGGTCCGGCCAATTTATGCAGGATCCTACGATGTTTTGGCTGACAGTCGGCGCTTATGTTCTGCTCGGAGTGTTCTACTACATGCGCCGGCCTTACTTGGCGGTGACCAAAGACACGCTGGAAACGCGGCGTTTCACCGGATATAAGACTCTGCGGCCAAGCGAGATTCGTAAGATCACCGTACAGCCGGGCTATGTCGTTATTGAGTCCGTCAAAGGCGCCAATTGGGTTTTTTCACGTTTGATGAATCGCTATCCTTTGGAGACAATGACTCAAAGGTTACAAACGTTTGCGGAGCTCATAAGATTGAATGGGAAGTAAAAGCGAAGTGAGGAGCAGCTGCGATGTCGGTTAAGGCCGTTCTTTTTGATTTGGATGATACTTTGCTTTGGGATGAGAGAAGCGTCAGTGAAGCCTTCAAAGATACGTGCCGTCTCGGGGCGGAAGCGGCCGGGCTTGATGCGGACAGTCTGGAAGAGACGGTAAGGCGCGAGGCGAGATCACTATATGAAACGTATGATACGTTCGCCTTCACTAAAATGATCGGGATCAATCCTTTCGAGGCATTATGGGGACACTTCAGGCAAGGTGAACACCCGATGTTTCGAAAGCTTGAGGCGCTCGCTCCGGAATACAGGCTGAATGCCTGGACGAGAGGATTGGCTGCGCTAGGAGTGGATGATCCGGAACTGGGTAAAAAGCTGGCTGAATGGTTTCCTGCTCAGCGTCGCAAGCTGCCCTACGTGTATGAAGAAACGTTCGCCGTTCTCGATGAACTCCGCGACACTTATAAACTTCTGCTGCTGACGAACGGCTCCCCGGATCTGCAGCAAGAGAAGCTGGATGGAATGCCGACATTGATTCCTTATTTTGATTCAATCGTCATCTCCGGCAATTTCGGTGAAGGCAAGCCTTCGCCCAAGCTGTTCGCTTACGCCATGGAGCAAATCGGCATCACCGCCGACGAAGGTGTCATGGTCGGTGACAAGCTTACTACCGACATCCTGGGCGCCAATAGAGTCGACATGAAGTCGGTCTGGATCAACCGCCACGGCATCGAACGCAGTGACGAAATCATCCCGACCTACGAAATCAAAAGCTTGAACGAGCTTACGGACCTATTGAAAAAAATATGATAAACGTTCAGAAAAAAAGCGGCCATCATCCGATTGTTATTCGGGTGATGGCCGCTTTTTTTTGCTAAAATAAGGATAAATAAAATGAACGGGGATGTTGCCATGCGCAAACCGGTGTTGTCGGCATTTATTCTGGCTGGGCTTGCGGCAGTCGCTATTTATTTGTATACAACAGAGATGAGGCAAGGTGTAAACCGTGATGCAAATTATGTTGTCGCACAGAACGAGACGATAAACTCAGAAGAAGCGGAAGCTGAGCCGCCAATTGAAAGATGGAAGGTATTAAAAGAGTTGGATAACACGACTTCAATCGATGTCATTTGTTACCCGTCTCAATACAACATTGTTGACCCTGAGATTGTTCGAGTTATCGCGAATGCGGTGCAAGCTTCTGAGTATGTTGAGTCTGCTAGCTACCCTAATGATGAACCTGATGTGAAACTATATTTTAGAAAAAAAGACGGATTTGTCATGGCCGGCAGACTATATGTCAATGAGGGCATACTGAGTTCGCCTGAAGGGCCGCTCATTATGATAGAACAGTCGGCCGTAAAGAAAATAATGAGGAATACAGACTGCAGCTGAAGCGCATGAAAAATCCCCTCCAAATCACTTTGAAGGGGATCAACTGCTGATACTTATTTGGCGAAAGCAGGATCTGCGTAGGGTTGAGCGACCCATCCGGCCGGTTCGATGAATAACCTTACGGCAACAATCTGCTTATTGTCCATCAATGTAAAAAAGTGCGGCTGTCCTTCGGGTACGGAGATGACGTCTCCGGCTTCGAGTTCAACGTCAAAATATCCCGTTTCGTCGTCACCTTTGATGATGAAAATTCCACGGCCCGCTGTAATTGCCCGTACTTCATCCTCAGTATGCGTGTGAACATTCTCGAACTTTTTGAGAAGCTCATCCAGGTTCGGTGTGGACTCCGATAGCGCGATGATATCCCATGTCTTGTAACTGCGTCTTCCGGCCAAATCGCGAATCTCGGCGTCGTAAGTTGCGAGAATAGCAGCCTTGTCTTCATCCGAGAGGGAAAATTTCTGTTGCAGATGCTCGGGAAGCTTGGAAGGTTCCCAGTGTTCATAAAGTACATTCTGCTTGTCCAGAAATGCCCGGACTTTATCTTCTCCCTGGATGCGTTCATCCGTGTTGCGCAAGCGAATTTCGGCCATGGTTAATCCCTCTTTTCCCAATATGAATTGATGTAATAAGTATAGAGCAATTTGAAATCGATGTCACTGCACTTTTCGAGGTTTGCCGATTCTGTTACTATAAAGGTTAAAATGATTTGCCCATAAGGAAAGAGGCTTCTTACCATGACTGTAAACCAAACCCGATCGTCTCTGCAAGAGGCGTTAAGTAAACGGATTTTAATATTAGACGGTGCCATGGGCACGATGATCCAACAGGCGAATCTCACGGCGGAAGACTTCGGCGGGGAGGAACTGGACGGCTGCAACGAATTGCTTGTCCTGACCCGCCCGGACGTAATCTCAAGCATACACGAACAATATTTGCACGCCGGTTCCGACATTATCGAAACGAATACTTTCGGTGCTACAAGTGTTGTGTTGATGGAATACGATATTCGGGAAAAAGCAAGAGAGATCAATCTGGCTGCTGCGCGTTTGGCGCGCGAGGCTTGCGACAAATACTCGACGCCCGAGAAACCCAGGTTTGTTGCCGGCGCATTAGGCCCAACAACCAAAACGCTTTCCGTTACCGGAGGCGTCACTTTTGACGAGCTGATCCGCAGCTATCAAGAGCAAGTACTGGCGCTGATAGACGGCGGGGTGGACGCCATTCTCATCGAAACATCTCAGGATACGCTGAATGTGAAAGCGGCGAGCATCGGGGTGCGGCAGGCATTTGCGCAGCTTGGGCGGGAGCTTCCTATTATGATCAGCGGTACAATTGAGCCGATGGGCACGACTTTGGCCGGTCAGAATATCGAAGCTTTCTATATTTCTCTTGAGCACCTTAATCCGATTTCAATGGGGCTTAACTGCGCCACAGGACCGGAATTCATGCGCGATCATATCAGAACTCTGTCCGGACTCGCGAAAACGGCAGTCAGCTGCTATCCGAACGCCGGGTTGCCGGATGAGAACGGTCATTACCACGAGTCGCCGGAGTCTTTAGCCAGAAAGCTGCGCGCATTCGCGGAACAAGGATGGCTGAATATTGCCGGCGGCTGCTGCGGTACGACGCCCGCTCACATCGCGGCTATGGCGGAAGCCCTGAAGGATGTTGCCCCTCGCAAACCGGAAGGCGATCATCCGCCGGCTGTTTCGGGGATCGAAACGGTGTTCATCGAAAGCGAAAACCGTCCCTTCATGGTCGGGGAACGGACGAACGTTCTGGGCTCCCGTAAATTCAAACGGCTTATTGCCGAGGGTAAATACGAGGAAGCGTCCGAAGTTGCCAGAGCGCAAGTGAAGAACGGCGCTCATGTTATTGACGTCTGTCTGCAGGATCCGGACCGGGATGAAACGGAAGACATGCAGAAATTTCTTGAATTCGTGACGAAGAAAGTGAAAGTCCCGTTGATGATCGATACGACGGATGCTGAAGTCATCGATATGTCGCTGAAATATATTCAAGGTAAATCGATAATTAACTCCATTAATCTCGAGGACGGGGAAGAAAAATTCGAGAAGGTCGTTCCGATTCTTCATCGTTATGGTACGGCTGTCGTCGTCGGCACAATCGATGAACGGGGGCAAGCGATCTCCCGTGAAGATAAGCGGGATGTGGCAATTCGTTCTCATGACTTGCTCGTGAACAAGTATGGTCTGAAAGCGGAAGATCTCATCTTCGATCCTTTGGTATTTCCGGTAGGCACCGGTGACGAACAATATATCGGCTCCGCGAAGGAAACGATCGAAGGGATTCGTCTCATCAAGTCCGCATTGCCTAAGTGTCAGACCATTCTCGGTATCAGCAACATTTCATTCGGCTTGCCGGAAGCGGGCCGTGAGGTGCTGAATTCCGTATTCCTCTATGAGTGCACGAAAGCCGGATTGGATTATGCGATCGTCAATACCGAGAAGCTGGAGCGCTATGCTTCAATTCCGGAACATGAGCGCAAGCTGTCCGAAGATTTGCTGTATAGCACCAACGATCAAACGCTGGCTCAATTCGTTGCGGCATTCCGCGAGAAGAAAGTTGAGAAGAAAGTCCAGGCAGCCAGTCTGCCGCTGGAAGAAAGGCTCGCCAATTATGTTGTCGAAGGCAGCAAAGAAGGCCTGATCGCAGACCTTGACCAAGCCTTGAGCAAATATGCTCCGCTGGATATTATCAACGGCCCTTTAATGAAGGGAATGGAAGAAGTCGGCCGCCTGTTCAATAACAATGAATTGATCGTGGCGGAAGTCCTGCAGAGCGCAGAGGTAATGAAGGCGTCTGTGGCGCATCTGGAACCGCACATGGAGAAAGCGGAGTCCGCCGTTAAAGGCAAGATTCTGCTGGCCACAGTCAAGGGAGACGTTCACGACATCGGCAAGAACCTGGTTGAAATAATCCTTTCGAATAACGGGTTTGACATTGTGAATTTAGGGATTAAAGTGCCGCCGGATCAAATTATTGAAGCGGCCCGCAATGAGAAGCCCGATGCCATCGGCTTATCCGGTCTGCTTGTGAAATCCGCACAGCAGATGGTTATTACGGCACAGGATTTGAAAAACTCCGGCATCGATGTGCCGATTCTTGTAGGCGGAGCTGCGCTGACACGCAAATTCACCAAAAACCGGATCGCTCCGGAATACGACGGGCTTGTCCTCTATGCGAAAGATGCGATGGACGGCTTGGATATCGCGAACAAGCTCAGCAACCCCGAGCAGCGGGCCCGAATTGAAGTGGAACACCGGGCAGCGCTGGCAGCTTTGGCTGAAGAGGGGGAGAAACCGAAAGATCTTCCGGTTCAGTCGAGGGCGCGGCGGTCAAATATTTCGACGGATGCTCCAGTCTTCGTTCCGCCGGATTACGAGCGCCATATCATTCGCGATTATCCATTGCCGCATGTACAGCCTTATGTGAACTTGCAAATGCTCCTCGGTCATCATCTGGGTCTGAAAGGAAATGTGGATGAGCTGCTGGCGGCGGGTGATGAGCGAACGATCTCCCTTAAAGATACGATTGCCGAGATTATAACGCAATCTCAGGCGCACGGATGGCTGAATCCGCAAGCCATGTACCGGTTTTTCCCGGCGCAGTCCGAAGGTAACGATATCTTGGTGTATGATCCTGCAGATCTCAGCCGCGTGCTTCACCGATTCTCTTTCCCGCGCCAGCAGGTCGAACCTTTCCTTTGTCTCGCGGATTTCTTGAAATCCGTGGACAGCGGAGTGATGGATACCGTGGGTTTCCTAGTCGTTACAGCCGGTCAAGGCGCAAGAGAGCAAGCGGAAAAATGGAAGCAAAGCGGAGATTATCTCCGTTCTCATGCTTTGCTCGCGACCGCGCTCGAGGTTGCGGAAGGCTTGGCGGAGAGAGTCCATCAGATTATGCGGGATAACTGGGGCTTCCCGGATCCGGCGGATATGACGATGAAGCAGCGCTTCGGAGCGCGGTATCAGGGAATAAGAGTGTCCTTCGGGTATCCAGCTTGTCCGGATCTCGAAGATCAAGGGCCGTTGTTCCAGCTGATGCATCCTGAAGACATCGGTGTTCATCTGACGGAGGGCTTCATGATGGAACCTGAAGCGTCCGTGTCCGCAATGGTGTTCGCGCATCCGGAAGCTCAATATTTCAACGTGGAAAAGGCTTGATTAACGCAAAGAAAAGGGCTGTTCCAAAGTCGTGCAGACTTCGGAGCAGCCCTTTTGTCGGCTTCAGTGTTATGAGCGTTGGTTTTTAACTTCGTCTCTAATCTCGTCGCGCATGCCTTCTAGACTTTCACGGCGATTCTCGTTATTCTGGATGATCGCCTGCCGCTCCTGGCTGCCGACTTCATCTCCGCGCATAGCAAGATACTCTTCAGACTCATCGATGTTTTCAACCGTATTTTGGACGTGCTCCTGAAGCTTCTCCACATTATCCGAGCGGTCGTCTGGTTTTGCCATGATCAAATCCTCCTTCATGATCGCTGTGTAAATGCACTTCGAATAGGATGGCAAAAGAAGCCATTTACTATTCGGGCTTGGCGGAAAAATGTGTCTCGGCTGAGGGTTTGTCGAAAAACAGTTACGGAACTGCCGTTGCTGGGCGAACATATATTCTGTACAATAGAGAAAAGTTGATTTTAGGAGATTTGCCATGAATCCATACACGGAAAAGGCGGAATCGGTGGAAGAGTGGCTCTCGCTTCTGCGAAAGAAGCCGGAGTTGATGGAGAATGTAACGCATTGGCATACGCAGCCGGCTCGTCCGGCCCGTACCGTGCCGCTGCCGGATTTTATACATAATAAGCTGGCCTATGCCCTCGGGCAGAAGGGCATCACTCAACTATATACGCATCAAGCGGCATCATTTCGCGCCGTCCAGGGCGGACGGCATGTTGTGACCGTCACGCCGACCGCGTCCGGCAAGACGCTCTGCTATAACTTGCCCGTGCTGCAGACGCTGCTGAACGACGACACGGCCAGAGCGCTTTATCTATTCCCGACCAAAGCATTGGCTCAGGATCAGGTTGCGGAGCTGCAGGAGCTGGCCAACTTGATGGAAGCCGATATCAAGACGCATACCTATGACGGAGACACGCCGCCCACCGTAAGGCAGGCGATCCGCAACGCGGGCCATATTGTGGTCACTAATCCGGATATGCTGCATTCCGCTATTTTGCCTCATCATACGAAATGGGTGAAGCTGTTCGAGAACATCAAATATATCATCATCGACGAGCTGCATGCCTACCGCGGTGTATTCGGAAGCCATGTGGCCAACGTCATTAGACGGTTAAAGCGCATCTGCCGCTTTTACGGCAGCGAGCCCCAATTTCTATGCGCATCGGCTACGATAAGAAATCCGCAGGAGCACGCGGAGCGACTGATCGGCGAATCCGTCGCTCTGGTCGACGACAACGGCGCTCCGGCGGGAGAGAAGCATATGGTGTTCTACAATCCGCCGGTGGTCAACCAGCAGCTCGGCATCCGCAGGAGCAGTGTGCTGGAATCGCAGAAGCTTGCCGCTCTGCTCCTCAAAAGCGGAATACAGACGATCGTCTTTGCCCGCAGCCGTGTAAGGGTTGAGATTCTGCTCACTTATTTGCAGGAACTGGTCAAACGAGAGCTCGGCACGAAGTCGATCCGCGGCTATCGCGGGGGCTATCTGCCCAAGCTGCGCCGGGAAATCGAGCGCGGTCTGCGAAACGGTGAAATCCGGGGTGTGGTGAGTACGAACGCACTTGAACTCGGAATCGATATCGGACAGCTTCAAGCCTGCGTGCTGAACGGCTATCCCGGATCGATCGCGAGCACGTGGCAGCAATCCGGCCGCGCAGGACGCAGACACGGAAGCTCCGTCACCTTCCTTGTGGCAAGCAGCAACCCTCTGGACCAATACCTGATCCAGAACCCGGACTATTTTCTCGGACGTCCACCGGAAGAAGCGCGCATCCATCCGGACAATCTGCTTATTTTACTGGATCATATCAAGTGTGCCGCTTATGAGCTTCCTTTTGAACAAGGGGATTCGTTCGGAGAGGAAAAGCTGGTCGACCTGCTGGAATTTCTCGCGGAAGAGAAGGTGCTGCACCAGGTCGGAACGCGCTGGTATTGGATGGAGCAGGCGTTCCCGGCCCATAATATCTCGCTTCGTTCAGCCGCTCAGGAGAACTTCATCATCATCGATATGACGGAAGGTCACCGGGTCATCGGAGAGGTGGACCGGTTCGGTGCGCCAACACTAATTCATGAAGAGGCTATCTATCTGCACGAAGGCGTGCAATATCAAGTCGAGAAGCTGGACTATCCGGAGAAGAAGGCTTACGTGCGGGAAGTGAATGTCGATTATTTCACCGATGCCAATTTGGCGGTGGAATTACAAGTGCTGCATGTGGATTTGGAGACCAATAGCGGATCGCTCGTGCGGCAGTATGGGGAATTAAGCGTGAGGTCGAAGCCGACCATTTTCAAAAAAATCCGCCTGCGCACACATGAGAATATCGGTTCGGGTCCGATTCATCTGCCTGAAGAAGAGCTTCAGACCACGGGCTACTGGTTTTCATTTTCCGAAGAGGAAACGGCTAAGCGAAGCGCAAATGACATGCAAATGGCTTTGCTCGGATTAGCCAACGTACTGGTGCATCTGGCGCCGTTGCATCTGATGTGCGACCCTATGGATATTCGGGTGGTGCCGCAGGTTAAAGCCTTGCATACGAAAAGACCGACTATCTATTTCTACGACCGCTACCCGGGAGGGATCGGGTTAAGCCAGCGTTTATATGAAATCCATGGTGATCTGCTGGAAGAGGCGGAGCGGCTCATTCAGGGCTGCGGTTGCTTAAGCGGCTGTCCCGCATGCGTCGGACCGATCGAAGAAGTGGGTCTGCTGGGCAAAGAGCTGTCCCTGTCCCTGCTTCAAGGCACAAGGAGCGGCTCATGAGCGGGCTCAAAGAACGGCTGGGACGGCTTCGAGCTGCTTCTGCGGCTGCGCCGGAAGCCCCTAAAGCCGCGGCTTCAGTGCCGGACGGCAGTCTGCACCCCAAGTTCGCGAGTATGGGGGTCGAACTATACGAGAATGAATATGGCGCTTTTTTATTGCGGCGTATGATCTTCCCGTTCCCGTATCGCCACGGGCATCATGACCTTATAGATTTAGCGGGGTGCGCCGCCCGTCTGACCCCGATCGCGGCGCGGCAAAACCGTGCTGCCGACACGCCCGCGCCTCATGCGAATCAACTCCTGTTTCTGGATACGGAGACGACGGGGCTCGGTGTCGGAACAGGCAACGTACCCTTTATGATCGGCTTCGGATATTGTACCGAGCATACATTCGTAGTGGAACAGACGCTCATTCGGCATCCGGGCGAGGAGAAGGCAATGCTCGCGTATTTGCTGTCCCATTTGAAAGACAAGACCCATTTGGTTACCTATAACGGACGAACGTTCGACTGGCCGGTATTGGTCAACCGCTTCATCCTGAACGGATGGCGCAGAAGCGGACCCGAGCCGGGTCATCTTGATTTCCTGCACCCTTCGAGGGCGCTTTGGAAGAATACTCTGCCCTCCTGCCGTCTCGGCACGGTAGAGGAGTCCAGGCTCGGTATCCGCCGCGGGCACGATGTGCCGGGATCGATGGCTCCCGTTCTATATGTTCAATACTTGAATGACGGTAACCCGGAGCATTTGCACGGGGTATATGTGCATAATGAGAAAGACGTGCTCACTCTGGCGTCCCTGGCGGTTCATTTCGGCCAACTTCTGGACGGTAATTCGGGAGATGCCTGGTTGTCGGAAGCGCCGGCGGAGGAGCTGTTCCGTACCGCGTGCTGGTTAGAACAGCACGGCAGCGCGGAACATGCAGAGAGATTGTTCGAGCAGCTTGCCGTCCGGGAGGATTTCGGAGACGGCGGTTGGGCGTTCGCGCTGGCGGCAAGATATAAGCGTGCCGGCCGGCACGACAGGGCGTTGCCTTTGTGGAAGCAGACGGCCAAGCAGCCGAAGCCTCCGCACTGCCGAAGCTCGACGCGCATGTGGAGCTGGCGATGTATTACGAGCATCGCGAGAGGCAGCTAACAACCGCTCTGACCTATGCCGAGAAAGCACTAGAGCTCTCTATTCGCCGGGTAAGATTCGGCCGGGCAGCGGGAGCGGCGCGCGAGGAGAAGGCGGCTGTCCAGCACAGAGTGGAGCGGATAAAGGAGAAAATCCGGCGCGAATCGCAGCGCTGACAGCTATGAAAGAAGGAGCTTATTGTTGAAAAGCCTGATCTATATCCTGCTGGCGTTGACCAGCTTGCTCTGGGCCGGAAATTTCGTAGGCGGAAAGTATGTTATTGCAGCTGCGGACCCGGTGACCGGAGCAGTGCTTCGCTACGTAATAGCCTGCGTCCTTTTTCTGTTTATTGTCCTCGCGCGCGAGAAAAAATTCATGCCGCCCCGCAGTACGTGGCTGCCGTTATTCTGGATGGGAGTGACCGGGGTTGCTCTTTTTAACCTTCTCATGTATTGGGCGTTAGAGAGGACTACCGCAGACCATGTCGGGTTGCTGTCCGCGCTTAACCCTCTTTCGATCGCAGCCGCCAACGGGCTCATACTGCGTGAAAAAATTCATTTCGCAGGGAAGCTCGGCATGCTGGTTTCCCTGCTCGGGGTCGTGGTTGTTCTTACGGAAGGGCATCCGCAGCGGCTTGCTCAATTTCAATTCAATACGGGAGATCTGCTGATGCTGGGGGCGGTTGTCAGCTGGGGACTGTACGCGGTTGCGGGAAGGCAAGCCACCCGTGAACTTTCGCCGCTTATGAGCACGTTTTGGTCGAGCGTCATCGGAACGGTCGTGATGCTCCCATTTGCTATCGCCACATGGAGGGTGGAGCAGCCGGATCCGGCTTTTTGGACAGCCGTTGTGTACAGCGCGATTGGCGGCACGGTGTTGGCTACGTTATTTTGGAACATCGGCGTGAAACAGCTAGGGGGGACGAGCGCGGGACTGTTTCTCAATCTCAATCCGTTTTTTACGGCACTCTTGGCCTTTCTTTTGCTGGGAGAGACGCTCAAACCCGCACACTGGGTCGGAGTCGCATTCATTGTGGCAGGCGTACTGTTGTTTACTTATACAGCCAAACGTAGGACAAAGCGCGGTGTACGGGAAGGGGAAGAGGCGGCATGAATAAGGACCTCCAGGGAACTTCCGGATTAATCGCGCCTAAAGCCCTGCTCTTCGATCTGGACGGAACTTTATATCGCGGTGAAGCGATGATACCGGGAGCAGACCGGTTAATCGCAGGATTGCAAAGGAGCGGCATCCCTTACCGGTTCGTCACGAACAATTCCACCAAGACGCCTGAGGAAGTAGCCCTGCACCTTCGCAAATTGGGTATCCCCGCTGACGAGAAATCGATTGTAACCTCCGCATTGGGAGCAGCCTACTATGTTTTGAAGCATCACCCGGGGGCCGAGACGTTCGTCATTGGAGAAGAGGGACTTCGACAAGCTCTTCGAAACGCAGGGCTTCGGTTAATTGAAGAAGGGGAGGCCGCGGGGCCCGCCGCCCTGGTTGTTCAAGGTATGGATCGGCGGTTGACCTATGACCGCTTGGCGGCAGGCGTTCATCATATTCTGAATGGAGCCGTATATGTGCTGACCAATCCCGATCGGGTTCTGCCCGTCGAAGGCGGTTTCCTTCCCGGCGCGGGCAGCATCGGGGCCGCTCTGAAGGCAGCGACCGGCATCGAGCCGATCGTCATCGGTAAACCCTCGCACATCCTGATGGATTATGCTTTAGAGCAATCTGGAACCGCTCCGGAGGAAACATGGGTGATCGGAGACAATCCGTACACGGATATCGCAGCTGCGCGTAACGCCGGCTGCCCGGCGATTCTGGTGCTCACTGGGCTATGCGACGCTGACGATTGGCGTGAGCATTGCCGCTCGGCAGACGTAGTACCGAACGCGGTTTGTGCGGACCTTGATGAACTGGTAAGCTTAATTCAAGATAGAACTTCGAACAGGGAATTACGTACAGAAGGGAAGTAGCCTGATGCCTGAATGGCCGGAAATGGAAAATTATCGAACGCAGCTTTCACCTCGTATTTGCGGACAGAGCATCCGGGGCGTGTCGGTGAATCGTCCCCGAACAATTAACGAACCGGTGGACACTTTTACATCCCAGCTGGTTGGACGAACCGTACTCTTCCTGGAACGCCGGGGCAAGCATCTTTTGTTCCATTTGGACGACGGCAATCGGCTGCATCTTCATCTGATGCTGGGCGGCTGGCTCGCTTACGGTCCGCAGGGACCTAAAGAAGACAGTCATTTTCAGGTCATCGTGACCTTCGAAGACGGAAATTCAATTTATTTCGGCGGTCTGCGACTTGGCTATTTGCATCGGATCAGCGCGAAGCAAGCGGCTGAGATCATGAGAGAGCTGGGGCCGGATCCTTTTGACCCTCGCCTGAGCGAAGAGGCTTTTCATAAGCGGCTTGCGGGTAAACGGGGCAAGCTGAAGACAACCCTCACCGACCAGCATTTTATAGCGGGAATCGGTAATTGCTACAGCGATGAGATTTGTTTCGACGCCAAAATTCATCCTGCCGTTATCGCACGATCGCTTGATGCCGAAAGTTCCACACGGCTTTACCGCTCGATGCGGAATATTCTGCAGGAAGCCAAAGATGCGGGCGGGTATATGGAGAACCCGCTGACGCCCGGGGACATCGTAACCGGCGGGTATAACGAGCGATGCCGGGTGTACGACCGCAAAGGAGAGCCTTGCGTGGTTTGCGGAAGCGAGATTCAATTCGAGACGATAAGCGGCCGCAAAATGTTCTACTGCCCTAACTGCCAAAGGAAGCCGTAACGTATGCGAATCGGAAGCCATGTAAGCACGAGAAACGGCTATCGCGGGGCTGCAATCAGCGCGGCTGCAATGGGCGGCAACGCCTTTCAATATTTTCCGAAAAATCCACGCTCCCTGCAGCCCAAGGCTTTCTCAAGGCAGGAGGCGGAAAGCTGCGCCGCTTGGTGCCGTGACAACGATGTGGTCTCCATCGCCCATGGACCTTATCCGGTGAACCCGGCCGCAGAAGGCGAGTCGGCCAGGCAGTCGGCACTGTCAACACTTAACGACCTGGAGATCGCGAACGCGTGCGGCTCGATCGGTGTGGTCGTTCATTTTGGCGTGTATAAAGGCAACGATCCGTTACAGGGATACCGGAACATGATCCAATGGATCAACAGCGTTACCTCGCGTTGGGACGGTCAAGCCAAAATATTGCTCGAGAACCAGGCCGGCGAACACGGTCCAATGGGAACGACACCGGAAGAGTTGATGCAAATCCGCTCTCTTTGCGATGAACCGGACAAAGTGGGTTTCTGCCTCGACACCTGCCACTTGTTTGCAAGCGGGGAATGGCGTGAAGGCGAATGGTCCGCGTTCGCGGAACGGGCGGGCAAGCTGGGCTTCTGGAACAGCTTGTATGCGGTGCATCTGAACGATTCGCGTTATCCGGGCGGGTCCCGCAAAGACCGCCATGCCCAGATCGCCGCAGGCTACATAGGTGAGGAAGGAATGAGACAGCTCTTATCGACTCCGGAGCTGCACAATACGCCGCTGCTTTTGGAAACGTCTCCAGACGAAGACGGAACGCACCGGGAACAAATCGCGCTCGTGCGTCGACTGTGGGGGGAGGCAAACCGATGATCAATATCTATCTGGACGATATGCGGCCCTGTCCGGCGGGGTTCGTGGCTGCCCGAACGGCCGAAGAATGCTTGACGCTTTTGGCGGAATGCGATGTGAATCTGCTGTCGCTCGATTTCGAGCTCGGGTACGGACAGCCGAACGGTCTATCCGTCGTTCATGGACTTATCGTCAGCGGCAAATATCCGCGCGAAATATTCGTTCATTCTTCCAGCTTGATGGGACGCGCGCAAATGGTACGTGAGCTGAAATCGGCGCAGCCTGAAGGCGTGCGGATCCATGACGGACCGATGCCGGAGCATGTGCTGCATTCAGCTGCGGCCTCCGGGAAGCTCTCGAATGCGTGAGTGGACCGGCGCGGAGTGGCGGCGGGAGTGGGAACAAAAGCCCGGCCCATTCGCCGTATTTGTACATACGCCTCTGTGCGGAACTTGCAAAGCTGTCCGCCGCATGCTCGAAGTTGCCGCAGAGATCCTGCCTGACTTTCCGCTTATTGAAGCCAATATAAATGTGATGCCCGATGTGGCGCAATCGCTGCAAATTGAAAGCGTCCCCTGTTTGTTATTGAAGCGGAAGGATGGCAGCTGGACAAAAATTTATCGATTCCCCTCTGTGACGGAGCTGGTGGAACGGTTGAGAAGCGAGAGGGAAATGTCATGATTCATTTGCAACAATTAACGCTGCGCCGGGGAGAAAAGGATATTTTACGAGGCGTGGATTTGCATGTTAACCAGGGTGAACAATGGACTCTGCTCGGCCGCAACGGATGCGGTAAATCAACCGTGCTTGAAATCATTAACGGCTACTTGTTTCCGACCTCCGGTACCGTAGATGTACTCGGCAGCCGATACGGGCAGGTCGATGTGAGGGAGATACGCAAAAAAATCGGCTATATCAGTCCGTCTTTGATTGAAAAGCTGACACTCAGGGATCCCGTATGGGAAATCGTCGTCGGTGGAGCTTTGGCCTACTTACGTATCTATGAGGAAGTACCGGACGCGCTGCGGGAACGCGCACACGATGAATTGGAACGGGTTGGCTTACGGGCATTGGCAGCGCAGCCTTTCGGCACGCTTTCACAAGGTGAACGCAAAAAAGTGCTGCTGGCGCGAACGATGATGGCCGAACCGCAGCTTCTCATTCTGGACGAGCCCTGTGCCGGTCTCGATCTGTACGAACGGGAGCGGTTTCTTGACGCGCTGTCGGGGTTGTCCGCACAAAATCTGTCGATGCTGTATGTCACGCATCATATCGAGGAGATCGTTCCGTTGTTCACGCATGTCGCTCTCATGTCCGAAGGGCAGATCGTCGCTTCAGGGCCGAAGCAAGCGGTTCTTACACCGGAGCGGCTGAAAGCCGCTTATGATCTTCCGATCAGCATTTATTGGCAGGACAGCCGGCCGTGGATACGCGTCGGAGAGGAGGCATCAATATGATATCTTTTGTAGGAACGGCAAATCCCGGCTTTGCTCCATACGCGATGGAAGAGCTGCGCAGGCGGATCCCGGGTTCGCGCGTATCCGGCCTCGCTCCGGGTGAAACGTTCGCGTTCACATCCGGGGATCTGGAGACGGACCAGCTTGTTAAGGAACTGCGGCGCAAAGAACCTATTTTTCTGCGGCACATTTTCCCTATTGATGCGGAAGTCCCTTGCACGGATAGCTCGGAACAGACCGCTGACGCCTTAAGAAGATACGCCGACAGTTTGGGGGGTCGGGTAAAGGGACGCAAGGCAGCCATTCAAGTGCGCAAAGCGCAAGGCAGCCCGTTCTCTTATTCCTCCTCGGAAGCAAGGGATATTGTCGCTGAAGTGGTACGGGAGCTTGGCGGCGAACCGGTGCCGAGAGAGGCGGATTGGATTATTTCGGTATATGCCTCGAACAGAACGATCTACATGGGGTGCTCCCAGCCCAAGGATAACCTGTCGGATTGGCCGGGAGGCGCCGTCCGCTTCCGCAGAGAAGAGGGCTTGATCTCACGTGCCGCTTTCAAACTGCTGGAAGCGGAGCGGGAATTCAATCTGCCGCTTGACCGCTTCACGAACGCGCTGGACTTGGGAGCGGCGCCCGGGGGCTGGACCTCCGTGCTGCTGGAGCGGGGAATGAAAGTGACCGCGGTGGACCCGGCAGATATGGATCCGTCCCTGGAGCTGCATCCCCGTCTGAGGCATCTCAAGCGGAATGCGGCGGACCTGTCTTTCCCGCCTGGATCATTCGATTTGCTCGTGTGTGACATGAGCTGGGACCCGTATCACACAAGCCGGCTCGTGTCGGCGCTGGCGCCTGTATTGACTGCCGGAGGTTCCGGGATTATAACGCTGAAGCTTATGTATCGCAAGCCTTTTCAAAGTATCCAGGAATTGTCCAAAGCCTACAGCGAGAGCTTTGAGATTCGCAAAATCAAACAGTTGTTTCATAACCGTGAAGAAGTTACAATGTGGGTGAAACGTAAACCATAATATGTGTTCGGGAAAGCATCCCGCACCGAGGCTCCGTCGGAAACTCCGATCGGCCGCCAGGCGCGGGTTTTTTGTTGTATTCAAGAGGAAAGGAGGCGGGTATTATGCATGGGCAAGTGAATGAAATTAGGCCTTTACATGCAGGTGAGCTATACGCCGACCGTTATCGGATCGTGATGCAGATCGGCAAAGGAGGCATGGGCCGGGTTTACTTGGCCGACGATCTGCGGCTGGGCGGCAAAGCGAGAGCGCTGAAGCTGACGCGTCCGCTGCCCGAGGAACGCCGAACCTTTCTGCCGGAAGCCCAAATGCTGTGCGTGCTGGAGCATGAGCATCTGCCGGCGGTGGTGGATTATTACCCTCCGGATGAGCAGGGTACGGCATGCATCGTCATGGAGTACATAGCAGGCGATACTCTCGCCGAAAGATTCGATCGTTACGGGCTGAGAATGCCGTTTCATCTCGTGCTGCGGTATCTCATTCAGTTATGCGATGTGCTGGTTTATCTTCATGCCCAAAGTCCTGCGATCGTGTTTCGGGATTTGAAGCCTGCGAATGTGCTGATCGATCGGCATGACAATGCAGTCTTGGTGGACTTCGGCATAGCCCGCTGGTACCGAACGGGAGCAGGCAGCGATACGCTGCAGCTCGGCACGCCGGGCTTTGCGGCACCGGAACAGCTTCGCGGTGAACAATCGGATACCCGCACCGATCTGTATGGACTGGGCGCGCTTGCCTATCATCTGCTGTCGCGCGGTCAATTCGCTATGCGCCGCCGCGGCAGCCTGAAAGAAGCGCTGCAGGGAGATGTCCCTCCGGCGTTCCGCCACCTGCTCGAACAGGTGTTGTCCGATCAGCCGGAAGGCCGGCCGCAAACGGCGGAGCAGCTAAGCGCAGAGCTTAGAAGGCTGCTGCCTGACAGTGCGAATTCGGACACGCCGCCTATAAACAGCCATGACACGGCAGACAGCGGAGTAATCGTCGCCGCCGTTGCATCTGCTTATCCCGGCGCCGGAGCGACTTTCGTTTCGCTTGCAATCTCCTCGTCGCTGTCCCGTTCGGGAATCGCACATGCTGTGGTTGAATGTCCCGGGATAGAAGCAGAGCTCTACGGGCTGTTGGACGGCTCAAGAACGATGCCGAAAGGTGCCGTGTTCGCGCAAGCGGGCGGGCAAACGCCGGCAGTTCCGGTATGGTCCAGAGGCAAGGCTCATTATTATCCTTTAGATCCGCTCGCGCCGGCGGGCCACATGCCGGGTGAAGCTTTCTCGAGCTGGCTCAGACGGCTCGGTGTTCCCGTTGTTATTGTTGATGTTTCAAGCGGATGGGATAACGAGCCTTTTATGCAATGGCTCGTTCGAGCCGTTGACCGCATCTGGATGGTAGCGGATTGCATGCCGGCAAAATGGTCCGCGCGCAGGCAGACGGCTTGCCATCAATTGCAAGAAGCGGCTGTAAAAGACGGGAAAACGATCAGCTGGATTGCGAATCGAGATCAGCAATTTGAGGGGCGCAGGCAATGGCTGTCCATGTTTCCGGCTCCGCCTCAGGCCAACATCCCGCAGCTTTCAAGTGATTCCGTAGCAAGTGCGATCTGGAGGGGCAGCGGGCTGCCGACCGATGCGCAAACAGGGGAGTTGTTAGACCGCGCGTTTCAAAAAGCGATTCGTTCGGTTAAACGACAAGCATAAGGAGAAATTTCTCATTTTTGCCCCATTTTCCACAGAATGCGCAGTCATGTTACAATACTTAATGAGACTACTGGCGGTGGGGAGCATTCGGCATGAAAAACAGCCCATACGGTTGGTTGGAAGTCGGATGGACCGCGCTCAAGCTCGGTTTAACTTCCTTCGGAGGTCCCATCGCCCATATCGGTTATTTCCGCACCGAATATGTCGAACGCAAGCGTTGGCTCAGCGAAGAGGTGTTCGCACATCTCACGGCGTTATGTCAATTTCTGCCGGGTCCCGCGAGCAGCCAGCTTGGCATTGCGATCGGAATTCAGCGGGCCGGTCTGCTTGGCGGAATAGCCGCATGGCTGGGCTTCACGCTTCCATCGGCTGTACTTATGATTGTGTTCGCCATAGCTATGCAGGGAGAATGGCTGGCGGATGCCGGCTGGCTGCAGGGTCTTAAGCTGGCGGCGGCAGCGGTAGTGGCGCAAGCGGTCTGGAGCATGGCGCGCACGCTGGCGCCGGATCGCGCAAGGGTTGCGATGACCGTGTTTACAACAGGGTTCACGCTTCTATTGCCGGGCGCGCTCGGGCAAATATTGCCCCTTATCGTATGCGGAGTCATCGGCTGGCTGTATTTCAAACCCGAACCGGTGAATGCACCGGCATCGTTTCATCCGGCAGTTCATTCGATGACCGCAGTTATATGCCTTGCGATGTTTACTTTATTACTTATAGCGCTGCCTGTGATCGCCTTTACTGTCAAAGACCCGCTATTGCAGCTAACAGATATCGGCTATCGGGCCGGATCTCTCGTATTTGGCGGAGGACATGTCGTTCTTCCTATGCTTGAAGAGGAAACCGTAGCGTCCGGTATTGTAAGCGATCAGCAATTTTTGGCAGGCTATGCAGCAGCCCAAGCGGTACCGGGTCCTTTATTTACTTTCTCCGCCTATATTGGCGCTGTGTCCGCGTACGGTGCAGAAGGAGCGGCCAGAGCTGCAGCTATGCTCGTTGCTGTTTTCCTTCCTTCATTTTTACTTGTAACGGGAGTACTGCCCTACTGGGAGAAATTGAGGACGCGCAGCTCTACACGTGCGATGCTGGCAGGTGTGAACGCATCGGTTGTCGGTCTGCTGCTGGCAGCTCTGTATGATCCTATCTGGACAGTCACCGTGCATCATGCAATCGATTTCGTATTTGTACTTATCGGATTCATATCATTGGTTTTTTGGCGATGCCCGCCGTGGCTTCTTGTTATTGCAGCTGCGGCAGGCGGTTGGATGGTATATACATGAGGTGATAATAATGAGCGAAGAAAAAGAAAATATATTGATTATCGAAGATGAAGACCCGATCGCAAGAATTTTGCAATTGGAGCTCGAGCATGAGGGATATAATGTCGGCAGGGCGGCGGACGGCCGCAAAGGATTGGAGATGGCCGTGTCCGGCGAGTGGGATCTCGTGCTGCTCGATGTGATGCTTCCTGAATTGAACGGAATAGAGGTCCTCCGGCGCTTAAGGCAGAACGATTCGGCCGTGCCTATTATTTTGCTGACCGCGAGAGATACGGTCCCTGATAAAGTCAGCGGCTTCGAGCACGGCGCCAACGACTATATCACGAAGCCTTTCGCAATGGAAGAACTGCTGGCGCGTGTCCGGAATTTGCTGAGAATTTTCAAGGCATCGCGGGAGGGGGAAAGCGATGATGTCCTTCGGATCGCAGACTTGTCGATCGAGCTGATGACCCGCAAAGTGTATCGGAAAGACCATTCCATCGACTTGACCCCTCGTGAGTTCGAGCTGCTGCTCTATTTGGCCCGCCACAAGAATATAGAAAAAACCCGCGACGAAATTTTGTCCGACGTGTGGGGCTACGAATACATCGGGGATACGAACGTGGTGGACGTTTACATCCGATACCTAAGGCAGAAGATGGACAAGGGCTATCGCCATAAGCTGCTTCACACCGTGCGGGGTGTCGGCTACATGCTGAGGGAGCCCGACGCATGACACTGCGATCCCGCTTCACTCTATTTACGGTTTTTTGGTTAATTTTTATTTTAATTTTGTATAACGTGTTCGTTTATTTTTTCGTTATTCGCGTTACGACTCGCGGAGAGACACAGCTTATCGCAAGCAAGGCCGATCTGGTAATCGAATCGCTGCGCAAGCAAGACATGCGCGGCTATGAAGATCCGAAGCTGCTGGCGGAGCTCTATAATCCTAACGAAATGATGCGAATCGTCACCGTTGACGGCAAGGTGGTCAATGCGGTTGGCGACGACAAGCTGCTGTTGTCGATCCAGCCGCAATCGCAGTCGCAATCGAGATCATTCCAATCGGAGACCAGGCAAGTCGAGGGACAGAGGATTATTTACTTGACGATGCCGTTCTACGATCAAGGGCACCTGATCGGTTCGGTGGAGGCTGCTCGAAGACTGACGATTCTGGACAGCTATTTGCAAATATTAGTATTCGCTCTAAGCATAACCAGTCTGGGAGCGATCGTGTTCGCGATTTTCGGCACGTATTGGTTCACTTCACGTCTAACCGGACCGATCGGCCAAATGGTGCAAACGATGAGGGAGATTGACCGGAGCGGAAAACTCCACAGGGTCAAGCTGCAGGGCCGGGAAGAGTCGGTGGAGCTTCAACAGATGGTCCGGGCATTCAATCAAATGATCGAACGGCTGGATCGGACGATCGAACACCAGAAGCATTTCGTGGCGGATGCCTCTCATGAACTGAAAACCCCGCTGACGGTCATTTCCAGCTATGCCGACATGCTGAAACGGTGGGGAAGAGACAATGCCGAAGTGCGGGATGAAGCGATAGAAGCGATCGGCAAAGAAACCGAGCGGCTGCAGAATTTGATCCGGTCTATGCTCACATTAGCGGAGGCGGAACAAGACGACTGGCTGAACATTGCCCGTTTCGACGTCTCCCAAGTGGTTAAAGAGCTGTCCGATGTGTTAGGGACGACTTTTCAACGGGAAATCCGCGTTCATATTAACGGTAACGCGGTCCAGATGAAAGGGGATAAGGATAAGATCCGTCAGCTGCTGCTTATCCTGATTGACAATGCCATCAAATATAGCAAAGAGCCGATCGATGTCCGGGTGCGCCCGGAGAAAAACGGAGTCAAGCTGGAAGTCACCGATTATGGAATAGGGGTGCCCGAAAGCGAAATTCCTTATATGTTCGAACGTTTCTATCGCGTGGATTCCGCTAGACATCGTTCGACGGGGGGAAGCGGACTAGGCTTGTCGATCGCCAAAAAAATCATCGATATGCATGAAGGAACGGTTGAAGTATTCAGCAAACCGGGGAGCGGCACAACAATCTCAATCCAATTCCCGCGTAACCTTAAATCTTCGCCTCAATAACGGCAAAAAAAACGGCAAGTTCGGTTTATCCGAATTTGCCGTTTACTATATTGAAGAAAAGGTTAAGTGTTTACTACAGCACCCGTCGTGCGGTTACATAATTTCTTTTCCAATAACCGGAATTGAGCGAGGAGTAGGTAACGCCACCTGCAGATCCATATGTATGCAAAATTTTGCCTCTACCCAGATATACTGCGACATGGCCGATTTTGCTGCCTGTACGCTTTGTTCTGAAGAAAACAAGATCGCCTCTTTTTAATTTGCCTTTCGTAACTTTGTAGCCTTTGGTTGCTTGCGTGCTGGACACACGCGGCAGCTTAATGCCGTTTTTACCGTAAATATACTGAACAAAGCTGGAACAGTCGAACGCCGAAGTAATGCCTGACGGTGCACCGAAGCGATATTTGACGCCTAAGTATTTTTTACCCAGCAAAATGATTTTGTCCGCTTTGCTCGTTGCGGCGGATGCGGAAGGGGCTTGTCCGAAGGCGAACCCTGTAAAACCAATGACAGCACAGAGGCTGACGGTTAATACTTTTCTCACGACTGTGTGGCTGAAGCTCATGGTGTTCGTTTTCCCTCCATCTTTCTTGGTTTTGCGGTGCCTAGTTAGTTAGCAACCTGGTAATGAGTATATCAGAAGGAAATTAGGCCAATATTTTCCACGAAGAATAAAAATCCCGGAATAATAAAGGTTTGCAGGACTTTGTTAGAAAAGCATGAAAATTTTCTCATAAGCTCGAAAATGGCCGAAGCATTGCTTGTCGGCCTGTTTGCGCTTGCTCCCTATCCCAACTGTAGATAATATGAAGTACAGAGAGGTGGAGTGGAGATGAAAATGAGAGTGTCCGCCGTCCAATTTCAGCTGAGAGACTGCGACAACATCCAGGAATTCAAGGAACAGGTCACCCATTATGTGCGCAACGCGGCGGAATACAAGTCGGATTTTGTTCTTTTCCCCGAGTTTATGACGACACCGCTTCTTTCCATCGGAGGAGCGGCCACAGGGCAGCCTATTCACCGGTTGGCCGAGTATACGGAGCAGTATACGGAGCTGTTCTCGGGTCTGGCGAAGGAATACGGAATGTACATCATCGGCGGCACCCACGTGACCGGCAATGCTCAGCAGCTGCGGAATACAGCCTTTCTGTTCGCTCCGGACGGTACATACCGAACGCAGGACAAGCTGCACATCACGCCTACCGAGAAAGAAGAATGGAAGGTGGAGGAAGGGGAAGGCGTTGCCGTTTTCCAGACACCTTTCGGGACAATCGGCCTTCTCACATGCTACGATATCGAATTTCCGGAGATCTTCCGTATGGTTAGGGCCAAAGGGGCCGACGTCATTTTTTGCCCGTCATGCACGGACGACCGTCATGGCTTTCACAGGGTTCGATATTGCTGTCATGCGCGGGCGATTGAGAATCAGGTTTATATTGTTACGACAGGTACTGTGGGTTCCCTTCAGAGAGTCGATTTCATGCGCGCAAACTATGGTCAGGCCGCTGTCATCACACCTAACGATATCCCGTTCCCGCCTAGAGGGATTATGTGCGAGGGTGAGGTTAACGAGGATATGCTGATTACCGCCGATTTGGATCTTTCATTGCTTGAGGATGTTCGAAAGGCAGGATCCGTAACGACTTGGCGCGATCGGCGCACGGATCTTTATCCCGACTGGAAATAAGGGGGGGAGCTGTATGTTCAAGCAATTGAACGTAACGGACGGGAAGCAGATGCTTCCCGCAACGATTCGGAGATATCATAAGAAAGATTTCGCTCAGCTCATTGATGTGCAGGCACAGAGCTTTCCGCCGCCATTTCCTTCCGGGCTGTGGTGGAATGAAGAGCAGCTGACGGAGCATATTACGCGATTCCCCGAAGGCGCCTTATGCGCAGAGATCGAAGGCATCGTTGTCGGCTCCATGACTTCGCTCCGGCTGAACTTGGACGAGCGCTCTCCTAATGACTGGGCGTCGGTGACGGACAACGGATACATCCGCAACCATAATCCTCAGGGTAAAACACTGTATGTGGTGGACATCTGCATAGCGCCTTCATACCGGAAATTCGGGTTGGGCCAATGGCTCATGCAGTCCATGTACGAAACGGTAGTGCACCTCAATTGCAGGCGGCTGCTCGGTGGAGGACGAATGCCGGGCTATGGCGCCCTCAAGGAAAGAATGACGCCTGAGGAGTATGTCGGGCGGGTGACCGCAGGAGAACTTACGGATCCCGTACTGACATTTCTGCTACGCTGCGGACGATTACCGATAGGGGTTGCAGCGGATTATTTGGAAGACGAGCATTCTGCCAACTATGCGGCTTTAATGGAATGGCGAAACCCTTTTACCAGGATGGATCACACACAGGACTATTGACATTGCCGCCGGAGGGAAATCGACATGCAATATATTCGAGTACAATCTATCGAGAATGAGTATTTTAAAGGGATGCATCGGCTGTTGGGCACAATATTCCCGCCTGAGGAAGTGCTGGCATTCGAGTTATGGAAAGACCCGATTCAGGATCCGGACATCCATGTCTACGTTGCGGTACATAACGGGGAAGTTGTGGGTGCGACGGAATACCGTTATTATCCGGAACTGCGTGTTGCGATGACGGATTTTACAATCATCGGTGCCATGGAGCTTGGCGTAGGACGTTTCCTGTACGTGGAACGGGAAAAGGATCTTCTGCGTCTGCAGCAGCAATCCGGATCGGCTTCGATGGGGATGTTCGCGGAGATCTATAACCCGCAGTCCATTACAGGCTTCGCTTTCGGCGATGTTCCGGCGATGCACCCCGTTGTTAGACGGGAAGTGCTCTCGCACATCGGATACCGCAAGCTTGATCTGCGGTATGTCCATCCGTCATGGGACCATGAGGGAAAAGCGGTTACCGAGCTGGATCTGGGATTCCGTCCCGCCGACGAGGATACCGAAAGTATACACGCGGCACTTGTGGTAAAGTTTCTTCGGCAGTACTATGCCGCCCTTCCGAATAAACCGAAGGAATGGACGGAAATGGTGAGCGGGCTGGAAAGCCGCGATCGGGTAGAGTTGCTTCCTCTATAAATCAGGGTACGACCCTGAGCGCGCTAAGGAGTTAAGGCATGAGAATCAAGTTTCTAGGCAACGGCGACTCTATGGGAACACCAAGAGTTTATTGCGATTGCCCTGTATGCGGAGAAGCCCGGACCACCGGAGCAAACCGCCGGATGCGTTCCTCCCTGCTGCTGCGGACGGAAGCCGCGCGCCCTTTGCTTCTCGATTGCGGACCGGACTTTCGGGCGCAAATGGAAGCGGCCGGTTTGCGTCATGTGTCGCACGGGTTACTGACACATGCTCATATGGATCATATCGGAGGATTGACGGATTGGGCGGACGGATGCCGCTGGCGGAAGGAGACGGCTGAAGTGTTTGCCCCGTCCGAAGTGCTGACCGACGTGCGAGACCGCTTTCCCTGGATCGAGAACCATTTGAGATTGCTCGCGAACGACGACGGAACACAGTATGGGGATTGGCGCGTACGCCCTTGGAAAGTGAACCATGGGAAGAATGGTTACTCCTACGCTTATCGATTCGACAATACCTTGAATGGGAAAGCATGGGCTTATTGCTCGGATTCGATCGATCTTACGGAACACCAAAAAGCACCTCTGAGCGGCTTGGCGCTCCTGGTGCTCGGCACGAGCTTTGTCAGGGAACCGTTCCCGATGGAGACGCGTTCCGTATACGATATGGAGGAAGGCCTGCAGCTGGCTGCGGAGGTCAAGCCGCACTCCGTCATTTTCACGCATCTGTCCCATGACGTTGACGTAAACTCAGATTACGGACTGCCTCCCAACGTCACACTTGCTGCCACCGGTATGGAAATCACGATCTAATCGCGGCTCCGTATGACGAGCAGCATCCCTGAAGTCACGGAAATGCTGCCGACCGGCGCTTCCAGGACATTGCTAATTCCTAACGACCAGCCGAGCTTCAGCGTTGCTTCACGCAACGGGTAACGGAATCCTTCCAGCGTGACGCCGGCGGCTTCCGTGCTGAGCGGTAGTAGGGATACATAGGGATAACGGCTGTTCGCCTCTAACCGGAGTCTGTCGGTGCAGAGGCGAATTTCGTTATGGGCGTCTATAAGAACGAGTTCACAGCATGATCATCGGCTTGCCTAAGCAAGTGCACATTCCCTAAGCTGTGATCGAATCGGGTACCCAGCCCCCCCAGAATGACGATGTGCCGGAATCCTCGCTGCAACGCTTCCCGGAACGCGAGCTCCGTGTCGGTGAAGTCTTTGTCATAGGAATCGCAGGTGAGCAGTTCAAGCGCAGTGTCGGTTATTTGCAGCATTTCGTCCGATGAAACGGAGTCGAAATCCCCCACTGCCAAATGCGGCGCATAGCCGGAGCTGATCAGAAATTGCGCCCCCCGATCTGCGCCGATCAGAAAGTCGTCCGGCGACACGTGAGAGAGGGCCCACCCCCCGAGGCTGCCTCCCGTAAAGATGAGAGCGCGGGAATGATGAGAGAATGACATGTATGAGAAGCCTCCTAGTGCGTAGCGTAACTCGGTCAGTTCTTCCAGTATAACCGGAAAAAGAACGTTGCGGAACTATTCGCCTTCCCGCTACAATGGGAGTTGATGCCGCGGATCGACATATTCTGCGGAAGCTGTATTCGCCCGGGACGGGGAGAACACGGAGGAGGAGACATCGTTGGAATGGCACGTTTTTGATATTTTCAGCTTGATCGGGACGATCGCGTTCGCAGTCAGCGGCGCCATTGTGGCGATGGAAGAAGAATACGATATTCTAGGCGTGTTCGTCTTGGGTCTGGCCACCGCTTTCGCCGGAGGGGTCATACGAAACTTGCTGATCGGCATACCTGTCACTACTTTGTGGAATCAAGGCCCGCTGTTGACAACGGCGGGAATCGCCATTCTCATTGTGTTCTTGCTTCCTGTCCATTGGATTCATCGTTGGAAAAGAAGCGAGGCGTTCTTCGACGCGATCGGATTGTCCGCATTTGCGATTCAAGGCGCTCTTTTCGCGGCAGAGGCGAGCTTGCCGTTAAGTGCCGTTATGGTCGCGGCGATGCTGACGGGAATCGGCGGCGGAATGATCCGTGATATCATGGCCGGCCGCAAACCGCTTGTGCTGAGAGACGAGATTTATGCGGTATGGGCAATCCTGGCGGGCGTGGCAGTGGGATTGAGCGATCTTCGCAAGCCATGGGAGCTGCTCACTCTGTTCGTGTTCGTCGTATTGTTCCGAATGCTTTCCGTGCACTATAAATGGAAACTTCCCCGCCGTTCGCTGCCGGCGGCGGAACGTAACGATATCGGAGGCTGACGATGAGTTATTCCGTCTTGTTCGTTTGTTTGGGCAACATATGCCGCTCGCCGATGGCCGAAGCGGTGTTCCGCGATCTCATTCGGCGGGAAGGCTTGGAGGATCGGGTAACGGTGGATTCCGCAGGGACGGGCGATTGGCATATCGGCCATCCGCCGCATGAAGGGACCAGGCTGCTGCTCGACCGCTATGACATCGCTTATGGCGGAATGACTGCACGAAAGCTGGCCGCGGAAGACGGCGGACGATTCGACCTGATTGTCGCCATGGATACCCGCAACGAGCGGGATATAAGAGAGATGCTGGGCGCTTCTTCGCAAGCTCGGGTAATCCGGTTCTTGTCGCTGCTGCCTGAAAAAGGGATGGACGATGTGCCGGATCCTTATTATTCGGGGAACTTCGACGAAGTGTATGAACTGGTGAAGGAAGGGTGCATCCGTCTACTGGGTCGCGTGAAGGAGGAACTCAAGCATGAATGATGATCGTATAAATCCGTCTGCGCCATTGCCCGTCTCTTTTACACAGCTTCGGCTGGTGTCTCAGGACGAGCTTAATCGACGTCTGGAGACGGTCAAAGTGTTACAGGACAACGACACTGAAATGTATCGCCTGGCGAAGGATACGGAAACCGGCGAACATTATGTTCATTATGCCGTCTATCATCTGAATGTTGCCGGAGGCGCAGTGGAAGAGGAATATCACCACCTGCTTCCGTTGGAGCATGATGATGTCATCGCATTGGCGCTCGGCGCGGACTTGTACGTCTATCCGCAGCATTGGGCGCGGGCTTACTTGCGGAACGGACCGAACGGCGGATTTGTCTGGTATGACCCGGCAGGCGCAGCGGCGGAAGAGCAAACTTACGATGAAGCTGCCGCTTATATTCGTGAGAAGCTGCTGACGTTCCGCAGTCAAGGAGGAGCGCACAGCGAAGAAGATATCAAGCGGCTGCTGGACGAGATGGACAAAGGGCTTCCGCCGCGCGGAGATGCAGAATAATAGTAAGGGCCTTAATGCCGGAGCCGTGCGTGCTCCAGGCAATAAGGCCTTTTTTTATCGTGTGAAAATCGGCGAGGGGCCGAGGAACGAAGCAAGCGCATCCGGTAACTCATTTTGCCAGAATCCCCATTTGTGCTCACCGTCTTTTTCCTCGTAATGCAGATCCGCTCCTTTTTGCTCCATCAAAGCCCGTGCTTGACGATTCAATTCCACAAAGTTGAACGTTCCTCGATCGGATTCGAAAGCTGTTTCCTGAAGTCCGACGATCATCCAGATTTGCAGATCCGCAAGTGACTCTTGCTGCAGCAGCTGCTTATAAGAGGCATCATAGTAGGCGCCGGACAGAGAAATCATTCTTCGGAATAAAGCCGGGAAGGCGAGACAGAGGGAAAGCGACACGGCTGCGCCCAGTGAATCGCCCGCGAGCAGCCTCTCATTCGGCTCGGTTCTCACCGGATAACGGGATTCCACCCAAGGCAGCAGTTCTTCTGCGAAAAATCGGGTATATAAAGGATGACGCTCTCCATCCGCAGCATATTCGGACGTGCGCAGTTTTTTGTTCACCTCGACACCGACAATGATAAACGGATTCCAATCTTCATCCAGAATGAGCTTCTGGGCATGCGTAGCGATTCGGCCGAAATTGAAAAAATCTTCACCGTCCTGGCAGTAAACGACCGGGTAGCTGATCCATTCCTGAAACCCTGGCGGCAGATAGACGCGAATGGACCGGCTGCCTTCAGGCAGATACCGGCTGGGTATTTCATGCTTCACAATCGTTCTTTTGAAAAGATGGCTGTCGTTCATTCGAATTACCTCCTTTTACGTATGGGAAATCCCGGGCGGGGGAAAACCAAATGAAGGCTAATTTTGCCTGATTGTATTATCTTGTTATACCACAATTATATCTCTGTTATATAAACATAAAACAGATGGAAGCTAGATAAATCAAGGACTATTAGGTATTTTTCTTTGACCAATCCGGTTAAACAGGGATATAATAATTCTATAACAGAAAGCCCTCTTCCACAATTCAAGACGAGGTGAGAACCTAATGGCTAAAGTAACAACGGATGCTCCGGTAAGGAAAGCCGGTGCGCCATCGTATGAGGTTAGGTCGGAGGATATCGCTCCGCTGCAGGTATTGTCTCCGGAAGGTGAAGTGATCAATTCCGAGCGCATGCCGAAGCTGTCGGACGAACAGCTGAAAGAAATCATGTACCGCATGGTATTCACACGTACTTGGGACGATCGTGCCGTGAACTTGGGACGCCAAGGCCGTCTCGGATTCTATGCTCCGGTATCCGGTCAGGAAGCGACCATGGTCGGAAGCGAGTATGCCATTACGAAGGAAGATTTCGTTTGCCCGGGCTACCGTGATATGCCGCAGCTCGTATGGCACGGACTTCCGCTGTATCAAGCATTCTTGTATTCCCGCGGCCATCAGCATGGCGGCCAGATTCCCGAGGGAGTCAATGTCTTGATGCCGCAAATCATTATCGGCGCGCAGATTTTGCACGCTACCGGCATTGCGATGGGATTCAAGCTTAAGAATGAGAAGCGTGTAGCGATCACATATACCGGTGACGGCGGTTCCTCGGAAGGCGATTTCTATGAAGGTTTGAATTTTGCAGGGGCATTTAAGCTGCCGGCTATTTATTTCGTTCAAAATAACGGCTACGCGATCACGACTCCTTTTGCCAAGCAAACCGGTGCGCAATCCATAGCCCACAAAGCATTGGCAGCCGGTATTCGCGGTGTGCAAGTAGATGGAATGGATGTTCTTGCCGTGATTGCCGCAACGCAGGAAGCTGCGGAAATCGCCCGCAACGGCGGAGGCGCGACATTAATCGAAGGTTTGACTTACCGGTTCCGTCCGCACTCCATGGCCGATGATGCGTCCAAATATCGTACCAAAGAAGAAGAGCACGAATGGAGCATTAAAGATCCGCTCGTTCGTTTCGGTAAATACTTGGAGAAAAAAGGGCTGTGGTCCGAAGAAGATACGGCGCGTGTAAAAGAAGAAGCCAAAAACACAGTGAACGAGCAAATCAAGAAGGCAGAGCAAACAGAGAAAATGACTGTCGCGGGCCTGATCGATTCCATGTTCGAACACACGCCGGCTCACCTTGAAGAGCAAAAAAGCCGAATTTCAATAAAGATTTCTCGTAGACGGGAGAGTTACAGCATGGCTCAAATGAATATGAAAGAAGCAATTCGAGACGCAATGCGCGTTGAGCTGAAAAGAGACCCAAGCGTGCTGCTCTTCGGCGAAGACGTCGGCAAAGTGGGCGGCGTATTCCGTGCAACCGAAGGCTTGCAAGCCGAGTTTGGGGAGAATCGGGTTTTTGATACCCCTTTGGCCGAGGCGGCCATCGGTGGTCTCGCAGTCGGTCTGGGAACTCAGGGTTTCCGTCCGATCGCGGAAATCCAATTTATCGGGTTTATTTTCGAAGCATTGGATCAGATGTTCGTGCAGGCGGCGCGTATGCGTTACCGTTCCGGCGGACGTTACAATGCGCCGATCGTCTTTCGGACGCCATTCGGAGGCGGAGTAAAAGCAGCGGAATTGCATACGGAATCTCTTGAAGGTTTGGCGATTCAAACTCCGGGCATGAAGGTTATTATTCCATCTAACCCTTATGACGCGAAAGGCTTGTTGATTTCGGCCATTCGCGATAATGACCCTGTATTTTTCATGGAGCATCTGAATTTGTATCACGCATTCCGCGACGAAGTGCCGGAAGGCGATTACACGGTTCCGATCGGTAAGGCGAAAGTGGTCCGCGAAGGTAAAGACGTTACGATTATTGCCTATGGACTGATGGTTCACACCGCTATGAAAGCTGCGGAAGAGCTGGAGAAAAACGGTGTACATGCGGAAGTTATCGACCTGCGTACACTGATGCCTCTCGATATCGATACGATCGTGGCATCCATTCAGAAAACGAATCGCGCCATTGTTGTTCAGGAAGCTCAACGGACAGCCGGTGTAGCTGCGGAAGTCATCGCTCAGATCAACGAAAAGGCCATCCTCCATCTGGAGGCTCCTGTTCTTCGCTGCGCGGGTCCTGATACGGTATATCCGTTTGCGCAAATCGAGGATGCATGGCTGCCGACAACGGGCCGGATCGTTAAAACCGTTAATCAGGTGCTTCAGTTCTAAACGGAGGAGGATGACACGTGGCCAGATTTGAATATCGGTTCCCGGAGCTGGGCGAAGGGCTGCATGAAGGCGAAATCGTCAAAATGCACATCGCACCGGGCCAGACAGTAACGGACGAAGATATCGTCATGGAAGTTCAGAACGACAAGGCGATCGTGGAAGTACCTTGCCCTGTAAACGGCAAGGTACTTGAAGTGATGGCCAAAGACGGACAAGTCATGCGTGTCGGCGAAGTTGTTGCCATCATTGAAGCGGAGGGTGAAATTCCCGAACAGGCACCTGCGGCGGAAAGTCATGGTCAAGCGGCCGGCGGAGCTTCCGGCAATGCTGCCGTCGGCGGCGCCGAAACGAAGGACCAGCCTGCGCAGCAGCCTGCCAAGGAAAACGCGCCTGCGGCTGCAGCACCTGCACCGGCGGCAACTACGGCAGCGGCTCCTGCGGGCGGCATGGTACTTGCGACCCCAAGCATCCGCAAACTTGCTCGTGAGAAAGGCGTCAACATCAGCGAAGTAGCCGGCACCGGCAAGAAACGGACGGATTACACGCGACGATGTACTCGGATTTACTGCCGGCGGCGCCGCACCAGCGGCAGCACCGGCACAGATGGCCGGCGCGTGCTCCTGCAGCAGCAGCGGTTGTAACCGCAGGAGCAGGCGGAACGGAAGAGCGCGTTCCGTTCAAGGGAATCCGCAAGGCGATTGCGAACGCGATGGTCAAATCCGTCTACACCGCTCCTCACGTTACATTGATGGACGAAGTCGATGTAACCGGGCTCGTCGCTTTACGTACGCGGGCTAAACCGGTTGCTGAGAAAAAAGGCGTCAAGCTGACGTATCTGCCGTTCATCGTCAAAGCCCTTGTTGCGGCGTGCCGCGAATTCCCGGCTTTGAATGCGATGATCGACGAAGCGGCCAACGAGATCGTCTACAAAAAGTACTACAACATCGGGATTGCAACCGATACGGATAACGGACTGCTTGTACCCGTCGTGTTCGACGCCGACCGCAAAAATGTATGGAGCATCGCGAATGAAATCCGCGACCTCGCAACACGCGGCCGGGATGGGAAGCTTGCTCCGAACGAGATTAAAGGCAGCACGATTACAATTACGAATATCGGTTCCGCCGGCGGCATGTTCTTTACTCCGGTCATCAACTTCCCGGAAGTCGCCATCCTCGGAACAGGACGTATTTCAGAAAAAGCGGTCGTGAAGAACGGCGAAATCGTTATCGCGCCTGTGATGGCCTTGTCGCTCAGCTTTGACCACCGCATTATCGACGGCGCAACGGCGCAAAATTTCTTGAATTACATTAAACAGCTGCTCAGCGATCCTGAGCTGCTAGTCATGGAGGTGTAATCCATGGTTGTAGGTGACGCTTCACTAGATATCGACCTGTTGGTTATCGGTGCGGGACCGGGCGGCTATGTAGCCGCCATCCGCGCCGCTCAGCTTGGCCAAAAAGTCATCATCGCCGATAAAGCGAAAGTCGGCGGCGTTTGCTTGAATGTCGGATGTATTCCTTCCAAAGCATTGATCAATGCCGCTCATCATTACGAGTCCATGCAGCATGCCGCTGATTACGGTTTGTCTGCGGACAACGTCGGCGTGAATTTCGGAAAAGTGCAGGAGTATAAATCTTCGGTCGTGAACAAAATGACCGGCGGCGTGGAAATGCTTCTGAAGGCGAACAAAGTGCAAATCTTCAATGGCGAAGCGATGTTTATCAACGACACGGAAGCCCGTTTGTTCAACGAGCAGGAATCTCCGCGTTACCGTTTCAAAAACTGCATCATCGCCACAGGTTCCCGCCCGATCGAACTCAAGCCTTTCCCGTTCGGCGGACGCATTCTGTCCTCCACCGAAGCACTGTCGCTGCCGGAGGTACCGAAAAGCCTCGTGGTCATCGGAGGCGGCTATATCGGGATCGAGCTCGGTCAAATGTACTCGAAATTCGGAACAAAGGTTACGGTTCTGGAGGGTGCCGACACTATCCTGCCCGGCTTTGACAAAGACATGAGCCAGCTTGTAGCGAAGAAAATGAAAAAAGCGAACGTCGAAATCGTTACCGGTGCTATGGCCAAGGGTGCGGAACAAACGGACAAAGACGTGACGGTGACGTATGAAGCCGGTGGAGAGCAAAAGTCGGTAACTGCAGATTATCTGCTCGTGACCGTTGGCCGCCGTCCGAATACGGATGGAGAACTCGGACTGGATCTCATCGACATGAAAGTCAACGAGAGAGGGCTTATCGAGGTCGACGACCAATGTCGTACGAGTATCCCGCATATTTACGCAATCGGTGATATCGTTCCCGGTGCGGCGCTTGCCCACAAAGCTTCTTACGAAGCCAAGGTCGCTGCTGAAGCGATTGCCGGAATGCCGTCCAAAGTCGATTACAAATGTATCCCGGCTGTGGCGTTCTCGGATCCCGAATGTGCGAGCGTCGGCTATACGGAGACAGAAGCGAAGGAAAAAGGACTTAAAGTGAAGTCCAGCAAATTCCCTTTCGGCGGCAACGGCCGCGCGGTTACGCTCGGTGGAGCGGACGGCTTTATGAAGCTCATTCATGAAGCGGATACCGGCTTGGTTGTCGGCGCGCAAATCGCCGGCGTGGAAGCCTCCAACATGATCGCCGAGATTGGACTGGCGATCGAGATGGGCGCCACTGTCGAAGATATTGCGCTTACCATTCACGCGCATCCGACACTGGCTGAAATTACGATGGATGCGGCAGAGCTTGCTATCGGCCATCCTATTCACACGATCGCTCCAAAAGCATAATAATAACCGGTGCACCTTTATGACGAATATGCTCACAACCCGTGGGTCTCGCATAAAGGTGCCTTTTTATTATGGGTTGATGTATGATCTGATCAGAGACAGGCTTTCAAAGCCGAAAGGGGCAAAATCGCAGTGAGCGACGAAATAAGACCGGTAAGCCGTTCCCGAACGATCATGACGGAGCTTGTGCTTCCGACGGATACCAATGTGCATGGAACGATGTTCGGCGGGGCGCTCATGCATTATATCGATAAAATTTCAGCCATCGCGGCCATGAGACATGCAAATAAACCCGTGGTTACAGCATCAACGGACAGCCTCGATTTTCTGTCGCCGATCCGGATGGGGGAAGCCGTGGAGCTGGAGGCTTTCGTGACATGGACCCGCCGCAGCTCAATGGAGGTCTATGTGGTAGTTCGTGCCGAGAATCTGTTTACCGGGGAGCGTCGCGTGACGGTTACGGCATTCTCTACTTTTGTCGCCTTGAATGATCAGGGCAAGCCGACAGCGGTTCCCACAGTGCAGCCCGAGAACGATGCGGAGCGCAAGCTGCATGAAACCGCCCCCGAGCGATATGAGCAGCGCATGAAAAGGCGTGCTACCCGTTATTCACCCACCAACCGACAATCATCGACAGACACACAAACGGAATGATACAATAAATTTCAAATAAATTTCGGCAAAGGTGTGTTCTCGTTGCGCAATTATTTGGATTTATTGCAGGATGTTCTGGATAACGGAACCGTGAAACAAGATCGCACCGGCACGGGCACAGTGTCCGTATTCGGCCGGCAGCTGAGGTTTGACTTGTCCCAAGGATTCCCGCTCGTCACGACCAAAAGGATTCATCTTAAATCCGTCGTCCATGAACTGCTTTGGTTCCTGAGAGGCGATACCAATATTCAGTACCTGAAAGAAAACGGAGTATCCATCTGGAATGAATGGGCTGACGAGAACGGCGATCTGGGTCCTGTCTACGGTTCTCAGTGGCGCGCATGGGAAACGCCGGACGGAGGAACCATCGATCAGATTCAGCAGGTCGTCGAATCGATTAAGCGCAATCCCGATTCGCGGCGGCATCTGGTAAGCGCCTGGAACGTTGCCGTTATTGACCGCATGAAGCTGCCGCCTTGCCACTTCGTTTTCCAGTTTTATGTGGCCGGCGGTAAACTGTCCTGTATGCTCACGATGCGTTCGGTGGATACTTTTTTGGGTCTGCCGTTCAATATCGCATCCTATTCCTTACTCACCCATATGATGGCTCAGCAATGCGGCTTGGAACCCGGTGAATTCATCTTCTCCGGAGGCGACGTTCACATTTACAGCAATCACTTGGAGCAGGTGAAGCTGCAGCTTTCCAGAGAACCTCTGCCGCTGCCGACGCTGCTCATCAAGCGTACTCCCGACTCCATATTCGACTATACTTATGAAGATTTCGAATTTGTCGGCTATGAGCATCATCCCGCCATTAAAGCTCCGGTAGCCGTGTAAACGAAAAGGCTGACGACTCTTATAGCTAGACCTTTCCTGATACGGAAGGGTCTTTTTTTATTGATTTTTAAATTTGCTTCAAACCGTATCGTGGATGCTCCCGTTAGCTTAGGTGAAGATCTTAAATTCAGAAGGGAAATGATCGCGGATGAGAAAAGGGAGCAAATGGTTATTATCTGCAGGCTTGGCGATGGTCATGGCGTTATCGCCTATAGCCGTGCTCGCGGCAGGAGAGCAGCAGGTGGGGAACGCGACGGTGAGTCCGGCTAAAACGACGACAGCCGCAGAAGCCGTTACGAAGCTTGGCGTATTGCGTGGAGACGGCCAAGGTGTTACGGATGCTTATCTGGCCAAAACGTCCACTCGGATGCAAGCGGCGATTCTATACCTTCGGTTGATGGGCAAAGAGCAGGAAGCACTCAGCCACACCGGACTGGTAAACTTCGCCGACGCAGACACTGCGGGCAAAACGATGGCGCCTGTACTGGCGTATCTCAAAAGCCACCCTGAACTTGGATGGAACGGAACGCCGGGCGGCAAATTCGAACCGAACGCAGCCATTACCTCGCAGCAGCTGTACAAAGTGATGCTCGAATCGCTTCGTTTCAAATCCGGATCGGACTTCGCGTACAAAGACACACTGTCGTTCGCATCCTCCCAAGGTCTGTTCCGTGCAGCAGCAGCTGCGCCGTTCACTAACCGCGATTTGGCCGTTGCATTGACCGAAACTCTGCAAACGAAGCCGAAAAGCGGCAGCGATACGCTCCTCAAAGAGCTGGTGAACATGAAGGTTGTCACCGCTGATAATGCGGCGGTGCTGGACGGTGCACGCGCTGATATCCGCAAATTGGCGGACGGCTCACTTTATATGACTGACGGCAAAGGCATGGCGCTTTACTTATTTACAACGGATGTATTCGACATGAGTTCCTGCCAAGGCAAGTGTATCGAATTTTGGCCGCTCTTTAATTCGGAAGCGAATCTTCTGATCGACAACTCGTTAAAGGCCGACGACTTTGGCGTATTTACACGTAAGGAAGGAGCTAAACAGCTGACATATAAAGGCTGGCCATTATATTATTTTGCAAACGATAAAAACCCGGCGATGCCAAAGGGGAAAGCGTCAAAAACTGGTACCTCATGAAACAACCTTTCTATACCATTACCATCGGTACGGATACAGATCAATTTCGCCAGCTGGCCAATTACCTCGTTGATTCCATGGGCCGCACACTATACTACTTTGACAAAGATCCTATGGGCTCCAGCGTATGCGAAGGAAATTGCTTGGTGAATTGGCCTGCATTCCACGTCGATTCCATCGTCGTTCCAAGCTCTTTAAACAAGTCGGACTTCGGTGAGATCACAAGGGCTGACGGAACAAAGTTCACAACGTTCAAGGGTTATCCGCTTTATTACTTCAAACCGGACACTACCCGCGGGGAAGTGAAGGGTCAAAACGTTAACAACGTATGGTTCGTCGTGGATCCCGCGAAATTTGACGGCACCACGACCGGCAAGGCTGCTCCTGCGAAAGTAACGATTGAGATGAAGAACTACGCCTTCACAATCCCTAACATCACGGTTAAGCCTGGAACGGCTATCGAATTCATCAACCGGGATGAACTTATGTCTCATAACGCTGTGGCAGTGAACGGTGCTTTTAAGACAGCAATGCTGGAAACGGGCAAATCCGCAACGATCACTCTCGACAAAGAAGGAGTCTACGAATATTACTGTGAGCCACACTCCAAATCGATGAAAGGCACGATTACGGTTAAACCATGAGACAGATGAAAAAAGCACTGAAAATTGCGCTGATGCTGGCCATGGTGTTGATGGCGCTATCCGCGTGCGGTTCCAATAATATGGACAACACGGCCTCTCAAGGCAACGGATCGTCCCCATCCGCTGCGGCGTCACAACCGTCCGCCACGCCGTCGGAATCAGCAAAACCATCTGTAAAACCGTCGCCGTCACCGTCCAAAGCACCGGAGCCTTCTGACTCGAAATCTTCATCCACGCCTTCACCGACACCGGATGACAAGCCGAAAACGGAGTTCGTTGTGGAAATCAAAGATTTCGCATTTTCCCCGGCTAATCTGACGGTCCCTAAAGGCAGCACGGTCAAGTTCATCAATCGTGATAAAGTGAAGCATTCCGCGGTCGCAGACGGCGGAGAGTTCGATACCGGCCTTCTTGCACTTGATGACTCCGCAAGCGTCAAATTCAACGATGAGGGTACGTTCAGCTACTATTGCGGTCCGCATCAGAATATGACTGCCAAACCGAATTTGTATGACACTTCAATCGCACAGTCGGCTCCGACAAAGATCGAGACGCTTTTTCATCTGACGGCATCTAGGGATACCGGTAAGTTCACCGATCACCCGCGCGCTTACGGTGTCGCCTGTCTGGTACGTTCAGAACGGCAGGACCAGTTCGTCGTCTACGTCTTCGGCACACCTCAAACGGAAGGCTCAGAGGCATATCAAGTATGGGTATGGAACGAGGGCCAACGCCACAGCGCAGGCACGTTCACCGTTGATGCCTCCGGCATCGGCATCATGACGATCCCTGTCACGGAGAAGACACCGGCGATTGAGTATGTCTCCGTATCGCTCGAGCCCGATCAGTTTTCCGACGAGCCCAAAGGGACGCGAATGTTCGAAGCCGAAGAACGTTATAGTGCAGGCCAGGGGCTGCAATTGGCAACAATTCGTTCACATCTGCTTGGGTAGGCAGTGGCAACCGGGTATGGTATGATTGAAAAAACCGCAGCGTTCATGCGGGCAAAGGAACAACTACGATGAGCGTAACTTTGATTGCCGCTGTCGCCTCGAACGGCGTCATCGGTTCGAATAATGGCCTTCCATGGAAGCTGCCTGCAGACATGGCTTTTTTCAGGCGGCAAACGATCGGCAAGCCGGTCTTAATGGGACGCAAAACTTTTGAATCTTTGGGCAAGCCCCTGAAAGATCGCATCAACATCATTTTGTCGCGAAATTTGTCGCAAGCACCAGAAGGCTGCCTGCTGGTGCGCTCCATTTCGGAAGCTTTGGCGCAATTCGGGGACCAAGAGTTAATGGTGATAGGCGGGGCTGAAATTTATACGCAAATGATGGGAGCAGCCGACCGCTTGGTGCTGACGGAGATCGGGCAACCTTTCGACGGAGATGCGTATTTTCCGAAATTCGACCGCAATGCTTGGTCTCTTGTATCCCGGGTTCCGGGCATTCAAGATGATCGGAACACGGTTCCTTACGCTTTTTGCGTATATGAACGGACTGTGTCCGGATAATGCAAACAATTCTAGATAAAGTCCATTCTGAGGCCGTCGTCTCTTTGATAGGATGGTCTATTATTGCTATCTGGAATATGAACTCACTCTTATGGGGGAAATGAAGATGTCGACACCTACGGGATTTATGGAATATCAGCGGGAGCTTCCCGCCGACCGCGATCCTTTGGAACGCATCAAGGACTGGAAAGAATTCCACCGGATGTTCTCTGAAGATCAGCTGCGCACGCAAGGCGCACGCTGTATGGATTGCGGAACCCCATATTGCCATACCGGAATGGAGCTGGCGGGAAGTGCGTCCGGCTGCCCGATCAACAATCTGATTCCGGAGTGGAATAACCTGATTTACCGGGGACTCTGGAAAGAAGCTTACGAACGGCTGATGAAAACGAACAATTTCCCGGAATTTACCGGGCGGGTGTGTCCCGCGCCTTGTGAAGGCTCTTGTACGGTCGGTCTCATTGGAGAAGCCGTAACGATCAAAACCATTGAACAAGCCATTATCGACCGCGCCTTCGAAGAGGGCTGGGTTGTTCCCGAACCTCCGAAGACACGTACCGGCAAGAAGATTGCCGTTGTCGGTTCCGGGCCTGCGGGACTTGCGGCTGCCGCCCAGTTGAACAAAGCGGGCCACACGGTCACCGTTTATGAGAGAGCGGATCGCATCGGAGGCCTTCTCACTTACGGCATTCCGACGATGAAGCTCGAGAAAGACATCGTGCAGCGCCGTGTCGATCTGCTGGCTGCAGAAGGCGTGCAATTCGTGACGAACACAGAAATCGGCAAGGATATTTCATCGGAGAAGCTCGTTGCCGATTATGATTCGGTCGTCCTTTGCGGCGGAGCGACGAAAGCTCGTCCGATCGGAACAATGGAAGGCCACAATCTCAAAGGGATTTACCCGGCAATGGAATATCTCAACAGCACGATCAAGAGCTATTTGGATCATGGATTGGAAGAAGGCACTTATATTTCCGGTAAAAATAAGCATGTTATCGTTATCGGCGGCGGCGATACGGGTACAGATTGTGTAGCAACCGCGCTGCGCCATGGATGCGCAAGCATCACCCAATTCGGAACGCATGCCAAAGCGCCGCTGCAGAGAGATCCTTTAGCGAACCCTTGGCCGGAGTTTCCGAACGTTTATACGCTTGATTACGCGCATGAAGAAGCGAAAGCTTTGTATGGCGAAGATCCGCGCGCGTTTTCAGTACTCACCAAGAAGTTCGTGGGCGACGAGAACGGTAACGTAAAAGAACTGCATACGGTTCAAATACGCCGTTATATCGACGAGCAGGGCCGTAAAATTTATGAAGAAATACCCGGGACGGAGAAAATCTGGCCGGCAGATATCGTGCTCGTAGCCGTCGGCTTTGAAGGTCCGGAGACGACGATCATCGATCAGCTGGGGTTGGAAACCGACCGCCGCACGAATGTAAAAGCTCGTTACGGCAAATACACGACCAATGTCGATAAAGTGTTTGCAGCCGGTGACATGAGACGCGGACAAAGCCTTATCGTCTGGGCCATCAATGAAGGGCGCGAAGCAGCCCGCGAGGTTGATAAGTATTTGATGGGCAGCACCATGCTGCCATAAGCAAGCTGCAATTATCATATACAGGAGGTTGTTCCGACAGACTTGGGACAACCTCTTTTTATACAAAAGAAAAGGTGGCGCGGCTATGATTCGCTATGGGGATGAAAGCTGGACGGAGCTTAAATTCATGAAGTTTCTGTATCAAGTCGAACGGCGGGACAGCCAATGGGTTGACGTCACATTGCGCGTTGAAGTATCGGATCAGACGCCGTTGCCCGACGATTTGATCGACTTTACGGTTATGGTTATTTGCACCCATCAAGGCGATCCTATTCAGCTCGTCACCTTGGACGAGGGCTGCGACTGTGAATACCAGCTGACAGCAGGGGAGAAGGAGCAAATCGTGACGTTTATCGAAAGTAATGAAGTCCGTAACGCCATTCTCAAAGCCGCTTCCTCCGATAACAAAAATATACGCCGCTTTTGAACGAAAGCTGTTCGTGACTGGGTCGTAAGACACGCTTCCCCCAAAACTTTCCTCCATGTTACACTGGTGTGAGATGTGCGGGGGAGGATTGGCATGAGCGGCGCGGCGTTGTTATCACCGACAGACATTCACGTCATCAGACGGTATGTACATACCAAATACGCTCCTCTGCCGGGGCATCGCCAAGCGGAAATCGTGGCGGATGCCATTCGCCGTACTTTACAGCAAAGGCTGCCGAACCTGCCGGTCGATTTCAAACACCGATTGGTAGAAGAGCTTATAACTCGCTGTCTCGTTAGCGAACAAAGAGAAGTTATACCCGAAGATGTTCTAGATATTTGTGCCGAGCTGGACGACAAGCCGATCGATCACAAGGATGAATTAATAGAGCCGATTCTGAGCTGGCTGAACGAACGTTCTCCGGGAGGCTGGAGTGCGGAACAATTAGCTTCGCGGTTGGTAAGAGGAAGCATTCATTCTGCCGCTCCGATTGCTGTACCGATTGCAAGTATTGCCGATGCCGGATTAGCCGGGCCTGAAGCTCTTCCGAATCTTCCAAGAATACGGCTGCCGGCCGCCGGTTGGGCGCTGTTAGCGGGTGTCGTTGTCTGCGCAGTTGCGACGGGCCTGTTCACAGCAAACCCATTCGCGAAACAACCTGTCGCGAATCCGCCTGTCATTGCCACACCGCTCAAAGCGGACATCGGCATGCCGGATCGTCTGAAATATACCGACATAGATACGGCCGCGCTCAAAAGCTATCTGAAGAGCAGAGAGTCTATGCTGGCCGCAGAGCCTTATTTCGGAGCAATCGTGGAAGCTGCCAAAGTACATAATGTACACCCATTGCTTCTGTTCGCCATAACCGGCCAAGAGCAGGGTTTTGTTCCAAAGTCCAACAAAAATGCGCACAAAATCGCCAATAATCCCTTTAACGTCTTTCACAGCTGGCAGGATTACAATACGACGATCCATAAATCCGCGGGCATTGCGGGAAGGACGATCGCTCGGCGCGCTCAAAAACGTCCGGAAGGCTATGAGCCTTTTGCCTGGCTTAATGAAACCTATGCGGAAGATCCTTTGTGGCAGGACGGCGTAAGACAAATCTTCGACAAGCTGAACAGCCTTACTATGACCCCATAAAAAAATAAAGCCGAGTGAGCTGCGATCGCGCAGTCCCGCTCGGCTTTCTCGGTTTATACAGGTTCTTTCAGTCCCGCAGACGCCAAATAATTGTGGATGGCGGAAGGAACCTGGGATAGTGCGGTCAAAGTGACGAAAGCTCCGGTCGGTGAGGCGTCGATCGGAATCAGATTGTATGCCCATTCCTGTTCGTGCTTCAAATATACGGCATGAATTCCGCATTCCAGAGCAGGGAGGACATCCGTCCGCAACGAATTGCCGATCATCCACGTATTGGCTCGGTCGAAGCCGCCGTCCGAAAGAATTTGCTCCATTGCCGGCGTGTTCTTGAGCTGTCTGACATAGATGCGGTCATGGAAGTATCGTTCTAGCTTCAATTGTTCGATCTTCCGTCGCTGAATGAGGGCATCTCCGCCTGTGTACAGATGCAGTTCATGTCCCTTGCGCCTCAAAGCTTCGAGGGCTTCCTCCATCATGGGATACGGCTCCACCTCTTGCTCATAGACGCTGAGCCCCAGCTTCCACAGATTCTCTTCTTCCAGCGGGGAGCCGGCTCGTCCGGTCATGCTCTGGAAGTATCGGTAGGTGTCTACGAACGATTGAGGAAAATGCTCGCTCTTGAAGCCCAGCTGCTTGACGCCGGCGATATCGAGCTCGGTATGCTTCACGATAATGGTCTCCTTGGAAATTCCGGCAGGGCCGAACCAGGTCGTCATTTCATCCGTAAATTGCTCTAGAATAAAGTTGAAATACTTGTTGCAGTGAGCTAATGTATCGTCAAGATCAAACAGGATTCTTTGTTTCATGCCGTAATATACTCCTTTATTTGCAGCGAAACCGTACTTGGTAGTATCTCCAGATTTCGGAATTAACTTGCTCGGCGAAGATGACGGTCGTATTCATCCATTATGGCTTGTATGCCCGGGTTTGTAAATGATAGGAAAGTGGCAAGCTAAAAAGAAAACTCCTCTGAGCGGAGGGTGCGGGGGTGATAAAAATGCCGAGAAATAAAAGCACCAAGACGGATGACCAGAACAACATGTCCCGGTTTAAGTCTAAGGCGCAAGCTTTGAAACTGGACAAAATGGCGCGTTATCCGGCCAGTCTGAACGGGATCAATAAAAACTTACCATAAACAAGCGCCTTGGCTGCATCCGTCTTGCCGATCGTCCGTTCACGCATATTGGGATATCTTGGCATAGAGGTTGCGTTTAATGAAGTTAATGCGCTGACGAACATAGAAATCGTAGCTGCCCCCGCTCAACTCGCGGGGGTTCATTGTATTTCCTGTGTCGTTATCAATGATGACGAGCTTACCGTCGGTGAAAAATTTGAAGGTTAAGTCCCTAGACGGTCTGGAACCTCGGGAAGGTTCCAGGTAACGGAGATGTTCGCAATTCACCATCCATTATCCCACCCTTAGAACAATTTCGGAACGTATGTTCTTGTTTTCCATTATAGCAAACATTTGTTCGTATGGAAAGGTGTTCCTTAATGAAATACACTAGAAACATATCGGACCGAAGGAGTTTGACAGCAATGATCGAAATCTCAGGATTGACCCGAAAAATTCCGGACGGAAAAATCATACTGGATCATATACATGCCCGGCTCACGCCCGGAACTTTCGTTGCGGTCGTAGGCGCAAGCGGCAGCGGAAAATCTGCGCTGCTTAGAGCGTTAGCTTTGCGGGAGCAGTGGACCTCCGGTGAATATAAAGTGGACGGCGTCAATTTGTTGGACGCCGGTCTTTTCGCGAAAATGAGCTATCGCAGACAGGTTGCCTTTTTAGAACAAAAACCGATTTTGCTAGAGAAAAAGACAGCTCTTAAAAACGTGCTGATAGGCGCCGCGGAACAAACGCCATTATGGCGGCGGGTAACCGGCATGATCCGGAACGACGACTACATGGGCGGAATGGACATGCTCGAAGACGTCGGACTGCTGGACAAAGGACGGCAAACTGCAGAAAAGCTGAGCGGCGGGGAGCGCCAGCGTGTGGCAATCGCTCGCGCACTGGTCCATGGCGCTCGACTTGTGCTGGCGGATGAGCCGGTCTCCGGTCTGGATCCCCACACGTCCGAAGAAATGATGCAGCTGCTGAAGAAGCTCTGCCGGGAGAAAGGCGCCACTATCGTTGCAGCACTTCACCGGTTGGAGCTCGCCGAGAAGTTTGCCGATGAAATTTGGGGCATGCAGGACGGCCGCCTCGTGTTGGAAGTGAGAGGAAGAAGGCTGACAGCTGCGGAGAAGTTAAAGTTGTCGTAGGAGAGGCGGTTGTTCGTTTGGATCAGGATGGACGTTTGTGCTTTCATTTGCTGTCCTTAAACATCGGGGGAATAAAGTCAAATACATATAAGGGCAAAGAGGTCCGATCGGGAATTGAAAAGGAATCCGTATTGGGAAAGGTGACGCTGAGCGAACTTGGCTTCGCCGGTGACGCGCAAGCGGATCTTGTGCATCACGGAGGGCCGGACAAGGCGGTCTGCTTATACAGTCACAATCATTACCCTCATTGGGAGCATGTACTCAATCGTCAATTGCCGTTTGGATCATTCGGAGAAAATTTTACGCTGCGCGGTGTGAGTGAAGCTGAGGTTTACATCGGTGATGAGTTTCAAGCGGGCACCTCAGTCGTTCAAATCAGCCAGCCCCGCCAACCTTGCTGGAAGCTGGCAATGCGGTGGGGTTTGGAGCAATTACCTTTGCTTATTACGGAATCCGGCGCGACCGGCTTCTACTTTAGGGTTATACAGCCGGGGGAAGTTCAGGCGGGCGATGAACTCAGGTTGACGAGACGCCATCCGGACCGTGTCACAGTAGCTGAAGCGAATCGCGTAATGTATACGGATAAACACGATCAGGATTCAATCCGGCGGTTGCTCGCAGTCAATGCTCTCTCCGCCAGCTGGGTGGCGACGTTGGAAAAAAAGGTTGACTAAGTTAGAAAGTAAATAGAGTACCGAAACACTACGGGACTAATCGGCGTTTTATATGCTGGTTAGTCTTGTTTCATTTAAAGGATCAGCCGCTTTGCAGGCGGAAAGAACAGTGGAAGCATGATGTGTAGGGCGGCTCAGCCGCTTTGCAGGAACGCGAATCCTTGCTTGCGATCGCTTGAAGGCCGGTGGCGGACTTGCACGGGCAAAACAGAGACGCACGAGGTGCTGCAAGTCCGGCCACCGGACTTGCAGTGGACAAACCAGAGACAAGCGAAGCAACCCATCACACATTCAAAGAGCAAGCAAGCCGCCGCCCGTCATACAATAGATGAAGGGAGGCGGTGCGCGATGAATACGACAGAACGTTTGGGTTACGGAAAAAGTGCACGTTTATTGATCGTAAACGCCGATGACTTCGGGCTTTGCCGCAGTGTCAATGAGGGTGTGCTGCAGCTGTTATCGGAGAATGCGGTAAGCTCCGCCACAATCATGATGACCTGCTCGTGGTCTGCGCATGCGGCTGCGATCATTAAACAACATGCTCCGAATGCGGACATCGGCGTCCACTGGACTTTAACGAGCGAATGGCCGCGCTACAAATGGGGACCGATCGGACGCAGCCGTTCGATGTCCACTTTGGCAGAGGCGGACGGTTGGTTTCCGGCGACGATCGTGGATGTGGAGGAACATTCGGACCCGGAAGAAGTGAGAGTAGAGCTCATCTCACAGGTCGAAGCGGCGCTTCATTCGGGTTTGACACTGACTCATGCGGATAATCATATGGGCAGTCTTTACGGCTTGCTCACGGGGAGAGATTTGCTGCTCGTCGCTTTTGACGTGTGTGAGCAGTACGGTTTGCCGTTCCGTCTGCCGCGCTATCTATTGCCGATCGACGGCATGCCCATTCCGCCGGAACTGCAGAAGCTGGCCGACATCAGGGTGAAACAAGCGGACGATCAGGCATTGTGCTGCCGGATTATGTGACGGGATTTGATTTTAGAATGGCGGTCGGAGACACGTACGAGCTTATGAAAGCGGAAGGCATCCGTATGATTCGGGACCTGCGGCCGGGCGTAACAGAGTGGATCGCGCATCCTTCCGTCGTCACAGACGAGCTGAAGGCTTTCCATGAGCAATGGGAGAAACGGGGCTGGGAGAGGGCATTCTGGAACGATGTTCAAGTGAAGGCGGTTTTGGCCGGAGAGAAAATTCATATGATCGGGTGGAAAGATCTGCAGCAGCTGCAAACCGGGCTTTCCCCATGACCTGGCGGTCTTGCGGCAATTGCCGATATTTAGTGTTCATGGAAGGATTTTAGTAAAATAGCGCGAAATTATAAATGTTTAAAGTTTACGCAATATTCTGCATTATCCTCCACATCTAGCGAAAGGGGATTAAACGGAATAATGGTCACTCTGCCTAAAGTGAATGAGCTCGGCTTTTTTGAACTTCGATTGGAATCCATCGGCGGACTTGGAGCAAATCTCGCGGGAAAAATGTTGGCGGAGGCCGGCGTCATGGGCGTCGGGTTGAACGGTGTCAGTTTCAGTTCATACGGCTCCGAGAAGAAGGGGTCAGCCGTTAAGGCCCATATTCGCTTTTGCGAAACCAACGCGCAGATCCGCGATACTTCTCCGGTCGAGAAGCCGCATGTGATCGGTATTTTTCATGAAAATCTATCCAAAACGATCAATGTCATTTCCGGTATGTACGAAGACAGCATCGTGCTCGTAAACTCCAAGAAATCGCCTGAGCAGCTGAAGGAGCAATTGAAGTTAAAAGGCGGTGTTATCGCAGTTGTGGATGCGACCGGCATCGCCATGCAAGAGAACAACCGCGTGAACATGGCAATGCTGGGCGGGCTCTTCAGGCTCTGTACATTTTTGGATGCGGAATTCATGAAGGGCGTCATCCGCAAATCTCTCGAGAAAAAGTACCCCGGTGCCGTTCAGCCGGCTCTCCATACTTTTCAACGCGGTTATGACGAAGTGAAGTTTCAAACCTTCCAGCTGCTCGAAGGAGATGCGATGCCGGCTTATGTTCGAATGGACACGCCGGTGCTGGGTTACGAAACACAGCCGATCGGCGGAATGATCACGAATCCCGGCAACAGTATACTGAAAGACCTCAGCATTTCCCGCGCTGGCATGATGCCCCATTTTCATGACGACAAATGCATTCACTGCGCGGCGTGCGACAATGTATGCCCCGATTTCTGCTTCGTGTGGGAAGAGCAGGAGGACAAGAAAGGCCGTCCGCAGATGTTCTTGCAGGGTATCGACTATCAATATTGCAAAGGCTGCTTGAAGTGTGTGCAGGCATGTCCGACCGATGCGCTTTCGAGCGCGCTGGAGGAAGAAGGCTACGCGGAAGTCAACCGGGTTCCGCATAAATTTCATTTGGCGAAATAGGCCTTCTCTATAATTTCGCAACAACGAGAAAAAGATAGGAAAGGTGGAGTCCGCATTGTCGATCGACATTCGCAAAGAAACGGGACTGACCGGCACCGTCGAGCAACGAATCGTCTATGAATCCGGCAACGAAATGGCAGCATACGCCGCTCACCAGATCAACTATCATATTATGGGTTATTTTCCCATATCGCCTTCAACGGAAGTGGCGCAATTTCTCGATTTGATGAAAGCGAACGGGCAGCACGATATCGTATTGATTCCTGCAGACGGAGAGCACGGTTCCGCAGGCGTCTGTTATGGAGCGTCCACGGCCGGGGGCAGGGTCTTTAATGCAACCAGCGCCAACGGGTATTTGTATATGCTGGAGCAAATGCCGGTTCAGTCGGGGACGCGATTTCCGATGGTCATGAATCTGGTATGCCGCTCGGTATCGGGACCGCTGGATATTCATGGCGATCATTCCGACCTGTACTTCGCCCTGAATACGGGATGGCCGATTGTGCTGTGCCGTGATCCGCAAGCGGTATATGACATGAACATCATCGCACTAAAGCTGGCGGAAGATCCGGACGTGCGCTTGCCGGTACTGGTGGCGTCTGACGGATACTTCACAAGTCACCAGAAGCGGAGAGTGATGACTTTCGCACACCGCGAAGATGTGCAGAAGTTCGTCGGGGAGCATCCGCCTGAAGGCTTCCAGCATGTGCTTGACCGCAACAATCCGATTACCGTCGGGCCGTACATGAACGAGCCTGATTATATCAACAACTGCTATCAGCAAAGTATGGCCATGTACCGGGCGGAAGCGGTGTTCGACCGGATTCGCAAGGAGTACGCCGAACTGACCGGAAGAGATTATCCGATTCTTGATCTGTACCGGATGGAGGATGCGGAAGTCGCGGTATTCTTGCTGAATTCGTCAGCTGAAATTATTAAAGATGTGGTCGATCAACTGCGTTCCCAGGGAATTAAAGCGGCTCCATTTCGCCTAATATCATTCGTCCGTTCCCGGCGAAGGCAATCGCAGAGGCGCTGAGGAACGTGAAGGCCGTCACGGTCGGAGACCGGTCGGACTCGTTTGGAGGCCACGGCGGCAATATGGTGCTGGAAATCAAGGCTGCGCTGCAAACATACGGAAATCATACGACGATGGTCATCAGCCGGATTTATGGTTTGGGCGGTAAAGATTTTTATGCAGAAGACGGTTTGAAAATGTTCGAATTTGCTATCGATGCTTCGGAAAAAGGGTTTGTAGAGAAACCGTTCGACTATCATGGACACACGGCCGGCGATCCAAGCAAAGCTCCTAAGAAAGTGCTTGAGCCGATGAAGTACGAGGATCTGAAAACCGGACTGATCACTGTGACACCTGATGAAACAACGGGCAAGATCAATGTCCGCATACCGCCTCTCCGTTCTTTGACGAAGAAGCCGAAACGAATCGCCCCAGGTCACGGAGCGTGTCCCGGCTGCGGCATTTTCTCAGGGCTGGAATTGTTCTTCAAAGGCATAGAGGGAGATATCGTCGCATTGTTCCATACCGGCTGCGCAATGGTCGTGACGACGGGATATCCGTATTCCGCGCACAAAGCGACCTATATTCACAATCTGTTCCAGAACGGTGCGGCTACATTATCCGGCGTCGTTGAAATGTTCCATGAGCGCAAACGCCGCGGAGAACTGGATCATCTCGGACTGCAGGATGATTTCACATTCGTGATGATTACTGGCGACGGCGGGATGGACATCGGGATGGGGCCCGCGATCGGGGCAGCGCTGCGCAACCACCGCATGATTATTCTCGAGTACGATAATGAAGGTTATATGAACACCGGAGCTCAGCTGTCGTATTCGACCCCGATGGGACACCGTACTTCAACATCTAATGTCGGCAAGCAGCAGGGCGGCAAGGTGTTCCACCATAAGGACACCGCGCAAATCATGGCCGCAACGAACATTCCTTATGTTTTCACGGGAAGTGAAGCAAGTCCTCAGGATTTGGTGAGGAAGGCAGCCAAAGCGCAATGGTACGCCCAGAACGTAGGTATGGTATACGGTAAAATCCTCATTACCTGCCCGCTTAACTGGTTATCGGAGGACAAGGACGGCTCGACCATTATCGACCAAGCGGTGAACACATGCTTCTTCCCTCTCTATGAGGTTGAGAAGGGGATTACAACCATCACCTACAATCCGGAAGAGAAGGGCAAGCGTGTGCCCGTAGGCGATTGGCTGAAAATGATGGGCAAGACGAAGCATCTTTCGAAGCCGGAGTACGCCGAGACACTGCGGGAATTCGAAGGAGAAATCGAACGTCGTTGGAATATGCTTAAGGCGAAGCACGACAATCCTTACTTATAAGAATGGGGCGCACACGCCAATGCCTTATGTATTGAAACATGCGCCGACAGGCACGATACTCGCTTGTGTTCAGAGGAACGGTTACGAGCTCGCGTACTACGGGGTTCTCCTTTGGGAGCAGCCGCCGACTGCTGCGCAGATGCCGGAAGCGTTGGCGGAAGCGGGAATTGCGCCGGATGAAGTAGCTGGCAAGGTGCAGGATTGGGAGCCGCTCGTACTGACCGAACATGACGTGAAAATGGCCAATGTGAAGCTGCGTAACGATCCTCGCAGAGTGCTAGTCTATCGCAACGGTTCTCTGCATGCACAGTGAAACAAGCATCCACGGGTTGATCCCGGGGATGCTTGTTTGTTATAAAATGAGCTCTTTAAAAAGCCGATAGGTGTGGAAAGTGTCTTTGTACAAGTTGGCGGCAAAGGTTACGACGCACTCATGTTCCGGTACGATATAGATGTTCTGGCCGCCGTAACCCATCGCAAAGTACGTATAAGGCTCCGACGGATGCAGGTCGTCGTCACTCATGACCCACCAGTGATAGGCATAGGAACCGATGTGGCTGTAGGTGTGATAACGTGGAAGTGTCGACATTTCCACCCAGTTTTCCGAAACGATCTGTGCGTTATTCCAGCGCCCTTTGTCAAGCATGAGCCGTCCAAGCTTTAGCAAATCAGCCGAGTCCAGCTCGAGGCCGAACCCGCCGATGTTAATTCCATCCGGATCGGCCGGCCAATAATAATCCGCGATTCCGAGCGGGCCGAACAAATGACGCTCCGCGTATTCCGCGGCCTTTAACCCTGTCGCCTGTTGCAGGATGGCGCTGAGCAGGTGAGAACAACCGGAATTGTAGATCATGAGCGTTCCGGGCGGATCAATCGTGGGACGGGTGAGAACGAATTCCACCCAATCCTCACTGTTCATCATCGGGTAAGGCTTGCCTCCCCAATCGCCCATTTCCAGCCATTCGATTCCCGGGGTCATCGTCAGCAAATGTTCAAGCGTCAGCGAATCTTTGGCGTATTTCCGTGCACCGGGCAGAAACTCGGCAATGGACGTATGCACAGTGCCCAGTTCTCCGCGATCCATCGCAATGCCAATCAATAGAGACAGCACGCTTTTGGTAATGGAGTTCATTTTGTGGAGTTCAACGGCAGAGCCGGGATGACGCGAGTGTGTAAAAAGCACTTCACCTCGCTGATAGACTTGGCAGTATTCGATATTGGCTTTCTCGACCTGCCGCTTAAATTTAGCGAGCTTGGTCGACGATAATGGAAATGTCGAGTTCATAGTTAAGGCTCCAATGATGCGATTTTTAGATGCTTGGCAGAATGGAGGCAGCTTTATCTCCGTGCGTAACCATCAATTGAGTGATTTTCTGCAGCCTCAAACACTCATGAGGCTTCAGCTCCAGCTGGAAGTATCCGTATAAATAGGAGGCATCGGCAAACTCCAGTGCGGGATAACACACGACCTGCTGCGGCACAAAAGGATTGTCGATTAACACCTGCCATTCACCATCGCGAACTTCAGCTGGAATGCGGTACAGCACTTTATTCTTTGCCGTATATATACCCTCAAATTCATTCCATAATTCGTTCCAGGAGGGGCTGAATAGTCCCGGCTTGGGGAACAGCCTCCGGGCGCGTTCCAGGCAATCGCGCAATCGGGGGATGTCCGCATCGGAGTAACCTTTCAATTCCGCGCGAAACTGCACAATCTTCGAATATTATACCGCAACCGTTCGCGTCACGCCGCCCGCTTTTTGTGATATAATGGGAAACAATTCGCAAGTAACGCACAAAGCTTCCCGGGAGGTAAAGAACCAATGAGTCGGCGTTTTGTCATTGAGGCGGTAATGATCGCCATTTACGGCCAACTGCTTCTGCCGAAACGTCCTGTCGAATATAGGATCCCCTATACGACGATCATGGAGCTGTATGACATGAAAGACAGCCCGGATCCGCTGATGCCGGAAGCTGAGGACGACGCCTATGTAAAAATAAAGATCGGCGAAATGATTTCATTTTTCGAGGATCCGTTTAATAAAAAGAAGTTAGAACGTGCGCTGCTGGCTCCTTGGCGTGAAAGTCCTCCGCTGCCGATCAATGACAAGGTAACGATGGTCATCGTGAATGCGTCGGAGAACATGCAGTACGGAGAGGTTCTGGACCCGATCGAGACCGAAGTCATTCTGACGTCGCTTCGCCTGCAATGTCCGATTCTTACCGATCAGATCGAATTCCAGGAGAAGGTCGTACAGAACGGTATTCCCGTGCAGCTCTACGACATTGATGACTTTGAATTTGCCGTCGAGGAAGGAATCGATACGACGGACAGGTACTCACAATAAACAAGCTGCCGGGTGTCTCGGCAGCTTTTGCGTCAATTGGAGGGGATGAACTTGAGCGGAAGATTTACCCGATGGATGGCAAAATGGCTGCTGAAGCGTCAGCAATGGCGCCACTCTCTCCGTTGGCATCAAAGATGGGGCATCGACCGGATGACGCCCGAAAAGCAGGTCGGTTATGCCGAATTGTTGTACGACAACGGGCAAGCCGATGAAGCGATCAAGCTGTTATCGAAGCTTTTGTCGCGTACGCCGCTTCCGCAAGCGTATGAATGCCGGGCTCATATGTACAATGAGCAAGGAAAGGAAGAGGAAGCGATCGCGGATTTAGACGAAGCGATCCGTTTGGATCCCGGTCCGTATCTCTATTGGTATTCGCGGGCCATCGCCCACCATGACCGCGGTGAATACCGTCTCGCTGTGCGGGATTTCCAAGAAGCATTGAAACGCAAGGCAGATTCTGAAAAGGCTTCGACCTTTTACGAGTTAGGCAATGTTTATATGAAAATGGGACTTTTTCACGAGGCCGAGTACAGCTACCGTCAAGCGGCAGCGAACCCGGATAAAGCGATTCCGCACTATTATTACAGACTTGCGCAATCATTGGAGAAATTGAATCGCAGCGATGAGGCGCTGAAAACACTGCAGGAAGGCATCAAGCTGCAGGAGCGTTGGTTCAATTCAAGCGATCGGGGAGCGGGCATGCTGAAGGAAAGAACGAATTATTCCGAAGCAGCCGTCGACAGCTTGATGAAGGGAGCACAAGAGGAGTGCGGATTCAGGCTTTACGAATCGCGATTGTTGGAGAACATGGGGGACCTCGAACAAGCGCTCGTATCGATTCAGAAGGCGCAGCAGTGTGACGCTGCGTCCGCCGAGCTGCTGCTGCGTAAAGGCATGCTGCTCCGTCAGTTAGACCGTTATGAGGAATCCCGGACGATTCTTAAAGATTTAATAGAGAAGAATCCTCTTTGGCTGCATGGCTACATGGAGCTAAGCACCACGTATCGACTGCAAGGTAAACATAACGAAGCGGTCGCAACGCTCCAGATCGCCAAGCAGCATTTTCCGGACAACATGGTCGTCCGTTATTGGCTCGCCGACGCTTACCGGGAAGCGGATCGGCTGCAAGAGGCGCTGGAGGAAAACAAGGTGCTGACCGACCGCGAACCGGATGACCCTTTGAATTGGAAGCAGCGCGCAGAACTGGCCATCGACATGGATCGCTACAACGAAGCGGATGAGGCTTATACGGAAGCCTTGAAGTTCGAAGCGTCCGCCGATTACTACATGCGCCGCAGCTTTGTCAGGTTCATGGCCGATCGTTACGAGGAAGCCATGATGGATATTCAAGCTGCCGTTAAGCTGGATGAAAGCTTGATGTCGCAAAGCAAAACGGCTTACGCGCTGGGCGAGCTTTACGCGGGTATGGAGAACTGGGAGCTTGCGGAAACCGAATTTTCCCGGGCTATCGCGCTTGAACCGGATAACCCGCAGATGTACGACCGCCGGGCAAGGTGCAGGTTTGCCGCCGGACGTCTCCAGGAAGCGCTGGACGACTGCAACAGAGCGTTGCTGCTGGACGGGACGAATGCCAGGTTGATTTGGCTTAGAGGATTTATCCACTACCGGTTGGATGAATACAACGCGGCCTTGATGGACTCGCTGACCTATGCCCGGATGCTGCCTGAAGATCCGCAGGGACATTACAATCTGGGCTTGGTATACAAACAGCTGGATCGCTATGATGATGCCATCGCCTCGTATTCCAAAGTGCTTGAGTTGAATCCTTTTGAAGCCCAAGCGTATCTGGAACGTGCGTCCATCATGTATCATCATGCGTTTGACCGTTCGCGTGCCGCTCATGATCTGGCGCAATGGCTTTTGTATGCCGGCGGAGAGAAACAGGAAGGCGACCGTTTCGCCCTGCTTAACGAGCTTCGCGGCTTCGACGACGAGATGCGGGAACGCGCCAAAGAGCAATTTATAAATTCTTACGGGACCATGCGTTATTTGTCATAACCGTATTCGCAGGCGTCCTCCCTTATGTTAAAATATGGTTGATCTGAATAGAGGAGGGCTATGAATGCTCGTTACGACAACGCCGAATGTGGAAGGTTACCGTATCACCTCATACTATGGTCTTGTAACAGGGGAAACGATTATGGGTGCGAATATTTTCCGCGATTTTCTAGCTTCCATTACTGACGTCGTCGGAGGCCGGTCCGGTACATACGAGAGCAAGCTGAAGGAAGCGCGCGATATCGCCGTTTCGGATATGGTCAGTCAAGCCCAGCGTCTCGGTGCCAATGCGGTCGTCGGCGTGGATGTGGATTATGAAGTGATCAGGGACGGTATGCTGATGGTGGCGGTCAGCGGCACGGCCGTTCACGTCGAGGCGTAAGAAGGTCGCGGGGAATCCCGTTTCGTTCCGATATCACTCCTATTGCACGAAGCAGAAGCCCGATTGATTTCCTGAGGGAAAAAAACGGGCTTTTTTTGTTTGTGAGAATATTGACATTGGAGATCAATCATAATAAGATTAGTTTACGTAAAATTAATTTTTAGGAGACAAACATGGCAGAATTCCGAATACAAGAGGTCTACAGGTTGGAAAGCCCGGAACAGGCGCTCGCCTTGCTGAATCCGCTTCGGGCGGAAATTCTGCGTATGATGAACGAACCGTCTTCCGCCACGGAAGTCGGCAGGCAGCTCGGTGAATCTCCGCAAAAAATCAATTATCATCTCAAGTCGCTGGAGAAGGTGGGATTGCTGCGGCGAAGCGGCACACGTCAGGTCAAAAACCTGATTGAGGTGCTGTACCAGGCAGTCGCCAGAACCTTTATCATCCCGGAATCCTTCGGTTGGTCGGAAGACACCGTAGAACGAATGAAGGACCAAGGGGCGCTGCGCCACCTGATTACGGTTTCGGAACGTATGCGCAGCGATGCCATGCGGTTGATGGAAGCGTCGGACGAAGCCGCGGAAATTGCCAGCGCAGCTCTCGAGACGGATGTGTATTTGCCGGCTGAGGCAGACCGTGAAGCTTTCATACGCGATTACGCCGAGGCCATGAAGAAGCTTGCTCAGAAATATCGTACAGACGACAAAGACAATGGTTATCGGGTGCTGATGGCCGTATATCCGGATCCGGATCAAGGAGGAAAAAGACAATGAATAAGACTGAGGAACTGACGAGCCGGCCGATATTGGTGTGGGAAAATTCGAACTCAAGCAGCGGCGGGGAAGCATCGGTACGGGAAATTCGGACCGGATCCGGCGTAGAAACGACAATGCCAGTTATCCGTGTCATTTCTTCAGGATTCGGAGCGCCGCAAGCTGTTAAAGCTAAAGCCGCCGATTCAACGAACAAGCAGCTCCGCTGCGCGGCATAAGGAAGGGGATGACAGCGATGAGCTTTGTACCTATGGTTGTAGAGCAAAGCCGCAACGGCGAGCGGTCCTATGACATCTATTCGCGGTTGCTTAAGGATCGTATTATTTTTCTGGGATCTGCCATCGACGATAACACGGCGAACGCGGTAATCGCGCAAATGCTGTTCCTTGCTGCAGACGATCCCGATAAAGATATTCATATGTATATCAACTCTCCGGGCGGATCCACGACTTCCGGCTTTGCGATTTACGACACCATGCAGTTCGTCAAGCCGGATGTATCTACGATTTGCGTTGGAATGGCCGCCTCATATGCCGCCGTCCTGCTTGCTGCGGGGGCACCGGGCAAAAGGCTTGCATTACCGAACGCGGAAGTGATGATTCATCAGCCTTGGGTGGGAGGCGGCGGAATCAAAGGGCAGGCGACCGATATCGCCATACATGCCAAGAATGTGCTGAACACCCGGAAGCGGCTTAATCAAATTCTCGCAGAGAGATCCGGCCAGCCTTTCGAGAAAGTCGAGAAGGATACGGACCGCGACTACTATATGTCTGCGGAGGAAACCCTTCAATACGGATTGATTGACCGGATCTGCGGATAGTGCGTTGCGTCTCGCTGCCTCTCAGGCTATCATAGAGGAATCCTACATGAAAGTGATGGCCGCTGAGATGAAGTGTCTGCACATAACGACAGATGATCTTTTAAGAGAAGCTTTAAACATACGCATGAAGGTTTTTGTGGAAGAGCAAGGCGTGCCGCCGGATCTGGAGCTCGATGAGTATGATGAATCACCGACTTCCTGCCGGCACTTTATTGTGCTCGACGATAACCGGCCGATCGCGACCGGAAGATGGAAGCCGTACGAACCCGGAGTTGCCAAAATGCAGCGGATCGCCGTTCTAAAGTCATATCGCGGCACGGGCGTGGGCAGGCTTCTATTGCAAGGCATGGAGGATGACGCTCGTCAGTGCGGCTGCGCCGAGTCATTGCTGGACGCGCAGTGTACGGCGGAAGACTTCTACCGGAAGCTCGGCTATGTCACGGAATCTATAGAACCTTTTCTCGATGCAGATATCCTGCATGTGCGCATGCGCAAAAATCTTAGGTCTTGAGAGCCCCCTCTCAAGACTTATTTTTTTCATTAATTCTAAAAAAATAGCAACCTTTGACTGGTCTTGCCGTTTAACTCTATGTTTTAATTAATAGATCTGTAATTAAAGAGATAAAGGAGCACGGTATTTTGAAACGATTTTCTCTGTCAGTCCTCGCAATTTTGATGCTGTTCGCCATGTCTGTTCCTGTTTTCGCCGAAGAAACCTCGGGCGGGGAAGAGCAGTTGGCTGTCTTTCAAGGCTCCAAGAAAATGATACATAACGGCAGAACGGTGCTGGCTACACAACCGCTTACGGCAGTTAAAGGCGTTACTTATATTTCAGCGCGTTCGTTCATGAATGAAATCTATGGAACAATCTCGTATAACACGAAGACCAAGCAGTATGTTCTGGCGAATGGAATAGCTGAACTGCGTTTCAACACAGGCCGCACTCCATACTTACTGAATGGAACTTCCCAGAAGGGAATCGGAGCTCCTTACGTGCTCAAAGGGACGCTGATGGTACCTCTTCGCACGGTCAGCCAGCATTTCGGAATGACGTTCACCTTTGTTCCCGCACAAAAGAAAATTGAGCTCGCTTGGACAGCCAAGCCGGTCGCCAAATTCGAGATGTCATCACTGAACCCTTACGCAGGGCAAACGGAAGTCTTTTATACGGACTTATCCTATCATCCGCGCGGCTTGAAAATCGTAGATGAACGCTGGGAAAATAACGACACGTTGTTTGAGCAGCAAGGTACCGTTACGGTAACGCATTGGGTACAAGATGAATCCGGAGTTTGGAGCGATCCGTACTCGCTGACGATTACGGTGAAAGCCCCGAACCAGCCGCCGGTGGCCGGTTTCGTAACGGATAAGGATACTTATAAAATGGGTGAATATATCACCTATACGGACCAAAGCTACGATGACGAGAACCTGATTAACGAGCGGGTCTGGACGAATGACGAAAAAGGGTTTTTCGAGCCGGTCGAGAAGACGATTACACTGAAAGTAACGGACGTCAACGGCGCGGTTAATGAATTTTCCAAAACGATCACCATCTTAAATGAAACTCTATACACGAAAGAGGAATTTAACCTGGTGTATACGGAGGCAGGCGAGAAATTCGAGATCAGCGGGCCCGAAGTGTTGAATTTGCCGAAAATGCATTATTTCATCGACCCGCAAGAGCAGACGCTGATCCGGGCCAACAGCCCAGAGACGATCCAAGATGAAGGGATTTACTACGAGGATGTCGTGTCCGGCGATGTCAGATTCCTGGTTCACAATTACAACGGGCGTTCGACACCGGCCAAAGTATACATTATCGCCACGAATGAGAACGCGGTGGACGCTAACGTCGGCATGGGCCCTGTAGGAATCGGCGGCCCTAATCCTTACGTCACTACGGTTGGCCGCGCAGCAACCGCAAGGTTCCTGGAATCGCGGATGGTAAACCGATGGACGAATGTGCAAATCCCTGCAGGCCAAACCCGGGTCATCGTTTCGCAATTCAGTGAAAAAACGATGAAGCCCGGTGACGTACTTTCCATGTACGCCGATGTCAAAATGGATCAGCCGCTGCGGGTGAAAGTTGTTGTCGTTAACGCAGACCGCAACGTGATGACTTATCTTCCGTACCTGCAGCTCTTGCCAAGCCACGATCGTCACATTCGCGGAACGTTCGAGCAAGCGGACAGAGTGATGATCGTCAATCAGACGATCGGCGATGTGAAAAGCCGGATGGTGCTGACGGACAACGTGTCCGATGTGGTGCTGCCGGGCATTGACAAAACCACGCAAACAGAGGTTAAAAACGCCGGAAACTACGGTACGATGTACACCATTCGATTGAATAACGTTCAGCCGCGAACGGCCATTGTCGTGAATCCCCGCGGCGGACATTACGCCGGCGCGTTTAACGTCAACGGCAAGCTTGTATACGCGACGAACAACAGCATTCTTTTGAATCCGAATGAAGTGGGAGTACTGTATAAGACCGGAGATTCGGTAGAAACGGTGACAATCATCTTTACGCCGGCGAATGGCAGTATGCTGCCTATTAATCTACTATTTATGCCGATGCCTAGATAATAGAATAAGCGAGCTTTGCCGGAAGCCCGGGCCATTGCGGTCCGGGTTTTTTTGTTAGTCATTTAGGAATAATGCTTGTATGCTATAATTTTGATAGTAACTACAACTTGGTTAATGGGGAGATAATAGAAGCAATGAAAATGCAACCTCGCATGATCGCCATGTTCTTATTCATTTTGCTCATATACTCTGCGATGAATTACTATATTGGATGGCATGTAACGGGGTGGATGGATGACACCGGAATTTCATATCAGCCTGAGATTTTCTGGCCGCTGCTCGCGCTCGCGGCATTCGGATTTCTCATTGGACGCATTCGTGTGAACCGGCCTCTGCAGCCTCTGTTCCGTTTTATTAAAGTCCTCGGATCCTATTATATTTTCGTATTTGAATATTCGTTTGTGTTGTTTGCGCTTATGGATATTGTACGTGCAGCACTTATTCCGTTCGGGATACCGCTGCAAGAGTATGATGTCTATGCGGGAGCGGCGGTGCTGATCGTGCTGGGAACTGCACTGCTGATCGGGTCGCGGAACGCCTGGAACCCTATTGTGCGTAAGCATGTGCTGGATGTGGACAAGAGTGCGGTTACGGCGAAAGAGTGGACAATCGCCGCCGCATCGGATATCCATCTGGGCAACTTGGTCGGGAACCGGCATTTAAGGCGGCTGGTCAGCCGTGTGAACCGTATGAATCCGGATTTGATATTGCTGCCGGGCGATGTGATCGACGATACGATCGAACCTTTCATCCGTAATCGGATGAGCCGCACATTGGGGCAATTGAAAGCCAAGCATGGCGTGTATGCGGTGCTCGGCAATCATGAGTATTACGGCGGACATATTGAACAATATATTGAGCAAATGCGGTCTATCGGCATTACCGTTCTTCGCGATGATAAGCTGCTTATAGCCGATTCGTTATACGTTGCCGGGAGAAAAGATAAAACAGCGGAGACGGCGGAGCCTGAAGGAAGGCTGAGCGCAGGGGAGCTGTTAGCCGGTCTGGATAAGGCGAAGCCGGTCATTCTGATGGATCATCAGCCGACCAAGTTTCAGCAGGCAGCGGACGCTGGAGCGGATCTGCTGCTATGCGGTCACACGCATCGCGGGCAATTCGCGCCCAACCATTTATTTACACGGAGACTGTTCGAGCTTGATTGGGGTTATATGATGAAAGAGGCGATGCACGTTATCGTATCCTCCGGCTTCGGCTCTTGGGGGCCTCCGATCCGCATCGGCAGCCGGTCAGAGATTATACAAATCACTCTCCGGTTGAAATCATAAAAAAAGGCGCTACCAAAACCGTCCGAATGATATCCGGACGGTATTTTTGTGCTATCTATCTATGACGCATTAAATTGATTTTTGATTAAATATATTGTGACATATATATTTATTTGTTATACAATAACTTATAAATATTCCTGAACGGAGGAATCGATATGGAAAGAGAATTAGCTTTGGAGTTAGTACGCGTCACGGAACTCGCGGCGTTGGCTTCAGCGCCTTGGATGGGGCGGGGAGATAAAATCAACGCCGACGGAGCCGCGACCTCCGCGATGCGGGCAATGTTCGATTCCGTATCCATTCGGGGAACCGTAGTGATCGGTGAAGGCGAAATGGATGAAGCTCCGATGCTGTATATCGGAGAGCAGGTGGGGAGCATGAACGGACCGGAAGTAGATGTGGCCGTCGATCCGCTGGAGGGAACGGAAATTGTAGCGAAAGGCTTGAACAATGCGATGTCGGTATTGGCTGTGGCGAACAGAGGCAACCTGCTTCACGCTCCGGATATGTATATGGAGAAGCTTGCGGTAGGGCCGGAGCTGGTCGGCAAGCTCAAACTGACGGAGCCGATGGAGCTGACGCTGGAGAAAGCAGCTGAAACACTAAACAAGAACGTAGCTGAACTAACGGTAATGATCCTGGACCGGATCCGGCATGAGTCGCTGATCAAAACGCTCCGAAAAGTCGGGGTCAGAATCAAGTTTCTGTCCGACGGTGATGTGGCGGGGGCGATGGCCCCGGCTTTCCCGGAAGCCGGAATCGATTTGTACGTCGGTTCGGGTGGCGCTCCGGAGGGAGTTCTCGCCGCCGCCGCGCTGAAATGTTTGGGAGGCGAAATACAAGGGCGTCTGATGCCTTCGGATGCGAACGAATATGCAAGATGCTTGCAGATGGGGATCGAGGATCCGTACAAAGTTCTGAGCATGGAAGACATGGTCGGTACGGATGATGTCATATTTGCGGCTACGGGAGTAACCCCGGGAGAATTTCTGGGCGGTGTCCGCTATTTGCCGGATGATCGGGCCGAAACCCATTCCATAGTCATGCGCGCGAAGACAAAGACGATCCGCTTCATTACATCGCGGCACTATTTGCCTAATAAGGCTATTTTGCACAGAACCTTATAAGTAACGAAAAATGGAGTGCGCACACTGTCAGCAGTTGCGGCACTCCATTATTATTAGGATCTTTTACTTTCGCATGGCCAGGTGTTCGCCGAGAATCCTGCGCATCTCCAGCTGTCTCGTTATGCAATATTGAATGATATCGTCTCGGTGATTTTCTTTGATCCGGGTAAAATTCAAAGCGATTTTGGGACGGGAGTCGACATCTTTGCGGATCGTTACAATCTTGGCGCGAAAGAGAATTTCTGTTTTTCCTAATTTCTTAGGGAGATAGAGACGTCCTCCGACAACGTCGTTCATGTTGAACATTTCCGTATTCAGGCTGTAAAAACTGACTCCGCCGCCGCTTACATCATATGTAGTAAAGTTAAAGCTGCCTGTCTCTTCAATATCCAGAGATAAACTAAGCGAGGCTGTGACACGGAAAAACTGCCTTCTTTGAATTTTATTAAGGGATGCGGCATCCGGTTTGACAAAGCATAGCTCATTATTATCAAACTTTAGAACCGTCTCAAATACATACCCTTCTTTTTGGTCGTTGTAGATTTTCATTTCGACACGTTTACCTGAGGCTTGATTGAGCGGCTGCCGATTTTCATTGACGGGGTGGACAATTATGACTGAATTGTCGGTTACTTTAACAATGCGAGTATAGTATGTCATTCTGTCTTCCGTCTCGAGAATGAGCATTTGATTGACCCAGAACAATGCATTGGGATTAGAGACCATAACTTTTATCTCCTCTTGCCGATGAATTTCACGAGATGATTAATAGCATATGTATTTAATAATATAATGAAAATCCAGTAAGTTCCATGAAAATTTTAGGGGAAAGATAATAGGGGAGCATTCCGGGGCTTGCGGGGATAGAGTGGAAAGGAGAGGGGGGCGATTTGTATATGCTGTATGTGAACAAATCCGCCCGGTATGGTGCTGTGAAAATACGTTAGACAAACGAAGCAGTTGGATGAACTGGTAAGGCGGCTTAGCCGCTTTGGACGTGCTACATGCCTCACTTCGGTGGCTGCAGAGCGGCTGAGCCGCTTTGCACGGCAGCATGGCAGCGGCCCGCGATTTATCTTTAAACGTTTTGTTGTGAACACAGCTGACCGGACGGACACAATGAAGAAGAGGGACGCGCATCGTCTGCGCTTCTTTTTTTCGGCTTCCGTTGAGCATCATCCCATTCGGCGCGGATCCGGACATGCTTTTCCAGTTCGGCGCTTCGATAAGAGGCTACTTTCTCCAACGCATAATGATTGAGCAGCATTTCATTTCCTCCTTGCTATCGTTGATGAGATTTATTATGCTGTACCAAAAAGGGGAAAAAAAGAGAACTGTTTCCTCCACGCACTTCCCCTTTTAATCAACAATCATTTAGCAACAGCTGGAAGGAGGCATCGTATGTATCCTGCCGTTGAAAGATACTTGACGCTCCATAACACGTTCGGCGGCACCGAGGTGAAATGCCCGGAAGCCGAAGTGAGTATTGACGAGCTTTCCAGAACTTTGTTCTGTACGACACGTAACGTCAAAATCATTCTGCACAAGCTGGTGGAGGAAGGCTTGATCGAATGGCAAGCCGGACGAGGCCGCGGCAATCGCTCACGCATTAAGTTCTTGGCGGATCGCGATCCGCTGTTGTTGGAGTGGGCGAAACAAATGGCGGAGAAAGGCGAATATAAGCAGGCGTTTGAGCTTCTCCAAACCTACAGTGAAGGGACGGCGGTCAAAGAGCGTTTCGTTCAATGGTTGAACGGCCATTTCGGTTATGAATCGGAGCAGACGGAAGGAAGCGCGCAGATGGATATGCTTCGTATTCCGGTTTATCGAACGATCACGACACTCGACCCTGCCGAGGTGAATTATGCTTTTGAGGCGCAGATGATCCGGCAAATTTTCGATCGGCTTGTCGGATATGATACCTCGGAGAACCGTTATGTGCCGGGATTGGCTCATGCTTGGGATTCAAACGCAGACGCAACCGAGTGGACTTTTTATCTGCGCAAAGGTGTTCGTTTCCATCACGGCCGGGAACTCACTTCAGAAGATGTGCGGTTTACGTTGGAACGTCTGAATGGGGACAAGCTGCACAGCTGGATGGTTCGATCGGTGATTCGGGTAGACTGTCCCGGGCCGCGCATCGTTCGCGTTTTTTTTAAGCAAGCCTAATCGTCTGTTTCTCCGCTATTTGTGTTCTGCCGGCATGTCCATCGTTCCGAAGGAGCTGAACCATCAGGATGAAAGCCGATTCTGGGCTCATCCGACGGGGACGGGACCGTTCCGCATCGTTCAATGGACGGAAGACCGGTTGGAGCTTGCGGCGCACACCGATTACTATTTGGGGCGGGCTCATCTCGACCGTGTGGTCATCGCGACAATGCCGGAGGATACTGCTGATGCTTCCGAAACTGCGAAATGGCAGCACCTGATTACGGACCATAACCAAATGGGGAACAAGCCGGCAAAGGATTGGAAAACAATCGAACAGCTGTACAAGGGCTGCACAATGCTGACATGGAACTTAGGCAAAGACGGACCTCAACACTCGGAAAAATTCCGGTGCGCCGTTAACTTGCTCATCCATCGCAAGGCTATGATCCGGCAGTTAGGGGAAGACCGGGCATATGCGGCTCGCGGATTTCGTCCGACCGAGCAAACGCCCTTTCTGAATGACGGCTATGATCCGGATGAAGCGCTGACTTTGCTCAAAGAGGGAGAATACGACGGCACGCCCTTGACCTTAGGCACATGTGTGAATTTTATAACCGATGCGGAGTGGATCAAACAACGCTGCGCACATTTCGGAATCGCTGTAGACATCGTACGCGTCGATTTATGCAACGCGTTTCAAGCGCCTGACGTGCTCAAGAGTGTGGATTGTATTTTGTACAGTGTCATATTTACGGAAGATGAAGTGTGTGAAATCGAGAACTACCACCAGCAAGGGAACTATTTGAGAGAATGCCTGCATCCTGAGATGCTTCAATGGGCTGAACAACAGATTAACCTCGCTCTGGCAGCCGAGCGGCCCGATGAACGCCGGCAGCTGCTGAACGCGATAGAAAAGCGGCTTTACGACGAAGGGCATGTACTGTTTCTGCTGCACAAAAAAATAAATACGTATATTCACCCGAACGTCAAAGGTGTCGGTTTAAATTCGCTCGGTTGGATGGATTTTAAAGATATATGGTTGGAAGCCCGCGTGCCGGGAACCTGAACTTAGGCGGGAAGGTTGCTGTACATCATGAATGTGCGGAATATGAGGCTATACGATACGGAAAACGTTCATTCCGGCGATGACCGGGATGAATTTGAGAAGGATTATGCCCGATTGATTCAGTCGCCCGCATTGCGCAGGCTGCAGGGGAAATCCCAGGTATTCGGCGCAGGATCCGGGGATTACTATCGCACGCGGTTGACGCACTCGCTTGAGGTGTCCCAAATCGCGAGAGAGGTCGCCAGACGTCTCGGCAAAAGTTATCCCTTTTTGTCGGCAAAGGCACATCCCGGACTTATGATCGATCCTGAGGTGGTGGAGTGCGCCGCATTGGCTCATGATTTCGGCCATCCCCCGTTCGGTCACAAAGGGGAAGAAGTGTTAAACCGGCTTCTTTGGAATGAGCATGGCCTGAAATATGAAGGGAACGCCCAAAACTTTCGGATCCTCATGTTTCTGGAGAAGCGGGCCGGCAGCGACAGCGGCTTGGACTTGACGGCTGCCGTTCTGCTCGGCATTAACAAATATCCGTTCTGTGTCGATGAACCCGGCCGTATCAAAGGCGTCTACCGGATGGAGTGGGAAGGCATCGAGTTTCTTCGGCAGACATGGGGGATGCCCGAGAATTGCGCGACACTGGAAGCCCAGCTCATGGATCTGTGCGATGATATCGCATATTCGACACATGATCTTGAGGATGGGATTCGTGCAGGCAAAATTCCGATGAACCGCAGCTTGTTTGAAGATGATCGCATTGTGGCCAGTCTCATCCAGGAGATTACAGATGATCCCGGATTTACGGAGGCGAATTGGCTGCAAGTCGATATGCCCGCAATGGTGAAGCAAGTTCTCGGCCAATATCTGGAGCTGTGGGAAACGATCTATGCGCAATGCGATCGCGATCCGTCGCGTACGAGAAGGGAAATGAAGGCGCGATGGGTTCGCATATTCGCAAATGAGGTCGGGATCATCGATGATCCGGATACAGGATGGAAGAAGGTGACTTTCGTGCGGGACGGGGTAGAAGACATGGACCTGCTCCGCACGATGGAGATCCTCAAGAAGCTCGCTTGGGTGACCTTAATCAAGGATTTTCGGGTTCAGCGGCTTCACAAGCGGAGCGAAGTCATGATCGAACGGCTTTGGGACAGCTTCAAAAACGAAGAGACCGGCCGGTTGATTATCCCGCCCGATTGGCTGAACAATTATGAGCGGCAGAGCGGCAGCTGGGACTGGCAAAGGCTTGCGGCCGATTATATCTCGGGGATGACGGACGCCTATGCCGAGAAAGTGTATCTCGAATTTTTCGCGAGCCGTTCGGGGTCGATCTATGAGCGGGATTGATCCCGTATCAGATGTGTGGCCTCTCCTGTGAACGGGTAAAGAAACTCATTACCTGATCTGAGGAGGCTGTATTCCGTGTCGCATGAACAGTTTCAGAGCTGCATCGATGAATGTATCCGGAGTATGAAGGCTTGCAATTACTGTTATGACTCTTGCTTGAGTGAAGAGCATTCGATGAATATGAAAGTCTGTATCCGCTTGACCCGCGAATGTGCGCAAATCTGCGCATTCACGGCTGAGGCTTTGTCTTTGAACGCGTCCTACGCGCTGGATTTGTGCGAAATATGTGCGGAAGTGTGCGAATCGTGCGCGACAGAATGCGTGCGCCATCGCAACGAGCACTGCCAGCGCTGCGCGGAAGCCTGTTTTTCTTGCGCGCAGGCGTGCAAAGCACTCATCGTGCATTGAACTGATGAAAAGATGAGATGGAGGATAGATCAATGGAAAAAACGACTCTTAAGGTGCAGGGAATGTCTTGTAATCATTGCGTGAACTCGGTAGAGGGCGCAGTAAAGAGCTTGGGGGCGTCCGCTACAGTCGATCTGGCCTCGAATTCCGTGTCGGTAGAGTTTGATGAATCCCGTGTTTCGCTGGAAGCGATTAAAGCAGCTATACAAGATCAAGGCTACGACGTTGTGTGAATGTATAGGAGGTAAAAGGCAGAATGGCATATCAACGCGATATCAAGCAAGTATGGTCTAACGGAGTTAATCACATTAGCCCGACACATCAAAACCGGTTCATCCTTGAGCCGGGCAAATGGTCGGATTACGATCCTTTTCTATTCCTTGCCGAAGATTGGTTCCATAAGGGTTCCTTCGACGTTCATCCGCACCGCGGCATCGAGACGGTGACCTACGTGCTGTCAGGCAAACTTGAACACTTCGATAACAAGACGCACACGCAGGATGTGCTCGAGGGCGGGGACGCCCAGTGGATGACGGCCGGACGCGGCGTTATTCATAAAGAGGATCCGGCGGAAGGCGAAGTCGTTCATTCCCTGCAGCTGTGGGTCAACTTGCCGAGTGAGCATAAAATGACCGAACCGCGCTACCAAAATTTAAGGAGCGCAAATATGCCGGTCAGGGAGGAAGAGGGCGCAAGAATCATCGTATTCTCAGGATCCTCTGCAGGGGTTCGCGCCGAAACGAAAAATTTTGTTCCCGTCACGATGGTAGAGTTCAATATGGAACCGGGAGTTACAGTCAAGCAGGATCTGCCCGGCTCGTATAACGGCTTTCTGTATGTACTGGATGGAGAAGGTCAATTCGGCCGCGACAAGATGGCGGCAGGGAAAGAAAAAGTGCTGCTGCTTGGATCCGCGGAAGGGAATGCGGAAAGTGAACTCGAAATTACTGCTGTAAGCCGGCTGCGTGTGCTGCTATACGCAGGTGAACCTTTGCGTGAACCGATCGTTGCCCGCGGGCCGTTCGTCATGAACACCCAGGAACAGATCGTTCAGGCATATGAAGATTACAGGAACGGCAAATTTGTATGATATCAGCCCGCTTCCCTAGCGCCCGGCCGAATTGCACAAGCGGTAATGACCGCCGCGGTGAGTGCGGTTGCTGCACTTACGTAGAACGGCAAAGACATGGAATTCTTCATCAGTAAAGCGCCGATCGGCGGTCCGATGGCCACCCCGATGAAACGCATACTGCTGTACAACGAGGTGACAGTACCTCGTTGTTTTTTTTCGATGCCTTCGGTAATCAGCGCGTCGAGACTGGGCAAAGCGGCGCCGATGCCGGCAAGGGCCACGGATAAAAGCAGCACCAGCAGCATCATGCTGTCGGGTACGATCATGCCGAGCAGGAGCAAGCTGACGGCGGTCACGGCCATTGCGGTCAAGCTGGTCCATTTCATGCGTAATTTATTTTCGCCGATCCATTTTCCGCCCAAATACGAAATAAGGCACAGGCAGGCGAGGGGCACAGCGAGCACCAACCCTTTGGTGATGGGCTTGATCCCTCGGATCTCCAATAGCTCGGACAAATAAAAAAAGACTTGAGAAGATGATGAACATCGTAATGCCGCCGATCGCAAAAATCGCATACAGCCATTTTTTGGCTTTAAGCAGTCCGGTAATGGAGACCAGAAATCTTCTCGGGCTGATGTTCTCCACCTCTTGCGACTGCTTGGGAGGCGTCTTAAGCAAAAACAAAACCATAAAAAAAAGAGAGCAGGCTGACCACAGGAATAGCGAAAAACGGTATGTACCAAGTCCAAAGCGCAAGAGCGGAGCCGATCATCGGGCTCAGTACCTTGCCGAATGTGTTCGCCGTTTCCACCAACCCCAAGCCTTTGCTCACTTCTTCGTCCTTTTTGAACAAATCGCCCACCAGCGGGAGTACGACGGGAAAGCAGCCGGCCGAACCTAAGCCTTGAACCAAACGGGCCAAAAGAATAGTTCGATACGAATTTTCCGCCCATAATGCTGCGAAGCCGGCCCAGGCACCGGCAGCCGAAACAAGAAGGAGACCTGTAAGCATAACCGCCTTGCGGCTGTACCGGTCTGACAAGTATCCGGCAATAGGGATGAATATGATAGCAATTAAGGCATAGGAGGTTATGATCAAGCTCGCTTGAAAAGGAGTAATTCCGAGCGCCTTTTGCATGGCCGGTAAATGGGGATCAGCATGGAATTGGCCAGTGTCATGGTGAGCGGAATTGTGGCAATCGATAATAAATCCCATTTCTTGCGAGCCGCCATTTCGGTCCTCCTGTGCTTAGATTGCGTATGGGCTGATCCCGCCCCGGTACGGGTGCTAAGGGGTAATGACAGGATAAAGCCTCCCCAATCTTGAGAACGAAGCTTTGCCTGTTTCTTCGGATACGACAAGCACGATGGCGTCGCTTCTCTCGGTTAAGCCGAGAGCCGCTCTGTGGCGGGTTCCGGTCTTCTGTTCCGGGTTGTGGCCGCCGGTGAGGGGAAGGATGTTTCTCGCCGAGACGATCTCGTTACCCCGGATCAGCACTGCGCCGTCATGCAGCGGATTGCCGGGATAGAAAATCGACTCCAGCAGCGAATGGGTGACCGGAGCGCCGATGGCGATGCCGGGCTGGATCAGGTTATCCAGAGGGTCCTTACGTTCAACCGCTATCAATCCGCCGTGCCGGTGTTCAGATAAACTTTGAATGCACACCGATAAGTCCATATACCGATCCGTATGAGGCGAAAGGTAACAATTCAAATAAAAGGTCGCTGCGCGCGACTCGATATTCATGAAGTTCTTTTTAATTTTCTCGAATTCGCCCAGCTGACAATAATCTTCGTTATCGAGCATTTGAAGGAGCTCGCCCATACTCTCGGCCAACTGCCGCAAATCTTCTTTGATCAATTGCTTCATCGGCGAGAAATCGCAATTCTGCGCCGTGGTTGTCGACATGGTTCGCTCACATCCATTTTCAATATCATGTAATAGCATGCAGACTTAGGATTCGTTGTATTCACAGAGCGCTAATTACTGCTATATTAACGTTAGAGCGGTTTCCACTGTGATGGAGGAGGATACACGTGACATTGCATGACAACCTTGATTCATTGCCAAGCTTAAATGAGAACTACGAACTGAGCTTAGAGCAAATCAGCAGTTATCAGCGAAACGGTCATATTCTGCTCCGCGGAGTGGCGGACCAAGAAGAGATAGCCGTATACGAGCCGATCATCAGCGATTGGGTACAAAAGTTGAACGGTCACGATAAGCCTGTCGAAGAGCGGGATACTTACGGCAAAGCATTCATTCAGGTGGGCAATTTGTGGGAGAAGAGCGAAGCGGCGGCGCGGTTTACGCTGGCCAAGCGATTCGCGAAGATCGCGGCGGATTTAATGGGCGTAGACGGGGTTAGACTTTATCATGACCAGGCGTTGTTCAAGGAGCCGGGAGGCGGTCACACCCCTTGGCATCAGGACCAGATTTATTGGCCTTTTGATACGGACAAAACGATCACCCTGTGGATGCCGCTTGTGCCGATATCCGAACAAGTAGGCTCAATGACGTTCGCATCGGAATCCCAGAAGATCGGTTACATTAATAAAATGGTTATTTCGGATGAGTCGCACAGAACGCTTGGGCAATACATCGAAGGTAAAGGGTTTGAGAAGATGAATTATGGCGCCATGGCTGCAGGAGATGTCACGTTCCACTCCGGATGGACTCTTCACAGCGCGCCCGGAAATCCAACGGAAACCATGCGCAAAGTGATGACCATCATCTATTTCGCCGACGGAATCCGCATTGCGGAACCGGACAGTAATGCCAGAAAAGCGGATTTAGCGGCATGGCTGCCGGGTCAGAGTCCGGGAGATGCTGCGGGAAGCCGCTTGAATCCGCTGCTGTACAGCCGTGTTTAAATGAAAATGCCATTATCGATTTGGAATTGGAGAGATAACAGTGTTGATGGATATTAAAGACAAGCTGGATGATAACCCGATAAGACAGTTAATAGGGTTAATCGTTTATGACGATCCTGAACGGACCGAGGAAGCGATGAAGGAATATAAGGATCGGCCCGATCTGGAAATCATGGGCTATTATGCGGATAAGAATCTGATCGGTCTCGTCGGCTTCCGAATCGATAGCGAGAACGTGCTGGAGCTGAGGCACATTGCCGTTCTGCCTGAAGAACAAGGGTTGGGGTATGGAAGAGGTATGATCCTTGAAATGCTGCATTTAAAAAATCCTCAGGCCATTGTGGCGGAAACCGATGAGGAGACGGTTGATTTTTATAGAAGCATCGGTTTTACGATCGAAAGTCTGGGCGAGCAATACCCGGGTGTCGAAAGGTTCAAGTGCACCTATGTAACGGATATCGACAGAGTTCAAGCGTAAACAGAACAACCGCCGAATGATTTCGGCGGTTGTTTCCGTCTGCGGTCATGTAGGTTTGCGAGCGGCGGCCTTTTGTCGTGCGCGAAAACGCCGCACCTTCATCAGATTGCCGCAGCACTTATCATCGCAATATTTTTTCGATCGATTGCGGGTGTCGTCATAATAGACCCATAAGCAATCCGGATTATCGCAGATGCGAATGCGGGACGCGTCGGCGTCAACAAGCACATGGGCGAACGAAGCGGCGATTTCGGCCATGACCTGCCGCCAGTTATGATCAACAGGGGTTAACGCTATGTTATACAGCCGATCCGCCATGGTTAACCGGCGAATGACCGCACCGCCTTTCATAATCTTGTTAAGTTCAGTGAGATCCTCAGCGCGCATTTCTAACTCTGCCACAATATCTTTGACCATCCGCTGCAGCAGCAAACGCAATTGCTTCAGGGCTGCCAACTCATCCGACGATGGCGCGGCATCCACTGAGAGGCGGTGGCGTTCAAGCCAATCATTCAGCCATTCCGGCTTGTCCAGCCGATCCTCCGACTTCCCGCTCCCGCGCCAATCGTGCCATTCACTGTTCATAAAGTCGTCCCACAGCATACAAAATCCCCGCTTTTTTTACGAATTATTGTAACACCTTAAAACTATTATTACTAGTTACTTGAAAACCGATAAGGCACATGTTAAGTTTATTTTTGTAACTGGTAATAATATTTTAGGTGGTTACATATTTCGAATAAGGAGGACTGTCAATGACCGCTGTTGAATTGCTGTCGTACCAATGGGATCGCTGCTATGATGGGCAAGAGGACTGGTATCCCCCGTTAGCGGACGCTCTCAAAGACGTTACAGCCGAGCAGGCCCACTGGCGGCCGGCAGGAGAGAAGGTAAACACAATCTGGGAAAATGTGAATCATCTCGTTTATTACAAAGAACGGTTTCTAAAACGATTGAACGGTGAAGAGTCGTCGTACCCGCCAGGCGTAACCAATGATGACACTTTTGCGGTACCAAGCACCGCGCCGTCGGATTGGACCGAAACGCTGGCGCGTTTGAGGAGCGTTCATTATGGGATACGGGATCATATCGCGGCCATGGATGAAAAGGATTTCGACCGTCTCGTTCCGACAAACTCAGTCGGGATGTGGCTCTCCGGCCTCATTATGCACGATGCTTACCATACCGGACAAATCATCATGCTTAGGAAGCTGCAAGGCTCTTGGCCGTCACACCGATCATTCGAATAGTTGAATATCGCCGTATTCCGAACCGCGAGAGATCGCGGTTTTTTATTTGGGTTGACATTAAATTTCAATCAAAGAGGCAATAAATGTTTAATAGTGTGTGTATTGAAATTGGCATCCGAGGGGGCTCAAGCCGAGTATGAATGATTCGTACAGAACCGATGCGGGCATGCCTCAGCAGCCGGAATCGTGTTGGTTAGCGTCGACCGAACAACGCGCTTTCGATAAGTTGTCGGGCGACCTCAAGGTCAATATAGCCGTGGTTGGTGCGGGCATAACGGGGATTACCACCGCTTATTTGCTCGCCAAAGCGGGGAAAGAAGTCGTTCTGCTGGAAGCGGGTAAAGTCCTGAACGGCACAACAGGATATACAACGGCCAAAGTAACCGCGCAGCATCACCTGATCTACGACGAGTTCATCAGCCATTTCGGGGAAGAGAACACCCGGCTGTATTATGAAGCGAATCGAGACGGATTGAATTTTATCAAGGATATGGTTGCCGAACATGCCATCGAATGCGATTGGACCGAAGAAGATGCTTACGTGTACACGGCAGCAGAGGATAAAGTGCAAGCCATCCGCAACGAATTCAAAGCTTACGAGAAGCTTGGAATACCAGGGGCGTACATGGACAGCATTCCCTTACCGATACCCGCGCGTGCGGCAGTTGTGATGAAAAATCAGGCGCGCTTTCATCCGATTCCGTACCTGCTCCGGCTGCTCGATGAATTCGTTCGCCTCGGGGGACGCGTGTATGAACAGACGACCGTCCAGAAAGTTGAAGAAGGCATCCCGAATTTCATAACAACGGATGCAGGACACCGGATTGAGTGCTTGGATGTCGTATCCTGCAGCCATTTCCCTGTATTCGAAGGGGGAATGTATTATGCCAAAATGCATGCGGACAGTTCCTATGCACTGGCAGTGAAATCGGATCTCGAGTATCCCGGCGGCATGTACATCAGCGCCGAAAATCCTAAGCGATCGATCCGGGCCGTCGACTATAACGGGGAGAAGCTTCTGCTAATCGGCGGTGAAAGCCATAAAACCGGGCAAGGAATAGACACGATAAAGCACTACGAAGCGTTAAAATCGTTTGCCGAGCAAAATTTCTCGGTTCGGGAAATCGCCTACCGATGGTCGACCAATGACTACGGCACATTGGATAAAATGCCTTACATCGGCATGAACTCCAACAATACACCTAACTCGTTCGTAGCAACAGGTTATCGCAAATGGGGGATGACAACGGGCACGATAGCCGCGGTTATTTTAAGAGACATGATGTTTGGCAAACAACCGCTATGAGAAGCTGTTTGATCCTAACAGATTCAATACCGATCCCAGCGTGAAAAAATTCGTTAAAGAGAATGCAAATGCAGCCAAACATTATGTTGCCGGCAAGCTCGAGTGGACCCGGACGAAACCGGAGGATCTCGGTAATGACGAAGCGGCTCACGTGCGCATAAAGGGCCGCAAAACAGGGGCGTACCGCGACCTAAACGGACAGTTATATTTGGTCGACACAACCTGCACGCATATGGGCTGCGAAGTGGAGTGGAACGACGGCGACAGGACATGGGATTGTCCTTGCCACGGATCACGTTTCCACTACGACGGATCAGTCATAGAAGGACCGGCGACACAACCTTTGAAGGAGGTCGAGCACCATGGCTGACCATAACGAAGAAATACGTGAACAAAAGATTCATCGAAGCGGAAACCGGGATCACCCCGAGCAATATCCGACCGAGAACGAAAGCCTGTTCGATATGTGGGAAAGCGAGCAGAACGTAGACCCGATCCCTGTGGAAGATTTGAACATGGAGCAGAAGGAAGAACAGCGCAAAGAGGAAACGAAACATTCCTCATCGACTGAGAATAAATACAAGATTCCTTAAATATTTATAATAATAATCGGCCCATAGGGTCGATTTTTGTTTTGATTTGCGGCGCATTGGATAAGTACGAGGTATAGGCAGATTACAGCTACAAGACTAAGGAGAGATCGGGAATATGCAAAAGGTGCTTCTCAGCTTGGCCGTTGTGTTGTTGGGTCTCCTCCCGTTCAGCTTTGTTGAAGCCAATCACAATGACTACACGCCGGTTACACAGAGTTCGGAAACGCACCCTGCATATATCGACAGGATCTTTACCGCGGATGGTAAGACTTACATTGCCGCAGATTTCATCGAATGGTATGAAGGCGAAGAGGCGGATCGGGTATTTCGCGAACGAGAGCAAGATCCGGAAATGACGGAAGCTCCGGACGGCTATTACATCGTGAATGATGTAAGCGAGCTGCAAACTTTCGAACTGTCGCCGGACGCTGAGGTGTTCATGCAGCTTTACAACCGTAACGGCAATATCGATGAAGCGGATCCTGTCTGGAACGAGAAGATTGACGTTACTAAATTCGTCTCTTTATTCGGCCCGAACGAAGAAATGAATATGAAAGATTTCCCTTACCACTTAGTCATTGAAAATAATAAGATCGTGAAGATCACCCAGCAATTTATTCCTTAACAGATGGAATGAAGCCGACGCCGAGGCTTAGGCGTTGGCTTTTTGCGGCGTGTTAGACGTGATGCTAATGGGTAAGTAAGGTGACAGAGTCCGTATGGGCTCTAGTACCTTGTGACGGGGTGGTTTCTATGGAACGATTACAAGCTTCTCAGATAGAATTGTTAAAAACGAGGTTGGCAGAGGAAAAAGAGGAGTTGGAAAGACATTTTACCGTAAATGAAACAGCGGCCGGCAAGGAGACGATCAGCAGCTCTACCGGGGAGCTGTCTGCGTACGATAATCATCCGGCGGACATCGCTACGGAAGTTTTCGAACGGGAAAGAGATATGGTCATCGACGACACGATAGAAAAAAGGCTGCAAGAGACCAATGAAGCGCTTGATCGAATTGCAGATGGTTCTTATGGACAGTGCGTCGTTTGCGAAGAACCCATACCATTCGAGAGACTTGAAGCTCTTCCATGGACATCTACATGCGTAGAACATAGTCACACCTCTGCGATTGTCTCAGACCGCCCGATCGAAGAGCAGGTCATGACACCGCCTCCTTCAGGAGCCGGTGAGCGCCGGCAAGCCGACAGCGGGCATTTCGATGAGGCCGATGCCTGGAAAATGGCGGAAAGCCATGGCAGCTCCGATTCACCGGCCATGGCAGCCGAGAGGGATGTCGGCAGCTATGAGCAATTGTCGACAGATAAAGCGGATGAAAATACCGACAACGAGGAACTGCATATCCGGGAACTGTAACAGCTGAGGTCCTCAAGGCTGTTCCAAGCCGAGCAGATGAGTTTGGAACAGCCTTTTTCAATCAAAAGGATCTGAAAAATAAGACTTTTTTAATCTATACTGTTACTGCTAGCGCATAATGCCCAGCAGATGACGGCATAAGTTGTCCAGCATTAGTCGGATAAGCTGTCCGCATCCGGATAAAAACCGGGGAGAATCA
>NZ_JXAL01000025.1 GCF_000829465.1 Cohnella kolymensis | reverse complement strand
AGGTCGGCTACGCATCGTCGCCTTGGTGGGCCGTTACCTCACCAACTAGCTAATGCGCCGCAGGCCCATCCGCAAGTGCAGATTGCTCCGTCTTTCCCAGCCCTCTCATGCGAGAGCACTGTTTATCCGGTCTTAGCATTCGTTTCCGAATGTTATCCCGATCTTGTGGGCAGGTTGCCTACGTGTTACTCACCCGTCCGCCGCTAAGTATCAGAGAAGCAAGCTTCTCATCAACTCCGCTCGACTTGCATGTATTAGGCACGCCGCCAGCGTTCGTCCTGAGCCAGGATCAAACTCTCCATAATAGAGAGCCATGAAGGCTCAAAATGCTGACTTGAATTGTAAATCGTTGTCTATCGTCCCAAAGGACGACAGGAACCGTATTACGCTCGATGTTCAGTTTTCAAAGAACAAGTTTGCTGCTTTCTTTTACCGTGCCGCCCAACAGGCGACTTAAATAATATATCACAGCAGACAACATAGATGCAACAACCAATTTGTTCCTATAATCCATAATCCACTGTGCTTTTACCGCTCCCGTATATGAATAATATCAGCGGGGAAGCTTAATTTATCACAAAACCACACCTGATTGCAACCTATTTACACTGCTATTTGCAGGTAATTGCTAAAAAATAAAACCGGCTCCCGCCTGCTGAGGCGATGAACCGGTTGATAGCATTAGTCTCCTTCATCCCGCATATGCGGGAACAGCAGCACGTCGCGAATTGACGGCGCGTCTGTGAGCAGCATAATGACGCGGTCGATTCCGATGCCGAGCCCGCCTGTCGGCGGCATTCCGTACTCCAAGGCACGGATAAAATCTTCATCCATTTCATGCGCTTCATCGTTGCCCGCTTCTTTTTCTTCCAGCTGCGCTTCGAAGCGTTGACGCTGGTCGATCGGATCGTTCAGCTCGGTAAATGCATTCGCGTGCTCCCGCGCTACGATGAAGAGCTCAAAGCGATCGGTGAACCGCGGGTCCGATTCCTTCTTCTTGGCCAAAGGAGAAATGGCAACCGGATGTCCCGTCACAAATGTAGGTTGAATCAACGTATGCTCGACAAAAGTCTCGAAGAACGCATTGACGATATGTCCGAAGCTCATATGCGGCTCCACCGGAACTTTATGCTCTTTGGCCAGGCGATGCGCTTCTTCATCACTCATCTGGGCGCTGAAATCAACGCCCACTGTCTCCCGAATCAATTCGGTCATGGAGACTCTGCGCCATGGAGGAGTGAGGTCCACTTCGTGTCCTTGGTACTTTATTTTCTTAGTGCCAAGAACCTCCTGCGCGATGTGTGCGATCAATTCCTCGGTTAAGCGCATGATATCTTCGTAGTCCGCATACGCCTCATACAACTCGATCATTGTGAATTCAGGGTTGTGCCGCGTGGAAATGCCTTCGTTCCGGTACACCCGGCCGATCTCATACACTTTTTCCATGCCGCCGACAATAAGTCGTTTCAAGTGAAGCTCAATCGCAATCCTCATATAAAGCTGCATATCCAAAGCATTATGATGCGTGATAAAAGGACGAGCGGCGGCACCCCCTGCTATGGCATGGAGAGTCGGCGTTTCCACTTCAAGAAAACCGCGGGCGTCCAAATACCGGCGCATGGATTGGATGATCCTCGAACGGGTGACAAAAGTCTTCTGCACATCCGGGTTCATGATGAGATCCACATAGCGCTGACGATACCGGGTTTCCACATCCTTGAGACCGTGGAACTTATCCGGAAGCGGCAGCAGAGACTTGGTCAGAACCTCGAGATCCTTGACTTTAACCGAGGTTTCGCCCGTTTTGGTTTTGAACACGACACCCGAGACACCTACGATATCGCCGATATCCAGCAGGTCAAATGCTTGAAACTTATTGCCCGGTACCGTATCTTCCCTCACATAGATCTGGATTCTGCCGCTCAAATCCTGCAAATGCGCGAAAGAAGCTTTGCCCATGCCGCGCTTCGTCATAATACGCCCGGCCAGGCTCACATCGATTGCGCGCTCCGCCAGCTCTTCCTTGGACAGGTCGCCGTACTCGCTCAGAACCTGGGCCGCCTCATGCGTGCGGTTATACTTCGTGCCGAACGGATCGATGCCGAGCGCACGAAGCTCGTCCAATTTGCCGCGTCTTATTTGTAATAACTCACTGAGTTCCGTTGTTTCCGGCTGATCTACATGTTCCATGAGAGTTCGTTCTCCTTCACACCTGATATATCCTGAAATATCCTGAAATCAATCATAAAGTTGAAAAAAGCTTCCGTAGGAAGCTTTATTCGATAGAGTGCTCCGTTCAACTGTGTGCAGTCATGCGGGTTACCGCGCGGTTATTTCTTGATATCGACAATTTTGTATTGAATAATGCCCGCAGGAACGTTGACTTCAACCACCGTATCCTTCTTCTTCCCCAGAATGGCTCTGCCCACCGGGCTTTCATTGGAGATTTTGTTATGCAAAGGGTCCGATTCAGCGGTCCCGACAATCGTATATTGCATCGAATCGCCGAATTCGAGATCTTGCACAATGACGGTTGACCCGATGCCCACAGTCTCAAGATCGATTTCATCGTTATTGATAATACGGGCGTTGCGCAACATCTTCTCGAGCGTGATAATGCGTCCTTCGATGAAAGCTTGTTCGTTCTTCGCATCTTCATACTCGGAGTTCTCGCTGATGTCTCCGTAACCGATGGCAACCTTGATGCGCTCCGCCACCTCGCGGCGTTTGACGGATTTAAGGTGCTCGAGTTCCTCTTCAAGCTTCTTGAGCCCGTCCGGGGTCAAAAGGACTTCTTTATCGCTCATCTCACCGATCTCCATTCAGGGAAATAATTTACGGGTCTGTTAATCAAATATATGGCGGGTCATCCGTTACATGACCGTTATCTATCCAAGCCTGTGATTTTCCATTAATGACGGCTGAACATTGGTTTTGATTATATTTCAACCCCTGAAAAATGTCAATTCGCGGAAATCAGCACCAGGCCTGCCCGACAATTCAGTGAACGAGCATTTCTCCGGTGTCTGAATGGTCCGTACCCGTCTGCGCGAGCGACTCTTCTACCGTTTTCACATATTCCTCGAGGGTGAATACGACCTCGGCACGTGTGGTCAAATCCATGATCAGGTTTTTCACTGGTGCGGAATCAGGGAGGCCTTTCAAATACCAAGCCATATGCTTCCGCATTTCCCGTACTGCCTGGTTCTCACCTTTCAGATCGACAAGCCGATCCAGATGTACCATAGCGATGCGGATTTTCTCAGCTGCGGTCGGTTCCGGAAGAATTTCTCCGCGCGTCAAGTAATGGACGGTACGATATAGCATCCAAGGATTGCCCAGCGCGCCGCGGCCGATCATGACTCCGTCACAGCCGGTGTGATCCAGCAGGCGCTTCGCGTCTTCCGGCGAGAACACATCTCCGTTGCCGATGACAGGAATCGATACGGCTTGCTTAACGTCCCTTATAATATCCCAGTTCGCTTTACCCGTATACAATTGCTCCCGGGTGCGGCCATGCACGCTGACTGCGGATCCGCCGGCACGTTCCACCGCCTGGGCGTTTTCTACCGCATAAATATGCTCGTCATCCCAACCGATTCGCATTTTAACCGTGACCGGTTTTTTTGCGGCATCTACCGCGTAAGAGACCATTTCGTAAATCTTCTTCGGATCCAGCAGCCATCGTGCGCCGGCGTCGCATTTCGTCACTTTCGGCACCGGACAGCCCATATTAATGTCGATAATGTCGGCGTTCGTATTCTCATCGACGTACTTCACCGCTTCTACGAGCGACTCCTTATCTCCCCCGAAAATCTGCAAGCTCAGCGGTTTCTCCCTTTCGTCCACGTACAGCATCTCCAGAGTACGCTGGTTTCCGTGAAGAATCGCTTTGTCGCTCACCATCTCCGCACATACGAGACCACAGCCGAATTCTTTGGCGATCAGCCGGAACGCCGGGTTACAAACCCCGGCCATCGGCGCCAGCACCACATTATTGTTCATCGGAATATTCCCGATTTTCAACATCACTTCATGACTCCTTTCTTATTCGCTGTCCGTCCCATACGGCCCAGCGTGTAATCCCTTCCTTTTCAACAGAAAAAGCTTTTAACTCCGCTTCCCAAGGAAATACTTCCCGTGCCGGCCAAATGTCATGCAGAGGAACTAACACAAACGCCCGCTCTCCCATTCGGGGATGCGGGAGCGTCAATTCCGGCGTCTCCATCTGCACTTGTCCATACAAGAGCAAATCCAAATCTATATTTCGGGGTCCCCACCGGACTTCCCGAATGCGGCCCATCTCCTGCTCGATCCCGAGCAATCGGTGAAGCAATTCCAGAGGCTCGAGGTCCGTCCCCAAACAAACCGTCATGTTCAAAAAAGAGGGCTGGTTCGTAAAGCCGACAGGCGCCGTCTCATAAATCGGTGACATTCTCCGCAAATCCAGCCCGCGTTCGTCCGCAATCCTGCGCACCGCTTCAGTCAGTGACGCCGCCCTGTCGCCTATATTCGCGCCGAGCGCCACATATGCTTCCTGCATGATATACTCATTCCTCTACAGGCACGATGCTGCCATTAAGGCCCCGTTTGCGCCGAAGCTCGACAGTCACCCCGTCGAAAATGATGTTAAACGGCGGATTCGGCTTCGTTACCGATACCGCAGCTTCAATGATACTAGTATACGTACCTAGTACCGAGGACGCAATCTTTTCAGCCAGCGTCTCAATCAGTTTGGTTGGCCGGCCTTCGACAATCCCTTTCACCAAAGCATGAATTTCAGCATAGTTCACCGTGTCGTTCACATCGTCGGTCCGGGCTGCCCGGCTCAGGTCCAAGCGAAGATCCAAATCTACGATATACTTCTGACCCAAGCGGTTTTCTTCCGCAAACACACCGTGATATCCGTAAAAGACAATACCCTTCAGCAGCATCCGATCGATCGTTAGCTCCCCCTTCCGACTTGCCTGTACACGATGGCATCTGTCATTGCCGCCACCCGCTTGATTTCCTTCACATCGTGAACCCGTACGATCTGACAGCCTTGCGCGATGCCGAGCGCAACGGTTGCTGCAGTACCTTCAACGACCTCATCTACTCCCACGTCAAGAGTTTGGCGGATGAAGGTTTTGCGCGATGTGCCCAGCAGCACCGGGTAGCCCAGTCCGACCACCTCGTCCAGGCGACCCATCATTTCGACATTCTCGTCATAATCTTTGGCGAAGCCGATACCCGGATCCAGCCAAATGTTATGCTCGGCGACACCGGCTGCACGGGCCCGCTGCACACTTGCCGTCAAGTCGGCTAACACATCCGGAATAAAGTCGGTGTAATCCCGGTCCGTACGATTATGCATCAATATGACCGGGCAGCCGTAATCCGCTGCAACAGCGGCCATTTGAGCATCCTTCTTGAATCCCCAGATATCATTAACGATATGCGCGCCGGCTTCAAGCGCTTGGCGGGCAGTGTCCGCCTTGTATGTATCGACGCTGATCGGCAGCTTCACGGCGTCCCGAACGGCGAGGATCATGGGGATCACCCGCTTGATCTCCTCTTCCGCCGATACACCTTGATGACCGGGCCGGGTAGACTCTCCTCCTATATCAATAATATCGGCGCCTGCAGCAGCCATTTCTCTGGCTCGTTCGACAGCCGCTTCCATGTCATTAAACCGCCCGCCGTCGGAGAATGAGTCAGGAGTTACGTTCAAGATCCCCATGATCAAGGTCCTTTGCCCCAGATCCAGCTTCATTCCGTCATGGAGCGTATAAGATCGCCGGTAAAATATTGTTCTCTTCATTCTGCGCCTGTCCCCTCGGCTGCCGCCCGATACTTTAGCATCAATTGATAGGTCAATGGACCTGCAGCTGCCAGTCCACCCGTTGCTGTTCCGTGACCGTCCTTGTCTTCCACCCTGGTTACCGGAACGATCTCCTGTATGGAATTCGTTAGAAACACTTCGTCGGCATTCAAGAGATCCTTCCATTCAAATAACCCTTGTTCTATGGATATACCCATACCCTCAGCCAACTCCAACACATACGCCCGCGTGATGCCCGGCAGCAGCCCGGTCTCCGGCGAGGGTGTGAACAGTGCCCCGTCTTTCACCCAAAACACATTACTGACGATACCTTCGGCGGCATAGCCGGAGGAATCGAGGAACAAACCCTCAGTGAGAGGCCCTGCGCCGGAGGTGATCAGTTCCCCTTTGGCAACAATATTGTTCATATAATGGAAAGATTTTAAACGAACGCCGTGTTCCGGAGTACTGCGCCGCACATGCAGCAGACGCAGCGTTTTGCCTTTCCGCGCAGCGGGATGATCGAGTGAAAGCTCCTTGGCATACACGATTTCATTGGGCTTGTCATAATCATTCACCGTCGGAAGACCCAACGATCCTTCGCCGGCCGATATGGACCAACGAATATAGCCGTCCGCCAAGCCATTCGCCTCCAGTACGCGTCTAACAGCAGCTTCCATTCGGTCCAAATCAGGCATATAGGCAAAGCCTAATATTTCACAGCCTTCACTGAGCCTGGCGGCGTGCCGCTCCAACAACCAAGGCCGGCCGTTATACGTACGAAATGTCTCGAACAGACCCATACCGTACAAAAAACCGTGATCAAGAGCGGAGATCACGGTCTGTTTGCTGTCAATCAATTCTCCGTTCCATAGAAGCTTCATGCTCTTATGCCGGACTTATGCTTCAGGAAATTGCTCAACAGCCGAAGGCCGTATTCCGTCATGATGGATTCAGGGTGGAATTGCACGCCTTCTACAACATACTCTTTGTGCCTGAGCCCCATAATTTCACCATCGTCGGTTTGCGCGCTGATTTCCAAGCAATCCGGAAGCGTGTGCCGTTCTACGACCAGGGAGTGATATCTTGTTGCCGTGAACGGAGAAGGCAGTCCTTCGAAGATGGTCTTGCCGTCGTGCTTGATCTCCGAAGTTTTCCCGTGCATCAACTGGCCGGCACGAATGACCTGTCCCCCGAAAGCCTGTCCGATCGCTTGGTGACCCAGACATACGCCGAAAATAGGAATCTCACCCTTGAATCTCTGGAGCAGACTCAAGCTGACACCGGCCTCGTTCGGAGTTTTGGGTCCCGGGGATATGAGAATGTGATCGGGCTTAAGCTCAGCAATGCCATCCACATCGATCTCATCGTTGCGATGCACCGCGATGTTCTCTCCCAATTCGCCCAAGTGCTGCACCAGGTTATACGTAAAAGAGTCATAGTTGTCGATAACCAGTATCATGTCGGTTCCCCCTGTGTTTCGCCGTGTTGCACCGCTTTCCAAAGCGCTTTGGCCTTGTTCAGGCACTCGTAAAATTCCCGCTCCGGATCGGAATCGATGACGATGCCCGCTCCGGCTTGAATATGGCAGATGCCGCCCCGCACCAAAATTGAGCGAATAATTATATTAAATTCCATATTACCGCTGTAGTCAAACCATCCTATAGAACCGGTATACGGTCCTCTGCGCACCGGCTCCAGTTCTTCAATAATTTCCATGGTGCGTATTTTCGGGGCTCCCGTAATCGTTCCCCCTGGAAAGACCGCTGCCAGAACATCGAATGCATCTTTATCGGGAGCCAGCAGTCCCTCAACTTGAGACACAAGGTGCATCACGTGCGAGTATCGCTCCACGGTCATCAGCTCCGGCACATGCACCGATCCGTAAGCTGCCACTCTGCCGATGTCATTGCGTTCCAAGTCGACCAGCATAATGTGCTCGGCGCGTTCCTTCTCGTTTGTAAGCAGCTCATCCTCCATCGCTCGATCTTCCATAGGCGTCTGGCCGCGGCGGCGTGTCCCGGCAATGGGTCGGGTGGACAGCTTCCCGTTGTCCAGCTTCACTAACAATTCCGGAGATGCGCTCACGATCGAGAAATCGGGTGTGCGCAGCATGCCCATATAAGGAGACGGATTGATCAGCCGCAGCCAATCATACAGAGTTTCGGCCGACACTTGAGCGGCGAGGCTTTGACGGAGCGACAGGTTCACTTGGAACACATCGCCCTGAACGATATACTGCTGAACCCGGCGAACCGATTGCTCGAATTCGCTTTTACTCATAGATGTGATCAGCCCAGGCCATTGTTCCATATCCTTTTCAAGCCGGTCCTGTTCGATAACTGACCGCATTCTCTGCTGCCGTTGATAAGAAGCTAAGCCGGCGGATGACCAACGTTCCCACTGCTTCTCCATCTCCATCGCCGTTTGTTGCGCATCCATATAAAGCTGGCTTAGGCAGTCTTCCTGCAATGAATCGATCTTTCCGCCCGGCACCGGTACATGAACCGTCAAATACAAAGAGCATTCCGAGTGGTCCACAATCCACAGCTGTTCGTACCGCTGGAACAGAAAGTCCGGAAAAAGAAGATCATCTTGCGCCGATTCGGGGAGCTTCTCAAGGCTGCGAGCCATATCGTAGCTCCACAATCCAACCGCACCGCCTATACAATCGGGAAGTGCTTCCGGCTTCGGGCCGCTCCACGCACGCATCCATTCGCGGACTTGTTCAATCGGAGCCCCCTGCAGCTGCCTTGCTTCCGTAAAGCCGGTCCCATTATCATCAGGCTCGAGCACCTTACCATGATTACCTTTCCCCGTAATGACAGATACAGGCTTCAAGCCGATTACCGAATAACGGCCTCCTTTGCCGCTTTCCAGAATACAAGCATACGGCGAGGCGTCCTCCCAAAATGCGTCCCAGAACAATGGCAATAAAGAATCCGTCTCGATCTTCATTGTGCGTACATAAGGAAGCAGCGTGTATTTACCGTTCCAAATGGCCCACTGCTGCAGCGATACAAGTTCCACGTATGCAGCTCCTCAATAGGGTGATGAACAAGCAGAATACAACAGACGCGGGCTCTTTCCTGCCAAAAAAAGCTCCCGCTGCGGGCGGGAGCTTCTGTATGTTCGTCTGATTAATTCTCAAAGTTGAACAGCGGAGTGCTCAGGTAGCGTTCACCGTTAGAAGGCACAATCGCTACGACACGTTTGCCTGCGCCGAGTTCTTTGGCGACTTTCAGCGCTGCGGAGATTGCGGCGCCGGAAGAGATGCCGACGAGAAGTCCTTCTTTTTTGGCCACCGTGCGGGCCGTCTCGAACGCGTCTTCGTTCTCGACTGTAAGAACGTGATCGTAAACGTCACGGTTCAGGATATCAGGAATAAAGTTCGCGCCGATTCCTTGAATCTTGTGCGGACCTGGGTTTCCACCGGACAGCAACGGCGATCCGGCAGGCTCGACTGCGTAGATTTTGATGTTGGGGAAGCTTTGCTTCAGCACTTCACCTGCTCCGGAAATGGTACCGCCCGTTCCGATACCTGCAATGAACGCGTCCAATTTCCCGTCAAGGGAATTGATCGCTTCAACAATCTCAGGCCCCGTCGTTTCACGGTGGATTTTCACGTTTGCTTTGTTCTTGAATTGCTGCGGCATGAAGTAGCCTTCATTGCCGTCAACGATTTCCTCGGCTTTCTTGACAGCGCCGTTCATACCCTCGGATCCAGGCGTCAACACTAGCTCTGCGCCATAAGCGCGCAGCAGGTTGCGGCGTTCAATACTCATCGTGTCGGGCATAACAAGAATCGCGCGGTACCCTTTGGCCGCGGCAACCATTGCGAGACCGATTCCGGTATTTCCGCTGGTCGGCTCAACGATCGTGCTCTGACCTGGCTTGATGAAACCTTCTTTTTCCGCTTCTTCAATCATGCTGACGGCAATCCGGTCTTTCACGCTTGCACCCGGATTTTGGTACTCCAATTTTACGTAGATCTCTGCGCTGCCTTCCGGTACGATCCGGTTCAACCGGACAAGCGGCGTATCTCCGATTAATTGCGTGACGTTCTGCACAACCTTAGCCATTGGATATGTTCCCTCCCGAAATAAACGGCTGATGCCGCCTCATTGCATTAATCCGACTAAACCAGTCGGCTTTTCGTTTCTTTCATCTTAGCAATTTGGAATGCACATTGTCAAGAGTGAGCCTCAGCGGCGCAGCGAAGGCTCGAGAATTTTCGCTTCATATTTAGTCAGCAACGACTGCTCCAATTCCCTCAGTGAGCCGGCCCGTTCCAGCGCCAACAGACGTCTCACTTCTGCCCGAATCGCTTCAGGAGCTTCGCCGTTACTTCATTTATACCGTTAAGCTGCAGGATCACGTAACCTTGCCCTGTCTGAACGGGCCCAGTCACTTGTCCGACCTCCATGGAGGACGCTGTCCGCAGCACCTCAGGAGCTTCAAAAGGATCCTGATCCTCTACCCATCCCAGATCCCCTCCGTTGTCGGCTGTAAACTCGTCTAGCGAGTAACGGCGGGCTAAGGCCCCGAAGTCTGCCCCGCCGCTCAGCTGGGACAGGATACTCTCCGCTTCCGCGTCATCCTTAACGAGAATCTGCGCGAGCCGATACTGTTTACGAGGCTCGTATTCCTCCCGGTGCTCATCCAAGTAACGATCGATTTCCCGATCCGTTACGATCACTTTATGAATCGCAATCTTTTCTAACAGCAGCCGATATCGGGCGTCCTCTTTCACCTGTTCTGCGCTCATTCCCAATTGTTCTTTCATGGCGGCGTAAAATTGTCGTTCGTCCTCATACCCTTGTCTCATGCTCAGCAGTTCCAGTTGCAATTCGTCTTCCGTCACCTTCAGCCGGAGTGCTTCCGCTTCCAGTCTGACTGCCTCGGCGAGCATGACCGTCCGCAGCGTCTGCGCCCCGTAATCGGCAAGTATGCGATTCGTCAGCTCTTCGCGTGTAATCGTCACGCCGCCTATAGAGGCCACGACATCGCTGCTCTTATTAGCGTCCTGAGCAGGGGTGGCGATCGGAGACACGGTTTCCATGACGGAATCCGACGTGCAGCCGGACAACAAAATCCAAGTTCCTAGGAGGGCAAACAGTACGAGCGGCCGCCAATGCCGTATCGTCCCCCTCATGCTCATCATCCCCTCATTAATCCCGCGTAGCACGGTTATGAATTGCCTCTAGCTCTTCCCGTTCAAATACGTATTTCTCGTTGCAAAAATGGCAGTGTACTTCCGCTTGCCCATCCTCGTCAATCAAGCTGCGCAAATCCGCCGTTCCGATCGTCACTAAAGTCCGTTCTACCCGTTCCCGCGAGCACATGCATTTAAAAATGGGCTCCACCGTCTGATGGATCGTTACATCTTCCCCCACCAAAAATTTAAGAATTCCTTCCGCCGTTTCTCCTTGATCAAGCAGTGCCGTAACATGAGGCATCGATGCGACCGCACGCTCCAGCCGGTCCAGCTGGCTGTCCGACATTCCCGGCATGATCTGGACGATAAAACCGCCGGCATGAATGACCGAATCATCCGTATTAACGAGAACACCGAGCCCTACCGCCGACGGCGTTTGTTCGGATTCGGCAAAATATAACGTAAAATCTTCGGCAAGCTCGCCGGAGATGATCGGAACACTGCCCCGATAGGGCTCACGCATGCCCAAGTCTTTAATGACATGCAAATAACCGTTACGTCCCACTGCGCCGGCCACGTCCAGCTACCCTGTTCATTGCTGGGCAGATCCACATGAGGATTATCAACGTAGCCTCTCACATGAGCATCCGCATCTGCGTCAATGACGATCTGTCCGAGGGGGCCGTCGCCTTTCACCTGTACGGTCAGCCTGCCGTCATCCTTCAGCATCACACCCATCATGGCAGCCGCCGTGGCTGCCCGCCCCAAAGCTGCAGTAGCAGTCGGAAAAGCGCCGTGCCGCCGCTGCAATTCCGCTGCCAAATTCGTCGTACGCGCCGCGAAAACCCGGATTGCACCGTTCCATGCTGTGCCGCGTACCAATTCGTCTTTCATTATTCAAATACCCCTTTCACGATGCTGCCTACCTATTCCGCTCATACACAATTCTTAAACCCTCAAGAGTGAGAAGTGAATCCACCTTCTGTATGGTTTCCGATTCTTCCGCAATCAACGTAGCCAAACCGCCGGTAGCGATTACTTGCGGGTCAACCAGGAATTCCTTGCAAATCCGGCGAACGATTCCATCCACTTGGCCGGCGTATCCGTATACGATTCCCGCCTGCATTGCCGCAACGGTGTTTCGTCCGACCACTGTGCGGGGTTTCGTCAGCTCGATGCGCGGCAGCTTTGCCGCTCTTTGATATAATGCCTCTGCCGAAATTCCGATTCCCGGCACGATGGCACCGCCCAAGTAAGCGCCCGACTCGTCGATATAGTCGAAGGTCGTCGCGGTCCCGAAGTCCACAATAACCAGAGGAGCGCCATAGTGCTCGATCCCGGCAACCGCGTTGACGATCCGGTCCGCACCGACCTCACGGGGATTTTCGCTTCGGATATTCAGTCCGGTTTTGATGCCGGGGCCGACCACAAGCGGCTCCCGTCCTACATATTTGACGAAAAGCTGCTCCAATGTGTTCATTAAAGGCGGGACGACACTCGATAAAATAACGCCTTCTACCTGTTCTGCCCGAACCCCCGCCAATTGAAACAGATTGCGGATCAGAACGCCGTACTCATCTACCGTAGAGGATCGATTGGTGCTCAGACGCCAATGATGGGCGAGGCTGCTCCCTTCATATAAACCAAGTACAATGTTGGTATTCCCGACATCCACGACCAAAATCACAGCAACGCCTCCTTCTTTATACCGTTCAAATCCAGGCTGATATCGAGCGCTTGAAAAGAGTGCGTTAAACCGCCCACCGAAATGACATCGACACCGCATCTGCCGATCTCTGCAATCCGTTCCTCTGTAATGCCGCCGGACGCTTCTATGACAATGTGAGATGCGAGGCGGCGAATGAGCGTAACAGCTTCAATCATCATCTCTGTGTTCATATTATCAAGCATGATGATGTGTGCGCCCGCTTGCGCCGCTTCTTCCGCCTGCATTAAATTTTCCGCTTCCACTTCGATCATCATCGTATGGGGAATTCTGGACTTCACCGCTCTAACAGCTGCCGCAATGCCCCCGGCTGCTTTAATATGATTGTCTTTGATCATGACCGCATCATATAACCCGAATCTGTGGTTCGCGCCTCCGCCTGCTCTTACCGCATACTTTTCCAGCGTCCGGTGCCCGGGAGTCGTCTTGCGAGTATCCGAAATTCTAACGGGCAGCCCTGCTGCCGCTGATACATACCTGTTCGTTTTGGATGCGATTCCCGATAACCGCTGGAGCAGGTTAAGCGATAACCGCTCACCGGTGAGAATGCTGTGCGTGGACCCTTCGACAAGCGCCAGCACGGTCCCCTTTTCCGCAAAATCTCCATCAGTAACGTACTGGTCAAACCGAAGACCCGGGTCTACTACACTAAATACAAGGCGAGCTAATGGCAGCCCTGCGATAATTCCGGATTGTTTCGTATGAATGACACCTTGGGACAGATGGCCGGCCGGAACGGCTGCCATGGTCGTGACGTCACCTGACCCGATATCCTCGGCCAACCATTGGCGAATCTGCTCTCTCACGGCATCAACGGCGGGGCCGCCGGCCAACCAATCGCTTTCTTTATCAAACATTGCCGACCCTCTCTTCTCCAATCCCGTGTTCACGATGCAATATCGTATGTTTGCGCCAGACCGGTTCATCCCGCTCCGGATAGTCTTCCCGATAATGAGCGCCTCTGCTTTCTTCGCGATTCAGCGCCGCTTCCGTGACAAGAACGGCGCAAGTAAGCAAATTGGCGAACTCGAACTCTTCCCGGCTTCTGAGGTTCATCCGCAGCAAGGGGATATGCCGCTTCAACTCTTCCATTGCTTTCATCAGCCCCGCTTTATTACGCCGCAGCCCTGCATACCGAACCATCATTTTCTGCAGCTTTAATCGCCGCTCCAGTATAGCACCTCTCGGTGCTGCCTCTCTATCGTCGCTATATTTATCGCTCACAAAAGCGGGCTGCGCCGTCAATCCGTTAATGCGATCCACGATGCGCTGCCCGAATACGACAGCCTCGGATAAAGAGTTGCTGGCCAGCCGGTTGGCGCCGTGCACTCCCGTTGAGGACACTTCCCCGCAAGCAAACAATCGCCGAATGCTCGTTTCCCCGTGCAAATCGGTATTCACTCCGCCCATCATGTAATGCGCAGCAGGCGCCACCGGAATCCAGTCGCTTGTCAGGTCGAGTCCGTAATTCAAACAATACTCATAAATCGTAGGAAAACGGTGCCTAATCAGTTCAGGCGTTTCGTGTGTAATGTCTATGTATACGTATGTGGATTTCGTCGCTTCCATCTCACTTATGATCGCACGCGCGACAATATCCCGCGGTGCAAGCTCAAGCTGGGGATGATATTTTTCCATAAACCGCTCTCCCCGAATGTTGCGAAGGATCGCCCCTTCTCCGCGTACCGCTTCCGATATGAGAAACCTTGGCGCGCCCGGATAACAGAGAGAGGTCGGATGAAATTGGATGAATTCCATGTCCCGGATAACAGCACCCGCCCGATAGGCCATTGCAATACCATCGCCGGTCGCTACTTCGGGATTTGTCGTGTACCGGTACAACTGGCCCGAACCGCCGCTGCACAGAATAATTGCTTTTCCGAACACTGCAACCCTTGATCCGTCCGGCTTTTGCACGAGCGCGCCGCGGCATTCTCCTTCTTCGGTCAACAGATCCAGCACAAAATGATCATCCCACAGCTCGATGGCCGGGTTCGCAACCGCCTTCTCCGCCAGTGCCCTTACAATTTCAAATCCGGTTGCATCGCCATTCGCATGCAGAATGCGCCGCCGGCTGTGTGCCCCTTCTTGCGTTAAAGCGAGGCGGCCGTCTTCCTCGTCGAAATGCGTGCCGAACTTGATCAGCTGCTCAACGCCTTTGGGGCCGTCATGAACAAGAACGTCGACCGCCGCCGCATCACATAGACCTGCTCCGGCAATCAACGTATCCTCGCGATGGAAGTCCGGTGAATCTTCTTCCGATATGACAGCGGCAATTCCGCCTTGGGCATAACGCGTGTTGCTGTCGAAGAGCGATTTCTTGGTGATCATAAGAACCCGGTTCGTCTCGCTTGCTTTCAGCGCCGTATACAGTCCGGCAATGCCGGCTCCGATGACGACGACATCCGTCTCAACACGGCGAAGCTTGACCGGATCAAAATCGACAATGTAACGGGGGATCATGGCTTTTCGTCTCCGCTCAGATTATGAGAGTAACGCACGCTACTTCACCAGCAGCATGCGCTCCAGCGATACTCTTGCTTTGTCCGCTACTTCTTGCGGCACATAGATTTGCGGCTGCATCGTTTCCAGGCATTTGACGACTTTCTTCAGATTGTTCACTTTCATATTAGGACAGACCAGAAACTTCGATGCGAAATGAAAGATTTTGTTCGGGCTGTCCAAGCGCAATTGGTATCCCGTACCGTCTTCCGTTCCGACAATAAATTCCTGCCGGTCGGATTCCCGGCAATATTTCAATATAGCGGTCGTGCTGCCTACGAAATCGGCCATGGCCACGACTTCCGGACGGCACTCCGGATGCACGACGAATTGCGCATTCGGATGCTTGGCGCGCGTCTCTTCAACGTCCTTGATCGTCAGCATATCGTGGGTGTTGCAATAACCTTCCCATATGATCATTTTCTTGTCGGTGAACTGGGAAACGTAATGCCCCAGATTCTTGTCGGGGCACCAGATGATTTCATCCGCATCGACAGAGTTGACTACTTTCACCGCGTTAGCGGACGTACAGCAAATATCGGTCTCCGCCTTCACGTCTGCTGAGGAGTTTATATACGTAACGACTTTCGCGTTCGGATGCCGTGCCTTCATTTCCCGCAGACCGATCGGATGCACCATATCCGCCATCGGACACCCCGCCCGCTCGTCGGGTACAAGAACGACCTTGTTCGGGGCGAGTATCTTCGCGCTCTCTCCCATGAAATGCACACCGCAGAAAACGATGACGTCCGCTTCGGTTGCTGCGGCTTTCTGAGCCAGCAGAAAGGAGTCGCCTCGGAAATCGGCCACCTCCTGTATTTCATCACGCTGATAATAGTGAGCGAGAATAATAGCGTTGCGTTCCTTTTTCAGCTGCATAAGGCGCTCGCGAAGCTCTCGATTCTGCTCCGCTTTTCGTTCTATAGCTAACGCTTCCATAGATAGAACTCCTCCCCGGTACGATACGGCCTCGCGTACTCTTGGCATATAGTTTGTGAATGAATGCACAAACATAGCGGCAGTACTGTCTTCATCTCGGAAGTTTACTCATCCTGCATTTACAACTAATTTACACTTGCCGCGAATGGCTGTCAATTGATCAATGCAATATAAAAAAGGTTGTTCCTGTAGCCTCTCGGCTAAGGAACAACCCTATTCTTATCCTGCATTATTTGGACTCGTCGGTACCGCCGTCGTTACCCGCATCGTTTACCGGGCGTGCAGGCTCGTCATCCCTCGTCTGGATGCGAACACGCACATTCCCAAGTGTATCCACGATCGGGTCACCATGAGACTCTCCATCATTATTGCCGGAGGAGCCTTCGCCATCATCGGAGACCTCCAAGTTGCCTTTCTCGATCAATTGCTTGATCTGCTCAAGATCGAGTGTCTCCACTTGCAGGAGAGTCTTCGCGATCAAATGCATCTCTTCGCTCTTCTCGTTCAGAAGCTTCTTGGCCCGCTCATAGCAGTCGCGCGTAATGCTTTGCATTTCCTGGTCGATCTCATAAGCGATCGCATCGGAATAGTTCTGCTCATGCCCAATATCGCGTCCCAAGAACACTTGCCCTTGGGTTTGGCCGAACTGCATCGTTCCGAGCTTCTCGCTCATGCCGTATTCCATAATCATCGCGCGTACGATGCTGGTCGCTTGCTTGAAGTCGCTGTAAGCTCCGGTGCCGATTTCACCGATGAATATTTCTTCGGCGGCTCGGCCGGCAAGTAAGCCCGTAATTTTATCGAGCAGCTCTTGCTTCGTTACAAGCATGCGATCTTCTTTCGGAAGCATGATGACATAACCGCCTGCGCGTCCGCGAGGGATGATCGTAACCTTATGCACCGTATCGGCATGTTCGAGGAAGTAACCGGCAATCGTGTGGCCGGCTTCGTGATACGCGACAATCCGCTTCTCACGATCGCTGATGACTCGGCTCTTCTTCTCCGTACCGACGACGACGCGATCAATCGCTTCGTCGACTTCCTGCATCGCGATATCCTTCTTGTTGCGTCGGGCGGCAAGCAATGCCGCTTCGTTCAGCAAGTTCTCCAGATCGGCTCCGGTGAAGCCGGTCGTCCGCTTCGCGATTGTGCCGAGACGCACATCTTTGTTCAGCGGCTTATTGCGCGCATGAACTTTCAGAACTGCCTCGCGGCCTTTCACATCCGGACGGTCGACCGTAATCTGACGGTCAAAACGGCCTGGACGCAGCAATGCAGGATCTAGAATATCCGGACGGTTGGTCGCTGCAACAATAATAATTCCCTCGTTGGCGCCAAAGCCGTCCATCTCGACCAGCAATTGGTTAAGCGTCTGTTCACGTTCGTCGTGTCCGCCTCCTAGGCCGGCTCCACGCTGACGTCCGACAGCATCGATCTCATCGATAAAGATGATACAAGGTGAATTCTTCTTCGCGTTCTCGAATAAATCACGTACGCGGGAAGCACCGACACCGACGAACATCTCAACGAAGTCGGAACCGGAAATCGTAAAGAAAGGAACGCCGGCTTCGCCTGCAACCGCACGCGCCAGCAGGGTTTTACCGGTACCCGGAGGGCCTACGAGCAGGACGCCTTTCGGAATGCGGGCCCCGAGCGCGGCAAACCTGCGGGGATCCTTGAGGAACTCGACCACTTCGACCAATTCCTGCTTCTCTTCATCCGCACCGGCCACATCCTCGAACGTGACCCGTTTTTTCTCTTCATTATAAAGCCGGGCACGGCTTTTTCCAAAGTTCATTACTTTGCCGCCGCCGCCCTGCGCCTGATTGATCAGGAAGAAGAACAGCACGAACATAATAATGAACGGAATAATCGAGGTCAGAAAGGTGAGCCAGAAGTTCTGTCCCGGCATGCGAAGCACTTCGACCGGTATATTGTTCTGCACTGCGACATCGGTCAGCCTCTGAACAGAATACTCCGCCATCACAATGCGGCCGGTGAAGTTATCGCCTTTGGCGTTCGGCGGTGTCTGCTTATATTCACCCGTAACTAAATACGTGCCGTTCTGGGGCTGCAGCGTCATCTGTTTGACGTTGCCCGTTTGAACCACTTGAATGATTTGGTTGTAATTTAATTCGTCCGCGGTTTCGTTCTTCCCGATAAAAAACTGGACGATTCCGACGGTGACCAAAAATATGAGCAAGTAAAATCCTGTGTTCCGGATGAAACGATTCATCCCTGGCCTCCTCTCGACACGCTTACATCATTTTACCATAGCCTGTCTTGGCATCACAATAACAACGCGCGCCGCTTTCATTACGCGATTCAGCTCGTATAAATTTCCGGCTTCAACACACCGACGTAGGGCAGATTCCGGTATTTCTCCGCGTAATCCAATCCATAGCCTACGATGAATGCATCGGGAATGATAAAGCCGGTGTAATCGGCGTTCAGATCTACGGTGCGGCGTCCCGGTTTATCGAACAACGCCACCACCCGAACGGACAAAGCATTGCGGCGCTCCAACACATCGATCAGATAACTCAGGGTCAGACCGCTGTCGATAATATCTTCCACGATGAGAACATCCCGGCCTTCTACCGAGGTGTCCAGATCCTTGATAATCTTCACCTCGCCGGAAGAACGGGTGGATTTGCCGTAGCTTGACACCGCCATGAAATCCAGTTCGATAGGCACCGTTATGTTTTTGGACAAGTCCGCCATAAAAATAAAAGCGCCTTTCAACACACAGATGATGAGCGGATTGCGTCCTTCATAGTCGCGGCTCACTGCGGCACCCAGCTCCTGCACCTTCTGCCGGATCATTTCTTCCGAGTAGAGAACTTCTTGAATATCATTTTGCAAAACGAGGTACCTCCCAGTGATTATACGGTATGATGGCAAGAGCCCGTTCATGTCGGGTTTTCAGCTTCGATGAACGTGATGTGGACGACCCGTTCGGTATTCGCGGAAACAAGAGCATGCCGCGAGCGCCTCATACCGGGAATCCACAGTACTTGCCCGTGCGCATCCGCCAGCAGCGGCTGCAAATCGCGCTTGGAGCGTGGCACTTTGGCATCGACGAACATATCTTGCACTTTTTTGGAGCCGTTTAATCCGTATGGAAGCAACACATCGCCGGGGATCCGGCTGCGGACGGCCAGGGGGAAAGCAAGCAATTCTTCGTCAAAATAGGCATCCACACGGCTGCCTGCATTTGCGGGACAAGGTCCCTCTATACGATGAAAAACAAGTTTATCTCCCGTACCCTCTATCGTTACCTCTCCAGCCGGCTCCCGTACAATATAGTTATAACTATTGGCTTCCGGAAGGGACGGTCCGATATACACCTCGTCGTATTCCCGATTGAACACCCAACCGTCACCCAGATCGAATCGAGCGACAGCGGGCTGATTCGGTCCGACAGCTGACACGATATCTTCAATATGCCTGAATTCCACTGTCTCGCGCGGGTTTGCACAATAACTCAATATTAGTTTAATCAATCTGCGTTGTAAAGCGACGTGCAGACTGCAGAACCGCTGCCGCTCCAACCGGAATCCGCCGCCGGTGGGGATGACCAGGTTCCGGAAAATCCGGAGCGCTTCCGCCTCCAGATAGTCATCGTCCGCTCCCGCCATATCAGCCAGCCTTACCAATGACGACTGCAGCTGCGGGTTATACTTCTCGAGCAGCGGCATCAAGTCCATCCGGACGGCATTGCGAAAATAATGGCGGTCGGCGTTGCTGCTGTCAACCGCGTAAGGCACCCCGTTTCGCTTACAATAGGCTAGAAGCTCACCTTTGTATATACGTAGTAAAGGCCGGATCAGTTCCAAATCTTCTTCACGCCGGCGGAAGGGTATTCCGGAAAGCCCGCCGACGCCGGTTCCGCGAATAATCCGCATCAGCACCGTTTCCGCTTGATCGCCGGCATGATGGCCGAGAACGATGAACGGACATGAATGGCGATGTGCCGCTTCCATCAGAAACCGGTACCTTTTCTCGCGGGCCGCAGCTTGTGCATTCATGCCCGTCTCGGCCATGAATGCCGGGATATCAAGTGAAGCGGTCTCGAACGGCAAGCCCCATTGTTCGGCCGTTCTCTGCACCATTTCCGCTTCGGCATCGGATTCTGCGCCTCGGAATTGATGGTTCGCATGAGCCACGACGATACGGAATGGATTCTCTTCCGCCATTGTTTTTAACATATGGAGGAGAGCCATGGAATCCGGACCGCCGGATACCGCGGCCACAACGGGGATCCCTTTCGGCCACCAGCCGGCCGCTTTGGCTTCCGCCATGACGCGGTCGCACAATTCGTCATGCGGTTCCACCGTCATTTCTCCTTTACATCAGATCTTTAATGAAATAACCAGACAGCGGCTGTTGCGCATAAAACAATAGAAGCGGCGAACAGGCCGGCCATCCACGCCGGCACCTGGGATGCCTTCGCCTTCGCCGAGTGTGTTTCCCGGATTGTTTCGCGCCAGTTGGCGCAAGCGTCGCGTGAATCCAGGAACCGGCCCGCGAATGCCTTGTCCATCCATGCTTCCATAGGCTTCAGCCGCGGATTGCTGCGGACGAGCTTCATCAGCTCGCGCGGATGCCGATTCTGCGGAATCAGCGTGCGTGACAGCTGCGTAAGCCGTTTGCCGTCGAAACAATGGAGCCACAGGATCGCCACGGCAAACCAGTCGTAAGCCGGATCGGCGATACGGGTTCCTGCAGACCAATAACCGCGATCGTAAATTTCCGTAAACTGCCTGATGCTTCGTCCCTTTGCGGTCATGCCGCCATAATCGACCAACTCGACTTGTCCGTAATCGGTAACAAGCACATTATCGCTTTTAATGTCACCGAACACCCAGCCCGCCTCATGCAGAGCGGCCAGCCGCTCCAACAGGCGATACCCGATGACGCCGAACCAGTGCGAGCCGTTAGCGCGCAAGTGATCTTTGACCGGACTCCCGGGAATGTAACGCATCACATAGAAAGGAACATCTTTGCCGTCCAGCACGGCATCATCCACGTCCAGCAGAAACGGCCGCCGCTGCTTCTCCAAAATATTCAGAGAAGCCAATATATTGGCTTCTCCCTGAAGTTCGGCGGCTTCCAAGCCGATCTTGACCGCGCATACCGAGCGGCCGCCCGCCAAAGCTAAATAAACTTGACCGTTGGCGCCCAAGCCGAGCAGACGTTCCAAATGATAGCTTTTGCCGTTCCATTTGCCGACCAGTTTCGTTCCCGGCGGCAAAGGCTTTTTATCAGACAACGTAGTCACTCCGCACCTCGTTCAGATCGCCTTCGGAAAGCTGCGGCGTGTCCACAAGCTCTGTTCTGATATTACCACAAGTTTCATGGATAAAATCAACCACCTGCAAAAGAGCCGGACCCGTGGGCGTAGTGCCGTGCATCCGGATCCGGTTGAACAGGGCGCCCAGCTTCGCGGGGTTCGCAGTCCAGTCGGAATCCATAACGGCAGCTTTCTGATAAGAGTCTCCGGGAAAATGAAATACGGCGACCTTGCTGCTACCCTCTCTTGCTTGCAGACTCAGCGTCAGATCGCGGATCGCTTCCTCCACGGAATGAAGCTTCGGCTTCATACTGGCGCTGGCGTCTATGAGAAGCGCGACGGACAGCGAGACGGTCTCTTCCATCTCTTCCATGACCTTCACGACTTCTGCGCGCTTAGGCGGTGGCAGAGCGCCGACGGACTCGACTCCGAACAATTGCCGCAGCTCCTGATTGACCGCTTGCCGGATGCTGCCGGCAACCGTTTGCCTCGTCATCATCTGCACGGTGCGTGACAGCTGGCGGGAGGTTACGATCCGGCTTATTCCGCCTCCGGCCCTTGCAATCTCCGCAATCTCTGCCGCACCGAATTCTCCTATCGTTCCCTCGTCGACCACTCCGGCTACGTTCACGGTAATACCTTCGGCATTGGCCTGGGCTGCCGCCACAACGGGACTCTCACCGACGTTAGAGCCGCCGTCGGTAATGAGCAATATTTGTCTCATCACATTACTCGCTCCTTATTCTCTCACATCTATTAACATTGTCGCCAAGGAGTAGAAGATTTAACCGAGTTTACTGCAGTGCAAGCCGGGAACGCGCCAAAAAGACCGTTCTCAAATGAGAGAGCGGTCTCGATGTATTCTATATAACGTGATCGATAACATGGTCGCTGCCGTCAGCCCTTCAGCTCACCGTCCTCGGGCGTTCCAGCCGGTTAAAGCCCGGCCAGCGGACGGCGGCCCAGTCCGGCTGATACCGGCTGATTCGGGTCACGACTACGGTCATATCGTCCTGGACGCGACCGGGATATTGCCGCAGCGCCGTATCCAGCAAAGCGTCGGCCAGCTCCTGCGGATCGTCGGCCTCAAGCTCCTGAAGCACTCTTTTCATCCACACCTCCTTGTTGATCGCGTGACCGGGAGAGTCGAGAACTCCGTCGGTCATCATAATCAGCGTATCGCCCGGCTGCAGCTGCACCCGCAAGAGATCGATCTCGATATCTTGCAGGATGCCGATAGGCAGGTTATTAGCCGCGATAGGTATAATTTCACGGCCCCGTTTAATGAAGCTGGGCGTAGACCCAATCTTCAGCATTGTGGCATGCGCGGTATACAAATCGATCAAGGCCAGATCTACCGTCGCGAACATTTCATCGGGGGAGCGCAGCAGAAGGACGGAGTTCACGGATTTCACCGCCAGCGTTTCATCTATTCCGGACTGAAGCAGCTGCTCCAGCATGGACAATGCCGCGCTGCTTTCCATCCGGGCCCGTGCGCCGTTCCCCATGCCGTCGCTCAATGCGACTGCAAATTTGCCGCTGCCGAGCTCAACCATGCTGAAGCTGTCGCCGGACAGCAAATCCCCTTCCTTCGCTGCCCCGGCTACGCCGGTCTCCACCTCGAACAGCTTGGCGGAACCGAAGCTCACCGTCGTTAAATGGGCTGCCGGAGCGCCGTTCCGTTCAGTCCGGACGCTCACGGTTTCACCTAGAATATCGGAGAGAAGCGGGGCTATCATTTTTCGGCATTCGTCATAGCCGGATTTGAAAGCATGAACCATCTCGATCTCGATATGTCCATCCTCCAGGCTGATAATATCGATATTCTGGATCGCCAGCCCGAGAAATTCGAGCGCATCGCGTATTTCACTTTCCTGATGCTCCATCTGCTTCGCTTCCCGGCGGATTTCCTTCACCAAATCGTCCATTACCTGCGATACTCCGGAGAGCTGGTCCGCCACCAGCAGCCGGCTGTCCTGCAGCTGCCGCCGCCAATGAAGGTCATAGCGGTAAACGTCATACTGCCGTTTCATCACATCCAACACCTGAGGCGTCTTCACACAGATGCGGCTCCACGATTTCGGCAATTGCGAGGCCGCGATTCCCGGGTCTTCCTCGACCGCGGTCATCATGTCCGTCATCAGCTTGTACGTTTGAAAAAATTGCCCGTCCCAGCACAAGCTTCGGCGATGGCAATGGTCACATGCGCGCTCGTGGACCGCATTCACAAAATGATCGAAGTCCTGGCTTTGCCGGGCCGTCTCCCCGGCCTGCGTCATCTGCCGGAAGCTGCGGGAAAGCTGGCGGAACACTTCTGAAAAGCGCTCGACTCTCTCGGCCGTCAAATCTCTTACTTTTTGCGCATACTCTTGTTGATTTTGTGCATAGTTTAGAGTACCCGGAACATATCTTGAAATAGAATCTATGATGCTCTTCGGCGTAAACAACAGCATGACCGCAGCGGTCACCGTAGCCCAGGTGGAAGCCATCATGCCTGCCGCATCGCCTCCGTAGAGCGCCAAGACGGATGTCCCGAGAAGCATGCCGAACACGGATGCAGCCTTCCCGCCTTCACGAATGAGTCCGGCCATCAAACCTCCGAAAGCCAGCAGACCGATTTCGGATGCCGCTCCGAGATTCGATAGGCTGAGGATCATGCCGGCCACCACTCCGGCCGATGTGCCCAGAGCCGGTCCGCCGACAAAGGCCGTGAGCAGCACCAGAAAGCGAGAAAACACGCTTGCGACCGCGATCCCATACACGGTCCACCCCGTCATGCCTGACAGAAGACAAGCCAGCAAAATAATGAGGCCTACCCATTCCTCATGACGCAATTGAGCGGCTTTTCTCGTTCTGGTGAGTATAGGGATTGCGTGTACGAACAGGAGCGTCAGTACAAAGGCCAGCCCCGCTTCCACGAGAGTCAGCATATACGGCATCCACGAGAGATCGTCCGCCATCAGGGTTTCGAACAAACGGACGAGCAGCGTTGAAGCAAACACGATAACCGGAGCGTGCGACAGATCCGCTCGTTCATAGAGAATCAATCCGCGATAGAACAAATAGACCACGCCGATTTCTGCAAGGATGACGAGAGGCCTCGGATCGACCGCCCAGAAACTGCCTGCAACCAAGGCGAGCGCGGCCGGAAAAGCCGTTTCTTTTCGCAGATACAGCACCACAGCGAAAAAAGCGGCGGCAAACGGTGTAATCCCCTCAAGCATGACCGCACGACCCAGTAAAAATCCGATTCCGACGATCAACAACAGCCACTGCTGCCGCTTGAGCGCTTGTCCCGATCGCGTGAACCATTTGGCGGAATTGCCTCTCTTCGCGTTCTCGGCCGCTTTTCTCCCGAACAACCAAGGTTTCTTCCGCTTCACTGCCGCGGAATTGTCTTCCGTCACCAGACGCGGCACGAACGGAACGACGGACGGCTTGTCCATAACTGCACACCCCATTTACCAGATTGAATGTGCCCTTATTATAGATCGGCGCTTTCAGGAAGTTTGTCAGAAGCCGCCTGCGGCCGCAAAGTTTTTTCCGACACCTTCGGCTTACGCGCGCCGGCCATTTTGCGAAAAGTGGAAAACCGCATCGCCGCTGGATTAATTCAACCATTCGCTGGCTATACAGTTATGAACAAGGCATTCCGAGAGCAAAAATACGCGCTCATGTGACAGCGGCTGCCGCCGCAACGCGAGGCTTTGGGACACAACAAGCACGCCGGGCTTGCCGGATGTTCGCGAATGTTTGCTTGCAATAAAAAAATTAAATTTCACAACAAAAAAACCGAACCCTCAGGTTCGGCTGTAGTTATTATATTTTACGAACGGCGTCCGCCCCGTCCGCCTCGTTTGGATTCAGTGCTTTTCTTAAGAGTAGAAATCCGTTCTTCGCTGTCCTTAAGGAAGCGAGACAATTTGTCATCAAAAGAGGGAGATCTGCCAGCACCTGCCTTGAAACCGGGACGGCCTCCGCGATCACGGGGTCCGCGCTGGTACGGCTGCTGTTGTTGCTGCTGCTGTTCCGGCGGTTTATCCACGGCTTGACGAATGGACAGTCCAATTTTGCCATCTTTATCTACGTTAATGACCTTCACTTTAACCATATCATTAACTTTCAAATGCTCGTGAACGTCTTTCACATAGCTGTCGGCAATCTCGGAGATATGAACGAGCCCTGTCACGCCGCCCGTAAGATCCACAAACGCTCCGAAATGTGTGATGCCCGTCACTTTGCCTTCTAATTTCGTGCCCACTTCGATGGCCATAAAAACGGATGTTCCTCCCTGAAAATAAATGTGCCCGGACTGCATAAGTCCGGCTATGCCGATTATAACTGACAATGGAAAGCTAGGTCAACAGACATACGACTACCGACCCAAGGTTATGGATCGGTTTTTTCGATATGAATCGGTTTCTCTCCCGGATAGCCCATGCCTTGTTCCTTGCGGGCAATCTGGCCGATATACTCGGGATCGTTCAACCGTATAATCTCTTGCTTAAGCAGTTCGCCCTTCGCTGCGGCATCGGTCAATTTCTTGTCGGCTTCTCGCAATTGACTCGCACGATCGCTCATCTGACCGAACTGGGTAAAGTACGTGTATGCAGCCCAGCTCATAAAAATGACCATAACGAACAGCAACAATTTCAATCTTCTGCGGGCTCCTGTCATGGCAGGTGTCGCGGCCGTGTTGCGAGATGACATCTGTGCCGATGCCTCCTTCCCATGCTGTTATGTAAAAAACCGAGAGACGCGACTATTATAGCATATTTCGCAATTTTAGAAAAATCCTTCTTCCGATTCAATTGATTTAAAAATACTGTCGAAAGCCGGTCAGGGCTTCTTTCTGAACAGATCCCGCAGTATTCTCCATCTCTCCCGAATCCGCTGATAAAGCTGAACGAGCGGCCTGAGCCGCCTGCGAATAGGAAGAAGCTTCGGCCACACCCACTTTCCAAATGCGGAAATCGGCATCAGCAATAGCTTCCCCAGCCAAAGCAGAAGCGCCGCCGTTACGACAAACAATACGTCCAAAAGCTTGGCCAACATACGAACGAGCCACAAAAACGGGATTAACACCAGAGTATTAACCACATTCCACAGGAAATGAAACAGCCATTTTAAACGATCGATCGACCAGCCCGACAGCTTGACCACCCATGTGCTGAACAAACCGAAATAACCGGTCACCCCGATACCCAGGCCGAGGAACACATACATCCTGACCTCCCCATGATTGCTGCTCAGCAGGATGCTGAATACGGCGAAGGTGGCGGCCGCCCAATATACGACGTCTAAACCTGGAAGCAGCCAGCGGGCGACATGGAACCGATGGGACGCGACCCGGTAAACGTCGAACACCGTGCCCATGGCTAATCCGCACAGCATCATGGACCAGATCGTCATCCACTGTGCCGCGGCATTCACTTGAACAACTTCCCGAACAAGCCTTTCGATTTGCCTCCAGCGGCGCCGTCCAGGTACATGAGGGAATGAATCGTGCCCTCGATCGCCACAAGGCCTTGATCCAGGCTGAGGTTTTTCATATGCAGATTTTGCCCCCGAACGGTGAGAAATCCGCATTCGGTTTCCAGCAGAAATTCTTCATTGTCGAAGCTGTCGACGTTGCTGACACCCGTGATTTCTAATGTTTTTCGGTTAAGCATACGTATTTCCTGATGCTTTGCGCCTTTGCCGTGTTCCATGGCAGGTCCCTCCCTACACATCTATGAGACTAGCTTATGGGAGGAAAAACCGAATTAGAACTTGTTGCGGATGAGGATACAGACAGGTTTGCTGATCGGAAGAACGGTGCCGGTGAAGATCGGAAGACCGCTGTCCATATCCACGCGAAACAATACTACCGTGTTCGAATCCTGGTTGGCTGCGAGCAACCATTGTCCATCCGGTGTCAACGTGAAATGCCGCGGGTTCCGTCCCCGTGAAGACACGTACCCGGCACTCACAAGTTCCCCGGTAACTTCGTCCAAATTGAAAATAGCCAGGCTGTCGTCCCCGCGATTCGATGCGTAAACAAAACGTCCGTCGGGCGATAGAACGATTTCGGCGGCCGTGCTCTCACCATCGAACGAAGCCGGCAATGTAGACACCGTTTCCTGCTTGTGCAGCGTCCCCGGTTCCTCATATGTAAATCGGGTTATCGTGGAGTGGAGTTCATTGACGACGAAAGCGGTTGTGCCCGCTTGATGAAAGATCAAGTGCCGCGGCCCGGCGCCCGGGGCAAGACTGACTGCGCTGTGGCCCGCCCATTCCTGTCGTTCGAGGTGATAAGCGTAAGAGAGTATTTTGTCCATACCGAGATCGGGCACAAACAAATAGCTGCCATCCGGGCTGAATACCGCGGCATGAGGATGCGGCTTCTCCTGCCTCTCCGGGTGCGGGCCGGAACCGGAATGCCGGAACCGGGTGCTTGCTTTTGCAGGAATCCCGTCCGGGGACACGGGATACAACACGACGGAGGAACCGTTATAGTTGGATACGGCGAGCCACTTCTCATCGGTGTCCATCATAATAAAGCACGGAGCTTCGCCAAGAGTCGGAAGCGCGCGCACTGCATGCAAAGCCGTCCCGTGATCCCGCAGCTCGAACGTGAACATCCGCCCGCCCGGCTGACCATCGGCCTCCTCCACTTCACTGACCGCGTACAGATGCTGTCCGGAACGATTCCCGGTAATGAACGAAGGGTTCTCGATTCCGGTAAACGCCGCTTGCTCGGTCAAGACGCCAGTCTCCGAATCTAACTGCAGCCTTGTCAAGCCAACCTCGTCCTGCTGTGCGTAGGCACCGACCCAAATGTCCCAAATTGTACTCAACTGAAAGCCTCCTGTTTTAGCGTTGATCATCCAATATTATTAATATAAACAGAAAAGCCCGCCCTAAGGCGAGCTGACGGATATAACGCTGTTATAAGAACGGGTTGTCTTCTTCTTTCTTGCGGGCTTCTTCCTTCAGTACCGTGTACAGTCCTTCTATATCCTCTTTGCGGGTCGATTCCGAGAGCCGCTCGACCCGGACCGTTAACGTGCGCTGCCCGAACTGGATGTCCAGCACATCCCCGATCTTGATGACACTGCTGGGTTTGGCCTCCCTACCGTTGAGAAGGACGCGTCCTTGATCGGACACGTCCTTCGCGACGGTGCGGCGCTTTATGAGCCGCGACACCTTCAAAAATTTATCGAGACGCATGAATTATTTTACAGCGTCTTTCAATTTGTTGCCGGCTTTGAACGCAGGAACTTTGGAAGCAGGGATCGTGATGGATTTGCCTGTTTGCGGGTTGCGTCCTACACGGCCGGAACGGCTGCGAGTTTCGAACGTGCCGAAGCCGATCAATTGTACTTTGTCGCCTTTAGCAAGAGCATCAGTAACTGCGCCCAAGAAGCCGTTCAATACGGATTCTACGTCTTTTTTTCGTCAGACCGCTTTTGTCTGCGATGTTGTTGATCAGATCTGTTTTTGTTCATGGTACTGATTCCTCCTAATTTTCAAATCATCATCCGTTTCACAACGGGCTGGAAAGACGTTGTGAGACGTTGTTTGTTAAAGCACGAAGAATACTATTCTGTCCTCTGCTAAAAAAATCCTGCCGGATCACAAAAAAATTTCTCGAAATATGGAGAAAATGCGGGAACATTGCCGAATGTTGATCCATTTTATCGTTTATGACCGGCTTTTAGCCTCCTGCCACCAAGTTTCCATCTCTAGCAAATCAGTGTCGTCAAAACTTCTTCCTCTTATACGCAGCTGCTCTTCAATATAGCGAAAACGTGAGGCAAATTTACGATTCGTGCCCGCCAGCGACTCCTCGGGATCTACCTTCAGGAAACGCGCTGCGTTAACAACCGCGAACAGCAAATCTCCCAATTCATCCTGCTGCCGTTCTTTCGTCTCGTGATCTGCCGCATGCCGAAGCTCGCGGAGCTCCTCTTCGATTTTATCGAATACACCGGTGAGGTCAGGCCAGTCGAAGCCGACTCCGGCAGCTTTTTTTCTGCTGCTTGTGGGCGCGCGGCAGCGCCGGAAGATCTTTCGGAATGCCGTCCAGAATGGATGTGCGCTCCGGCACGCCCTTGCGCCGCTTCTCTTCCGCTTTCATCTGCTCCCAATTTTTCAGCGCCTCTTCGGCGTCTTGCGCATTCTCACCGCCGAACACATGGGGATGGCGGAAAATGAGCTTGTCGTTCAGCTCGGCGAGCACATCGTAAACGTCGAATGTGCCGGTCTCTTCCTCCATCTGGCTGTGAAGCAGCACTTGCAGTATGACGTCGCCGAATTCCTCCTTCATGTTATCCGGATCATCATTATCGAGCGCTTCGATTGCCTCATACGTTTCTTCGATAAAATTTTTGCGGATGGACAGATGCGTCTGCTCGCGGTCCCAAGGGCAGCCGTCCGGGCTGCGAAGAATCGTAACGATCTCGTGCAGCCGTTCGAACGAGCGGCGGCGCAGCCTTTCATCGGCACTTGCGGGAATGTGGACCAGCATCAAGTTGCCGTACGATTCCAATCGGTCGAGTTCATGCAGCGGGATCTGACGGACCGATTCCTTCCCGGGCACGCCAAGCGACTGTCCGACGGTAATAAGGTAGTCGTCAGGGTATATGTTCATAAGCGTCAGCTTCACCTCGGACGCCGTAAAAGCATCGTAAACCTGTCCGATGACGGTATGTAAACGCGGACGGATATGTTCCCGCTTCAGCTCCGCAGCGTCGAGCATCTGAAAGCCTTCGATCGGATCGAAGCCGAGGCTGATGAACGCCTGATCCAGGAAGCTTTGTCCGCCGAGCAGCTTAAGTTCGATGCCTCGTTCAGGCGCGCGCCAGCGAAGAATTTGAACGGTTCTTTCCGCAACCATAGGATGTCCCGGGACAGCATAGAGGACATTGTCATCCGGATGGTTAGCCGCAGCATCCATGAGCGCGGCCGCGATGGATTCGTATACTTCATCGAATGAGCTGTGGCGTTCGTATAGAGCGTCGAATGACTGAAACTCGATGGCTCTCCGACGTAAATCGGCAACCGCCGGGTGGTCGGCGGTACGCACATATCGGTAAGCGGACTGTTCGAGCGCCTTGAGCGCGCCGAGAGTCAGTTGATCTTCGCCGCCGGAACCGAGTCCGACGACGGTGATGGACGGTGGCATATGAGCGATCATCCTTCCCGGGAGTGTGGGGTGGAGCTGTAACGGCTGGCTGCCTGTTGAAGGCGCAGCAGCCAGGCTTCGATGCGGCTGCCGTGCAGTCCGGGCAGCCCGCGCAGCTGCTGCGGAGTGACGGCGCAGGAGGCGACAAGCGCCGCGGCGAATACGGCGGCGCCGATCGCGACGCCCGGCAGGGCGACGAGCAGCGCCGCCGCGCGCGATGGCAAGGCGGCGGTTGCGGCGCCGAGGCCGAGCGCGGTCAGCGCGACCGCGGCCGCCATGGCGGCCAGCGCAGCGGCAGTGCGCCAAGCGATGGCGAAGCGCGGCGCGGGCAGGTTTACGCGCTGGCGCAGCGAGAGCGCGTTGAGCACTGCTGCGGCGGTGAACGCCGCTGCCATGGCGGCTGCAGCGCCGGCGATGCCGTATGCGGGCACCAGAACGACGTTGAGCGTGAGCTTCAGCAGTACCGCTGCGGCCAGGTTGACGGCCGGCGACTTCATGTCGCCCAAGCCCTGCAGCAGCGCCGCGCTGACCGCCTGCAGCGTGCCGCCTGCCGCGGCAAAAGCAATGATGGCCATGGCGGCCGTGCCGCTGTTATCCGCGAACAAAGAAATATTGACCGGCCCGGCGAGCATGGCCAGCCCAACAGCGGAGGCGCTACCGAGCCACCAGGCGAGCCGGATGGCGAACACGGCTCGTCCGGCGAATTCCGCGTCATCGCCCCGTGCCCGCGCGGCGGTGAGCGCCGGCACCAAAGCCGCAGCTCCCCCCCGCAGCCGCCATAATGACAAGCTGCAACAGTGCCACGCCTCGATTATATATTCCGAATTCGGCCATGGACCGTGCGGCCTCGACATGCTCTTGCTGCAGCAGACGCGGAATGGAGAAAGCGTCGATCAGTCCAAGCATGGGAGCGACGACCGAAGCGATTCCAACGGGAACGGCAACCGACAGAATCGTTTTTAACAATTTTAAACGGGATTGCGGCAGAAGGACGGTTCGTGCCGGATGGGCGGGCAGCGCTTTTTTCGCGTGTCCTCCAAGGATAAAGACCGGCTGCCGGCGGAACTGACGCGGCCAGAGCAGCGCGATAAGTCCGGCGGCCGCACCCGCGGCCAATCCTCCATGCACCGCAGCCGCCGCCGCTGACGGTGACCACGCATTGTTGATGGCCCAGGCTAGGGCGATGAGCATAAACGCGACACGCGCCATCTGTTCAGTGAGCTGCGACAAAGCGGGGCGCATCATTCGCAGCTTGCCTTGGTGATATCCTCTCAGCACAGCCGCTGCAGGTGCGAATAAAAGTGCCGCCGAGGACATTCGGATCGCCGGAGCAGCGCCTTGCGCTCCCATCCAGTCCGCTAATAAATCCGCACCGGCGTACAGAACTCCAAACATAAGAAGGCCGCTCACCGCAAGAAGAGCAAGAGACCACCTGAGGAGCCGGTGCACGCCTTGATTATCGCCATGGGCCGCCCGCTCCGCGACTAACACACTTACGGCCACGGGAATTCCGGCGGCCGCCAGTGTCATCCACATAACTGCAAGCGCATAAACCGCGCTGTATAGTCCAAAAACTTCATCACCTGCAAAGTTTTGCAGCGGGATTTTCTGAAGAGTTCCGATCAGCTTCGACAGCAAAGCCGCTCCGCCAAGCAGCGCAGCGCCTTCCCAAAGCTTATTGGCATCTCTTATAGGTTCGCGTTCCATCATCCTTCATCCCGCTTCTTTGTCATGTCCCCTAAATTATAGCCCAAAGCGTTAACGCAAAAAAGCTTCCCGCTGAACAGACCGCTCTCCTGTCCGGGAAACTTTTTGTTGTGCGAAGAGATTACTGCTCCATCTGCTTGGCGAGAAAGCCTGCCGCCGTCTCCACCATTTTGCTTTCCATCTCACCCATTGACACTTGCTCGTCCCTGCTAAGCAATACCACCGTACCGATGGGATCACCGCCGGCTACGATCGGCGCCGCCGCGAAGGAGGCCACGCTTTCTCCGGTGTCACGTACAATTTCATAGTTGCCGGCTGTCGGTTGTACATTGATTTTTCGGTTTTCCATACAGTCTTCAAGCATGCTTCCGATGGGTTTGTCCAAGTATTCTTTCTTGGAAACGCCCGCTACAGTAATAATGGTATCGCGGTCTGTGATCATGGCAATGTGCCCTGTGCTTTCAGCCAAAGACTCAGCATATTCCTTAGCAAAATCGCCGAGCTCGCCAATAGGTGAATATTTCTTCAATATGACTTCGCCGTCCCGATCCACGAAAATTTCCAGCGGATCCCCTTCCCTAATGCGGAGCGTGCGGCGAATTTCTTTCGGAATGACGACCCGTCCGAGGTCATCGATTCGGCGTACTATCCCGGTTGCTTTCATAGCTCCTGTTGCCCCACTTTCATTGATGTAGTAACTGTGCATGCTACCGTTGGAATGGCCTGCCGGTTTTTATGACGAACGCTAGAACATTCGGTAAAAGGTGACATTGAATCGTAAATGTAGTATTTAACCCCTCCCATTTTCTTATGCGTTTACCCTGTGCTGGTGGAAACATCCAACAAAACCAAAAACAAGTGCCCGCTTATCGCGAGCACGATAAGCGGGCACCTCTTACATTGCGGCTCACTTTCCTGAAGCGGCGGGTGAAGCCGACGGCGTTGCAGCCGGAGAGCCGCCCGGCGCGGGGGCCTCTGTCGGCGATGTGCTTGGCGTCGGTTCCTGCGGAAGAGTCACCTTGATGTCCAGCTTGTCCTCTTCAGCTTTGAGGAATTCATTTAATTTCGCTGCTGCGACCGTTTCCGTCAAAGCGGTCTTGGCCTCCGGTTTCAGCTTCTCGTATACTGCCGCCTCACGGCTTTCCACTTTCATGACGTGATAACCGAATTGGGATTTAACCGGTTCACCGATTTTACCGATTTCCTGCGTGTTGGCCGCTTCCTTGAATGCAGGGTCCCACTGGCCGGCCCTTTGTTTGTCGTAAAGACCGCCCTTGTCCTTGGAACCCGGATCCGTGGAATATTGCTTGGCGAGCTCGTCCCAGCTGCCGCCCTTATCAAGCTTGGCCTTGACCTCGTTAGCGATTTTCAGAGCTTCTTCATCCGTTTTCAACTGCTGCTGGGTTTGCGGGTCAACCGTACCGATCAGAATGTGGCGCACGGATACGATGTTGTAATCGCTCGGATTTTTGTTGAACTCCGCCTTGATTTCCTCTTCTTTGACTTGCGGCTTTAACTCTTCGCCTTTAGCCGTGTAGTATTTCTCAAAAGCGACTTCATTCTTGAATAACGCTGTAGCATCGTCTACAGACAGGTTGTTTTTGTCCAATAGATCTTTTAACTGCTTGTTTGTTTTGACGGCTTTGCCGAGCTCCGCCTTAAAATCTTGGGCCGCTTTGTCGGCTTCTTTCATATCTTTGTCGGACACTTGCGAGAGCAGCGCGTTGCTGACGATATATTGCTTGACGAATTGTTCTTTAAATTGCGGAATGCCCATATACATCGCTTTCTGAGCATTCACAAGCTGAGTGAAAGTCGTATATTTATTGAACTCCGATTCCGTAACTTGTCCGCCTTTGTAAGTGGCGATCACATTGTCGTTGCCGGAACCTTGCCCCTCTTCATTTTTCTTGCCACAGCCGGAAATCATTGCCGTCAGCATTACAGCCGCAAGCATCATGATAGCGAGCCGCAGGTACAGCGTACGACTAAGGTGCAACATCCTGCAGTTCTCCCTTCGATTTGGTCACTTCTTTGTATTGTATCAAAAAGCTTTCAACAAGGGCCAACAGCGCGTCCTCGTCCAGCCCTCTGACCTTAAAGCGGATAATCAATTGGTGCGCGGAGATGGCGCTGACGATCCGGCCCTGATACTTCGCTTCCAACGATTTCACTTTCTTGAGATCGATCTCCTCGCGCCGCCGCTCTTCAAACTTCACATGCAACTCGTCGCCGCGGGTAATAATGGACTCAATCCCGTAACGCCGGCTGTACACTTTAATCCGGGCGACGGCCAGCAAGTTCAGGACAGCCTTAGGCGGATCGCCGAACCGGTCGGTCAACTCCTCGAACAAATCGCTGATATCCTCTAAAGAAGCTGCTGTCGCCACTTTTTTATAAATCTCGATCTTTTGGATGCTGTCATAAATATAATCCGGCGGCAGGTAAGCGTCCACTCCGAGATCAAGCTGCGTGTTGACGGGCTGAACCGGGACTGCGGCATTGCCGCCAAGCTCCAGCTTCCGGTTCTGAATCTCCTCGGCAAGCATTTGGGAGTACATATCGAAACCTACCGAAGCGATAAAACCATGCTGTTCCGCGCCGAGAAGATTGCCGGCCCCGCGAATGGAAAGGTCCCGCATCGCAATCTTGAATCCGGAACCGAGTTCCGTAAACTCCTTGATCGACTGCAGCCGCTTCTCGGCCACCTCTGTCAGGACCTTGTCCCTCTGATAGGTGAAATAGGCGTACGCGATCCGGTTTGAGCGCCCCACCCGTCCTCTCAGCTGGTAAAGCTGAGATAAGCCCATCTTGTCGGCATCATGAACGACAAGTGTGTTGACGTTCGGGATGTCCACGCCTGTCTCGATAATACTTGTGCTCACAAGCACATCGTATTCTCCGTCAAGGAAATCAAGGATCGTGCGCTCAAGCTCCTGCTCGGACATTTGCCCGTGTGCGACCGCGACCTTGGCGTCCGGCACGAGCGCGCTGATCTGTTCAGCCATCTGGTAAATGCCCTGAACGCGGTTAAACAGATAATAGACTTGGCCGTCCCTCGCAAGCTCTCGTTCGATCGCTTCCCGTACAAGGGTCGGGCTGTATTCCACCACGTAGGTCTGAACCGGAAACCGGTTCTCCGGCGGCGTCTCGATGACGGAAAGATCCCGCACGCCGAGCATGGACATATGAAGTGTGCGCGGAATGGGCGTCGCCGTCAAGGTTAAGACGTCGACGCTCGTTTTCAGCTTCTTCAATTTTTCCTTATGGGATACGCCGAAACGCTGCTCCTCATCCACAATAAGCAGTCCGAGATCCTTGAAAACCACGTCCTGCGAAAGCAGCCGGTGCGTGCCGATCACAACGTCGACGGTGCCCGCCTTCACCGCTTTAATCGTCTCGTTCTGTTCCTTACGGGTGCGGAACCGGCTGAGTACCCTGATTTGGAACGGGTAGCCGGCGAATCGTTCGCGGAAAGTCTCGTAATGCTGTTGAGCCAAAATGGTTGTCGGGACAAGCACCGCTACCTGTTTACCTTCTATAGCGGCTTTGAAGGCAGCGCGGATGGCCACTTCCGTTTTGCCGTAGCCGACGTCGCCGCATAGCAAACGGTCCATCGGACGCCCGGTTTTCATGTCATCCTTGATTTCCTGAATGGCGCGCAGTTGGTCGGTCGTCTCATCATAAGGGAACATCGCTTCGAATTCCTGCTGATAAGGCGTGTCTTCCCCGAATCCGTAGCCGACCGTCGCCTGCCGTTCCGCATACAGCTTGATCAGGTCGTCTGCAATATCCTGAACGGATGAGCGGACTTTGGACTTCACGCGGTTCCAATCCGCACCGCCAAGCTTGCTTACTTTCGGTTCCTTCTCCTCGGAGCCGACGTACTTTTGGATCAGATCGAATTGTTCCACGGGCACCGACAACCGATCACCGCCCGCATATACGATATGAAGATAATCCTTGTGAATGCCGCCGACTTCGAGCGTACCGATGCCCAGATATTTGCCGATGCCGTGGTTCTGATGAACGACAAAATCACCGACTTTGAGCTCGGTGTAGCTTTTGATGCGTTCGGCATTATCAAGGTGGCGATCTACCCGCCTTGCCTTGCGCTGCTTCTGGGTGAACATCTCGCCTTCCGTAATGACAACCAGCTTGATCGAAGGGAGTTCAAAGCCGCTCTGCAAATTGCCTTGTAATATTTGGGGAAGCGAAATCTGATAGTCTTCCAGCACCCGCTTCATACGATCGGCCCGCTCGGTGTTGCCGGCGAGCATGATAATTCGGGCCCCGCTTTTGCGCCACCGCTCCATTTCCGCTTTGAGCACATTCATCTGCCCGTGGAAATTCTGCATGGAACGGTAGACGAAGTTCACGATATTCTGCGGCTGGGTATGCGGGATTTGACGCACGAAGAGGGACATGTACACGATTTGAAATCCTTTGGGGTATAACGCCTGCTCAGCGCCAAGCCCCAGCACGAAAGCAGGAAGAGACTTACCCTGCTGAAGAAGGTGGGTCGTCCATTCCGATTCGTCGCGTTCGAGCTGCCGCGCCGTTTCCCCGAGCCGGTTAGGCTCATCCATAAGCAGCAGCGTATCCCGCGGGATATAGTCGAGCAGCGTTTGGCGCTCCGGGTATAGCAGAGAAATATATTTGTAGATTTCAGAAAAGTACAGATTTTGTCTTAAAAGCTCGATTTCCCGGGAAATTTCGGAGTTGAGACGCTCTTTCGCCTGACGGTCGCTCATTTTTTCCAGCTGCTGCTGCAGCAGCTCGGAAGCGTGCTGGGCGGCGTTGCGGAAGCGTTTGTCATCTGCCACCCACTCCCGGCAAGGACGGACGGTGTAAGCTTGCAATTTTTCAATAGAGCGCTGATCGGCGGGATCAAAGGTACGGATGGAATCCACTTCATCGTCAAACCACTCGATGCGGCAGGCGTTCGGAGAGGCCAGCGGAAAAAAGTCTGCAATGCTCCGCGCACGCTCAAATGCCCTTTTTGTTCAACCCGGTCCACACGTTCGTAGCCCATCTGTATCATGCGGCGCAGAAACTCTTCCATCGGAAGCGTCTGCCCGACGCTTAGATCGATGCGGGCTTCTACCATTGCTTTGCGCTCCGGCTGAAATCTCCGGACACCGGCGAACGGCACGACAATAATGCCGCGGAAGCCTTCCGCAAGCTTTGACAACACTTCCAGCCGGCGAGCCGAAGTCTCCGGACTGGATATGGCGGTCTCAGCCGCGATCAATTCATTGGCGGGATATAGAAGAACGTCGTCCGAAGACAGACACTCTTGAAGGTCTTCGGCCGTCTTCTGGGCGGAAAACATATTATGAGTAATAACAAGAATCGGCCTGTTAAGTTCCCGATATAAAGAAGCTATGGCCAATTGGCGCGCGGAACCGGACAAGCCGGCAACAAGCTGCTCCCGCATACCGCCGCGGACACCGTTTAGTACGCTTATCAGATCGGGATCCGTCACCAAGGATTCAATAAGCGGCTTCATGACATTTCCCCTTTCTTACGTAAATCACATGCAGTAAATCAGTAAAAGAGCCCCGGCACATGCCAAGGCCCCTTGCGGATGTCGGAACGTGATGATTCGGCGATTATTGCAATGGGTTAGAGAGCAAAGCCAACTCAGGATTGGCATCCAGAGTCTCACTGCAGTAATCGCATATTACCCGTACGGTCACGTCCCCGTTGGAATTATACGATATTATACGCTCTCGCTCTTCGGGGGTCAAGAAATGCAAGCCGAGCCGATACTCGGGGACATCAGCATTCTCAAAGCGTCCGAGCGGCATACGGCAATGTCGGCAAACGTAGTTTACAGCCATATGTATGCCTCCTGAAGTAGGGTTATGCGGCCAGTGCCGCCGCTTGCTTCAGTATGCCCGGATTCACCCTTTTTTAAGCCTGATTGCCAGGTGCGCGCGTATTAAACTTTGCCATCGTTTGCTCGAAGCTGTGGAATAAAGCATGCTCCACAGCATCGCACGCCTCTTCGATCATTTTGCGGACGGCGGCCTGTTCCGCTTTGGCGAATGGGGACAGCACGTAGTCCGCCATGACGACACCCGGTTTCGGCCGGGACACTCCCATGCGGATCCGGTTGAACGTCTGCGTGCCTGTGTGCTGAATAATGGACTTGATCCCGTTGTGCCCGCCGGCGCTTCCTTGATAACGGAGACGAATATGGCCGACTTCGGTGTCGAGATCGTCGTATATGACAATCATATCTTCAAGTTTCACCTTGTAATAGTCCATAAACGAACGAACCGATTCACCCGATAAATTCATGAACGTCATCGGTTTAAGCAGCGCTATTTTCTCTGTCTGCACTCTCGCCTCACCGATAAGCGCCTTGCACTTATTTTGATTGACGTCCGTATTGAAGCGTCGGGCCAATTCATCAATGACCATGAAACCCGCATTATGGCGGGTATTCGCGTATGCTGGACCGGGGTTACCCAGTCCGACGATCCATCGCATGACTAATGCCGAACCTCCCTGTTTATTGAAGCTTAAAATTATTTAAGGAGTCATGCAACGATTGTTACCCCTCATGTGTCCTTAACAAATAGGAGCCTAAATAAGGGGGTATATCAGTGTACTTGAACGGACAAATGATTTACGACGATCGGCATTTCCAAGACCACATGTTCTCGCAAGTTCCGATCCAGATTTATTGCGGCCGTTCGCACAGCGATATCGGGTTCATCGAATATTATGGCAAAGAATTCGTTCAGGTCAACAATATTTTCTACAGCCGCAAACAATTTACCTTCGTGTCCCGGCCCGGATATTAAAATTTTACCGGCAGGGAAAAGGGGCCGCGCTGTAGCTTAAGCGCGACCCCTTGGCGTATATACCGCTGTTTTTTACTCCTTGTCCGCTGTCTCCGCTTCGTTAACCGGTTCCGCCGCATCATCAGCCGTTTCCTCATCATCGGCCGCACCCTTCTGAGGCGCCAATATCGAGACGACGACCATGCCGGGATCCTGTGCCGCTTCAACATCGGAAGGCAGCTTCAGATCGGCAATCGAAAGCGTTTCTCCGATTTGCAGTCCGGACACATCGACAGTTACGGATTCCGGAATGTCCTTCGGATAACATAATACCTCGATTTCATGAAGCACCAGTTGAAGCATTCCGCCTTCTTGCTCTCCTGGTGACTGTCCGCTGATTTCCAGCCGGACCGGAGCTTTGAGCTTCTCGTTCATATTGATCCGATGAAAGTCGATGTGCAGCACTTGCCGTGTGATGGTGTCTCTTTGCAAGTCGGCCATCATCACGGGATGCTTGCCCTCACCGGGGACTTCAAGATCCACTACGGCGTGTGGATGGGTGCGGAGCATCACCATCAGATCTTTCTCATTGACGGAAATGGGTGCCGGTGCGTCCATGCCTTTGCCATAAACAACGCCTGGTATCATGCCTTCTTTACGAATCTGGTTGAGATCTCCACGGCTGAACTTGTCCCGCCGTTCGACCTTAAGTGTTGTATTCATCGAATACCCCCCTCGCGTAGGTATAACCTATTGTTACCCTTTGAATCACAGGGTTAAACATGGGGCTCGAACAGCCTGCTGATCGATTGCTGCTCATGAATACGGACAATCGCCTCACCCATTAACGGAGCTACAGACAGCACCTTTAACTTCTCACAGAGCAGCTTTTTTTCCCGGATAGGAATCGTATCCGTGACGACAATTTCCTTGACGGGCGAAGCCTCGAGCCGTTCCACGGCTTTTCCGGACAATACGGCATGTGTGCAGCAGGCATACAATTCATTCGCTCCTGCTTCTTTAAGCGCATTTGCAGCTAAAGCTATCGTTCCGGCTGTGTCAATGATATCGTCGATCAGAATCGCGGTTCTTCCGGAGACATCACCAATGATGTTCATGACTTCCACAACATTGGGTTCCGGCCTTCGCTTATCTATGATTGCCAGCGGTGCTTGCAGCTCGTCGGCCAGCCGGCGTGCACGGACGACCCCTCCGTGATCCGGCGATACCACTACAGGCTTGTGGAGTGCCTTGGACTTGAAATACTCGCCCAGAATCGGTACACCCAGCAAATGGTCTACCGGAATAATCAAAAAAACCTTGGATTTGCATCGCATGCAAATCATGGCAACTACCCGGTGTGCGCCGGCCGTCTCGATCAGGTTGGCTACCAGCTTGGCTGTGATCGGGTCTCTCGCCCGGGCTTTCCGATCTTGCCGTGCATAGCCGTAGTAAGGAATAACGACGTTGATCGTCTTCGCGGATGCTCTCTTGAGTGCATCAACCATAACAAGAAGTTCCATGAGATGCTCATTCACGGGATCGGAAGTGGACTGAACCACATACACGTCGCTTCCCCTCACGCTCTCATCCAGGCGGATATGGATTTCACCGTCGCTGAATCGGCTCATAGCGGATTCGCCGAGCCTTACGCCTATATGACGGGCGATCGCTTCCGCCAACTGCGGATTGGAGCTGCAAGCAAACAGCTTTAACGTAGCATCGGGATAGGTCATATCATTACCTCCGGCTTGTCATCCTAGTCTTACGATTCGGTAGATGCCCTATCCTTTTTGGCGCGGGCGCGCGCACGGATCTTCTCCGCGTAACCGGGTTTGTTCACTTGGCGCTCGCGAGCAATGGCCAAGTCGTTCTCCTCTACATTATGCGTGATTGTAGAGCCGGCTACGATGTATGCGCCGCTGCCGATTTTTACAGGAGCGATCAGGTTCGCATTACTTCCCACGAATACATTGTCGCCAATTTCCGTCTTAAATTTATTATACCCGTCATAGTTGGCGGTAATCGCGCCGCAGCCGATGTTGACGTTGCCGCCGACCACGGCATCCCCGATGTAGCTCAGGTGGGGCACCTTGCTCTGCTCGCCGATGACGGAATTTTTGATCTCGACGAAATCGCCGACTTTGACGTTGCGTCCGAGCTTTGTTCCCGGTCGCAAGTACGCGAAAGGACCGACATTGCATTGATCGCCGATCTCCGCTCCGTCCGTCACGGTTTGTCGGATTGTCGCACCGCTGCCGACAATCGTGTCCGACATTTCCGTGGCCGGCCCGATGCTGCAATCCTCTCCGATGACAGTACGGCCCCGCAGAACGGTACCCGGATAAATAACGGTATCTGCGCCTATCGTAACATCCGGTCCGATATAAGTATGTTCCGCATCGATGAGCGTGACGCCGTTCACTTGATGTTTCCTGTTTATTCGAAGACGCATCAGTCTTTCCGCTTCTCCCAGAGCAATGCGGTCGTTAACCCCGATTGCTTCCGACGGGTCATGCGCCATATACGCCGTGATCAAGTCACCCTGCTTTTGCATGATGCCTATCACATCCGTCAAGTAATACTCCCCTTGAGCATTCTGGTTGGTGACGCGTTCCAGCGCCTGAAAAAGCTTAAGATTGTCAAAGCAATAAGTCCCTGCATTGATCTCTTGAATCTGCGCTTCCTTCGTCGTGCAATCCTTCTGCTCCACGATCCGCAGCACGCTGCCGTCGTCTGCGCGCACAATCCGTCCATAGCCGGTCGGATCATCCAACTGTGCGGTCAGAATGGTAGCGCCGGCTCCGCTTTTCGTGTGCAGCTCAATCAACGCATCTACCGTCTCCGTACGAACGAGAGGAGTGTCTCCGCAGATCACCACCGTTACGCCGTCTTCGCTTCCCAGCAGATCCTTGGCTTGCATGACCGCGTGACCGGTTCCGAGCTGCTCGGCTTGCAGCGCATATTCTACGGAAGATCCCAATGTTTCTTTAACCGCTTCCGCGCCATGACCCACAATAACAACGGCTCTTTCACAGGCGGCTTCGCGTACGGTATCCAACACATGGCTGACCATCGGTTTCCCGCACACGGGATGCAGCACCTTATATAGTTTCGATTTCATGCGCTTGCCCTGACCCGCAGCAAGTAGAATCGCCATCTTCTTCATCCGGGTGTCAAACCCCTTCCATTCGGTAGGTCTCAATCTTAAAGCATTTTAGCTTATTCTTATACAAATGAAAAGAGAGCCTGCAGGGGCCCTCTTCTCCCTATTTCCATTATTATGCCCCTTCAACCAATACTTCATCTTCCTGTGCCGCGCGCTCGTACTCTGCCAGTACGGCCGCTTGAATCTTCTCACGGGTACCGGAAGAGATCGGATGAGCAATGTCGCGGAACTCTCCATCGGGTGTCCGCTTGCTGGGCATAGCGACAAACATGCCATTGTTACCGTCGATAACGCGTATGTCGTGAACGACGAACTCGTTGTCAATGGTAATTGAAGCAATCGCTTTCATACGCCCCTCCGAGTTGACCCGGCGGAGTCTCACATCTGTAATTTGCACTTGTGTTCACCACCTTTTGCCTCTCGAAGACTTGGTGTAATATTCCACAAGTCAGTGCAAATTCCTTCTTAAAATTGGAAAAAGAATGGACAAATTTTAAAAAATATTTTAATTCCTGACAGTTTCGACATTAATCGCCGCGATCAATTCAATTTCGACAAAAACATCCCTCGGAAGCCTTGATACTTCTACGGTTGAGCGCGCCGGAGTATGCTCTCCAAAGTACGATCGATAGACCGAATTAAACTCTGCAAAGTCGTTCATATCCTTTAAAAAAACGGTGGTTTTCACCACGTCCCGTAAAGTTGCATTTTCGGCCTGTAATACCGCTTTCAGATTGTCCAGCACCTGCCGGGTCTGTTCCTGGATACCGCCGGCGATCAGCTGCCCGTCCGCAGTTAACGGAATCTGTCCCGATGTAAACAGCAGGTTACCGGAGCGGACGGCTTGCGCATACGGTCCGATGGCGGCCGGCGCGTGAGGGGTAGACACGAATTTCAGAGTCATTCTGGATATTCCTCCCTTATTTGGAATCAGAATTAAAGTAATTGCCGGGTTGTACTTTAATTTGCCTGGTTTTCAGATCCACTTCGGTCAGACGCGCAAGAGAAACGTAGTCGTGTAAAAGGCGTTCGTCCTGAGCGACCTCGCCGGATTCGACGAAGACGCCGACACCTGCAACGACCGCTCGGAATTCATGAAGCAAATCCACCATGCCCTGTATCGTGCCTCCGGCCTTCATGAAATCATCGATGATCAGCACCCGGGACTCTTCCTTAAGAGCCCTGCGGCCAAGCGACATCGTCTGTATTCGTTTGGCGGAACCCGAAACATAGTTGATGCTCACCGCGGATCCTTCCGTTACTTTATGATCCCGCCGTACGATAACGACCGGCAAATTCAGAAAAAACGAAGCGGCAAGCGCAAGCGGAATTCCTTTCGTCTCCACCGTCATGATGACATCGATATCACGGTCGGCGAAGGCTGACGCGAACATGCGGCCGAGTTCCTGCATCATTGCCGGCTGCCCGAGCAAATCCGTCATATACAAGTAACCGCCCGGCAATAGCCGGTCCGGCTGCTCCAGCTGCCTGCAGATCGAGAGCAATCTCTCCAAAGCCACGTCCTTGCGGGTTTTCGGCGCAAACCGTACACCGCCGGCAGCGCCGGCCAGCGTGTTCAGCTCACCGATTCCTTGCTCCTCGAATACTTCCTTGATGATGGCCAAATCTTCGCTTATCGATGACTTGGCGGATTGATATCGATCAGCAAATGCTGTCAGGGAAATTAACGTGTGAGGACGGGCTAATAAATATTGTGTCATGTCCACCAGCCTGGCACTGCGTTTCAACTTTTTCACAGTCCTCTCTCCCGTGCAAATCCGAATATTATACGATATAATACCATTTTTATACGGTTTTGAGCAATAAGATGCAGCTGTTTCCATCATAATCAAATATCTATGTAAGAATTCTTGCCACGAAACTCGTTGTCAAAAGCCTCTTAGCCCGTTATAGATGCGCGCCACTTTAGCTTCTTTCGATACAAGCCCGAACACTGTCGGGCCGCTTCCTGACATGAGCACGCCGTCGGCTCCCAATTTGACCATACATTCCTTAATCTGCCTGACCTCGGGATAGCGATCGAGCGTTACCGTTTCAAGCACGTTGCCGAGAGCCGCGCACATGTCGGTGAAGGATTGGCGCCGGATCGCATCAAGCATATCGGGGGCGGAAGGATGGTACGGCAAATCGTGCGCCCGCAGCTTTCCGTATATATCTGCTGTTGAGAGATTGATGGGAGGCTTGGCCAGGATGACCCAGCACTGAGGCGGCGGATCGAGGCTCACCAATTTCTCCCCTCGGCCTCGCGCAAGTGCCGTTCCCCCTCGAATACAAAAAGGCACGTCGGATCCGAGCTCCGCGCCTAAGATCTCCAGTTCGCCGAGAGTCAGCTGCAACTCCCACAGCCGGTTCAGCCCGCGAAGCGCCGCGGCAGCATCGCTGCTTCCGCCTGCCAATCCGGCTGCGACCGGTATGTTCTTGTCCAGATGAATATATACGCCTCGTCTCACGTCATAGCGATCTTTAATCAGCCTCGCCGCTTGAAATGCCAAATTTTTCTCGTCCAGCGGTATGAAGCCCGCTTCGCTGGTCAGTACGATTTGGTCGCGCGGCAACTCCTCCATTTCCAGCCGGTCCGCGAGATCTACCATGGTCATGATCATTTCCACTTCGTGAAAACCGTCATCGCGCTTGCGGAGCACGTCGAGCAGCAAATTGATTTTGGCCGGAGCTTTCTCATAAATCTTCTGCATATGTCATCACCACTTCCAAGTCCGCGTCTACGGTGACCCTCACCAAATCGCGCAAAAAACCTTTACATATTATAACAAACAAGCCTGTCAATTGCGATTTCCTAAAAAAAGAGATCGAACCCTTGATAAGGATTCGACCCGGCGTGAATAAGCGTTCGGTTGAGTGCCTTTACTGCTGCGGAGAACGGGTTGTCGTCTTCTCCGCGATCTGGATTGCGCGTTTCACGAGGTTTCCTGCATCTTTAGCCCGAATTCCGCCCCAGCCCTCACGCTGCACGGTATCGTAGAAGCCCAGGTCCTTCGCCAATTCGGTTTTGAACTGTTCCGACATGATACTTCTTCTGCGGCGGCTCAATGTCATCGCCTCCATCGCTGAGTGACGCCAACACGGCGTTCCCCCTTAGCATGGCTTGCGTGCTCCCGTTGCATGCAAAACGGGCAGCCCCCGCCGTCAAGCGGGATGCTGCCCGTGCAATAAACCTTGTCAGTGCGCGTAATTGATACGCACTTGGCCATCTTCGTTGCACAGCATAACTTCTACGGACTCCGTCAAAATATCAGCATAACTGTAAGAAACCCGTTTAAACGCATGCTGTTCTTGATCCAACTTGACAATGAACACCGATGGGTATATTTCTTCCAATACTCCCGTGCGTTCGATGGTTTTTCGGCGTCCACCGTTGGCGCGGAGCATGATTTTGGAACCTACGTGCGGTTCCAGGCTTCGTTTAATCTCTAGAAGCGCGTTTTTGGCCATGATCCACTACCACCTCTTTCCCTGTAAATTATAACTAAAATCAGGGGAGGTGTCAAATGAGCACAATATTATAACAACGATGATGTTTTGCTGTCAACGGTCATTTTCCTTGCATCTTATGGCTTTTTTCACACTTCGCATTTTTATCGTCACACAATGTTCACATTTTGAGGTGCGTTCAGCACCTTCATATTCGGTAATCCGATGCGAAACCGTCCCATTGTTTCAATTCCGCCTACCCCTTGCCTGCCGCTGATCGTATGAGCGATGACGTCGGAAATATCAATCGTCTCGCGGAAAGGCGTGAAAGCGGCCCGAACCGCAACATAGACCGGATCAAGCGCATGGATCATGATCCTTCCCGGTGAGCTCGCAAAGTTGGAGCCTGCTTGCATCAACGCCTCGAAATGGGACTGGCATGCGCCTGCCACAACCACAAGGGAATCCAGCCTGCGCTCATATTCTCTGGCCACATGCACGGAATGAACAAAATTTAAAGAATTTTTGTAGCTGCTTAAGTTTTGTATATCCGGCCTTTGTTTAAGAACGCCATCATGTCCTGTAATCACCACAATGTCGGGATGATAAAGCGGCAGCATCCGGGTCAGCATCTGCGGCATTTGTGATTCATGGCAATGCATACCGTGAGCGGGCACACCCAGCTGTCCGTAAACCTGCATGCTCTTTTTTAAATAATTCACGTCGCCGTCAAGATGCAATACTTTACCTGGCAACTCAAAGAAAGGCTTGCGCCGGTCCTCTTGATACCCATGTGTTGCCCGCTCCGTCAGCTTGTTGCGCTCCTCGCTCATACGGCGCAAGGATTCGCTCGCATGAATACGCGCTTGGCGTGTCCCGCCCAGCTCGTCCGGATCCCGTACCGTTTCAAGATCCGCGTATGGCGCGTCCGCGAGCAACCGGTAGTCTGTTCCTCGGAGCACGGCTTGCCCTCCGAAGAAAGCCGCGACTCTGAACAACATATCACCGCCATAGGATTTGCGGACGACGAGATCCCCCTGCTTCATAGGCACATCACCTCTTCGTCTATCCTATGGAGCACGCGCCCCGCGGGTGCGCGTCCGGACGGGCGTAAAGATGAGATGGGCGGCTTAGCTCAGCATTCCTTTGTCAGCCATCGCATCGGTAACCGTCGCAAACTCGGACAGCGACAGGGTCTCAGCGCGTCTCTCGGGCTTCACGCCGCAGTCGGCAAGCAGCTCGGCCAGCTCCGTTTTCCGTTCTTTCCCGGCAAACGCGGACAAATTATTCACGAGGGTTTTTCTTCGCTGCGCGAAGGAAGCGCGGACGACATCAAAAAATAAAGCTTCATCCGTGACGGACACTGCCGGCTTGTTCCGCCTGGTCAACTTAATAACCGCGGAATCGACATTAGGAGCAGGAATAAACGACCCGGCGGGTACCGTACAGACCAGCTTGGCTTCGCAATAATATTGGACGGCTATGCTTAGACTGCCGTATTCCTTGCCGCCGGGGCTCGCCGTCATTCTCTCCGCCACTTCTTTTTGCACCATGACTACAATATGCTCCAGCGGCACCCTGTCTTCGAGTAATTTCATCACAATCGGAGTCGTAACATAATAGGGCAAATTGGCCACGACGCTTACAGCGGAACAGCCGTCGAACTGTTCCTGCCATAATTGCTGCAAGTCCGTTTTCAGAATATCGCTGTGAATGACTTCGACATTCTCATAAGGCGACAATACGTCTTTCAGAATGGGCAGCAGACGATTGTCGATTTCCACCGCCGTCACTTTGCCCGCCGCTTTCGCCAAACGTTCCGTGAGGGCACCGATGCCCGGTCCGATTTCCAGAGCACCCCGGGTCTCGTCCAGTTCCGCCGCGGCAATGATTTGATCCAGAATGTTCAGGTCAATCAGAAAATTTTGGCCGAGACTTTTCTTGAAGGTAAAGCCATGCTTGCGAATGATGTCACGTGTACGGCCCGATGCCGCAATATCTTTGCTTATATCTCCGAAGTTTTTCATGCTACAACCCTTCCCGTTCCAGCTGTTCCAATGCTGCCAGAAACTCCGCGCGCGTAATCCGGAACATTAGGCATCGTTTGTGAAACTGTTTGCCGTTCGCGTAACCGATGCCGAGCAGCTCGCCCATCCGCTCTCTTCGGCGCGCGGATGAGGCATGAACGATGAGACCGGTATCGAGCAGGTCGCTCCACGTTATCTCACCGTAATCGCCACTATCGCCGTCCGCCGTCCGCACGACTTCGAGTGCTCTGCGGATCGCTTCGTCAGATGCATGCTCCACACCGATACCGTTGCGCCCTCTCGCCTCATCCTTGGTCAGAAAAGCATGTTTGCAGCCGGGCACCCGCTCCGCGACGATTTTACGTATCCGTTCGCCCGGAGCATCCGGATCGGTAAAGATAATTACGCCCCGGCGGGACTGTGCCAGCTCAATTCGCCGAAGCACGTCATCACCGACAGCCGATCCCCCGGTTTCGATCGTATCGGCTCCCACCGCTCTTCGAACGGCTGTGGTATCGTCCTTTCCTTCGACAACAATCATTTCTTGTATCATTTTAACCAGTCCGCCTTTAATCAACAGCTTGTATCCGCGTATAAGACATTATCCCATACATCAAGATTGTCCCCAACTGTCGTTCATACAAAAATCGGGAAGAAGCAGTCAGCTTCTTCCCGATCTTCGAATTGCCGCTTGTTCCCGCATTTATGTATGCGCCCCGCGGGAGGCATCCCCTGTAAAGCCGGGTATTATTTCAGGCGCAACTTTTACATAATGCATTACGTCTAGCTGGATGACGGTTTCACCGGACCGATTACATAAACCTTGAATCCGCTTTGCCGTCCGAATTTGTTCGCGTATTTCTCACTCTCAAAAAAGACATCGATTTTCTTGCCTTTAATAGCACTGCCCGTATCCTCGGCACGGCGGAAGCCGATACCTTCAATGTACACCCACCAGCCGAGCGGAATGACGTCCGGATCTACTGCGATGGTCCGTCCTTCCTTGACGATCGCGCCGGATGCGGTAACCCCATATTCCGGATGACCTTTCGTTTTGCCTGTCGAGGCAAGACCTGCGGAATAGGCGGTTAAAGTTACGTTAGTCAGCATTTTCTTTATTTTCACCGATTGGCCGTTCAAGCTTATCGTACGCGCGTCTGCGGATACTTGCGCATCCCCTGCAGGCTCTTTGTACGCGAGCGTCACAACCTCCGGCTTCTTCTTCGTGCCGACAGAAACGACTTGTTGAATGGCGGGCTGAGCCACGGTTTTCTCGATCAGCTTCTGACTGACCAGCTTGCCGTTCTCAAACACCCGCTCCGTCTTGAACTTGACCAGACCGTTCTTTCCGGTCGTAACGACCTTTTCTTTGCCGGCGGTCAGATCTTCGTTCTGCTTCTTCACTACTTTAAATGCGATCGGATGCTGCGTTTCTGTTATCTCTTTACGCACTCTGGTAATCGCCACGTTCAGTCCCTGTGTTACAGGTGTGTCTAGCGATGGCGATATCCGATCTTCGCCGCCTAGTGAAATGCGCAGCTCTTTTAAAACTCCCCCAACGCTATCTTCAGTTGTATACGCAGCTTGTTGCTTACCGTCCGCTTTAATCGTAATACTCTTCGCACGATCGATCACGATCTGGCTGCCCTCTTTGAGAGGATCAGTCGGCAGCAAAGATATACGATCATTCGGGCCAACTTGAATTTGCTGTTCCTCTAGAAACCCCAAAACATTGCTGGTACTTGTAAGCTCGACGGATGTCATTCCGTCGTCCACAAGCGTGACGTTCTTCGCAGCTGCCCGATGGAGCAGAGACGTGAACATTACGGTGATGGCAAAAGAGAGAATTGCGCCCAATAGGATGAAACGCAAATGCTCATGCTTCCATCGCAGTGCGAAAAGCTTGTTGGTCGGTCGTGGATCATGGGTTTCCTCGATAGGAACAAAGCCCATATTCTCGCTTCCTCCTTCATAGCCCCGCCGTCGACTTTACTGCATGATTTCGACGCGACTATCCAATTTTGATAACGGCACATGTCTTTTCGCCGCGCGGCTTGGCGAAAAAATGCGCCGCCTTACCCAGTCATACAGGTGTAATACCCTCCGAGCCAGCCATTTAAACACCTTTTTTTCAACACAAAAAGCCTACGACAGAGGACCTGTTCGTGGCTTCCGCTTGTGACGAATGTAAGGGAAATGGGCAGCACGAGGTTGACCTCTCTCTGTCACGCTTGCGAGGTTAGCTGTCGGGTTCGGGCAAAGAGAGTTGCCCTATTCACTGCGGGACATTGACTTCATTCTGTCGGATGCCCGTTCATGAAATTCACCCCAAGATTGCTCGGACCGCTTAGGACGCACTGTTGATCGTCGCCGCGTTGGGTCCCCCGCTCTTCCTATCGGGAAGATTAAGCGTTCTGGAAAAGGGATGCCATATTCAAACTCTGTTGTAGATGATAACCCGTAGGCACCTGCGGTGTAAAGGATGCGCTTTGGACGAATATCATCGTTTTTCCTGGTTTTAAGGCTTAATTTTTGAATTATTCTAAACAAAAACCAGTTTTAACTACGCGTGAGTCGCTTTTTCTCACTGTTTTAACGTTTTATGTTGTAAGCCCCAGGCAATTACGTCCATTTTGGCTTGTTTGATTTGAAATTTCTTCCAAAGAAATTCCTTTGATCTCTGCCGCCGCCTCCGCAACAAGCCTCACATAGGCCGACTCGTTTCTTTGTCCGCGGATGGGGGTACGGAGCCAGGAAGGAGCGTCCGTTTCGAGCAGAAGCCGGTCCATCGGGACCCGCTCCATCACCTCCTTCGGTACCCTGGCATTTTTGAAAGTCACGGGGCCTCCGAAGGAAATATAGAAGTTCATGTCCAGGCATTGCTTCGCGATCTCCCAGCTTCCCGAGAAGCAGTGCATGATTCCGCCGACCTCCGATGCGTTCTCTTCTTTAAGCAGACGAACGACATCTTCATGCGCATCCCGATTATGAATGACGATCGGTTTATTCAGCCGCTTGGCCAATCGGATTTGCTCGCGGAAAACCGTATGCTGAAGCTCCTTAGGAGACGTGTCCCAATAATAATCGAGTCCGATTTCGCCTATGGCGACCACTTTGGGATGGCTGCAAAGTCTCTCGATCCAGGCTAAATCCTCTTCCAGTTTCATATCAACGGCATCTGTCGGATGCCATCCGACTGCAGCGAAGATGAACGGGTATTGTTCCGCCAACGCCATTGTTGAAGGAATTGTCTCGCGATTGAATCCGATATTCACGATGGTGTCTATACCGGCTTCCTGAGCACGCTCAATTACCTCCGCACGGTCGTTGTCGAATTTTGGAGAATCTAGATGTGCATGCGTGTCGATAAACATTGTCGAAAGTTGTCTCCCTTCTATTATATATAGAGTTTCTCACGGATCGCCGCGCTTAATTTCAATGCGTGCGGAAGCACTTTTGACTCGGGATAATAAATGTAGTATTTCCCGCGCTGCAACCCGGCGATGGAGCGGATAATTTCAGATTTGTGCGAGATCTCGGTAAGCTGCTCTTTGTCATCCAGTAACAGGATGGGCGGCTTCTCCCGGCTGTCCGGCAGCGCACCCGGTTTGTACACATCATAAGGCAGATCCGTCGGGATATCCACCTCCAGATCATATTCGGGATTTAAACCGATCCGTTCCCACTGTTGCCGCAGTTCCTCGATCCAGCTTTCCTCTCCGTGTTCCAAAGGAATGTATTTATACAAGTCACGCTCCAAAAACCGCCTGCATAAATCCGCGAGAAGCTCGTCCTTCTCCAATTTCCACTGGCCGAACGCCGTCTGCACCATTGCCTCGTCCAGCATCAGATAGCTATGTACGGTCATCGAACCTTCCAATAATTGACGCAGCGGCGGAAGCAGGAATTTAAACTCGAAGCCACTGTCATGGAGCTTACGGGCTCTTCGGAATATTTGGCGAAGGACAATTTCGGAACTTCGTGTAACCGGATGGAAATAAACCTGCCAATACATCTGGTAGCGGGACATCAAATAATCCTCGACGGCATGCATGCCGCTTTCCTTTACGACGATCCGATCTTTGTTCGGTCGAAGTACCCTAAGGATGCGATCCAGATCGAAGGTTCCGTAGTTGACGCCCGTAAAATGCGCATCCCGCAATAAATAATCCATTCGATCCGCGTCCATTTGGCTCGAAACCAAGCTTACGACGATCGGTTTATGATAGGTTTTGCAGATTACTGAAGCTACTTTGTCGGGAAAGCCGGGGTCCACTTCTCTTAATACGCGGTTTACACCGGTGTCACCCAAGATGATGTCACACGTCCATTGTTCATGATCTGTGTGGAATACCTGCTCGAGCGAATGCGAAAAAGGCCCATGCCCGATGTCATGCAGCAAAGATGCGCATAAGCTTAATAAATTTTCATCTTTCGGCCAATCCGGATACTCATTCCTCTCGAATCGGGAAATGATTTTGCGCGTAATTTCATAGACACCCAGGGAGTGTGAAAACCGGCTATGCTCTGCTCCATGGAACGTTAAATAAGAAGTGCCTAACTGGCGTATCCTTCTAAGCCGCTGAAACTCCGGTGTGTTAATCAGCTTCCAGATCGTAACATCCTGCACATAAATGGAATGATGTACCGGGTCTTTAAAAACCTTTTCTTCCCTCAATTTAGTGAGCACAGCATCACCTCAGTTAGAAATTTCGACAATTTCTCTGATTTTTTGTCGAATTATGTCGGATTATTCTATTAAAGATTTTCCTCTTAGTAAATGTGTATATTTCGTGAATGCTTGCTGACAATGCCTTGATTTAACAGGAATCCAGGTTTGTATACATCTTTGAAACTTGTAATCGATGTTGACTTATTTGGGAATGGTTGGTACGATAGAAACCGGAAAACAGAGAACTTTGTCGAATTGTGCCAACAAAGGACAAGCTCGGACATATTCGTCCATTCGCAGTTTTATTTTAACCCGAGGAGAGGGGAATTTCCAAATGATGAAATCCACAGGAATCGTGCGGAAGGTTGATGAACTGGGCCGCGTTGTCATCCCGATTGAATTGCGCCGTACGCTCGGCATAGGTGAGAAGGATGCGCTGGAGATCTATGTTGACGGAGAACGGATCATGCTGAAGAAATATGAGCCTGCATGCATCTTTTGCGGGAACGCGGAGAACGTTACATATTTTAAAGGTAAAATCATTTGTCGAGAATGTTTGCAGGATTTACCTACACCTGTGACAAATTAGAGAAAATAAGTTATAATGAAAAAAGTAAACTGAAAAAATGTTAATTCTAACCTTTTTATACTCCTTGTAACCCTCCCGAGATGCCTGTCGGGAGGCCTTTTTTTATTTATTTTTAATTTTATTATTTTTCATCTAATAGTTCTTGGTAGACATCTCGACGTGAAATCCCCCGATCGGCGGCAGCGGACTTCATCGCTTCTTTGCGATTTAAGCCCAACTGCTCGTAATGCCCGACATGTTGCAGCATCGTCAAAGGCGACCACCAGACTCCTTCCCGTAATTCCCCGCCACTTTGCTCAGCTGATGTTCGTTTCCCTTCTACCACAATACAGCATTCCCGAGGGAGGATTGTCCTCTACATAATCAAGACAAGCCTGGACCGTTCCGCGCACGGCCTCCTCATAACGCTTGGTCAATTCGCGCACGATTGCAATGCCGCGTCCGCCCCAGCGTTCCGCAACAACAGCCAGGGTTTTCTTTAAACGGTGCGGCGATTCATAGAAAATGAGTGTGGCCGTCTCGTTCTCCACGCCGTCGAGCAGTCGAATCAAGCTTTTGCGATCCCGCGGCGGGAACCCGAGAAACAGAAATCTGTCGGTTGGAAGTCCTGAGATGACAAGGGCGGACAGCGCGGCATTGGCTCCGGGGATCGGGACGACAGGAATCCCCTGGGCAATAGAGGCCGCAACCAATTCTGTCCCGGGATCTGAGATCGCGGGCATTCCGGCGTCGCTTACAAGCGCGATGTTCCGCCCCTCGATCAGCAACCGAACCAATTCCGGTGCGCTGGCCTGTTCGTTATGCTCGTGGTGGCTGACCAGCCGGTTCTGGATCTCAAAATGTGTCAGCAGCTTTCTTGTTTGTCTTGTATCTTCCGCGGCGATCAGATCGACTTCCCGGAGCGTACGAATCGCGCGGAAAGTCATATCCTCCAAGTTGCCTATCGGGGTTGCAACCAAATACAAAGTTCCAGGCTTTTCACGCGGGGTAAAACTGCGCTGTATGGCCGCCGGTTCCCCGCCTGTCTTGTCGTTCACTGTAATGTCTCCTCTCCGCCAACCGAGTGCGCCAGCCGGCTGTTCCGTCCATAGAATACGTCCTGAAGCTCCGATGTATAGTCGCCGTCCGGTCCATATACGACTAAAGGCGGCAGCAGTCGAATTTCAGGTTTACCGTACCGTGATGCCTCTATTAACACCATGTTAGCCTCTGCCGCACTGCGAGGATGAACGAAACGGAGCCGTTTGGGCTCCAGACGGTACCGCCTCATTAAATCGATAATATCCGCCAGTCTTGCAGGACGGTGAACCATGGACACCCGTCCGCCCGGGCGGATCGAGCGCGCGCATGCTGCGATCACATCCTCCAAAGTACATCCCAATTCGTGCCGCGCCATCGCTTGATATTGGTTCTCCTTGTGATCCCCGGTCTGTACCGGTAAGTACGGCGGGTTAACGGTAATGGCATCGTACCATTCCCCCTCCAAGTTCCAGAGGCGCAAATCGTTCTCTATTATTGAAACCCGCTTGTCTAAACCGTTCAGCTGCACACTGCGCTTAGCCATATCGGCGAGCCGGGGTTGTATTTCAACACCTTCAATAGACGCTGTCGTACGCGTAGTGAGAAGCAGTGGAATGACACCATTGCCCGTACAAAGATCGAGCACCCTGCCATGCCGGGGCACACCCGCAAAGCGGGCCAGCAGAACAGCATCCAATGAAAAGCTGAATACTTCGGAGCTTTGTATGATTTTTAAATTCTTCGTAAGTAAATCGTCCAGCCTTTCACCCGGCTGCAGTACCTCAGCGCCAGCTTGGTCGGCGTCATCCATGACTTTGCCAGCCTCCATCCCTATGCAATCTTTCACGTTCCACGCACCCTAGCTTACTCGATTCGCCGCTGTATGCCAAGTTTTTATTAGCGTTTCCCAGTTACTAAAAAAAGCCGTCCTTTCCCTGGGGAAAAGACGGCGTGTTCTTCACGCGTTAAAGGAATATCACTTGCTTAAAAAGGATAAACAGAACAGGCAATCGCCTTCCATTCGCAAATGGCCGTAATATACATTACAAATGTGAAAGCCTTCGTGATACAGTCTGGCTAAATTATCATAACCTTCCCCGACGCCCATGGCGCCTGGAAGCTTGTCTCCCTTGACGGCAGCCGGTTCATCTGCCGTATGTTGGAGTTCGGCAGGCTCTGCTCCCCGCTTCAGCACTTTTCTCAGCTGCTCATTTTCGATACGTAACCGCTGATTTTCTTCCAACAGCTCTTTGATCTTAAGCTTAAGCTCCCCGAAATTCGAATGGAGCGTTCCCATATGCGATTCCAGTTCATCCATGCGAAGGAAAATGTCTTTCATGAACAACTATCCACCTCAAGGCATCAGGGATGTGTCGAATTCTTCATTTGAGGACGACGTCGTCAAATGGCAGCTCTTTCACTTTGCCGAGGTCGAACAACTGGACGTGTACGCTTCGGCTGCCTATATTCAGCCCTACGACTTTGCCTTCGCCCATAGAGGTTACAACCGTGCGGCCGACCGCAGGCAGCTCTTCCTTGGCACTCTCGTAATTGTCATGCTCGTATTTCAAACAGCACATAAGGCGTCCGCATAATCCGGATATTTTCGTAGGATTCAGCGACAGGTTCTGGTCCTTGGCCATCTTGATGGAGACCGGTTCGAAGTCGCCGAGCCATGTGGAACAACAAAGTACGCGTCCGCACGGTCCTATGCCGCCGAGCATCTTGGCCTCGTCTCTCACGCCGATTTGCCGCAATTCAATGCGGGTCCGGAATACGCCGGCCAAATCTTTCACCAGCTCACGGAAATCAACGCGCCCTTCGGCCGTAAAATAAAAGATGATTTTGTTCCGGTCAAACGTGTATTCCACGTCCACGAGCTTCATCTTGAGCGCGTGGTCCTTGATCTTTTGCAGTCCGACAGTGAATGCATTCTTCGCCGCTCCGCGGTTCTCTTCAACCGCTTTCGCGTCCGTATCTCCGGCCACCCGAATGACTTTCTTCAAGGGCAGAACAACATCGGATTCTCCAACCGTCTTCGGGCCGACGACAACTTTGCCGTATTCGACGCCGCGTGCCGTTTCCACGATGACATGCTCATCTTTGGATACCGGATGCTCGGCCGGATCGAAATAATAGATTTTGCCCGCCTTTTTGAAGCGGACTCCGACCACATCGTACAATACTACCCCTCCCGAACGTTCAACAAAAATTGCTCCAATGCCAGCTGTGCCGGCACATGAGCCTTAATTCGCCTTGCCGCCGTCAGTGCGGACTCCATTACCGCTACCCAATCATCTATGGATCGGCTCCACGCGTGCTTGGAGATCCATTCAGCCTGATCGGGAAACACCATCTGTTCCTGCCGGCCGGTCATGACATAAATCATATCTCTATAATACAAAGCTAACATCTGCAGCAAAATTTCGACATGTTCCGAGAGATCCGTTTTAAAAATCTGCTGCTGCGCGATAAGCAGACTAGCAGAGAACCGGGACGGACTCTCCTTCCCTAATTGTATCACTACGTTTCGGATATCTGCAAACCAATTTTGCTCTACTAACAAGCGGCTGGAGTTCAACCCGGATGCCAGATTCACTGCAGCACGCGCCAGCAGCGGCGGCTTGCCTTCCGCGATCAGCGCTTTCTCCGTCGCCTGTCGGTCTCCCGGTACGAATGCGATGAGCTGGGTGCGGGATAATATCGTAGGCAGCACAGCTTGTGCGCTTGGCGCTATGAGTATGGCTACAACCGGCGAAGGCGGCTCTTCCAAAAATTTAAGCAGGCTGTTAGCCGCCTGCACCGTCATCGTCTCCGCACCTTCGATAATATATACTTTATAGCCCGTTCCTGCGGTGCGGTAAGACAATTCCCGCTGCAGCGAACGAATCTGTTCTATTTTAACCGCGGCGCCATCCGGTTCAATCATATGAAAGTCAGGATGGTTGCCATGCTCGACTTTGCGGCATTCCAAACACTCGCCGCAAGCGTCATTCCCGCCTCGTTCGCAGAACAGGGCTTGGGCGAAGATGCCCGCCATTTCCCTGCGGCCGGAACCGCTCGGTCCTGCGAACAAATAAGCGTGGGCAATTTTGCGTGTTTGCAGGGCAGTCTGGAGCAATGACTTGGCTCTTTCCTGCCCAATGATTTGTTCGAATCCCATGAAGCGTGCTCCTCCGTAAATCCGTGACAATAATCCTGCTGACGGAACGCCGGCGCACACGATCATTGCACTTTAAAATACCAAGTTGATCAGAATGCCTCGAATCTCGCCGACTCGTTGCAGCAGATCCAAGCGTCCTTGCTCAGTGTGGAGCAATTCCTCACCCATACCGACAAGCATGGCGTCCACTTCTTCGAGCAGCTTGTAGCGCTTTCCGCGGCCGCGGCGGTCCCAGCCTTTCGTTTCCTTCAAGCCGATGCCGCGGCGAACGGTGTCTTCTAAAAATCCTTTCACCATCTGACGATACAGCACCAGTTCACGCACGGTCATTGAGCGGGTAAGGCGGTCTCCTTGGAGCCGGATATCCTCCAGCTTTCGCTGAAGCTCTTCATGCGTGCGCTGCTCTTCCTGCTGCTGCATCAAATCTCCGAAACTTTGCGACTGAACTGGGCGTGCAGACGTTTCCCCACCGCTGAAGAGACTTGTTTACGGGGTAGAAACCCGGCTGGATTTTCAATTCCATTCACCACCCGGCTGCTTAAAAATGTTCGAACCTTTCGACCGGCAATACGAATACCGCCGCCCCGCCTACCTGTACCTCTACCGGGAACGGAATGTAAGAGTCTGCGGCGCCGCTTACAGGGGACACCGGCGTAACCAGCTGATCGCGCACTTTACAATTCGAGCGGATGACGTCGAGCGCGGCCTGCACCCTGTCATCCTCAATCCCGATCAGGAACGTCGTGTTCCCGGCGCGCAAGAAACCTCCGGTACTGGCCAGCTTCGTTGCACGAAAACCTTCCTTGATCAGAGCATTCGACAATCGGTTACTGTCTTTATCTTGGATGACTGCTATTAGTAATTTCATTGTTCAGGCCCTCCTCATTAAGTTTGGGTCTGTCTTTATACTTATAAATTGGACACTTTCGCTCGAAAATCCTTTAACCGGGTCGGAAAATCGTCAAAGTTTCAGTTTACCTTCCACAAGTGTCCAAGCTTGGGCCGCAATCTCCTCTTTGGATACAGATGCGTCTATCGTTACAATACGCTCCTTGAACTGTTCCGCCACAAGCAAGTAGGCTTCACGCACGCGGCGATGAAATGCCAGGCTCTCCAGATCCAGACGATCCATTTCCCGATCGCGATTATTCTGTATCCGTTTCAGTCCGATCTCCGGATCCAAGTCCAGATAAATCGTTAAATCCGGCATACAGCCTTCCGTCGCAAACCGGTTAATGTCCCATACCGCATCAAGTCCGAGCCCCCGGCCATACCCTTGGTATACAAGGCTGCTGTCGACAAATCGGTCACACAGAACGTCGACTCCCCGCTGTAAAGCGGGAAAAACCTTCTCCGCCAAATGCTGTCTGCGTGCCGCCGCGTAAAGAAGCGCTTCGGTTCGCGCATCCATCGCGGTATTTTCCTTACTCAGAATAACAGCTCTTATCGCTTCGGCAATCGGGCTTCCTCCGGGCTCCCGGGTGATTAATACTTCATGCCCTGTTTGTTGCAGCTTCAGAGCCAACGAATGAATCAAAGTTGTTTTGCCGGAGCCGTCTCCGCCCTCGACCGTGATGAATGTTCCGCCTCGCAATGCCAGCCTTCCCCTTTCAACTTGACGCCTGACGGCGCTTTGCAAGCGATGCGAGTTTCGCAAGCCCATAGGACATTCCCGCGACAACGCTTATGACCATCATATCAAAGCATACATTAAACATAAACAAATGCTTGCCCAAATCCGCCTCCCCGTCACCGATTAAGGGAACAACACAAGCGAACGCCCCCGCCAATCCGACCGCTGCCAGCGTTTCCGCGCCTAGACGCACTCTTTTTGACGAATTACGCCACCATATGACACCAAGAAGAACAAAGTAAATTGCGTAGAAACCAAGGAACCAGGCCAGGCTATGAGGCATGCTCTCAACCTTCCACTTGCTCCAAACGCTGAAACTGTCAGATTTGGCTCCCGGAGGCTTACCTGCGGATTGATCGTAATTACCCAGGTAATTAGGTCTAATAAACATGGCGTTGTCGGCCGCTCTCTCCAATTTATGAATGAACCGCCCAGGATGCTTCAGATAAAATAAAGCGATATCTTTGTGGCTGAGCTTCTCCAGCACTTCCTGTCTGAGCATAGGATCCTTCTGCCGGATGGGCGTATCTTTTTGAAAATAATTCGTTCCGGCAAGAACCGCGTATTTCTCGGGAATACCGAGTTCTTTCATGTCGCCGGCCACATCGGGAGAATCCTTCAACACACCGTAAAAAATCGATTGGTATAAGTTCGCATGTTTGAGCCGGTCCGGTGCCGCAACAATCATTAAAGCGGACGTCAACAGGAGTATGCCTGCTCCAATCCACACTTGGCGCCTCCACCGAGCATCCGGCCGCAGCGTTAACATTCGCCAAGTAAGCAGCGCAAAAGCGAAACCCAGCGGCGCATTCTGTATTTTGGACGTAGCTACGGCGACCGCTGCGCCTACGAATAGAGCGAGCAGCTTGCCTGATGGTTTCTCGTGCGACAGCAGCGCTAATGCAGATGCGACTGTCAGCAGCAGCCCAATGAGCGCATACGGTTCTCCGAAAAAGGATTGAAAATAAACGATATAGCCTAAATCTCCGAAGACGAATAGCAAACAGACCGCAATAACGGCCGATACGAAAAGGGTAGCGGAACGTGTCGCGGCTTTGGGAGAGAATCGCACGAACAGTATGATCGCCAATAGGAATAGAGCAGTGTACAAGGCTCCCAACACGCGTATATCAAACACCTGAAAGTTGAACAGGCGCCCGATCAAGCCAGCCGCCGCGACCAAAAAGATTTGTGTCGAGAAGTAATCGCCCCACATGTAACCGCCATATCCGAAATGTTGATGTGAATAAGCATAAAATCGATCTTTACTGTTCTCATTGGGATCAAGATGAGACAGGCCCGTGACACTAAAAAGCCTGCCAAAATCCCCGTTATCTGCTACCCCCAAGACAGGTGGAAGCATGATGAGATATATAATCAGCGCTGCCGCTGCGATTCCTGTAATCCAGGCGACAAGCTTTCGGATATCTTTTTTCAGGTCAAACATTTATTTCACCTTTTGTGTGTAGAATTAGCGTTCGTAGACTTGTAATTGCTGTAATGAGGAGTCATTAGCACCTTGGATATGCGCGCTTTTTTGCCGCCATTGCTTCAATTGTTCGACTGCCGTTTGGGTGATCGATTCTCCAGGGTACAGGAGCGGAATGCCCGGCGGATATGGAATAACCCACTCTCCTGCGATGAAGCCCGCGCAATCTTCCAGCGGTATGGATCTAAGAGTCGGCATGTTTCTCTGAAAAGTGACAGGCTCAGGTAAGCTGATCGGTTCAGCTGTAGACAAATCAACAGCTGAATCCTTGGGTGACTTGGACGTTATTAGATCTGAATTGGATCTAATTTCTTGGCCGATATCGTGTAATGCGGATGCCAGCATCTCCCCGTCTTCGACGCTAGAGCCCGTCCCGAACGCCATTACGACATATCGGGCATCCGCCATTTCAGCAACACACTTGCGCTGCTCAAGCCGGTCGCGAAGCTCAAACCCATCCAGCGTGCCTGTTTCATCGAACAGAACCATTTTCAAAGGGTCATACTGAATGGCAGAGCCGGCGTAGTTCCCGTAGCCTAACGCCCTGAATGGGGTATCCATCAGGGTGCTGCTTACTCGTTCGACACCTGCTAGAGCAACAACGAAAGTCTTAGCACCTTGTGTATGAAGCTGCCTGCGAGCCAGATCCAAGGATGCTAGAATCGGAAAAGAAGGGCTTGAGCTCTGCACCATTTGTAGTGCTTGTCTAACGGATGCCCGATCGATCAGTTTCCCTTGCATATGAAGCATCGCGCCCATTGTCATGGCCGAAAGCATTTTATGTGTCGATTGTACCACGATATCCGCACCCGCCTGCAGAGCAGATTTAGGAAAATGCGGATGGAATCCGAAATGCGGACCATGCGCTTCATCTACTAACAAGGGTATTCCATACTGATGAGCGAGACCGGCAAGCGGCTCTATACTTCTCATCAGCCCATAATAGTTCGGCGTTGAGATGATGAGTGCCTTAGCATCGCTGTACTGTGCGAGCGCAGACTCGACCAGCTGTGGATGAAGTGACAACGCGAGTCCGGATACTGCATCTATTTCAGGGGGCAGCATAACCGCACGCACACCCGCAAGCATCAAGCCATGAATGATTGACTTATGAACGTTGCGTTGAACGAGCAGCAAATCGCCGGGTCCGCATACTCCCAATATCATGGCTAAATTGCCCGCCGTGCTGCCTCCGACAAGAAACTGCGTCTCCTCCGCACCGAAGCACATCGCAGCCAGCTTCTGGGCTTCTGCAATAGGCCCTTGCGGGTGGTGCAGGTCATCTGTATCGGACAGCTCCGTCACATCAAGGGCAAGCAATTGTTCATAAAACGCGTTCTCGCCCTCGTTTCCCCATGCTGCGCGCTGTTTGTGTCCGGGTACATGAAAGGCACCGGTTTTACGCCGGGCATGAACGACAAGCGCCTCATAGAGCGGTGCCTTGTTTTTGTCTGACATGAAACTCGTTCCCCCTACTGAGCAAAGCGTCTGTGTCGGCCCATCGCGTTACTATTTTTATATTTCCATTGTATCAAAAAAAGCGCGGGAACCCTTAGGCGGTTCCAGCGCTTGTGCCGTCTATCAACTTTATGCGTTAAAACGAACCCACAATTGCTTCAATTGACGTACGAAAAAAGGATAGCGATCGTCTTCCACTTTCGTTTGAACCATTTCAGATTCGCATGATGTGCAAATAAATTCCGTTATGACAGTGATTCCTTCCTCTTTCTCCTCGTTACAAATAATGCAGGTTTTCTGCCGGTTCTCTTCCATGAAAATCCCTGCCTTTCTCTATTGATGCCATTTAGTTTGCCCGAATTCTATGAAAGTATACGTATTCATAGCGATCATGAATCTGAAAAACATAAATTTCGATAAGATTTAAGCCGATAGTATGAAGTAGAGAACCCTTTCATTCATGGAGGTTTACTATGGCTGCCGACTCCTTGGTTCGTGACCCCACTTTCTATCATTATAAACTGATCCGGAAAATATCGCTTCGTCCGGAAAGGAAATATAGTTACATGGCTGCGGCGGTACTGGTTGCAGCAGCGCTCACAGCTGTATATGGCTGGATCGGATTGCTGTATAGCGGGCTTGCGCTCATTATAACAATACTCACGCATGCTTTTGTTGTGAAGATAACCGTACGTAGGGTGGATGCGCTGGCCGAGAAAAAATGGGCATTCCGACTGGATTGGCCGTGGATCGGCCCTCTCCCGGTGATGGATACGCAGCTTTCTGTTTTCCGGAGGATGCACTTTCATTTATTCCTTATCGGCTGCTGTGTCACGGGTTTGTTCTATCCATGGGCTCATTCTTCATTAGTAATTGCCCTGCTCTACTGGCATTTATGGCTTTTAAACCCGCGTTTCCGTCTGCTTTGGTCACTGCGGCGCGAACGGGGAGACGGAATTATTCGGCTGGAGTATCACGAGGTATCTTATTATCACCAGTAAAGTAGCTTTTTGCCGCGCTTAGCGGTCCTGGGGCACGTTAGCAGGCGGTATGCGAGTATGTATGCAAGTAGCGGACTGCAGGCCCGTTATTCGAAGCTGCGAGGGTGCGGACGCGATACTTTTGAAGAAATAGTTGGCCTGGGGTCCGTTAGCAGGCGGTTTTTGCGAATATGTATACAAATAGCGGGCGTCAGGCCCGTTAATCGGAGCTGTGAGGATACCGACGCGATGCTTTTGAACATATAGCGGGACTGTGGTGCGTAAGCAGGCAGATTTTGTGAATATGTATTCAAGTAGCGGGTGTCAGGCCCGTTAATTTGAGACGTAATGAAAAAGACACCTCAGATGAAGGTGTCTTTGCTTTTTGCCCGGCAACGTCCTACTCTCCCAGGACCCTGCGGTCCAAGTACCATCGGCGCTGGAGGTCTTAACGGTCGTGTTCGGTATGGGAACGCGTGGAACCCC